>NZ_NMQR01000041.1 GCF_003545805.1 Photorhabdus sp. CRCIA-P01 | reverse complement strand
AAAGTAAACTGTCAGACCCCCCATTACCCGATTTAAGTTTACCGTGATTAAGGTAATCACTGATATGGCGGTCAACCGTGGTCTGATGGAGTCGCAATGCCTGAGCTATCATCACAGAACTCCACCCTTCAGAAGCCAGAAGGATAGCTTTTATTCTGTCTCGTACTTGACCATCGCGAGTGGTGTCGTGAAGACGCTCAAGTTTGATTTTTTGTTCTGATGTAATAAATATTTTCATAGCGAGGATAATGATCTCCATTTCGGATAAAATCAAGCATCTTCAATGATTACGGGTATAATTCTTCGTGTAATGGCAAATTGAACTTTTGGTAAATTGATTGAATATGATTAACTACATCTTCGGGACTTATCATTAACTCTTCACCGATTTTTTCTTCATCTAATGAGCGCAGAGTTAGAAAGAGAATTTCCCATTCAGTTTGTGTTAATTTGTCATTAGGGGCGGTAAATTCCAACGTCGCCGGAAGGGTTTTTTCATAATAGTAAGCAGTAGAAAAGTTTTTGGTTTTGCACATATGAAAAGTGAGCCCAATACAATTGCCATCTTCATCACAAAGTGGGTATTTATTACAAAGATAGATTTGCTTAATCTTATGCTCTTCAAATGGATGCGTTTCTAGTGAACTAACGCGTTGCATTGTTTGAAGAACTTTTTGATCCTGAAGGTGGAATTCTTTTTCATATTCTGCAATAGGTGAGGGTAATTCACCTGTTAAAAGCCCGGTAATATCGAAATTTTCAGGCAAATTGAGTAGTTGATAAAAAGCAGAATTGGCATAAATAAATCTTGATTGGAGATCTTTAGCTCCCCAAGGTTCATCACTTTTTTCCCACATATGAATTAATTGTGGGGTGATATTATTAGGTCTGTTTTTCATCTGTTGCATTGGTGACTCCTGGACGAATATTTCAATTGTTATCTGACATATTTGTTAACTAATTATACTCAAAATACCTTGGTAATATAATAGAATATAATAACTTGCTCGTCAAAATACATATATTTATTAATTAAACCTTTTATTGTTATATAATGGAACTTTTAACATTAATGGATATAACAAAAAATACTATTTTGTATAAAAACATTTTAGATCACTTACTAGATAGTAAAATTAATGAATAACCTTTTTAAGTCGTGAGTAATTAAGTGACGTAGATCAAAAACTTTCTGTCATTAACCGAAGAATGAGGGAGCGGTTGCTATAACGATGATAGGTAATAGAATGAAAAAGAAGGTGTTATTTTTGGAGCGGAATAATGGCGAAAAAATGGCATTTAATCAGAATAATATTCGATCAATTAAAGAATGCTTTTTAAACGTCATATACAGGTCATCGTAATTTGGTAAACTATATTTTGGAAATGTCAGAATAATCAACTATATGAAGTTTTCAGTCTAAAAGCTGTGTCTGAATTTGCCTGCTGCTGACAATAGCTATTATTAAATAAAATTAAGGTTAGGTAAATTCTATGAAATTAAATTATTGAAGAATAATTAAATAAAAAACTTACTTAAAATGGTATAGTCCGAGATATAAAGTTGTATTTCAAGTTCCACTTAGGTGTTTGTCACAATCACATTCTTACCCCATTTTCCGAAGTTTTTATCAATGATTTTCTGTTTTGGCAGTGCCAGCGAGATAACGTCGGAGGCAAAAAATTGACCTGATTTTCATCAATTTCAGAATATTCCTGTATTTTTTAACGCAAATTGATTGCATTGTTGATCATCTATTAATACTTAAGTGGTAATAATAGGGTAAAAATTTCGATTAAACCTACTCTTAATGCGATTAGCTAATGGGGATGTGAATAGATGGTAATAGGGTATTACCTGCTGGTTGGTGACAAAACTACCTGTGGTGGACAGATTATAAGGCCGAAGCTGCTGCTACCGCCATAGCTGAAAATACCCGCAGTGTATACCCGTTATCTTTCAAGTTGCCTCCTTGTTGGCTGCACTCGCTCACCCCGGTCACATAGTTCTCTATGCTCCCGGGGATTCACTCCCTTGCCGTCGCGATGCATCTTGAAATCCATAGAGTATATATGCCATTGTAGATTTAATTTTGGGTGTATTTTATCGTTGACATGACACCCTTTGATTATTTCTCCAAAAAATTAAATAAGTATTAAGCTGTTTATGTGACTGATATTTTTAATATATAAAAAGTCTGCCGATATAATTCGAGATAATATCACCATCCATTGATGGTAGGATTGCATCATACCGACAGAGATAAACTATTTAATCATGCTTTTTATGACTAGAAAATAGTAAATGGAATTACTAAGATAGTAAAAATTTTTCGGGTACATAGCGTTTAAAATTGTTGATGAGACAATATTCTTCCAGTTGTTGATTGGAGTCAACACCTATCTTGTGATATATATTGGTCATATGGGATTCAACTGTACGGTAAGCAATATTTAATATTTTTCCAATCTGTTTCCTGGTGCATTTTTGTAGAAAGAAGAAAATAATATCCCACTCACGTTGGGTAAACGTATCTGTTGGTGGTTGGAATATAATAGATGTGGGTAGATCGTTATAATATTGATATAGGTTAATTAATGAAAAATCTTTGGCTTTCCATCCATGAAAAAAGATGCCTATACATTCCTTTGCATCGTTATATAGTGGTAATTTTTCTTGGAAGTAAGACGATAAGATTTTTTCTTTTCCATACGTATATGTTTCGAGTGAACAGACTCTTTCTCCTTTTGTCATTACAATTTTATCATGATCGATAAATTCTTTCGCAAATTCTGCACCATTCCAGGGAAGTTCGTCATCAAAAAGCCCTTCATAATCAAATGGAGTTGGAATGTTTTGAATAGATTTTAGGGCCAGATTACCATAAATAAAGCGTGAATTTTTATCTTTGATTCCCCACGGTTCATTGCTTGCTTCCATCGTGTTTATTATTTGTGGTGAAATATATGTTCCATTAATTTTGTTCATGATTAATCCCTATATAGCTGATGATAAGTTTATACCCTTCATCTTTCAAGCTGCTGCTTTGTTGGTTACTTTCACTCACCCCAGTCACATAGTTATCTATGCTCCTGGGGATTCGTTCACTTGCCGCCGCGCTGCAACTCGAAATCTATTAGGTATATAATACTCTGCATTGTTTTAAAGTATGTTTTATCTTAGTGGAGGAATTATTATTCGTATTCTAAGATTATTAAATATAGTTTATGTATTTAAAAGACCATAAATAAGGTTTCATAATTCCGCTACACATGGTTTTATTCAACTCATTGTTATACATAGGGTTGTTGGTAGATAAGGTGTAGCACTATTTTGGAAAGTTATTTATTTTTATTCTTAGTGCAAGTTAAGATTAAAGTGATACTGTTTAGTTTACTTTTTATATTTTGCATAGTAAATCCTTGGTGATTACTTAAGACATTATCTGAATGATTTAAGTAATAATTCTACTTAAAATGACTTGATTCTATAGCATAGAGCAACAATTTGTTTTTCAAGGAAAAACACGCTGTTAATTAAATTCTTTATTATTTAATAAAGAAGATTTAAATAAACACAAATATATTTATAGATATTATTTTACAATAAAATTATTTAATAAGGATATTTTTCATGCATGTTCAATGATAGTTGGTAATGCTTATTTTTTTCGATGGTAATTATTGGTTAATGGTTGTCAATAGTCTCGGCATATTGTATCGATCAATAGATTTAACGTTCCTGGAATTAATAAAAATCCCTTAATTGAAAGTGTTATTAGTAAGGCAAGATGAAATGTCACTGTGATTATTTTAACTTTTTGTGAAATTATGATGGTTAAAATTTCTGAGATAAAAAAATAAATCAATCTGAAAATATAAAAGATTTAAGGAGTTATTATTAAATCTTAATGATTTATTTGTATAATAGTAAACACAGACACAATTTCAATTGCTGCCAATTATATAAAAATAATTAACCTTATAAGTAATAAGAACGCTGCATTATTCTTTTTCTGAACTAGACTTGATTGACGTAAATTGCAAGGGGGATTGTTTTTATAATAATTCAATATATTGATTATAAAATAACATTATTTAATTTCAGGAGAAAATACATGAGTTATAAGAATGATTTTAAGGCTTTTTCTATTAGTGATAATGCGAATGTGGTAAATCAAGAAAAATATGAAGAAAACCAAAGTTTGAAGACTGGATTTTCACCAGATAATGTTCCCACTCACTTGTTAAATAAGGTATTACGTCAAGCGTCAACGGTATCATCTGCTGTGGCTGATTTTATCGCGACACGATCTGGCAATGATGTTCTGGATGATGGAAATATAGCCAAACTTACCGCTCAATTAAATAAAGCGTTAGAACAAAAAATTACAACAGACATTCCTGGCGCCTCATTAACACAAAAAGGTGTTGTCCAGCTTACAAATGTGATTGGCAATAGCGATACATTAGCGGTTACACAAAAGCTTGTTCAGGAAGTAATAAATTCATTACGTGAATATACCCGCGAAGAGATAGATAACCGGATTAAAACAGCCAATGAAATTCCTGTCGGTTCTCCTATTCCGTGGCCGTTACCTCACCCACCGTTCGGTTATTTCACTTGTAATGGTTCAGCTTTTAATAGATTACAGTATCCGAAGTTGGCGGAAGCTTATCCTGACGGTAGATTACCTGATTTAAGGGGTGAATTTATCCGCGGATGGGATGATGGTCGAGGTATTGATAGTGGCCGTGGGGTTTTAACTCATCAGGGGGATGCTATCAGAAATATTGAGGGGTCGTTTCCTGGGGCGATAACAAATGGTTTTCATCTGGCAACAAAAGGGGCTTGTTATGCTAGTGCAACTTCTGGGGTGGCTACAGACGGCAAGCTCAAATCGGTAGGTCATTTTACCCCGGATGTTGTATACACTGAATATGGTTTTGGGTTCGACGCGTCAAGGGTTGTTCCTATAGCCTCGGAGAATCGCCCCCGCAATATAGCCTTTAATTACATAGTAAGAGCGGCATAATGGCTGAACAAAAATACGTTTGATAGCCAGAAATAGAAAAAGAGGCTGTTCTACTTCTTTAACACTCAATAGGTTGAGGTTAATATGTAATAAGTGTACTGCCGTACAGGCAGCTTAGAAAGTTAGCACTCTCATTTACCGACTTGTTTTCAGAACTGACGACTTAAGTTGTATTGATGAGAACAATGAATGTATGTTTTATGAAGATAGAGAGTTCTGTGGCATTCCAGAATACTGTCGTTTAGATGTTTGTGCCTAAATTCCGGAAGATTCATCTTGGAGCTTAAAACAGAAGCAGTTACAAGAAGAGATAGAAGGAATAAGAGAAAAATAGTTTTCAGATATTAAATATAAATGGTTTGGATATATTTCCGATTCTAAAATATTTAATTACTTATTGCGGTTAATTATATAAAAACAGTCAATCTCCTAATAAATAGGAATGCTGTATTACTCTTCTTTCTGAACTAGACTTTAATTTGAATGAATTACAGGCGGATTATTTTTACAGTAATTAAATATGTTGATTATAAAAAATATTATTTTGCTTAAGGAGTAAGTGCATGAGTAAAAAAAATGATTTTAAGGCTTTTTCTATTAGTAATAATGCTAATGTGATTAGCCAAGAAAAATATGAAGAAAGTCAGAGTTTGCAAACTGGGTTTCCACAAGATGGTATTACCACTGATATGCTAAATAAGGCATTACGTCAGTCTTCCACGATATCCTCTGTAGTCGCTAATTTTATCGCCACACAATCGGGCAATGATGTTCTGGACGATGGGAATATAGGTGAACTCACCACCCAATTAAATAGAGCGCTGGAACAGAAAATGACAACAAAGGTTCCTGATGCCTCATTAACACAGAAAGGTATTGTTCAGCTTACCAATGTGATTGGCAATAGCAATACATTGGCTGTGACACAAAAGCTTGTTCAGGAAATAATAAATTCATTACGTGAGGAAATTAATGTACCTGTGGGTTCCCCCATTCCGTGGCCGTTACCCTATCCACCTATCAACTATCTCGTTTGTAACGGTGCATTTTTCAATAAGTTGCAGTATCCAAAGTTAGCAGAAGTTTATCCTGATGGCAGATTACCCGATCTAAGAGGCGAATTTATCCGTGGCTGGGACAGTGGTCGAAATGTGGATCCATCTCGTTCAATATTGTCGTGGCAGGAAGGGGCTTATTTGGTACAGAATGTTGATCGGGCGAGTAATTTTATAATTACCCCCTCGCGTAATGAGCTCACAAAATTGCAATGGGATCTTCCCCGAAATAACAATATTTCGGTAAAATCTGTATATTATAAAGCTCAGACAGACTGGATTGCGAATTCTGCATATATAGGGGTATCAAGGCCCCGCAATATAGCATTTAACTACATAGTAAGAGCAGCAGCATGTAACATAATGACAGAACAAAAATACTCTTTAGAACATGAAACAGCCGTATTGGGTAAAGATGGTTTAGCTATTCAACCCGGCTGGATAAAAGTTTATCACTCGAATCAAATTACCCGAGAATTCATAAACTCTGATATTGAATATGTCATGCTTGGTGTCAGTCTGTCAGCCGGAGCTTATCCCGACGCGCCAGAGCTTTCCGATTCTCACGATAAGGCTGTTTGTCGCAGTGTAGAAGGTAAGTGTTGGGAAATTGTCCCTGATTATCGGGGAAAAATAGCTTACGATACGTTAACACGAACTCAACAGGAAATTACTGAGCTGGGTGAATTACCTAAGACTCTGACCTTAAAGCAACCTGCCACCGATTTTGATAAATGGGATGGCACAAAATGGGTCACTGATAATGTAGCCCTAAAAGCAAATCAGATTGAACAAGCGGAGCAGCGGCGTGTAACTCTGTTGCGACACGCGAATGAATCCATTGCATTACTGCAAGATGCTGTTGATTTAGATATCGCTACCGAAGTAGAAAAATCTGCTTTACTGAGATGGAAAAAATACAGGGTAATGCTCAATAGAGTAAATATTTCACTGTCTTCCGATATTGAATGGCCGGAACAGCCGAGGTAATGAAAAAATGACCTGAATAAACAGGTCATTCATACAATGGTTTTGTTGATGTTGGAATTAGGAGACGGAAAGAAATTCAGTCTATAACTTGAAATAGAAAAATTGTAGTAAGAAATAAAAGAGGGGAGAGAATAGTAGCTTATTGATATTGAATTTCCTATTATAACCAATTGTACAAAAATAGTTAATATTCTAATTGAGAATAAAGTCCTATTATTATTTTTTTGAACTAGACTTTGATTGATGTGAACTGTGATAAATCATTTTTACAATAATTTAATATATTAATTGTAAAATAATATTATTTAATTCAAGGAGGACATATGAGTCCCAAGCATGATTTTAAAGATTTTTTTATTAGTAATAATGCAAATGTAGTGAGTCAAGAGAAATATGAAGTAAGTCCGGATTTGCAGACAGAATTTCCTCAAAATGATATTCCTTCTCATTTGTTAAATAAGGTATTTCATCAATCATCAACTATATCAGCCGTCGTAGCTAATTTTATTGCCGAACAATCTGGCGAGGATGTTTTGGATAATGGTGATATAACCAAACTTACCGCTCAATTAAATAAAGCATTAGAGCAGAAGATCTCAGATATCTCTAACATTCCTGTAGGTGTTCCTGTTCCTTGGCCGACTGCCATACCGCCTGCTGAGTGGTTGCAGTGTAATGGGGCGGTCTTTGATAAGTTGAAATTTCCAAAATTAGCAGAAGCTTATCCTGATGGTAAATTACCTGATTTGAGAGGGGAATTTATTCGGGGTTGGGATGATAGACGAGGTGTTGATAGTGGCCGTGGAGTTTTAACTGATCAGGGGGATGCTATCCGAAATATTCAGGGTTCGTTCGCTGGCATGATAGCACCAAACTATCATTTGGCAACAAGAGGGGCTTTTTATGCTAGTCAAGTTCTTGGAATAGCTACAGATGGCAGTTTCAAATCGGTAAATATTTCTGACACGGATACTCCATACGGCTTTGGATTCCTGGCGTCAAGAGTTGTTCCTGTCGCCTCAGAGAATCGCCCTCGTAATATCGCATTTAACTACATTGTAAGGGCAGCATAATGATGAGTCCATTTGGCCCTTATTGCTATTAACAGATAGTTATAAGGGTGAATGTTTATTCAGTTTTGAAAAATCGGGGGGCTATTTTCCTCATTAAGTCGGCTTGACCGCCTACCCAGGCGCCATTTTAGCCCCGGCGATATAAGTCTCCCCGCTATCCACAGATAAAAATAACCCAGCGTCGCGGTCAGCAACGCTATCTTCTTGATATTTTGGGCTGTTGCCGCCAGCAGACACTGTATCTGATGTTTTGATTTTTGTTATCTACATAATACGAATTTCCCTAATGGTTTTCCGGGATTTTCTGGTGATCCATTGGGAGAGAATAAAAAGTTTTGTTTTGTTGTTTGTTTTGTCTTACCAGAATTAAATAAACGCGTTACTTCTAGATTTCCTTTGTATCCATATATAAAGAAAGAGTCGATATCACCTTCATCAGTCACCTTGTGGCTCATAGTGAATATATCTGTAGGTTTATCGTTAACCCTAACCTCTTCAATTAGTCCGTTGTTGTCAACGATCTGTATGAGGTCATTGCCGCAAACAAAAATTTTAGTTGCCGCTGCTGCTGATAATGGAAGTGAAAATAATGCTAACAAGAGAGTCTTTTTCACGACAAATGCCTCTGAATTTAAAAATGATTAGAACATATTTACATAGTTGCAATGCAAGCAAATTTCGACTATTAGTGATGATGAGTATAGCTCTGTAATAGACAGTGCAGTTGATGACTATTTGGTAAAAAAACCAGTGTTAGAATGGAATGATAAAATGAGTCCGTCTGAATACGAAGGATTTTGTGCGGATATTCTTAATAATAATGGATGGCAAGCAAGAGCGACGTCTAGTAGCGGCGATCAGGGTGTAGATGTAATTGCAGAAAAGAATGATCTTTGCGTTGCTATACAATGTAAGAAATACTCATCTCCTGTTGGGAATAAGGCTGTTCAAGAAGTTGCGGCAGGAATGGCATATTGGGGTGCTTCTGTTGGGGTTGTTGTTATAAATGCTGGTTACACCAGATCTGCAAGAGAATTAGCTGCTGTTCATGGTGTTTTTCTTCTTCATCACGAAGATCTCAAAGATTTAGATAGCATTATTAATGAATAGCTTATAATTTCTAACTTAAGAGGTGAGCCAATGACTGACAAATTCGCCTTTGATAGATCAATGCGTAGTAAAGACGGTAACGGGCATCTTATTGTTGAACGTACTATTCTGTCAAAGGCGGCTGTTAATACCTATCGGGGAAAGGAAATACCGGGTTATGAGAAGCTCGGACTTGACCCAGAGCGGGTATATCACATGTTGCGTGACACATACGAACTGGAGAAAGCAGCAAGTACATTTAGCAAGAAACAACTACTTATCCGACATATCCCCGTCAACGCATCCGATCCCAAGAAAGAAGACACTATAGGCGCAATAGGTTCTGACATCACCTTTGAGGATGGCAGGTTCTACGGCGACTTACTGCCTTATTTCAAGCACGTGAGGACGTTAAGCCACTGATAGGGATTGTGGCAAATGCTCCTTCAAAAGCGTCGTAACAGTTCGAAAACAGAATTCCTCGGCGCTTCGGTAATCTATCGTATAAGCGTTTTGATATTGGTACTGTACGATTTTTACTACTTTTTGTTTTTGTGAATGTTACTTTGTATTTCATTACTTGGGATTGAGTTAATTTTTGTGCCTCGCCCCATCGGGCCCCGGTTGCAAGACATATACGTACAACATGACCTAGGTCTTTATTTTTTGAATCATCGCAGGCATCCAACAAGCGTTTAATCTCTTCTTGGTACAGAAATGCCAGTTCTTGGTCTCCTTCCTTGAATTGTCTGATGCCACTTAGTGGATTGTCCCTTTCCCATTCCCCCATTCTCTTTAATTCTGAGAATACGGCATGCAAATATGATTGTTCTCTATTAACTGTAGATTGGGCTGGTGATTCTCGGCCTTTAGCATTCCATTTGCCATTCAGCCTTTCTTCTCGATAAATAGCAAATGCATTTTTATCGAAATCAATAGCAAAGGGATCACCTAATCGTTTACATAAGGTGTCTACGGTCAGATGAAAATGAATCAGTAGAAAAAGTCATCGACTATGCCAATTCAATCGGCTTGAATTTCGGCAAAGCTGAGGCTCGATCATTAATTATTGGAGGAAAAATCCAGTTAGATGAGCAATGTTATCAATTATGTTCTGACGGTTCGTTACGTCTGACAGTGACAGAACGCCAGCAACAAGCACGTCGCAACGCACTATTGCAGCGAATTAATCAACTTAGCCAACTTAACCAAAGGTAACAAGGTAATGAAGCACTGGGAACGAGCCATGATGCCGCCATCGTATCAATTGGCGCTGTGGGTGAATTAATGGGATTGACTTAAAGAAAGAAACGTCGCGTATAGACACGCTTTACGTCGAAAAAGGGCGGTTTAGTCTTCATGACAATGCATTAGATGATGCAATTGAGCAAGCTAAGTTGGTGTCTGTTGTTTATCAAAAATTAACCGCGGGAAAAGATAATGACTGACCATTCAAAAACCCAAGCTATAAGCAGTGTTCTGGAAATGATTCTTTATGATCAGTTTTGTGGCGGTCACGCAAGAACGGCAAGAGATGAAGCGGTACAGATTGCCGCCGTCGCGCTGCAAATTATTGAGTATTACGACCGGAAAAAACGGAAACGACCCGATTTGTCATTTTCGAATAACCCGATATGGGTTGGTTTTGATCCGGGCGAAGAGCATACATCATGAAGGTGACAAAATTTCAACAAAAAGAAGATAAAACGCTATGCCTGTCTATTTTCTGGGGATTCCTCAGCACTCTTCGCGGGTTATTTTTTACCTTGAAAATGAGGTGGTAATATTTTTCATTTTACGTGAGTTTATATTTACCACTTTGTTCATTTTACTGATAAATATATCATTTTTGTGGTAAATATCGGGTGAGTGAATCTTTCAAATAAATCATTGCGTATTGTGACAGGAAAGAAACCAAAATATCGACAAAATGAGTCATACATGATTCAATGGGATCGGTTTTGGCATTCAGGATATTATGTATGAGTAACACTAAAATTACCTCTATGGCGGCAGCAATGGCGATTGCTATAGCCCCGGTGCCGGCGGATAGCATAGGGTGCCATGATGCAATAACCAGCACCAAAAACACCATGACATTACAACAGGTGAGTGATTCAGTCGTTTTTCTTCCCATTGAAGAGGCGACTGCTTTTATCGCGAATATCGCTAGTCGGATGCGATTCCATTTAAAAAATCTGCGATCTGAGTGGGAATCAAAGCGTATCCCCATTGACGATAAAAGTATGTCCAGTTTTGCGAAGGACAACATGCATTACCTGGCTAAACATATTGTTGTCTGTGCAAGCTTCATTCAAGCGGCAAAAGTCGCGTTAACTTCCGTTCCTAATACAGACACGGAATTACGCGGCATGATCACGCGCTTCGGGCGTGCATCTGCTGACTTACGTTATACGTTAGAAGAAATTACTGCATTTACCAAGAGTACGCATATCCCTAATAACGTATTAAATGCAAGTGCTGATTTAGATCAAGATGCAGTCCGGGAACTGATTCGTACCGAACATGTTGCTTTAGGCTTAGAAGCCCCAGTTTTCCACTGAAGGGGATACCGTGATCCACGTTTCTATTCACAAAGATATCGAAATCCCCGCAGTTGCAAGGCAATATGCAAAAATTTTACAAGATTGGAAAAATGGCGGATTGCTTCCCGCCATTTTTGGTGATGAAGGGCGTTGGGAAGAGCACGCGTCTCTATGCCAATCTTATGTTTTTAAAATTCATATCAAATTGCCGGGTGAAATGCCCTGGCTTGGTAATTTACCGCCCGCCGCCCGAAAATCTGATAGCTACCTGGTTTATACCCGGCACTGGTGTGACCCATCAAAATATCAAATCATTAGCATCATGAGCCCCAATGCTCATGAGCTAGCAAGAACCTCATTTCTTGCTGTACTGGTTGATCGTGCGGAAGATTTTCAAAACACCTGAGAATGAGCTTGCCCGCCAATTGGCGGGTTATTTTTTTGTATGAAATTCCTTGCACAAATCTGCACAATAATCACCACCCCAGTGATCCTCTTCCGCGCCAGACCCGGCAAGCCTTCATCCACTACGCACAATTGCACAAAAACGCCCCCTTTTTGCGTGCGGGCGAGGAGGGGGAGCAAGCGTGCGCTGAGGGGGATTGGTAGTTTACTTTGGTAATCTTGATAATCGCGAAATAGCCCACTGACGCCGCGCCAGAACCACACAGGGATGTGGATGTCGTAGCGTTCAAGGCGGGGGACGGAAAAGAAAGAAAACGAACACAGCGCGTTAAATGCGTTGTGTCCGTGGAGAGGATTGATTTTGTGGTTATTTGCTGCTGTTCAACGCATCAAGCAAAGCATAGCGATTGAATTGCACGACGTCTTCACCCGCCCAATCATTGGCTGACTTCAAGCTTTCCATAATGGGGCTAGCATGTCGTCGCGGGTGGCTTCTTTAACGTTAGTAAATTCATCTTTGGCACTGATTTGACTGAATGGCAGAATTTGCAATCCGTCTTTTTTCCCGTTGGCTGCATAGACAAATAAATTCTTGAATGCGCCATTTCGCCGGGATTTTTTCAGAGCGGTTTTCAGATTGTCTACACCTTTCGGATCGGCCAGTGCATCAGTCAGATAGACAATAACGCTGGCATGACTGCCGTTTTCGTAATAGTTCATTCTGAATGTGGTTGCAGAACGGTTAAGGTTGGCTGAAAGAAGGCCGGCCAGGTATTCAGGTAAACCGTAAATTTCTTGATGAATGTCGGGGTTCATCAGATGAAAAATACTGCCTGGGCTGAATTCAAATTCTTGTAGCCAGCTTTGTACGAACCAGTATTTGTCGATTTCTTCTCCCCGTCGCGTGTACTTGGCTGGCGTGTGCTTTAGCCTTAACAGCCCGCCCAGTCGGTTCATTCGCTTTTCCAGGTAGGCATTACCAAATACCAAATAATCAAGTACATAAGCGGCCATGTCTTGCCGTGACAGTAGCGGGTGAGGTTTAAAGCAGCTCATGATCACATTGCGTTTAAAAAACAGTGGTGACTGGTGATAAACCGCCGCCGAAAATGCATGCGCCAGCCCGTAAAAATCGATGGGGGTTTCATACCAACGGCCATTTTTGGCACACTCCATGCAATCTAGCAGATCCCAGCCACATGTAATTGGCGTGGGTGTATCAAAGGTAAAAGCCGCACACTGTGCCGCGTCACTGTCGTTGATTATATTCATTACTTCGGGCTGGTTTTCAGCCGGTAGAAAAGTGTGCATGATTAAAACTCCGCTACAAAAGACTCATTCCTGCCCGCATCGCTGGATATCGGCTCTCCGTACAGGACATTCATAACAGCCCACGCAATGTCACCGTGATCAATGCCGCGTGTGCGGTCGGCGTCATAAGTCACAACACCGTCCTGTGTAATTATTTTCTTAATGGACATAAACGAGGTAGCGACTTGTTTCATGCCAGCGTCATATTCAAACCTGCCGGAACGGATTAGCATTTGTGCTTTCATCACTAGCAGGCGCTTAAGCGGCGCGGAATATTTCAATAGGGTTGCGGCCGGAAACCATTTACAAACCAGTTCATGCACGGCTTCACCCGTTCCGCCTGTGCCATCTATTGTTATCCCCTGTACATTATAGCGTTCGGTGAGTTTACGAATTTCTTCGGCTTGCTTCTCAAAAGCCATGTCGCGGCATTGCAGGGCTTCGATGACCCGCCATTTGCCGTCGCTGACAGCAGGCGGTGACATCACAACCAGCCCTAAACCGTCACCGTTGCCGCCTGTACCAGTTGGATCAGCGCCGATATAGGCGGGTTTGCGTCCTAGCGGCCGCAGCGCATAGGGTTTCCAGTCCGGCCAGACATTGTCGTTGTAACCGTCAACACCGCATTTAATCACTTCGTTATAGTCAAAGGCTCGTTCACCCGATTTAACAAAAATGCACCGGTACAGGTTGTCAAAATCAGCCGGATTGTTTTCACTCTCGATTTCTTCTAAATCAACAAGATTCAGACCTGCCGCGATAGCGTCATGAATAGTCACGATCTGTCGCCAGATGTTATCCCCGCACAACACTCCATGCTGTAATACGGCATGACTGGTATCAATAACAACTTGTTTCTTGCCGGGGCGGGCTTTATTAAAAAAGTCCCCAGTCCAGAATGGATACCCTTCGTGTTCTTCGCTTGACGGTACCGAAAAATAAGTTCGTCTTAATCCGATGTGGGTTGCCATCCCTGCTGCCACTTTGCGCAGATTCATGAAATTGCTGACCCAAAAGAATTCATCGAAATAGAGATCACCAGTATAGGATTGCGCGGTTGCTGCCGATGTACCGAGAAAATAGAGCGTGGCCCCGTTGGACAAGATAAAGTCGCATTACCGCCGCGCGGCGTTGAGATTTCTGTTGCGATTGGCTGGCAAGGGGAAGCACTTATACATAAAGGCTTTTTCACAGTCGATGAAATTAGCCACTCTGGCCCCCCCGATCAGCTGACAGTTACGGCCAGAAGTGCCGATTTTCGCCAGGAATTTAATGTAAAGCGTGAATATAGCTGGCACGATATTTCCGTTGCAAAAGTCGTCAGTGCTATTGCGGGCAGATACAAATTAAAGCCCGGAGTCAGTCGTCAATTGATGAATATTGAAATTGACCACGCTGATCAGACCAATGAAAGCGATATTAGTTTTTTGAGCCGGATGGCTGAAATGCTTGGCGCAATTGTGACCATTAAAAATGGCATGCTGTTGTTCATCGTGCCAGGCCAGGGTATTTCGCGCAGTGGCAAACCGCTGCCTGTTATCACAATCAAACGTGAATCTGGGGATAAGCATAATTTTAGCGTTGCTGACAGAGACGCATATACCGGCGTTAAAGCATTCTGGCTAGATTTAAGTTTTGGTAAAAAACCTGCAACAACGATGAAGCGTAAGAGTCAGTCTGACAAATCCCCAAAAACCGCGCAAGCATCAAGTAAAAAAGAGGGCGATTATTTGGAGGGTGCAGAGGGAAATGTGTATGTGATGCGTCAGACATTTAAAACAGAACGTATAGCCCGCCGTGCCGCCGCCGCGAAATGGGCAGCTTTACAACGTGGCGCCGCAGAATTTAGTATCACCCTCGCGAGGGGCCGCCCAGATCTCTATCCAGATTTATATGCGCAGGTCATCGGCTTTAAAACGGTGATTGATTCATCAGAATGGGTAATAACAAGAGTGGTACACAATATTGGTGACAGTGGCTATACAACTTCACTGGAACTTGAATTAAAAATTAAGAATACAGAAATGAGCGTGGCTGACGAAAATAGCAAAAATAGTGACAAGTCATGATATGCTTATATCAGGCAAACCCTTTATAGAGGGCTGATATCATGGCGTTTATATGTCCCCGCTGCAATGCTGTAGCAAAAACACGCACAAGTGAAATGATGAGTGAAGAAACTCGCCGCAGTTATCATCAATGTCAAAATCTGCTATGCGGCTGTACATTTACAACCATTACAACCGTTGAACGCTATCTCTGTACACCCAACCAACATGAACTCCCACCAGAATTTAAATTACCAAAAATGGCATTCCCAGCAAGTCACTATGGTGATGAGCAAATAGGTTTTGGTTTTTAGCTCTACTGTAAGCAAGAAAATAAACCCCGAAAATCGGGGTTTTGGCGGCTATCACTTAGATATTATATTTATTATTTGGCCTGTCTTAATATCTACATTTGCTGAGATGGTTTGTTTTACGATCCCACCATAGGCATTACTACCTCTAAAAGTCGTTTCTATTACTGCATGAGGATTTTTATCTAATATCAAGCGATAGGTTGTTTCTACGTGCTTATATGTGGATTCATCATGCATATTTTCTTTAATAATTTTTTCGAGTGGGCGATATGAGCCATCCCATCCGCTAAATTTAGACATAAATTCATCAAAGTTAATGCGATTTGTAAGTGATTTGGGATCTTGAGTATAGTCGGCATAACACCATCCAAGTACATCTCCCAGTTTAAGATCACCTGATTTCGTATACGATATCTGGCTTAAGCAACTGTAGAAATCATCTGTTTCGGTTTCAGGGATATCTTTGTATGACACATAGTTTTCAACAATTTCTTTTCTTTCGTATTGAGGTTCGTTTCTATACTCTTTGAGTGTTTTAGAGGCATATTTGAATTTTTTGTCACTATGTTTTTCTTTTCTTTCTTCTTGGGGTTCCTGATTGGTTTTTTCTGTTGACTGCAATGAAGTTGAATTATGAGTTGGGTGGAGTTGAGAACCTATAGTGATTGATGCAAAAAACGCGAGTAAGTAGATAAATGAAGATTTTTTTCTATTCGGCATTAAAACTAGACTTGGCTTTATAAGTCCAACAACAAAGGCAATGAATGTAATCACCGCTACGGTTGCAAATATGTTTTCCATGAGACCCTCTTTGGCACAAATGAGATTAATTCATATTGTAGAACCTACTGTAATTCGATTGCACCATCAAGGTAAAATAAAGCCCCGATTACCAGGGCTAATCATGGCGTTTATATGTCCCTGCCACAATGCTGTAGCAAAAACCCGCAAAATTTATTTTTTTACCCATTATGTTGGCTTGATTTTTGGCGCAAAAGTGGCACTGGTTATATAACCAGTGCCGCCAATCTGCCGCCACTTTTCAATTTTCATCTCATCGCAGAAAGCAAAAAAGCCACCTTGCGGTGGCCTTTTCTTTTCCCTAACTCACTGTTTTATCAATGAATTTCATTTGGTGCCCAGGGCGGGACTTGAACCCGCACAGCCTTACAGCCGAGGGATTTTAAATCCCTTGTGTCTACCGATTTCACCACCTGGGCTGAATTTGGAGGCGCGTCCCGGAGTCGAACCGAGGTTAACGGATTTGCAATCCGCTGCATGGCCACTCTGCCAACGCGCCTTACTTATCAGCTACTAAATTACCAATCATTTATCCTAACTAGTAATTTGGAGCGGGAAACGAGACTCGAACTCGCGACCCCAACCTTGGCAAGGTTGTGCTCTACCAACTGAGCTATTCCCGCACCACTTTGAACTGGCTGATTTACTTATTTGTTTTCGTAAATCTTATGCGCCGTTCGATGCGTTGCATTCTACTTACTTCACGTATTGAGTCAACACAATTATTGTTACGCTGTGATTGTTCGATGGTTTTTACGTCATTTCGATCAAGCTTCACGCAAATCAGACCAGGCCGCGTTTACATATTGAAACATCGACCAAAATGTCATCACCGTAGCAACATAAAGTAATATGAATCCGCCCAATTCGAATTCAAAATTAGGGCGCCATAATAAAGCAACTAATGCCGCCATCTGCGCTGTCGTTTTTACCTTACCCATCCAGGAAACGGCAACACTACTGCGTTTGCCTAATTCAGCCATCCATTCTCTGAGAGAAGAGATGATAATTTCACGCGCTATCATGGTTGCGGCGGGGAGAGTTATCCACCATGTATGATAGTGTTCGGAAACTAAGACTAATGCGGCGGCAACCATGATTTTGTCTGCGACAGGATCAAGAAATGCGCCAAAGCGAGTTGTCTGTTTCCAAAGGCGGGCGAGAAAACCGTCAAACCAGTCTGTCGCCGCAGCGACAATAAAAATTATGGCACAAACCATCGGCGCCCATGTGAATGGCAAATAGAATGCCAGGACAAAAAATGGGATCAGGACGATACGAAATAGAGTGAGCCATGTCGGTATATTTAATTGCATAGTGCTTCTTAACTATCTGGCTATAGTGGAATTTATAAGTATGGTGCATCAATGTACTTAGTGTTTCAATGCATTATAAATTTTTTCTGCTAATGCACAGGAAATAGTCGGTACTTTTGCGATCTCTTCGACACTTGCGTTACGTAAAGGCTGCAAACCTCCCATGTATTTCAGTAACATTTGGCGGCGTTTTGGTCCAACTCCTTCAATAGATTCCAGCGTACTGGTGTTTCTAACTTTAGATCTACGCTGGCGGTGCCCGGTTATTGCATGATTATGTGATTCGTCACGAATATGTTGAATCATATGCAGGGCCGGAGAGTCCGGTGGTAATGCGATACCTTTATCCTCCGTTGCGAAAAATAGTGTTTCAAGCCCGGCTTTGCGATCACTGCCTTTGGCAACACCTATTAATTGAGGGCGCGTTTTATCCCATTCAACATCAAGAGACTGAAAGACATTTATTGCCTGAGCTAATTGCCCTTTACCGCCATCGATGAAAATAATGTCGGGAATTTTTGACTCATCTAATGCCTTCCCATATCGACGGCGTAGTACTTGATTCATGGCAGCGTAATCATCACCGGGAGTAATACCATTGATATTATAGCGCCGGTATTCAGAACGTAGTGGACCATTGCTATCAAAGACGACACAGGATGCAACAGTTTGTTCCCCCATAGTGTGACTAATATCAAAACATTCCATTCGCTGAATTTTTGCTAACTTAACTAATTGAGCGAGAGAATCTAATCTTTGGTGAATAGTTGATTGTTGCGATAAGCGGGTAGTTAGGGCGGTTGTTGCATTTGTGCGGGCAAGTTTCAGATAACGAGCCTTGTCTCCACGGGGGCGAGTTTGAATATGAATTCTTCGCCCGGATATTTCAGATAAAGAATCAGACAAAATGTCTTTCTCTGGCAGAGTAAAATCCAGCAAAATTGCTGAGGGCAAAGTCCGATTTTGGCTGCCCTGTAAATAAAATTGGCCAAGGAATGTTTGTACAATTTCATCAAGCTTTGTCCCAGTAGGGACTTTAGGGTAGTAACTTCGGCTACCCAGGACTTTGCCCTGACGTATAAACAGTACATGCAGACAAGCCATGCCCGCTTCAAAGGCAACACTGATGGCATCTAGGTCATCGTCTGTTCCTGAAACAAATTGTCTTTCAGTGACCTGACGAACGGCCTGGATTTGATCACGGTATCTTGCTGCATCTTCAAATTTTAGTTGCTGGCTGGCTTGTTCCATTCGGTCAATTAATCTGGTTAAAACTTGCTGATCTCTGCCTGAAAGGAACAGGCGAATATAATCAACTTGTTGCTGATATTCTTCTTCACTTACCAGCCCTTTAACGCAAGGCCCAAGGCAGCGACCAATTTGATATTGCAGGCATGGCCGGGAGCGATTGCGGTAGACGCTATCCTCACATTGTCGGATAGGAAAAAGTTTTTGTAGTAAGGTTAATGATTCTCGTACCGCATGAGTGTTTGGAAATGGGCCAAAATATTCACCTTTGGCATGTTTGGCTCCCCGATGCATTGCCAGCCGAGGGTGTTTATCTGCGCTGAGAAAAATATAAGGGTAAGATTTATCATCTCGCAGTAAAACGTTATATCGGGGCTGATAGAGCTTAATGTAATTATGCTCCAGTAACAGTGCTTCGGTTTCGGTATGCGTGACAGTAACATCTATTTGAACAATATTTTTAACCAGAGATTCGGTTTTACGACTGGCGACCTGTGCACGAAAGTAGCTGGAAAGCCGTTTTTTTAAATCCTTGGCTTTACCGACATAAATAACCGTGCCCGAGGTGTCATACATACGATAAACACCAGGCTGACTGGTTACTGTTTTTAAAAATGTTTTTGAATCAAATTGTTCCGTCACTATTTAATAGACTCTCTGTGTCGAATAGCCCATAACGTATTGCCATATGTGTTAATTCTACATCACCGCTGATATTTAGTTTACTAAACATTCGGTAGCGATAGCTATTGACGGTTTTTGGGCTGAGATTAAGTTGTTCAGAGATATCGCTCACCTTTTGTCCTTTCGTGATCATCAGCATAATCTGTAATTCACGATCAGACAGACAACTTAATGGATTGTCTTGCTGTGGGCTAATTTGGCTAAGGGCCATCTGTTGAGCAATATCGGGAGCGATATAGCGTTGGCCGGCATTAACTGCACGAATTGCATTAACCATGTCCTGAGAGGTAGAGGCTTTACTGAGATATCCTCTGGCGCCAGCCTGCATCACCTTCATTGGCAAAGGATTTTCAGTATAGATAGTCAACATGATGACACGGACATCGGGACAATAACGTAGGATTCTTTTTGTTGCTTCCAGGCCACCAATGCCTGGCATGTTCATATCCATTAACACGATATCTACTTTATTAGCTCGGCACCATTTTATCGCATCTTCACCACAATTAGCTTCTCCTACTACTGTTATCCCTTTTATGTCATCAAGAATACGTTTTACACCAACTCTGATCAGCTCATGATCATCGACTAACAAAATATTTATCAAAAAAGTGTCTCCAACTGGCTCTATGCTCATACATGAGCTTCATTGATATTGCTTGTGTATTGAATGTGTTTCAGAAGAATTAACTTCAATTGTCTATTTTTTGACTTTTAGTAAAGATTATATAAAACAATAGAATAGATAAATTATCCTAAAAGTTCATCAGGAATGTGAATATTATACTTATCTCTTCCAAAGACAAAAGAGAATTATTTTATACGATAGCAAGTATTATTTATTTACAATAATAACATTCTATATATTCTGATTATGATGAAATTAATAACTAAATAAATATTTATAAAATAAATGGTTTTAACAATAATTTAACGTTTTTTGGCGTAGATCTATTTGGAAAATGTATAAAAATAGGGGATGAATTATGTGGTATAATTATTATTTTCATGACGTAATTAATACATAAACAGGTAACGACTATGAACAAAATCGATTTAATTCCTTCATCCGATACTGGAACCTTGGCTACGGAGGTGACATGTTTGAAAGTTCTGTTGGCTTCTATGCTTAAAACTATGGGACAAGCTAACGCAGGGAGAGTTGTACTGAATCTGGAACGTGTTATTGCAGAAATGGGCGATGAAAAACAAGCCAGGATATTTGAAAATACCGTTCAGCAAATAAAAGCGTTATATCGGCAGTGAGGTAGGTCTCAGGGGTTAATGTTATTGCCCCTGTACATATCCCACTTTTGCTATACCCTTCATCTTTCAAGCTGCTGCTTTGTTGGCTGCTTTCACTCACCCCAGTCACATCGTTATCTATGCTCCTAGGGATTCGTTCACTTGCCGCCTCTCTGCAACTCGAAATCTATTAGGTATACGTAGTGAAATGAACCGCATCTATTTTCATAATATTTTTATTTGTAAAAGTATATTATTATATGCATTAAATGATCATAAGTATATGAAATTAAAGATGTAAGGTAAATAAATTAAAAACGATATTAATTATTTGGTTATAGAGAAAGAGCGGGAAGAAGGATGATTTGTGAAAAATTCTTAAGTTATAATTGTTATTTATTCGTTATATACAGAATGATATATTGAATAAAGGTATTAATTGAATTTTTCTTTTGCAAATAAGTAACTTAATCATCATTGATGACAAACAGTAATGGATTTATTATTATGATAATGATTGGTTTTTACTTTTATAAATGTTGATTCTATGTGAATGGTATTGGTAATATCTTTATATCGATATGAAATATAAATGATTTCTTTGATTTTTATCATTGCATTTATATGGTTGAATAACTCATAGTAATTAACAGGATATAGAGTATACTAAACGTAGTAGTCTGGTTTGGTATGTAAATATAGGAGCGTGCGTATGTACAAAACTATTTTAGTACCGGTAGATATTTCAGAAGATGAACTAACGAGTAAAGCGGTTAAGCATGCACTGTCTTTAGCAAAAGAAACAGGTGCGAAGCTCCATATTCTCCATGTACTGCCAATTTCATCCGCGATTGTTAACGCATATTCGTTGGGATATGAGGAAATTAAGGATAAAGCGACAATTAAAGCCGAAGATGATTTGAAAATGCTGCTTGATACCATCGATTTTCCTGATGACAGGTTATCCTATTCCATTGCATTTGGGTCGCCAAGAGATGAAATAACAGCAGCAGCGACAGAAATTAATGCTGATCTTATTGTTATTGGCTCCAGAAGGCCCAATATTACAACACATTTACTAGGATCTAATGCATCAGGTGTTGTCAAATATTCGACAACATCTGTTTTGGTTATTCGATAAGGTGAAATGTAATGGAAGAGATTGGTTAGCCATCTTCGGATGGCTTGCTCGATTTACCATTTAGCTAATGGTGTGTTGTTATATTTTTATTAAATATTTTCATTGAGATTGCATAGGGTTTCGTAGAATTATTGAGGATGCAATAGTTATAGAAAAATTGACTGTCTCGGTTCTGAGTGATTAAAAATAGAGCTATACCGTAATTTATTTGATTTAGTTAAACAACTCACAACAAATAATGGAATATTTTATACCTAATAGATTTCGAGTTGCAGAGAGGCGGCAAGTGAACGAATCCCTAGGAGCATAGATAACGATGTGACTGGGGTGAGTGAAAGCAGCCAACAAAGCAGCAGCTTGAAAGATGAAGGGTATATATACTCATTGAAGTAGTTAGAGTTAGGTTTGGTATATAAATATAGGAGTGCGTATGTACAAAATGATTTTAGTACCAGTGGACATTTCAGAAGATGAGTTGACCGATAAAGCGATTGCACATGCAGAGTATTTGGCGAAGTTATCTGATGCTAATATACATCTTTTCCATGCCGTTCCTGATATATCAAGATTTTCAATTAGTTATAGTTACCAATATGAGCTGATCAACTCTTTTGCCAAGAAATCTATTGCAAGATCAGAAGAGGAATTGGCAAACGTGGCTGAGAAAATAGACTTGCCAAAAGAGCGAGTCTCTTTCTCCGTAGCCTTTGGATCACCGAGGGATAAAGTATTATCGACAGCAGATGAGATTAAAGCAGATTTAATTGTTATTGGTTCCCGGCGGCCTAATATTTCCACCCATTTATTAGGCTCAAATGCTTCAGGCATTGTCGGATATGCAAATATTTCAGTTTTAGTAGTCAGATGAATGATTTATTTAGTAATGAAACAGCCTGCTTTTATATAGTACTTATCGCTTAATAGATATTGTGCTATTCAATACTAATGTGATAATCCGGTGCAGGTATTTTGCATCGGATTTTCCTATTTTTAAACAGAATATTGAACTTATTTTGGTGATAATTGATTTTAAGTTATCCATTTTTCACTGAAAAGTTGATCTGCACAGGATAGATGATGCATTAAATCCCAGTTTAAAGTGAGTATCAGACAAAGATGCTACAAAAATCAGTTGGTTATGCGGTTATAGTAAAAATAAGCATGATTTTAATTTATTGGCTATAGTTAATTTCAGCAAGGTAACTCGTTTTGAATAACTGGATGAGGACAAAACATGTTAAGAAAATTAGCGGCTGAATTACTTGGAACTTTTGTTCTGGTTTTTGGGGGATGTGGTAGTGTTGTATTCTCTGCGGCATTTCCTGAATTAGGGATTGGTTTTGTTGGTGTATCTTTGGCATTTGGTTTAACAGTATTGACGATGATATATGCTGTTGGGCATATTTCTGGCGGGCATTTTAATCCCGCTGTAACAATTGGTCTTTGGGCTGGTGGTCGTTTCAGGGCAGTAGAAGTTATTCCTTATATTATTTCTCAAGTTATAGGTGGTATTCTTGCGGCGGCGGTACTGTATGTTATTGCCAGTGGACAGGCGGGTTTTGATGCGACCACGAGTGGCTTTGCATCAAATGGTTTTGGTGAGCATTCACCGGGTGGATTTTCACTTCAATCAGCTATTGTAGCTGAAATTGTTTTAACGGCTATTTTCTTAATTGTCATTATTGGTGTGACAGATAGACGAGCACCTGCGGGTTTTGCACCATTAGCAATCGGTTTGGCGCTGGTTTTAATTAATTTGATTAGTATTCCTAT
Source organism: Photorhabdus sp. CRCIA-P01 (assembly GCF_003545805.1). Taxonomy (GTDB): domain Bacteria; phylum Pseudomonadota; class Gammaproteobacteria; order Enterobacterales; family Enterobacteriaceae; genus Photorhabdus; species Photorhabdus antumapuensis. The sequence continues at coordinate 13,083 of NZ_NMQR01000041.1, read as the reverse complement.
TACCAACACTTCAGTCAATCCGGCACGAAGTACGGCTGTTGCGATATTCCAGAATACCTGGGCTTTAGAGCAATTATGGTTTTTCTGGGTGATGCCAATGATTGGTGGGATTGTTGGCGGGGGAATTTACAGGTTATTGTTCGCTGAAAAACAATGATTTTTACTGGTGAGTTACCTTGCTTAAGGCCACGCTGTCGTGTGGTCTTTTTTGTCATTGTTATTTTTTCATTTGTTTTAATAAAGGCAGGAAATATTGTCATGAAAATTTTAAATAGTAAAGATAAGGTAAGAAGTGATCAATGCAGATGATCTGGGTGTGTTTTATTACAATGTGTTGGATGATTTATTACTGCCAATTATACAAAAATAATTAACCTCATAAGTTATAAAATAAATCCCATTATTCCTTTCCTGAACTAGACTATAATCTTCGCCAATTGAGAGAGGCTATCTGTACGATAATTTAATATATTGATTACTGAATGACATTATTGAATTTAAGAGGGGTGTATGAGCCAAAGAAATGATTTTAAAGCCTTTTCTATCAGTGATAATGCTAATGTAGTGAGTCAAAAAAAATATGAAGAAAGCCAGAGTTTACAGACCGGATTTCCACCTGAGAATGTTTCTACTCATGTATTAAATAAGGTATTACGCCAATCCTCAACAATATCATCTGTTGTGGCTAATTTTATTGCGACACAATCTGGTGAGGATGTTTTGGATGATGGTGATATAGCTAAACTTACTGTGCGATTCAATAGGGCTTTAGATAAAGCTTTAGAGCAAAAAATTTCAGGTATTTCCAACATCCCTGTTGGCTCTCCTATTCCTTGGCCGTTACCCCATCCACCTTCCGGTTATTTCATTTGTAATGGCTCTGCTTTTAGTAGATCACAGTATCCGAAATTAGCAGAAGCTTATCCTAACGGTAGATTACCTGATTTAAGAGGTGAGTTTATTCGTGGCTGGGATGATGGGCGGGGTGTTGATAGTGGTCGTGAAATTTTAACTCACCAAGGGGATGCGATTAGGAGTATTACTGGTAGTGTAAGTGGACGAACTGTAACTAACTCATCCCGTATGTTTAGTCACGCTAGTGGTGCTTTTTATACTTCTGGAACTAACCCCTACAGTTTATTTAATACTGGCACCACATATGACTCTATAGCCCAAGATCGATTTAGTCTACTAGAAATAGATGTTTCTCGCATTGTACCTACTGCGAATGAAAATCGTCCCCGCAATATCGCATTTAACTACATCGTAAAGGCAGAATAATAATGACACAAGAAAATATCTTAGATACTGAAACCGCTATATTAGGTGAAGACGGATTAGCAATTCAAGCTGGCTGGATAAAGGTTTATCATGCTAATGCCTATTCGAGAGAATTCTCTGGTTCTGATTTCGAATATGTGGCGGAAGGCGTAGGTTTGTCAGCGCACTCTTATTTAGACGCGCCAGACTTGCCCGATTCTAATGATATGGCGGTGCGCCGCAGTGAGGACGGAAGTTATTGGGAAATTGTTCCTGACCACCGTGGAAAAATAGCTTACAACACGCAAGCGGGTGCACAGGAAGAAGTGGCTGTACTGGGTGAATTACCAGAAACATTAACATTCGAGCAACCGTCCACCGATTTTGATCAATGGGATGGTGAAAAATGGGTAACGGACTTTGAAGCTCAAAAAGCCGGTCAAATTGAACAGGCAGAACAACAACGTGCTATTTTTCGTCGGCAAGCTGATGACGCCATAACAGTATTGCAATATGCGGTTGAAACTGAAATGGCATCGGAAGCTGAAAAAACTTTATTGCTAGATTGGAAAAAATATTTGGTATTACTGCGTCGGGTTGATATTTCATCGGTGCCAGACATTAATTGGCCGGAAAAGCCGCAAGAATAATATCATTAAAGTTTTATAATTCTTAAATATTAACGAAGCGCTGGTTTTTAATCAGTGCTTTGATTGGAAAAAATTCGTATAAAAGTTCATGTAAAAATGAACTCTGATTCGTAAAGTTGATTTGGTTATCGACTTCAAATTTATTTTTGCTAAAAGTGGAGGGCGGTCAGTAAGGATATTTTTATTGTTTTTCAGAATTAGGCTATAACTGATGTAAATTATGGGGAATTATTTCTAATAATTCGACTTATTGACTGTAAATGAACATTATTTAATTTGGGGAAGGTATATGAGTAAAAATGATTTTAAAGCTTTTGCTATTGATAGTAATGCTAATGTGCCCAGTCAGCAAGACTATGAAACAGATCTGAATTTGTCGCGTGGGTTTCCAGACAGGCAGTATATTGATAATTACACATTAAATAAGATATTTCGTCAAACATCAACAATAACATCGGTTATAGCTGATTTTATTGCGACACAAACCGGTGAGGATGTTTTAGATGATGGTAATGTCACTAAATTCACTGCACAGTTAAATAAAGCTTTAGAACAGAAAGCGATAACAGGAATTCCCAATGCTTCATTAACACAAAAAGGTATTGTGCAACTTACCGATGTGATGGGTGATAGTGATACATTGGCAGTGACGCAACAGTTGATTAAGGAAATAGTTAATTCATTACTTGGAAATATTAATACTAGAGTACCTGATAGCCGGAAAATAAACGGTAAGGCGTTGACTGGGGATATCAATCTGACTGCGGGGGATGTGGGTGCAGTATCAACTAATAATGCAATGCTTTCAATGGGTTTTGCTCGTTTGAATGGATTGGAAAATTTATACGATGGTTGTGCCGGATATGGACCCAACGCGCCATTCGTCACTAAATATGGATTGCCACTTGGTGGGTATGGCGTTCAGTTAAGAATTAGTAATGTAAATGGCTTATCAAGTGAAGGCGTGTATGATGTATGGAGCCATAGGCTGGTTTTCGAGCATGAAGGCAATACATATCGTACAGATAGCATAAATAGCGATAGCAACAGACAAGCTACCCGTAAGTTTTGGGACGATAAGAACGCTAAACCAGACACCAACGGATACCTCAAGAAAGCCTCTCCGATAATAGAAATCTACCCTGATGGCACATTCTTGACTAATGACGAATCCGAAGGTGCAGAAGTGATAAAACAGGGAACCGGCATATATCGTATATCAAATATCCTGAGCTATAACGCTGATGGTGGTTGGGGGGTGCATGGAGGTATTTCCGTTCCCCGCGACAACAATGATCTCGAACTGATTTTTGTTGATGATCACGTTCAACCTGACGGCTCTATTATTATTGAGACTTTCCATCGCCAACACGTACATTTACCGGAGAGATTTCAAAATTGGCGGCTCAAATCTATTGATGACAATGGCAACAAGATATTCTATCAAGATGGGGAACCCTGTGATATTCCCGATTCTTGCCGTTTAGATATTCGGGTCCAAATGCCAGAAGATTCACTCTGGAACTTGAATCGAAAGAAGTTACAGAAAGAAATGGAGAGTAGCAGCGCTTTTGGTCATAAATTGTAATAAGACGGGGCCGGATGTCGGCCCTGTATCTTATTGGGATAACTACCATTTTGTGATATCTCAACCTGTTTATTGAATAGCTTTTCTGTTTAAACGAGATGCTAAGAAGAAATGCAAAGAAATAATGTTTGTCTTATAGGTCGATTATGAGGCAACATAAAAGGTTAAAATCAGAATGATATTTTTATATAAGTAGGGTTTAGCATTGAAACGTAAAGTTATTTTTTGGACAATTCATATTGGGTGTTTCAGTTTAATTGCTCCTTTATCTTCTTTTGCCGCTCCGTCTACCTTTGAACAAGCTAAAGTTGAATTGCGTAAACGCATTTATCATGATCAATTTAAGTCAGAGGCCGGGACATTTTATTGTGGTTGTCATTGGCAATGGACAGGTAAGAGCGGTGGACGCGTAATCCTTTCTTCGTGTGGTTATCAAGTCAGGTCACAACAGAGTCGTGCTGAACGAATTGAATGGGAACATATTGTTACTGCCTGGGTTTTTGGTCATCAGCGGCAATGTTGGCAAAATGGAGGGAGGAAGAATTGTGTCTCTGCCGATCCTGTTTTCAGGACAATGGAATCCGATATGCATAATTTGGCTCCATCAATTGGAGAGGTTAATGGCGATCGTAGTAATTTCAGTTATGGAATGTTACCGAAAAATATGCCGAATGATTATGGTCGTTGTACCAGTAAAGTCGATTTTAAATCTCGAACGTTTGAACCTAGAAATGAAGTAAAAGGGCAGGTCGCTCGGATTAATTTCTATATGCACGATCGTTACAATCTTTCCATGTCCCGCCAACAACAGCAATTATTTATCGCTTGGGATCGTCAATATCCACCGAATAAATGGGAACGGGAAAGAGATAATAGAATTGCCGGCATTATGGGGCATCACAATCCTTTTGTGACGGGTGAGCGGAAATGGCAATTGTGGCATAAGAACTCCGCCTCTGGCATTCCAAAAAGCGAGCAAGGAAAAGGGCAGAGAAATAGCCAAACTGATATCCAGAGGCAACGGGTGTTATCTGGTGCATCTTCTACAGGATTAATTAAAGGGAATAACAATAGCAAAATCTATCATTTTTCTCATTGTTCAGGTTATAAGGTGATTCAGGAGAAGAATACTGTCTATTTTAGAACAGAAACTGAAGCAAAAAATGCCGGTTTTCGGTTGGCTGGAAACTGTAAGGGTACTTAACAAAATAGATAATTAACTATTTTCTCTGTTGTCATCAATAATAATATTGTTGCTATCCGGTGGAGAAGGGAAGTTGTCATTATACTGTCATAATGATTCGTTAGTTTTTACTAAATAGAAATAATGGTGAATAACGTTAATGATTGATATCTGATTGCCCATATGATGGAACTAGCAAGGAAAATTTTCATTTTTTTAATTTACGAAAAAATAAATTTGTAAGAAAGTGTTACAAACTCAATAGGGATTGAGTTATCGTCAATCTCATTGCTTCGATTTTAAAAACCTCGTTTTAAGTGATCTTGCTGATAATATCAGTATCGCTGATTCCCTCATCCTCTGATTTCAGTAAGTGAGGGGATCAAGCAAGTAAGATATACAAGGCTGTTAATCGTCGTTATCCATCACTTCATGACGCAGGACATGATAACCTTCCTCATTAAAGCCATGCCTCCAGTAAGGGATGGCATATAGCTGGTGGCGTTCATAGCCTTTTTCTCGGCGAATATAGCGACGAAGTTCTTTTACTAGCTTATCTTCACCAGCAAGCCAGAAAGTGACATCTTCTATTGGTAATGACCAGGATTTAAATTCAGATATGATTTTTTCAGTTATTTCAACATCACCGGTGATCCAGTGAACCGCTATTCCAGCCGGCTTTTTTAATTCCTGAATATCTTGCTCGCTTTCGATACGAATAATGACTTGCCCGGTCGCATCTGGTTTTACTGTTTCCAAGAGCGCGGCAATAGCAGGCAGGGAGCTTGGGTCACCGGCCATATAATAATTGCTGACTTTTGGCAGTAATGGATCTGGGCCGCCGGGGTTAGTGATACCAATCCAGTCACCGATTTTAGCCCTATGAGCAAATTCTACCGCAGGGCCGCCATTGTGGTGTAATGCAAACTCAATATCGATCTCTTTTTGTTCGGTGCGGATGGCCCGAACGGAGTAAATGCGAGTCATTGGACGCAGTTCACTCGGCGGCCATATCGGGCCTTCTGGGGATAAAGTAGGTAATACCGGTTTGGTCTGTCCCGGAAGCGGTAAGAATATCTTTAGGTGCCCGCCTTCACATTCAGTGGGATAACTATCCAGACACTCGCTGGTGAAAGTCATACTGCGCATATTAGGTGTCACGTCGAAAATGTTTTTCACCTGAACCAGTCTAGGTGGTGCAGGCCGGTAAATATTTTTTTCTTCAATTGTTCTATTAGTCACGTAAAATTCCTCTGGAAAATTTACCGAAGGTTATTATCTGATAAAACCAAATTTAGTGTAACAGTAATTCACGCAAATGCTAATTATTATCATTCAACAAATTGCGCTGCCGTCGATAATGGGATTTATCCGCCTTTTTCAATCCACTGAAAATTGAATTTCTACCTCTGTACCACCATGTTTACGGTTTTTTATCTGTAATTGTCCACCTAGGATAGAAACTCTGTCTTGCATAATAGCCAGCCCAAATTTGTTTTTATTAGCGGAGTCCAGATTGATACCCTGACCGTTATCACTGACAACCGTAATGATTTTGTCATCGATAGGATAAATACGGATACTGATCCAATTGGCATTGGCATGTTTATAACAGTTGTTCAAACATTCCCTAATGATTTGTATCAAATGTTTGCTGTAACTGTCAGGAATGTGCTGATGATGTGTCAGGCGGTAATTGAATTCAATGTTGAAGCCTAGACGGTGGTTAAATTCATTAATCAAGGTCTGTAAAGATTCTTGTAGATTACATTGAGGTTGCTCATTCCTAAAAGTTGCCAGTAATTCTCTGAGCTGGCGATAGGCAATATTCAACTCATCTTTAATCATATTCAGCGAGGTTAAGCTTTGCTTGGGTAAATTATCACTGCCGATATATAAGCAATTAACTTGAATCTTAAGGAAAGAGAGGGATTGGGCAATGGAATCGTGGAGTTCACGGGAAATAGAGGCTCTCTCTGCGGCCAACATACTCTGGTGTTGGCATTGGAGCTGATTTTCCCGTAATAGTTTATTTGTCATTAAAGTCACCACATCCTGGACCAGGCTTTTTTCATCAGGAGTGAGATCACTATTTCTGTGTGTTTTTATCCAGAGTGTCCCATAGCTATCAATATTATCATCTAGATTCCATCTCATGATCAGCGGCATATCGAAATAGGGACATTGGTGGGGATTGCGGAAGAAATATTCTTGTTGTGATGGATAAAAGATGATTTTGGCTTCACAGAAAGGGATCAGGCGATTGAGGTGGGAAAAAATCTCCTGAAGCTTTTCAGGTAGCAGCTTACAATTTTGTAGTTTGAAATGGCTTTGACAGAGGCAATCCAAATAGCTATTTTTTTGTTTCAGTGCGTTAATTTCTGCTTTGTATCTTGCATGTTGCCATTCTTTGACAGGAGCAGAGTTATGTACCACTTTTATCAGGAAGTAGATATTTGTAATGCTTAACATTATCAATAACGGTAAGATCAAATCTTGAATAGACGGTTTATTAATCAATAACAGTATAAAAAGTAAAAATAAATTTATAATAGAGTTGATTACAAACAGTTTTTGGTTTTTGAAGATGGTGTTATTTGAACTTGTTTTCATCAGGTTAAGATTCCGTTCTGCAATACTGATGAAAACTTTAGCTCAATTTGTTAAATAGTGTTAATAATTACTTCAATTTCATACCTGCTGCTGTCATCAGAAGGCGAAATAGCGTGGAAACAGCAAAAAGAGCCATCACACTGCATAACCAAATCATTGCCATCCAGCCTATCCGTTTCCATACAGAAGGGCGTGGGATGTTTTGAGTAGTGATAGCTTGATTAGTGGTAGCCTTGTTCATGGTTAACTTTCCCCCGAAAAACGTAGTAGCTCCAATAGGTGTAAACCAGGATCACTGGGATGATAAGTAGGGCGCCGACCAGCATGAAACCTAAACTTTGCTGTGGTGCCGCCGCCGCTTCGTAGCTGATGGCCGGTGGGATCAAGTTAGGCCAGATACTGATACCTAACCCACTGTAGCCAAGGAAAACCAACAATAGTGCTACCAGAAACGGTGTGTAATGGGCTTTACGTTTGATGGAATGCAGGAGTTTCCAGCCAGACCAGACCACCAACAGTGGCACAGGCAAGAAGAACAATAGGTTAGGTAAGCTAAACCAACGTTCAGCTATTGTCGGATGAATGAATGGTGTCCATAAACTGATAATGGCGATAACTGTCAGCATCAGAAAAGTGAGCGGACGGGCGACACGGTACATCTCTTGTTGTAGGTGCCCTTCGGTTTTCATAATTAGCCAGCCACAGCCTAACAATGCGTAAGCAATTACCAGCCCAAAACCACAAAATAGGGGAAAGGGTGAGAACCAATCAAAATAGCTGCCGGCGTAAGCGCGGTTTTCCACCGGGAACCCCTGAATAAAGGCGCCCACCACCACGCCTTGAACAAACGTCGCCGTCACCGAGCCGCTGATAAAAGCTTTGTCCCAGATATGACGATGCTCAGGCGCGCATTTGAAACGAAATTCAAAGGCGACACCACGGAAGATCAGGCCAAATAACATTAATGTCAGGGGGATCGTTAATGCATCAAGGATAACGGCATAAGCCAAAGGAAAAGCGCCGAATAAACCTGCGCCTCCAAGCACCAACCAGGTTTCGTTACCATCCCACACCGGCGCAACACTGTTCATCATTAAATCACGGTCCTTATCGCTTTTAACCGTGGGATAGAGCAGCCCAATCCCAAGATCAAAACCATCCATGACAATGTACATCATGATGCTGAACACAATGATAATGAACCAGATTAACGGCAGATCAATACCCATTTTTTAGCTCCTTTTTGGGACCTTTGCGGATAAGTTTCATCATATAGGCGTAACCCACACCGAATACCGAGCTGTAAACCGCGATAAAAAGCAACAAACTGATGCTCATATGTATTTCACCGTGTGCGGATACTGCATCTTTGGTGCGCAACAGGCCATAAACTACCCACGGTTGACGGCCTATTTCGGTGGTAAACCAACCGGCAAGAATGGCGATCAGGCCGGAAGGTGCCATCAAGAATATGAAACGCAGGAAGGTTTTTGACTGATAAAGTCGTCTCTTATAGCGCAGCCAAAGCCCCCAAAAGCCGGCAACTATCATCAACACACCGAGGCCGACCATCACTCTAAATGACCAGAAAACCATAAGCGCATTTGGTCTGTCTTCCGGTGGAAACTCCTTAAGCGCCGGAACCTGCTTATCTATACTGTGAGTTAAGATTAGACTGGCGAGATAAGGAATTTCGACGGCATAACGCGTCTCTTCCCGTTCCATATCCGGGATACCAAACAGGATCAGCGGCGTTGCTTCGCCGGGAAGATTTTCCCAGTGGCCTTCCATTGCGGCGACTTTAGCGGGTTGATGCTCAAGGGTGTTAAGACCGTGAGCATCACCAATCAGTGCTTGCAAAGGCGCAATAATCAGGATCATCCACATCGACATGGATAGCATTTTTTTCATTGCTGTCGAGTCATTGCCTTTTAATAAATGCCATGCCGCTGAAGCTGCAACAAAGAATGCTGAGGCGAGAAAGGCCGCGGTAGACATATGAGCCAGGCGATATGGAAAGGAGGGATTAAATATCACTGCCAGCCAGTCGACGGGGACGACCTGATTATTGACAATTTCGTGACCTTGCGGGGTTTGCATCCAGCTATTGGAGGCCAATATCCAAAAAGTGGATATCAGAGTACCTAGCGCAACCATAACGGTAGCGAAGAAATGTAATTTTTCACCTACACGATCCCAGCCAAATAACATAACGCCGAGAAAGCCCGCTTCAAGAAAAAACGCGGTCAGTACTTCGTAAGTCAGTAATGGACCCGTGATCGAACCGGCAAAATCAGAGAAAAAACTCCAGTTGGTGCCGAATTGGTAAGCCATAACCAGACCGGAAACCACACCCATACCAAAGTTAACAGCAAAAATTTTCGACCAGAAATGATATAGCACTTTGTAATCAGTATTACGCGTTTTTAGCCATAACCCTTCCAGTACCGCTAAAAAACTTGCCAGCCCGATGGTAATCGCCGGAAAGATAATGTGAAAGGAGACGGTAAACGCGAACTGAATTCTGGCCAGTTCCAGGGCACTTAAACCAAACATAGTGACCTCTTATTTTTAGTTTGAATAAAGGCAGGAAATGTATGCGGATAAGTAAAGCATGAAAAAAATCACTATAATAGTGACAATTTTCTGTATATTGACTATAACAGTTTGCGAGGAGGTCTGAATTGATGAAACGTTATGAGCAATTTGCCAAGCAAATTCTCCAACATATTGAAGATGGTACCTGGCTGGTGGGAGATAGATTACCTTCACTGAGGGAATCAGTGAAGTTATCGGGTTTGAGTTTGATGACCGTTGTTCAATCATATCAATTATTAGAGAGTCAGGGATGGATCATTTCCCGGCCTCAATCGGGTTATTACGTCGCTAAACGTTTGCAACCCTTTGCCGCGGCAAAAGGGGGAAAGCGATTACATTTAAGTGAAAGTGTGGAAATAAGCGCTTCTATTTTTGATGTATTACAGGCGTGCAAAGATCCTGCGATTATTCCATTTGGTTCAGCATTTCCAGACCCTTCCTTATTGATTCAACCTAAACTTTCCAAAGCGTTAGCGGCGGTTGCCAGGCGAATAGCGCCACATAGTGCTTTAGCCAATTTACCGCCGGGGAATGATAAGTTACGGCGTAACATATCGCGCCGTTATGCAATGCATGGTATTCATGTCTCTCCTGATGAAATTGTCATCACTGCGGGTGCGATGGAATCACTAAGTTTCAGTTTACAGTCGGTGACTGAGCCGGGGGATTGGGTCGTGATTGAATCCCCCTCTTTTTACGGTGCCTTACAGGCCATTGAACGTTTACGTCTGAAAGCGGTAGCAATCAAAACTGATCCACAAAACGGTATTGATTTGGATGCGCTGGAGGAGGTTATCCAGAAATACCCGATAAAAGCCTGTTGGTTAATGACTCACTTTCAGAACCCGCTTGGGGGAACGATGTCTGCTGAAAGTAAATTACGGCTGGTGAATATCCTGAACAGTAACCAAGTGGTGCTGATTGAAGATGATGTTTATGGTGAACTCTATTTCGATCAACAACGGCCTGTACCGGCGAAAGGGTTGGACCGTGAAACCAATTTTATGCACTGCTCCTCGTTTTCTAAATGTCTGGCGCCGGGATTCCGGGTGGGTTGGGTTGCCGCGGGAAAACATGCCAAGAAAATCCAACAGTTACAAATGATGAGCACTGTTTCTGCCAGCATGCCGACGCAATTGGCGATTGCTGATTATCTTGCGGAAGGGGGATATGACAATCACTTACGTCGTCTTCGTCGCACATTGGAGCAACGTCAGCACCTGATGTTACGAGCAATTGGTGACTATATGCCCGCTTCGGTAAAAGTGAATCGCCCTAAAGGTGGCTATTTTCTCTGGTTGGAATTTGAACCTCTGTTCAGCGCACAGCGGCTTTATCAACTGGCATTGGCACAAGGGATCAGCATTGCACCTGGCAATATGTTTTGTACCAGCGAACAGTTTAACCATGCCTTTCGTCTGAATGCCTCTTTTGATTGGAATCAGGAAATTGAACGTGCTATGCAGACTTTAGGCAATATTTGCCATACATTATTGGCTGAAAAAGGCTGATATTAATCCCAATTAAGGAGAGTTTCATGGAGAAAGCAACAAGACAGGTTGATATGGCTGGTGAATCTTGGGATAGTTGGTTTGATGGTCCTAGTGTTACGGCTGATTTCTTGACAGAACGTGACCAGCCGCCAGTACAAAAACGTGAGGAATTCTGAACGCCCTCATCACATATGAAACTTATGGTGTCCACGATGCTTTTGCCGACACCATTTTGAGGTTATTTCACTATACCCGTCATCTTTCAAGTTGCCTCTTTGTTGGCTGCACTCACTCACCCCGGTCACATCGTTATCTATGCTCCCGGGGATTCGCTCCCTTGCCGTCGCGATGCATCTTGAAATCTATAAGGTATACATTATTCTATACAGAGCGCTCTTACGTTACTTCCTTGCTTTCTCCGGGTGGTCATACTGTTAATCCAATCTTCTAATGATACCTTCTGTGCTTGCTCGAATGAAGGTCTTACATTTACCCATGATTCGTACCTCAGATTATATTCTGATTGTGGCAGGAGGTAACTAGATTTGAATTCGATCATGCCTTTATCATTGGCGGAAGCGACGATTGAAAACTCAGACCAATACAAGAAGAATGACACACCACCTCTTGGTGATGTAGCAAGAACACTTTGTACGAAATTGGATTGAGTTTGCGTTCTACCTGCATAAGATAATGCCGCGATAGCCAGTTGCCTCAGCGGGATTTTCATCTGCTCTTTCTCCTGATTAGATAATCCTAAGAAGTTTTCCAGGAAAGAGTTGATCAAAACATCTGCATTATGGCTTTTTTGAATAACATATTGTGTGCTTGCTGACAGCAAAGAAAGGAATGGAACGCCAGATAATTCTGCTGTAAATGAGAAGAAATTCTTTTTATTACCTTGGCCTAGAGGATCTAAAGGATTATAGCCTGAGACCGCACGGCACATATTAATAACAGTTTGCAAGCCTTCGGTAATGCTTAGTGGATTTTTAGATGATGAGGAAGATTCTCTTGCAAGCTGTGTATAATTTCCTGTGGCTGCGCCATTAGCTGGACTCTGTACATCAGAAGAATCTACAACATTAGGATAATCCATAATAATATTGTCTGAGCGCTCCCAATCTTTAAGGAGCCTTGTTCCTCCTTTTTCCATATGTTCTATCCATTCTTGAGCTTTATTAACTGCGTAATCAGGATTATTTAAGATATTTTCCATGATTTTTATCCTTAATAGATTTATTAAATTAGGTATTGAATGTTAGGGTATTGTTGAAAATAGGGAACAATGTTGAATCCTATTTTTAACAGTGAGATAAATCGATAATCATATATTTAATATTACTTTTTTATCTCGGTAATATTCCCAGAATAAAGCATGTTTTTATTCTCTGTGAATTATTATTTAAGCAAGTGAATATTTTATTTTTAACTTTTGTTAATAAGTGTTAAATATATTTTTTGTAAACTAAGTATATCCGTAAGTGTGTATTTTTCATTATCAAATATTAATAGTGTGTAATTTAATTTGTTCTTCACAGATAAATAATTGTTCATGTGATGTTTTCATATTAGTATTAAAATATTGATCGCATATTCTATTCTTTATATTATATTTGTCTGTTTTTTTAACTTGATGATTTTATTGAATAACTATGATTTAAATAATCTCATTACATATTGGTAATAATATTATTG
>NZ_NMQR01000040.1 GCF_003545805.1 Photorhabdus sp. CRCIA-P01 | reverse complement strand
TAAATATTCTGTGGAGCATTTAGGTGTTAGAGTGCACGGAGCTAGTGAGTATCCTGATAAATTGAGAGATGCTCGTCACCCAATAGAATTATTTTATTATCAAGGTTGGTGGGATTTAGTGAATACTCGGTGTGTAGCTGTTGTCGGTTCACGAAAGATATCTGATGAAGGTCGCCGTAGAACAAGAAAGCTAGTTAAATGTCTTGTGAATGATGGATTTACTATCATTTCTGGCTTGGCTGAGGGAGTAGATACGGTTGCTCATACGACTGCGTTGGAGTTGGGAGGTAACACAATAGCGGTTATTGGTACTCCGTTGTCTCATATTTACCCAAGACAGAATAGTGAGCTCCAAAAGGCAATTAGAGAAAGTTATTTGCTAATTAGCCAAGTGCCGTTTAAACGTTATATTGAGCAAGATTACCGTAGTAATCGTCTGTTTTTTCCTGAGCGTACTGTGACTATGTCGGCATTATCTGAAGCGACTATTATCGTTGAGGCATTTGATACCTCAGGAACGATGACGCAAGCTAGAGCGGCTTTGAATCAAGGCAGGAAATTATTTATACTAGAATCTTGTTTCAAGAACACTTCAATTAGCTGGCCGGCAAAATATGAAGCGTTAGGGGCTATAAGGGTTAAAGACTATGAGGATATTAGGGAACATCTGTGACTTACCGTCTTACAAAAATTGATGAATTGAGTYGTAGAGATCACTACTATCTTGCAGAAGACGACACTTGTTAATTTTATGGTGAATAGGTAGTCACTATAAAACAATGAAAATGGTTATTAAAAACCATTTGCCGCAAGTTCATATTGTGGGTTTATTTGTAGCTAGAACTGTGTGTGAAGCTGAAATCAATTGGTTTGATGAGTGCTAAATAATTCCTCCAATTTAATATCGACTAATTACTTATTAATACCTCTAACACACCATTTAATTACATTTTTTTGTGTCGAATTGTACTTAATTAGTCAAATCTGCCTACAGAAAATATTATCTGTAAAGTTTGAATAAATGAACGCCTAATGATCTATTATACCACTTAATTTCTTTGTTGTATTAGAAAKCMTCAGTTATCAATTCTATTATTTTAATTAGTCAGATGGGGGATATTTATAGTTTTGTATCAACCCTAAATTCAGATATTCAAAATTTTCAAAATCAGATAAACAATTATTCACTGTAATCGTTACTCTTTTTCGTCACTCTGTTGGTATGTATAAATAAGGTTTCATAATTTCGCTACACGTGGTTTTATTCAACCCATTGTTATACATATGGTTTTTAGTAGATAAGGTGTAGCACCATTTTGGAAAGTTATTTATCTACGCTGATTAGAGCAATGCTATGGTTTATTTCCGCTTATTTTCCCATAGTCTTTTTGTCCTGACGATACTCATGAGTTGGTCTGTACTGGCCGGAGAAAAAGATGAACTGGCCACCACACTCARRCAGCTTGACCAGGTGCAGGCCAGTTTGGAACGTGCCCGGGTTTTGGCAGTTCAGGATGGTCAGRCAGACCGTTTTTATTTTGATTATCTRCGTGYTAACCGGGACCTCAATATTATCCGYGAAGGCATTRACCGCTATCTGACACCATCCCGTGCCCAACCAGGGRTTTCTGCGGCTGTGCTGGATGTGACCGGTCAATATCGTCAGGAGCGAATACGGTGAACGAGGTACAACGCAATGCATTCAGGGCTGCTTCCGGCAATCTCGATCCTCATGTGATGCAATTTCTCTGTATCGGTTTACTGATAGCGGTGCTGTTTCTCTGGGCAGCATGGGGAATAGTGGACRTCTGGCAGGGSTGGGCCAATGAAAAGGTACGTGAAGCGGCGATGAACCGTTTTGTCATTCGTGYGGCGTTGTTGCTGGTGATGGCTATCTGGATGTTTGCCAGCTAATCGGTTTTTTAACCTGTAATGGAAAAAAGGGAAAAGGAAATGGATCTGTTAAAGCGGGGATGTCAGTCACTGTTCCGCCTGTTTACCCGTATCAATACCCGTGCAGTGTCACTCTGTGTGCTGGCTTATCTGGTTTGTCAACCCGTGACAGCGGCATTGCCAACGGTTGAACCACCTTCCAGCGGGAGTGGCGGCGGCATTTTTAATACCGTTAAAGGTTACTTGCAGGACGGCATAGTAATAGGAGGGCTGGTCGTTGCCGCGATCGCGTTTATCAATGTAGCGACAGCGGCAATCCATACTTTTTCTGAAGTTCGCAGTGACAGAGCTTCCTGGACTAAATTTGGTGCGATTGTGGTGGTTGGTGTAGTGCTGTTAGTGGCGGTTATCTGGCTGCTGGGCAAATCGACTTCCATTCTCTTTTAACCCCAGGGAAGTGTCAGTATGGTTCAGACTATTCGTTTTTTACCTGATCGTCTTAATGCCGAACCTATCGTGTTCCGGGGATTTACTACCCCAGAGCTGGGCTGGACGGCATTAACGGGACTGATAGCTGGCACGGTCATTGGCTTGTTACTGGCACCAGTAACGGGTTGGGTGATGATACCGACGGTGGCACTGATTGCGCCGTTATTATTGATTGCCTTTGGTGGCAAATACCTGGCCCGGATGAAACGCGGTAAACCGGAGAATTACCTCTATCGGCAACTGGAAGTGAAAAAGCGGCACTATGGTCTGGGTGATCCGTCATTGATTGTCACATCACAATGTTGGGCGTTGCGCCGCAGTTATCGGGTAATAACTAAAGCGAGACGATTATGAGCCGTTTTCGTCATGCGATTCAAGATCGGGACCAGCATATCCTGACGCTACGCGCTGCCTGTGGTGTGCTGGTTTTATTGTTGTTACTGAGTCTGAGTGGCTGGATGATGGCGCCGAGAGAGTTAACCATTCATACGCCGCCGGATGTGCGTAGTGGTAGCACTCGTCCGTGGTGGGAAGTGCCCGTCTCCCAAGTTTATGCCTTTGGTTTTTATATTTTTCAACAACTGAATGCCTGGCCGAAAGACGGGGACGTTGATTATCCGGCGAAAATAGCGGCGCTTTCACCTTATTTGACCCCCTCCTGTCAGGTGTTTCTGGAACAGGATGCTCAAAACCGGTCACAAGTGGGTGAGCTAAAAGATCGCGTGCGGGTGGTGTATGAAATTCCGGAACGGGGCTTTCGTGATAGCAATGTGACGGTGAAGGGCCGGGATAACTGGGTTATCCGGTTAGATTTAGTCGCTGATGAATATTTTCACGCTGAGCCGGTAAAACGGGCACTGGTACGTTACCCAATTAAAGTCACTCGTTGGGAAGGGGATGCAGAACGTAACCCGTTCGGTCTGGCACTGGATTGTTATGACAGCACACCGCAACGGCTGGAAGCCGCATCGCAGCCGGCACCGGCGAAAAAGGGGATATTCCAGTGAAAAAACAGGTACTCGTCGAATTATTGGCATTGACCGCATTATTATTCGCCTGGCTGGTTGCAGTTTCACCCGTTGAAGCTGTGGAGTTGATGAAGTGGGAGCGTATCCCGCTGCCGGTTGTCCTACATATTGGGCATGAGCGGGTGGTTTTTGTGGATAAAAATGTTCGGGTAGGTTTTCCGAGTGCGCTGAATGGCAAATTGCGGGTACAAAGCACCGGTGGCGCAGTGTATCTGTATCCAAGTGAAACGTTTACCCAGACCCGACTGCAACTTCAGGATGTGGAAAGTGGTGAAGTGATTTTGCTGGATGTGACAGCTACAAATGGAAAAGGTCCCTTTGAGCCGGTTCGTGTGGTGTACCACGGGGATGTGACCACGCTGACGGACAACGACCAGGTTCACTACGGTGCCAAAGGGGATAACATGTTAGCAACGTCACCCTCTCTTGCTGGTGAACGTCAGGCCGTCCGGCGTCAAAAACTGTCCTACACGGCTCCGCTGCCGGTGGTCTTGACCCGTTACGCCGCGCAAAGTCTGTATGCGCCGTTGCGTACAGTAGAAGCTGTTCCCGGTATTCACCCTGTATCATTGGCCTTGTCGTCTCGATTGACCACATTATATCCCTCTGCGCCGGTAATAGTCTCCCCGTTAGGGGGCTGGGGGGTGGATAACTTCACTGTGGTGGCACTGAAAGTGCGTAATACCCACCGTGAGAACGTGGTGCTTGATCCACGCAGGTTGCAGGGGCAATTCATATCAGCGACCTTTCAGCATCGTTGGCTGGGACCGCCAGGTACGCCGGAAGACACGACTACCGTCTATTTGGTGGTGAAAGGTCGGCCTGACCGTGCCTTTCTGCCCGAACCGGTGAGGTCAAAAATGCCCATGAAGCAACAAGGAAATCCCCATGCAAATTAAGTCAAACGGCTTGGTGAAATGGGTCGTGCCTATTTTTGTTATCGCGGGATTAGCGGTGGGTATAAAGAGTTGCCGGCAATCTAATACCTCTGTTAGTCAGGCAGTTAATAATCATGCACTGGTGGAGTTGTCTCCTGGGGAGTTACGTACATTAGGTATTGAGGGAGACACCCCGGAAGACACATTGCGTACTCTGATCGGTGCCTTGCGTAGTATCCGTGTTCAGCAGGCGGCATTGGAAAAACAAAATGCACAATTACTGACTGACAATGAGAAATGGCGAAACGGGAGTCAGAGCATGACTGACCAGATTAACCAGGCGGTAGCGGGCAACCGCGAAGAAACAGAAAAGCAACAGCAGGTATTGAAAGCGGAGCAGCAAACGCTGTTCAGCCGACTTGACCAGTTGACCCATCAGTTAGGCAATAAAAGCATCAGTACAAACATCCCTCTGGTTGAGCGTGATATTCCGCTGGGATTAGGATTGGACGATACCGGCCAAAATACGACCTCAGGCGGGGACCGGTTGGTCTGGATTACCCCACAGGATACGTTACCGGTTGACTCACAGGTTGCAATGAGCGGGCAGCCAGCGACTCCCCGTTTCCCAGTGTCATTTTTGGAGGACAATGCATTGAGCCGTCAGAAAGTGGAATATGACGGTATGACTAAAAATCAGCGAGCCATTACCGATAGTCATACAAACGAGACTGTCTGGCCCGTTTATACCCTGCCCGAGAATACGACGCTGGTCGGCAGCCAGGCGATGACTGCATTATTAGGCCGGGTACCGGTGAATGACAAAGTCACTGACCCGTATCCTTTTAAAGTACTGATTGGTAAAGATAACCTGACTGCCAACGGCATTGAATTGCCGGACGTGGAAGGCGCGATTGTTTCTGGTACGGCTACCGGTGACTGGACCTTGTCTTGCGTGCGCGGCAATGTCACCTCTTTAACTTTTGTCTTTGCAGACGGTACCGTCAGAACTGTGCCGAAATCGGATAATCGCACCAATGGCAGCCATCACGTTCAGGATAATAACGGCGGCGGTATCGGCTGGCTATCTGACGACAACGGTATTCCGTGTATCAGCGGTGAACGTAAATCCAATGCACCCAGTTACTTACCAACCTTATTTGCTCTTTCTGGTGGCACAGCTGCGGGTGATGTGTTGTCGCAAAGCCAGCTAACCACTCARTCCAACGGTTATGGCGGTGCGACRTCATCACTGACCGGGGATGCCGGTAAAGCGGTTTTGGGGCAAGCCGCTGCCGGAGGATTTAAGGCCGTATCCGAATGGGTCAAAGCTCGTTATGGCCAAACTTTTGATGCCGTTTACGTACMGCCGGGTGCCAGAGTAGCCGTGCACATTACCCAGCAAATACCGATTGATTATGAAGGGCGGGGACGCAGGGTGAAATATAACTTTGGTCTTGGACAGGAGGTCCGTGATGGTCTGGACTGAGAAAACGAGCATGAATAAAGCGCGAAAAATAGTGATGTTGGTGGTGATAACGATCCTGACCGGTTGCAGCACGTCTAAAGAAGAGATGCTTCCGCCGGGAGACAGCACAATGTTAGCTCTGTGGCAGGGAAAAGCCTCGTCGTCACAGACTACGATGAAGGCCCGTAAAACACTGCGCCGGGAGCTGAACGAACGGGAACAGCAGGCTACGCTGAATTACACGGAAAGTTATAGTCGTACACAGGAAAATGAAATCAGTCAGACTTTCCCTCGGTTACCCAATCCGGACATGGTGATGTATCTCTTTCCACATTTAGTTGCGGGGAACACGCCAGTACCGGGATACAGCACGGTGTTTTCGTTCTACAACCAGGTGCAATATGCTTTGCCGGGTGAACGGACGGAGGCATTGTGATGTGGTCGCTGTTGAATAAAGTCCGCTTGCGTAAACGGAGTAATCTATCGGAAGTTTTGGGTGAAACTGAGGTCATACTACCGTCGTCTTCTACCGTTGTTGGGCGTGAACCTTTGAGGCGTCCCGGTAAAATGACCAGCACGGATGAAGCTGCGTTGTATGACACTTGGCCGTCTATCATTGATTACCTGCCTTGGGCCGAATATTTGGACGATGAAAAGTGCTTGTTGCTGGATGATGGTCTTTCAGTCGGTGCTATTTATGCTGTTTCCCCGGTATCGACAGAAGGACGCCCCTCTGCCCGTCTGGAAGACATTCGTGACCAGGTAGAAGATGCGTTGCAAGACAGTCTGGAAGACGATGACGTATCTCCCTGGGTAGTACAGTTTTTTTGTCAGGATGAGGATGATCCCGCGTTATATCTGACACAACTTCGTCAGTATATTAAACCTTGGGCGCAGGGTTCAGCCTTCACTGAAGCTTGGTTGGCTGAAACCGAACGTCATCTGAAGGGGATAGCCCGACCAGAAGGGCTGTTTAACGATTCATTGGTGACTGGTCAGTCCTGGCGGGGACAGCAACGTCGTACCCGGATGGTCATTTATCGTTGGGCCCCTGTCGGACAGAAAGAAAGCTTGCTACCCATTGTGTTGCTTAATCAGGTGTGTGACCGACTGACAGCTTCTCTGGCGAGTACAGGTATTTTGTGCCAACGACAAAATGGTGAACAGGTTCATCACTGGTTACTGCGATTATTCAATCCTGATCCAGATTGGATAGACAAAGCGACGTTGTATCAGGCAGCGAGTTATGCTACCCCACAGGCTGGTGAGAGGAAGCCAGATAATGATTTCACGGAAACCTTGTGGTTTACCCCGCCACGTTCTGACGTGAAAAACGGTGTATGGTGGTTTGATAATATTGCTCACCGAGCGGTACCGGTTGAACGGCTGCGTCGTCCACCAGAGCCGGGAACGCTGACCGGTGAAATGGTCAGAGGGGAGAATATCAATGCACTGATGGACTTATTACCCTCAGGAACTATTGTTTCGCTGACTGTGGTCGCACAAGCACAAGACACGCTAGAACAGGATTTCGACCGGTTGTCAAAAAATGCCGTGGGAGAAAATACTGAATCAGGGAGAGTACGTTCAGACGTAAAAGAAGCTAAGGCACATCTGGGGCTGAGACATAAACTGTGCCGTTCTGCACTGACCTTTCTGTTACAGGGGGCTGATGTTGACGATTTGAACCGTCGGCATCAGCAACTGGCCGCAATCCTGTTGGTATCGGGGTTGCAGCCGGTCAAACCCGAATGTGACGTAGCGCCGTTAAACGGTTATCTGCGTGCTTTACCGATGTGTTTTAACCCGCAACGAGACAAACATCACTGGTATACCCGGTTGACTTGGATGCAGCATGTGGCTGGGTTGTTGCCAGTGACAGGGCGGGCGACCGGCACAGGCAACCCGGGTCTTAGCTTTTTTAACCGGGGCGGTGATGTGCTGACATTTGATCCGCAAAATAAACATGACCGTACCCAGAATGCGCATCTGTTGCTATTCGGGCCGACTGGTGCTGGGAAGTCGGCTACGCTCTGTGCGAGTTTATCGCAGTTGATGGCGGTGCACTGTCCCCGATTATTTGTGGCGGAAGCGGGCAACAGTTTTGGGCTGTTTGCCGATTACTGTCAACGCCTGGGGCTGAGTGTCAACAAAATCAGCATTAAACCAGGTTGTGGTGTCAGTCTGGCGCTGTTTGCCGATGCCCACCAATTGCTTCAAGTGGCATCTTATCAGTTGGATTTGGAGGGTGAAAGGTCGGCAGAGGAAACCGCAGATGACGAGGCCGATGAGCAGCGCGATATCCTGGGAGAAATAGAACTTGCGGCGCGCATGATGATCACCGGTGGGGAGAAGAAAGAGGAAGAACGTCTGACGCGGGCGGATCGGGGCATGATACGTGAAGCCATCATGATAGCGGCGAGAGCCAGCTTTGATGACGGCCGACAGATGATCGCGGAAGATTTGCAAAATGCATTGTCTGTGATTGCCCGGGACAGCCGGCGGGATGAACAGGGGAGAGCATTGTGTACCGAACAGCGTCGGGCCCGTGCTGAAGAGATGGCGGGGGCGATGTCAATGTTCACCAGTGGTTTTGAGGGGGAATTGTTTAATCGTCCGGGAACACCTTGGCCAGAAGCAGATGTAACGCTAATTGATCTCGGTACGCTGGCGCGTGAAGGATATAGTGCGCAGATGGCCTTGGCGATGGTGTCTCTGGTCAATACCATCAACAATATGGCGGAACGTGATCAATTTGATGTAAGGGAAATTAATTTTGTCGTGGATGAGGCGCATGTTCTGACCACTAATCCGTTATTGTCACCTTATATGACCAAAGTGGTCAAGATGTGGCGAAAATTAGGCGCTTGGTTGTGGCTGGCTACTCAGAATTTGGCGGACTATCCGGATACGGCTGAGAAAATGCTCAATATGGCGGAGTGGTGGTTGTGTTTGACAATGCCGCCGGATGAAGTCGAACAGATAGCGCGTTTTAAAAAGCTTTCTGAAGAACAAAAATCGGTGTTGCTATCAGCCAGCAAACTCCCGGGTTGTTACACCGAAGGCGTGGTGTTGTCGAAAAAAGTGGAGGCGTTATTTCGGGTGGTGCCGCCCAGTGTGTATCTGGCGCTGGGCATGACGGAGAAAGAGGAAAAGGCAGAGCGCAGGGCGATTATGAAAGCGCTTCATTGCAGCGAATTGGATGCCGCTTTTGTTGTGGCGAGAAGGCTGGACCGTGCCCGTGGTCTGATATCTGGGGAAGTGGCGGATGGGCGTGATGAGGATCTCTTATCCATGCAGGAGTGCAGGCTATGAATATCAGGGTATTCTGGGCGCTTTTCCCGTGGTTAATACCGGTATCCGTGTTTGCCAGCACAGTGATATATACCGACACAAGCCATCCACCGCTCAATGCTGATCAAAACGTCCAAGTTGTGTACCTAGATAAGCCAGAGCAGTTGCAATCACAGTTATTCAGTAAGCTGTCTGCTGATCCTCAACAGGCAGTCAAACAGGCCCGTCAGATTTTGCAGTCTCCATCGTGGCATCAACAGGAGCGACATATCAGTCAGGCTTATCAGGGGTTACTGAATGCTTGGACTCTGGGCCTTAAGAAGTTCCCGGCAGTGGTTTTTGATGATGATTATGTTGTGTATGGTACGACAGACGTTAGACATGCCCGGTTAATTTGGGATACCTATCAGCGGGAAAAACAGCCATGAAGTCTCTGGATTTACCGTCATTAACATGGCATTCCCGGCTGAAAAAGTGCGGCATAGTCCTGCTGTTAACGGTTGTTCTGGAGCCCGTGGCCGTTGCCAGTGTGAATACGGCCCAGATTGTGGCCAGTGCCGCGTCAGTATCGTGCATCAGTTGGCGGATAAAAGGTCTCTGTTACTGGCTGCTGTGTTCTCCCTGGGGATGCAAAGTGCGTACCTCGATAAAAGTTGAACATTTTATTCCTCAGGCCGTGGTCTCCGTCTATAACGCGCCTGGCGGTAATCCCTGGAAAGAAATGTCTCTGGTCAGCCAGACTGTTGATGGCGTGGAAAATACCGTAACGAGAGCACTTTCTGGGATAGCCGTGGGCGGCGGTAATCATCAGCTGAAAATCCCAGGCAACCGAAAGAACAATCTGCATTTTAAATATGCTGATGCGATTGGGCATCCGGCAACTTCAATAATGGGCGGGAAAATTTCGGGGTATGCGTGTAAAAGTGTCGCCACGCCTTTTATGCCTTACTTTTTAAGTACTCTGGACAGCCTGGTTTGGCGGACAGGTGTGCCAGAGTCGTTTTATCCCGAAGCGCTGATTCCTGGTAAACGTGAACTGGGTTATTCGTTTCGGGGCAATATGTGGGGCAATATTTATCCGCGAAGCGGGTTTGTGACGCAACAGGATGAGGATAAAGCGGCTGCGGTGGTAGCGCAACGGGTAGCTGACATTATTACCCGCACAGGACAGGGGCATGTTTATCAACTCCTGAAAGGGAACCGCAAACAGGGTTACTGGCCACCCGGCGAAGTCGTTGAGAATACGGGTAACCAAAATCATCAATGGCAACGTATAGCGCCTAAAATGAGCGCATCTTGTGCTGTTTTTCCGGATAACCGCGGGGAAGTGGCAAAGGACGGGAATTATGTCTTTGCATTGTGGCAACCCTATAGTTGTTGTCAGCGGCGTGGACAGACTTTTCTCTACAGTACAGATTTTTGATACTGGGATCATGGGATGAGACAACGATTATTTTTGCCGGTATTGGTAGCACTGGCGTTTATGAGTGTTCCTGTTGTTCAGGCGGTAAGTTTTGCCATTGCGGACAGCCCGATAGGTTACGGGAAAAGCATGAATGGCGCTGTATCGGACAAACTGTTTTACAACATTGGTGGCGGATCAGTGATATCACAGCCGGCGACCCGCAGCAATCTGCAACATTTGGGCGGATTAAACCTCGGTTGGAGCAGTGACCTGATGTGCGGTAACTTTGATTTAAAAACGACGGTAGGGAATCAGCTTAATGGCCTGACTTCGGGTTTTAAAAACCTGATGGGCGAAGTGATACAGGGAGCTACTGGGGCCGTAGCCAGTTTGCCGGCAATGGTTATCCAGCGTGCTAATCCGGGATTATATGAAATGCTGACCAACGGTGTATTACAGGCAGGCATTGCATTCGACAAATCACAACTGAGTTGCCAGAACATGTCACAGCGTATGATGGATTTTTCCGATAGCAGTAAATGGACTAAAGCGGCGTTGATGGAGGAATACAAAACGTTGGTGAATACCGGCAACGGTGATGCGGTTGGCACGACACAAAAAATGGAGGTTGCAGACGGTACACAAGGTTCAAACTGGATAGGGGGTGAAAAACGGGGAGGAAAAGGGCAGAAAGCGATTCAACCTATCCGGGATTTGGCGAAAGCCGGCTTTAATATGATGAACAATCTACCGACGAATAGCCATGCCAATGTCAGCCGTGGTCAATGTAATGGTGCTGCGTGCCAGAAATTCAAGAACAGTGAAGAAGCTGCCGCCGCAGTAGTCAGGGTGTTAGGTGATCGTTCGGTTCGTACCTGTACTGACAGTCGTCAGTGTACCAGTGGTGGTACCGAAGATCAGCCAGGTGCGAGTGTCGCTGGGACGGGGTTTGCGCCGATGCTGGAAGAGGCTACCAGAACCAACATTGAGCAATTGATGAAACTGGTCAGCGGGGAAAATGCGCCTATCCAGATACCAAGCTGATAGTTTTCTTCAGGTGTGGTTCGCATCAATGTCACCTGAGAATTGTGCTCAAAAAACAGCCTGTTGCTGTAACGTTCTGGAATCGTGTCCTTTGCGCCAAAGTTAACTATGTCCAAAGCACCAGCACTGCCAATCCACGGAATGCTTTTTTTTGCAATGACGTCTAAACGTGTGTCAGGGCAATCCAAGACGCCCCCAAATAACAGATCGGCAATTTCGGTTAATGTAATATCTAAAACACAAACTAATTTGCCGTCCTTAGCCAATTTTTCCATGCTTGTTCCACCATTGCCGGTAGCATGAAAAGCCAGGCAATCGTATTGAGTATTTAATTCAGTAGTGAGCTGATTAATGCACGGAGTCGTCATACCAAACATCGTTAACCCTAAAGCGGGTTTATGAATATCAGCCAATGGCGTAAAATAATTGACAGAACCCGCCATCATGTTTGCAGCATTAGACAAGACTGAACGAGAAATACGGTTTAGTCCGTTGAGATCGGTTACCGTATAAAGCATGGCAATATCGCTGGCTCTAACGTAGGCTGAGACATTCCCTGACGCCATAGTTGATACCATGATTTTAGGCAAACCGATCGGCAGGCTTTGCATAGCCGGAGTAATCAGCGCTGTTCCGCCTGAGCCGCCGATACCAATCACCCCCGCAATATCGTCGATTGAACTGTTCAGGAAATTCGTGAGGGCGACAGACATCGCTGTTATCGCTTTATTCCGCACGCCACAAAAAACGGAGTCAGCGCCAGAGGGATGATACTCAGCCACCTGAAGTGAATGAATATCTATCTTTTTATTCTGATGATTTTTCCCGGGAGTTGATGTAGACACATCAATGATGATTGAATCAACTCCGGCGAGGTGTAAACAACATTTCAGCCAGGCCAGCTCGTCCAGTTTTGTGTCTGCTGTGCCAACGACAACCACAAATCGTGTCATAGTGTTCACCCCATGCGACATACCCAGTTCAAAGATGGATGTAAACCTATTGTAATATTTTACAACATGCAAGTTACTTTTTATCATTAGTGATATTTTTTATTATTAATGCTATACGGTTAAAATTTTAAGGGGTTTAAATGATTCTGTTTGATGAAGAAAAGCTGTCGCCAGTCCGGCGTCGTACCCTGGAACGTATCACTCATTCAGCGCTGAAGTTATACCGTGAAAAAAAATTTCCGTCTCCTGAAGAGATTGCCAGTGAAGCTGAATATGCGAAGGTCACGTTGCGCAGCTACTTTTCAACCCACAGTGATTTTGTAGAGTATGTTGTAAAACAAGTCATTGGATCATTCGTTATCCCCCCTATGGGTAATGATGCAGAGGAAAATATTGAGAAATTATTAAGATGGGGCTATGAAGAAATAGAAGCCAATGAGGCGCTGATGAGGGATGCTTTACGCATTTCTCAGTTACGCTGGCAGGAATCTTTATCCGGTGAAGGTAACCCCGAACGACCCGTTTTGAAGAAAAAAAGTAACCGTAAAGAGACACTTTCTACGGCGTTAGCGCCTCTAAAAGGTCAGCTTAAAGATGATACAATACATAAGATTATTATGTTGATTTCCGTTTTATATGGTACAGAGGCTATGACTATTCTGAAAGATACTTTTGGTTTAGAAAATGATGAAATAATCGACTTAACGAGTTGGGCCGCAAAGTTGATTGTTCGGCAGGCCATTAATGAGGAGCTAAAATAATCAGAAGACCATTTTTTTAACATTAAGGTAAAGAACCGGGCATGAGGCCCGGTAAAAGTTTCTTTTGGTGCCGATAACTGTAACGACTCGCGTTTGAAATCCCACCGACTCGCATTTATCCGTTTTTTCGGCTCACATTAACTGCAAATGAAAAGTGCTGCCTGCCCACATTAAGTGACAATGGGCTCGCATTTATCTTTTCCGGCTCGCGTTTATCCGCCGCCGACTCACAATAACTGCAAATCAAATTATTCATATCGGCAGCCCGACCGACAGCATTCGGTCCCGCAACTCAGCCGTGCGCACCGGATCGAGCTGATTGTTAAATAATGCCCTGATTTCAGCAGGTTTCGCGTCGAACTGCTCCACCATATCTTTCAAACGATAACCATGTCGCGTCAATGTCGGTTCCAAATGGCGTTGGTGCACGGATGGCTAAGTTATGTCATTGTGGTTGTGGATTTCCACGGATACGAACCCATGCCACATAAACATAACGCCGGAAAGCGTCATCATATTCCCAAAGCCAAATTCACCGTCACCAACTGGCCTGAGTACGAAAATGGCCTTAAACAACGTGGCAGTCTGACGCTCTGGCTCACCCCGGAGGCCATTGCCCTGTGGAAGGCTTCCGCCCGCACCACGCCCGGCGGCCAGGCCCGCCATCCAGACCTGCCTGATGCTGCGCACCGCCTTCCGGATACCCCTGCGCCAGGCTGAAGGTCTCATGGCATCCGTCATCAGTCTGATGAATCTGCCCCTTACGGTACCTGACCACACCACGGTCAGCAGACGAGCCACCACTTTACCGCCTCTCCCGCGCATCCCCGCTGAAGGCAAGCTTCATATCCTTATCGACAGCACCGGATTGAAAGTTTACGGCGCCGGCCAGTGGCTGGAGGAAAAGCACGGTGTCCGCGCCCGGCGCGACTGGCGTAAGCTCCATCTGGCCGTGGATGCGGATAACTTCAGCATCGTGGCTTATACCCTGACTGACTCACATACCGATGACCCGTCGCAGGTGAGGCCATTGCTCAGCCAGACTGACGGCACAGACACGCAGGTCACGGCTGACGGAGCTTACGATGGTCGCCCCACGTACAGCGTCATTGCCGGTCATGGTGAAAACATCACTGTCGCCATCCCACCGCGCTCAACTGCAGTGCCAGAGGAAAGCACCGACCCGCCGGGGCAGCGTGACCGGCACCTGGCCACGATACAGGATAAGGGACGGCTGGCGTGGCAGAAGGCCGTGGGGTATGGAAAACGGGCGTTAGCGGAAACGATGATGGCCTGCTGGAAAACCCTCATCGGTTCCCGGCTGCGTGCCCGGGGTTTTGCGGCTCAGAAGACGGAGGCTGTCATCGGTGTGGCGGTACTGAATCGACTGCTGTCGGTAGCCCGCCCCCATTCTGTCCGTAAGCAGGTGAGATCCGTCTGAATTACGGTGGGTAAGGGGAGGTACAAACGAACCCTATCCGTGCACCAACGCCGCGGTTATATCCTGAATTACTACAATAGCGTCAGACCTCATCATTACAACGGGGGGCTGACGCCGGAAGAATCAGAGAACAGATACCGTTCTTACTGTAAAACCGTGGCCAGCATTACTTGACCACTACAAAAAGACCACCTAACCTTATTGATGTGGTCGAATAATCAGGGCACTAAACTTACATCCAAAATGGAGGTGTTTAGTGAACCAGAAATGAAAATTTACCCCTGAGTTTAAAAAGGAAGTCGTCTCCCTGATGACTGAGCAGGACTACAGGGTCGCTAAAGCGGCTGCATCACTGGGGATAAGCGACAAAATTATTTTGATAAGTCAACAATAATATATTGCGCGATGGAACTTAAGCGGAGAAAATATGAACATTCGATCAATTGTAAGTTTACTTTTGTTATCAATAAGTATACTCACTGCAGGTGAGGTCTCCGGGGCTTTCGTTAAATTCGGCGAGGGAAATGATAGTGATTTAAGGAATTGTACCACTAAGGATAAGGATATTAAATCCACGTGCCAGTTTGATGTAGGGCAAGAGATTAAAGATAATCTATGGGTGTACACCAGTAACTGGCAAATCGAAGAGAATGAATATGTAACACTTTACCGTCACGATCTCGATAATAATAATGTGTTAGTCATGGGAGTACTCGGCACGCTTCATGGTAATAACAAGTTTTGCAATAAGAATTTACAGCAGTTCAACTCCGGATTTATAGATGACCCTCAAGGAACAGCCGATCGTTTTAGTGGACATAACCCTCCTGTATCTTTTAAGTTCAATCAAACAGGAAAATATTTAATAAGATTTTGTCATCAAGGTGTAGATGCCCGTAGTTTTTCCAACCTGCAAGATATGTTGCAAGCGATTTTTAACAACATGCGTGAAAACTTTCACCCTACTCCTACGTATGATAATGACAGGATCTGTGAAAATAATTCAAACAAGTACGACTACTACTTTGAGATAAAACCTAGATCGGTTTCTAAATTATCATTTAATGCTATCGATACTACCAGCGATCGTCCTGTCTCCAGGACAAATGACAACACCTATTATCCACTATACACAACTAAATCGCTAAGAATAACGCCTGCCATACTGAATGAAACTGCTCAATTCAATCAAGTGAAAAACTGTGAATATTATCTTGACGGAAATGAACGTGATATTAAGGCTGTTGATCAATCCATTGTATATGACAGCAAACAAAAGAAGTTTAAAGTACAGACTGACAATAATCATAATGCAATCCTGAATACACTCCTTTTGCGCCCGGAAATTGAGTTGAATTTAACGGCCACCTGTGCCCTGACCAGTAAAACCAATCAAAAATATACCCACCTTATCCAGGAGAAACTAAAAATTCACCGCAATAAGGCACAACCCGGCGTGCCACGTTTTACGCTGAGTACCAGTAGCAGCACCGATCACAGTACTACCGCCGCCGACCAGTATGCAGACTGGGGACGTAACACCCGCTATTACATTGGAGTAACCACCGATCATTTCGACACACTAATGCCTTTTGATACCTGCGATATCAACGGCAGAACCTACACTTACAGCAAATACAACAATAGCTTGTCTCAGTCTATCCAGCTTGATTCATCTGATCTACACAGCTCCCACGCTGATAGCAAGGATGGCAATTACCAACGTTACGGCGATTCTCGTGATTACAAAGGCACCTGCAATATAGGCAGTAATCCAGACAGTGATTATCACTACTATCCGGTTAAAGATATCCCCATTCAGCACGGTTTCACCATCACACGTTACGGGCCACGCATTGCCAAACGCAGCGATTTCTCTGGTCAGTTCGGCGAGATTTCACTTGATGACAAAAAAGATGACAAACTGCGCCCAGGTAAGACCTTTACGCTGACCACCAGCGCACGATTAATCGGTCGCCCCGCGACGGGCAACGGTGATTTTCCTGATGCGCTAGCGCAAACCACCACCGACAGTAATCTGCAAAGTAACCAGTGCCTTTCAGGCTGGAAAAGTAATGGCAGTGATGGCTGTCGGGCTGACCTGTCCACCATCGATCAGCAAGGTAACTGGCGGTTACAAGCCAACAGCAATCTGATGGAAACCACCACGGCGATGGTCCATATGACGGGTAGCAACCGTGAAGGGATCTTCAGCAGCAACTACACACTGGCTGATAAACAAATCACCATCACCCCGCTACTCAGTCTGGAGGGCAAGTTTTCTCCTGAAGAGGGATCGCTGACAGACAAGGTCTATCACCACGGTAGCCGGTTTACCGTTCCTGCCAGTTACACCCTGCAAGGGCGTACTAACGGTAAACTGAATAACCGCTACAAAGGGAAACTCACCGCATTAACAGTGACGCTGGATAACAACTTAGACGCGGATAAGGCGGGTACTGGCACGCTGGAGGTAGCTGGTCAGCCAGACACCAAAAATAAAGACTGGGATGGCCACACAAACAAGGCATTTATGACCAGCGGCAGTAGCGCCGCACTGGAACATGACCAGAGCAGCACACTGAAGATACCCCTTACCGTCACACGAAGCTCTCACGATCCCGCCCGTACTTTTGCCACTATAGAAGCGCTGGGCAGCTTTGCCGGAGATAACGTCGATGTGGTTAAAGAACCCGCCTTACAACCCGGCAAATTCACCATTGAGCTGGGGCCGGATCTCTACCCGGCAAAAGAGGCCTACCACATGGAGATAAATAACAGCGAGCCACTGGCCTTCTCTCCGGGTCAAAAAGAACCACTAACGCTGAAAGTGAATTTCAACAGTCGTCTCACTGCTGACAAGCTGGCGACAAAAGAGGGCATTCAGGCAACGGCGATGAACATCACCCTGCCACCGGGGCTACAACGCGCCGCGAAATACCCCATTCAGCTGTTCTGCAATGACGGCAAAGCCTGTAACAGCGAGGTGAATAACAGCTGGGATGGTAAACAACATAGCGACATTTTGCAGGACCACTTCCTGCTGAAACCCGACGGCAGCTACTCGCTGAGCGTTCCGGTGATGGTGGATCATGACATCAGTGCCTCGCCATCTCCGGTGACGCTGACCATGTCCCAAAATGACAAGATCATCGGTCAGGATACCCGCGCACGCATTGTCAGCAAGAATAGCACCACCACCGAAAATAAACGCGTGGAGAAAATCGCCCGCGGAGATATCGCCATTCTGCCTCTCGATGCTAAAGATCAGACCATCATCGACGGCAATAAGATGAATATTACTGTGGCGGTGAAAAATGGTCAGCAGAGCGATTCCGTCACCCTGCAAACCGGCAGCAGCACCATCCCGCTGCGCTTTAAAGACAAACAGGGTGATATTGCCCGCTTTACCAGCGAACAGCCCCTCCCCATGCCGGCAGAGGCGAACTATTCACTGAAGGCACAACTTAGTACGCACAATGTCCTGCTGGCCGGGCCGGCGTTAGGCGACCCACGTCAGCTGAGCTGTACTCTGGAAAATGACACTAATCTGAACTGTACCTTCCGCTGGAAAGCCCCGTTGCCCTATGTTTCCGGCGCAGCACTGTTAAGTTACAACGCGCTGAACAACACAGATAAGCAACTAACAGGCAACAAGAAGGGCGGCATCATGGCGATGGAACCGGAAGAGGCCCGTCAGAAGCTGCAAGAGAGCTTGCAGGATCTCGAAAGCAACGGCACATGGACCGATATTCAGTCATTTAGTAACAAAAGTACGCTACCCCGCTTTACCCGGCCACACGGCAATAAGCCGGAAGAACAGAGCCTGTTCGAGGCGGGTAAAGCGCTGCCGGCTAAGGGAACCTTCGAGTTTAACTAACGTATCTGCCCGGCTGGCACAACCTGTCGCTGCCAGCCGGAACACACCGAACAACACTGAGGCAAAATATGATGTCAGCGATCACCAAAGATTTCGCCCGTTTTCCATTTGATGGTGATACCAGAAAAGTATTGATCAGCTTAGGATTCAGCAGTATTTACGACATTCTCAGCCTTGAAGCCACGCGCTTCTATCAGCAATACGATCCGCTGTTAAACGGTAATGCTATCGCCATCTATCAACAGGCAAAAGATTTTGTCACGCTGGCCGATCAACATCTGCGCAGCAGTGAGGGTGCAGCGCAGAGTCTGTCCCCCGCGGTTCCTTTCTCGTCAGACACCACCACATCCAATGCGCCGGTTTTCTACTCCGCCTCCGGTGCGCATGCACCGTTAGCAGAAAAACCCGATGCGCAACAAAAAGCACAGCTGGCGCGCTACCGGCAACCCCTGTATGAACGTCTGTTTTTCGACGATCAGACCCGTTTTGCCCCTCCGGGCAGTTTACAGTCGCTGGATTCACCGGTGAGCTATCTGATGTATTTACTGACCCTGCTTTGTCGCATGCGCCGTCAGGATAATTCAGCATTGAAGACGTTACTTGCCAGGCGACCCGATCTCAGCACGCTATTGCTTAGCGACGATACGTTTAAACGTGCGTTACCGACCAGTGAACTTGCCGCTGAGATCTTACAAAATGCCCTGAAAACATTAACCAGACAGCCGGATATTGATCGCTGGCTGGCATTCTGCCCCTGGCCGCTCAGTCTGCCATTTGACGTCGCTGATACACGCATCGATCTGGTGCTGGATGAAGCATCGCTGACCCGGGGCGATGCATGGAGTACGCTGACAAAGCATTACCGCCAGTACGACGATAAGTCCGCTGCGGCGCTGGCGTGGAGCAAGCTCAGCGCTGGTTTACAGGAGCAGCTTACCCGTCCACTGAATAACAATGCAGGCGCGCAGGAGTACCCGCAACTGTTCTTACTGATTGATCAGCAAGGGCAACCGGCAGATGAGCATTTGCTAACGCTGGCACAACTCTGGCCTGGGCGCAACATTACCGATCTTCAGGTGACTCCTCCGGAAACTATCCAGTGCTATACCACCAGCACGCCGCTACAAAGCATCAAACTGAAGCTGGCCTTCGCCACACACCGCGGCAGCCCCGATAGCTGTAGCCTGCAAAAAGCCACCATTGACGGCCACGCAAACGATAATCAGATATACCGCGCCACCGCGCAGTTAACGGTGCAGGCGAAGTCAGAGGGAAAAGCGCTGGAGCCGCGTCATCTTCTGGTGGGTATTTTGGTGGGAAGAAACGTCACCTCACGCCGGGCCGCTCTGGACGCCTTTGACGCTGAGCAGAAGCAGCTGACCAGCGTGCTGGGTGCAGAAATCGGCAGTGTCACCGCCGCAAATATGGCAATACCGGTCGATATGCTGTGCCAGGCCGCCGGGATTAACCGGCAACAGCTGCAGGATGCCTTTGCCAGCGGGGAATCTGCCCCCGTCTTATCACCCTGGATCAGCTGGGACAAGGAGCACCTGCCGATCAATGGCGGAATTTATGGTGCCCGCTTCCTGTGGGGAACCGGTGCCTGGTTAGCCGGCCGGCAACCCGGCAACATCCAGGAAGAGGAACTCAGCACCACCCCTTTCCAGCTCGATCGGCTGCAAAAACTCATTCGTCTGCAACAGGTCAGCGGGCTTCCTTACGGTCAGCTCGACAGCCTGCTGCAAAACGCCATCGGGGCGGAGAAAAACGCCCCGGATATCACTGCCGGCACACTGCGCGCGCTGGGTGTGTATCAGCGTTATCATCAGGCCCATAAACTGGATGCCGAACAGGTGGCAGCGCTGTTCGGCCCGATGCCTTATGCGGCTACCGCAGGAAAAACGTCTCTGCTCGATCGCCTGCTGACTGCCGGCAATACTCCGCTGGCAGGGAGTGAGAAACTGCCCACCTTGCCGTTAGCCGGAGCGGATAAATTTTCAGCAGCAGACTTCACCCTGCTGGCGACCGCATTCAACACCACGGTTGATACGCTCAACATGTTGATCGCCACCTATAAGGATCAGGCAGACTATACCGTCACCCGTAGTCTGGAAGGGATAACCGCGCTTTACCGTCCTCTGCTGCTGGCAAAAGCCTTCGCTGTCAGCGCAGACACCCTGTTACTGATGATCGAACAGATCTGCCAGCCGGTGTATAAGGAAAGCCTGGCGCTACTGGCGCAGCCGGTGATTACACCCACCGCGGATAAACGTGACAGTATTGACCTGCTGATCACCCTTGATGAAGCAGTACGCTGGGGCCGGCAGCACACGCGCGACCTCAGTGCCTTTATCGCCCCCTTGCAGGGTAACCCGGAAAAAACCAAAACCTTTCAGGATGCCTTTATCGGGCTCTGGCAGGCTTCAGGCCTGAATAAAAAACCGGGCGAGGCGATTAGCGATCTGAAAAAAGCCACCAGTGAACAGCAAAAAGCCAGCGCCGGCCAGCCGCTTGCTCCGCTGGTCACCCTGATGAGTCAGCAATTTCATCTGGAACCCGGCGTTGCCTGGTCGCTGCTGTTTAACTATGCCACGTTACTCGATCCACTGGTCAACGACAGCACAGCCAATCTCAAACCGCTGTTGCTGGCCGCCAGCGTGCTGAGCAACGCCCATCTTGATGAAGTGGCGCTAACGCCGTGGCGTAACGGGAAGCTATCGATCGATACCACGCTGCCTTTATGGCAACAGCTGCTGTTGTTACATGATTTTATCGACCTGGCAACAGGCGACGAGCGTTTAAGACCGGTGCTGCTGTCAGCGGCAAGGGACTGGCAGGCGCGGCTGGCGAAGGGTGAGGAAACCGATATCAACACCGTCAGTGCCATCCTCGGTGAGCACTACACCCTTGCCGCCCACCATCGGCTACAGCGCATGGCGGCGTTTGCCCGTGCCAGTGGCTGGGGCGTGAGCGATCTGCTCTGGTTTATCTCACAAAATCATCTCGATCGGCAGAACTGGAATGAGTACTTCGCCTTTAGCTTACGCGGTGGCAACAAAGCGGAGTCGGACAGCAGCGCGCTGGTCGCCCGGCTGGGCGAAAAACGCAATCGTGCACTGCTGACAGCCTATAAATCACAGTGTCGTCGTCTGACCATTGCCGATGAAGATAAACACCAGGAAAACTCCTGGCAGGAGCATGAACCCACCACGGCTGACGTGGCGGACAGGTTGCTGATTGACCCGGAAATCACCGCTAAAGTACCCACCACGCGGATTGCCGAGGCAACGGCCAGCGTGCAGGCTTACCTGCAGAGCATCGCCGATGGCCGCGATCCGCAATGGTATATGACCAAAGGTGAGCTGAAAAACTGGCACGATAACGATCGCTACTACGCCATCTGGGCCGCCAACCAGCAGCTACGCTGGCATCCCGATCAATATATCAATCCCCTTTCCCGGCAGAAAAAAACCCCGCCATTCCGCGAGCTTGAAAACCGTCTGTCGCAGGCACGCCTTGACCGTGACAGTATTAATGACGCGTTATCTGCCTACCTAACGCAGTTTGAGCAGGTGGTGAATCTCTCCACCATCGGCGCTTATCAGGATGGCATGAGCAGTACGCAGAGTACTATTTACTTCCTGGGTCGTAGCCCGCATGCGCCGTTTAGCTACTACTATCGTCGCTGGGGGAAAGATGACTCCGGCCTGCGGCTGTGGAGTAGCTGGCAGAAGATTACCCTGCCCACCACGCAAAACGTGCTGACCCAGGCCCCGCCAGGGGCGGAGTGGAATAACTACCGCAACACCATGAAGGATCGCAGCTGGATGCCGCTGCAGGCCCGGCTGCTGATATTTGCCGGCAGAGTGAGTTTTCTCTGGGTGGAAACGCGAACCCTGACGCAAAGCACACCGTCAGCGGACAAGAAGTCCACCGTCGCGGAAAAAATGTATCAGCATGTCATCTCGCTGGTTTATCAGCGCATTAACGGTGACTGGAGTACGCCGATTGAACTCTATAAGGGGCAGCCTGTCGCTAGACAGACGCTAGCAAACACATCGTATATCGACCCGCTGCCCCATCTGACCGCGTTTGTCCTCCCCCGTGAGATCGCAGAAACGAATCTGAAATCCATTAAACAGGTGAGCAAAGAAGATCCCTCACTGGCCTTTACCAATCAGACAGTAGACAGCGATCTGCTGGTGGTGGCACTACACAGCACCTACTCCGATCCTGAACAGACTAACGCCAACAGTAAAGTCTGGCTGTTTGATGAGGATCTGACGGAACTGCTGCCGATGCCTCGCTGGGAAAAGCTGAGCGCGCAAGCAAAGTATGAGGGCATGGATATCAATGCCGTCAAAGACATCAGAGATAATAAAAGCAGCAAGCTGCTGACCACCATGACCGAGATAGTGAATAACGCCTACCTCAATACGCCGGCGTATACACCGTCTAAGCTGGAACAACGAGGCCTCTATCACACCCGGGTGTTAACGCCCTGCATCCCGGAAAACTGGCTGTTTAACCAGCGTCGGCTGGAAAGCCGCAGCGAGCGAATCTTTGGCACGCAGCTGGCGTTAGAGCTGAAGGTCTCCGATAAAGACGTCAGCCAGGCCGGACGTGGTGGCTACCGGACAGACTCGGTGCTGACGTTAACCACGGAGCAGTGGCAGCACTTGCCGTCAGATGCCAAACTGGTGCATTTCTTGTCCGTGAAGGGGAGAACGGTTCGTCAGGTGCTGACATCACCGCAGAGCACCTTGTCGCTCTTTACCCTCTATCCTGACCCTTACCTCGATAGCGGAGAAACGCGGCACGGGGTAGTGATGGTGGCAAAATCAGCCAGCGATATCGTCAGTACGCTGCCGGCGGATAACGCCTGGATTGAGAGCGGTCAGCTGACCGTATTGCACAAGCCGCTGACCGAGCTGGCGGCAGAAATCAGGGAAAATCAGCAGGGAACACAGTATCTGACTATTAACGATATTGCGCCATCTGACCCGCTCAATACCCAGGGGCAGATCATTCACGGCCGGATCGACGCAGAGATACATCAGACAACCACCACTATTGCCGGTGTCTATAGTGCGCTGATCATTGATGACAAAAACATTGCCAACATCAAGCCTGCTCCGCTGCAGCAACAGGATGCCTGGATGCCGGTGACCCTCGTTAAGGGTCAGAACGGCGAAGGGCTTTCGCAGTGGAACTACGATATACCGATAGATCAGGTAAAAAAATCATCTGCCGTGTGGCTGGTGACGAAAGTGGATAATAAATCCATCAGTAAGGCATTGTCAGAAAGAACAACGCTGCCGGAGGGCGTCGCTGCCGCACAGATATCCCAACAGGGCGCGCTGGTTCAGCTGGAGACACCGAAAAAAATTGTCGCGACGGAACCCGTTTATCTGTTTACCGCCATTCCGGTTACCGACGCAGCGCAGCAATTCAGCCACACCTGCCAGACCGCAATCCAGACACGGCCGGTGTTTTCCCCGGTCGCCTTTAAATTTTATCTGGTGCACAAAACACAGGAAGAGAACAAGTTAACCACGCTACAGAACGCCGGGCTGCGTATTATCAGCCAGCAAGAGCTGGATGAGGATCTGCAGGATTTGTCCCGCACCACGCTGTTCACCAGCGCCGACTGGGGATGGATCACCCCGACCTTCCTGACCAGCAAACAGCCTTATCAGTTAAACCGCAGCTATCGTTTACAGTCACCGGGCTGTCACTATCTGCTGCTGAAGGTTGCCACCAGCGCTATCGATACCGCTAAGTCGAAGACATTCAGTATCAGCGTGCAAACCATGCTAAATCTGTCGTCAACCGCGGGCGGCCATATTATCGCACTGAATCAGTCCAGCCATCAGGCAGAAGAGATCCCGCTGAGCAATAAACACATTGCCTCATCGCCGCAAAGCAATAAGCTGGCACTGGTAAATGACAATGAGCTCAAAAGCTGGCTGGACAGCTATAGTCATCTCTTTTTCGCTCTGCCCTGGACCGCCAACGCGATGGCCGACGTGGCGGATTACGGACTGCGCTTCCAGCTGGATGGTTTAAAAAATGACACGTCGCTGTACGGCCTTATCCCCTGTGAAATTCCAACCCTGTCAGATGCGGCGATCGTTTCCCGCTGTACGCCCGGACATGCTGCCGTAGGCGATACGGTCACCCTTCAGGCAGACATCAAACTGGGGTCGAAGACCGACCAGCCGGTCAATATTGAGGTCGCGCTCAATGCCGCTTATCAGTGGGCACCAGGCATGGCCGTACCGGCTGGCGCACAGATAAAAGACAACGGCACCCTGACGCTCACCCTGCCACGGGGCCAGCGGACGGTGAGCCTGACATTACCGGTGCGGGTGCTCAACGCTATCGGTAACATTCTGCCACTGGCGACCCTGACCATAGCAGATAACTACTCTGCCCGTCGGGTGATGCTGGAGCAGCCGCTGATTGAACACGCGCATTCACCGGCCATTGAGTGGGACTGGTACTTTGGCGGCGATACCAGCGTGCTTAACCGCAGCTCCGCACTGCGCGCGATTACCTCATCCCAGCTTCGTTCAAAAGTGGTGTTGACCGTATTGCAGATAGCCCCCCCCTCCTCGCAGACACCGCTGAGCGCATCGCTAAAGCTGCCGGCAGGGATTAACATTGCCGCCAACGCTACCACTCTGTTAACGGCGTTAGAAAAAACCAGACAGGATGAACCTGGCTGGCTGGACGGCATAAAACTGGTCAGGGCGTTTCTGGAAACAAACAAACCGGCAAAAACAGATTTACTAAAACTGCTTGATAACGTCAGGCTTACCCAGCCTGTGCTACTGCCGCTACCGCTGGCGTTAGCAACAGAGAGTCAGTTTACTGACTCCCTGCAGGCAGAAGTGCAGTATGGTCCGGCGACAACGGATGTCTGGCGCAAACGCAGTGAGCCGATGCTTCCGGACGCGAAAGACAGCCAAAACACCTTGGCGATCAGTGCCAGCAGTAGTCAGCAACAGGTGGTGGATGATCCTAAGGTAAAAAAAGAGATCAGCGGCTACCTTGGCGACAACGTTCAGCTGACGCTGCTGATTGAAGCGCTAAAAGAGACCACCGTCAGCGAGATATCGCTTGCACTACCGGCAAAACTTTCCTGGCAAAACGGCGCCATCCAGGGCGTGCGGCTATTACCGCAGGGGTCCACCACCGATGCACCGGCAAGTTTAAAAGCGACGGAGATAAAAGAGACCGGATTAAAAATCGCTCAGCAGATCAAGCTGAAACAGGGAGAGCGCTATCAGCTGGACGTAACGCTGGTGGCGATTCCCCATAAGGACGAAAATGACCCCGGACAAGCGGTCTTTTCCGTCAAACCCGCGGCTGGCTCTGAAGTGAAGGCGAATGCGCTCACCATGAGGCACCTCTATCCGCGATGTTCGGTGAGCATCGTGGCGGTTAAAAAAGATGGCACGGAGATCCCGGCAGGTACGCCGCTAACAGTGGGTAGCAGTTTCGACTACCGTATTGCCTTCACCATGAATATCGAAACCCTTCAGCATCAGCTTGATGAAGCGGTAAATAACGCCACTCCCGGGCCGCGATTACGCTTTACTTTGCCGTCCAGCGTTTCCGTCGACAAGAAAAGTGAATTATCCACCAACTTACCTTTACTGAGCAAAGAGCAGGCTGAACAGACAAAAGCCACCCCGGAGACCACAATAAGCGAGCAGGATTATGGCCTGTATATCTCCGGCAAATCGACGGTCTACGCGCAAACCGTGATCAACCCGCACAGCAATATTAGCGGTGAGTTACTGATACCGGTAAACGTTGACAAAGAGGGGTCACTGATCCCCACGCTCACCGTTGCCATCAATAACGATCAATTAAAATCGACGCCGAAAAAGGCTGCGCTCAATAATCAGAGTTATTACGCACCGCCGTTGTCCGCTTATGACAGCGGCAGACTGCCCTTTACCGATCTGCAATTCCAGCGCAGTGGCAGAGAGGGATTCGATCTCCCCAGACCGGAAAATGTTCCCCCCGTTCTGGCGAATCAGCGAGCTGAACCAGCCCCTGGCGCAACACGTTATGTCCGCTTAAACACTCAGTTTGGTCAGGCGCTGGTGCGCACCGCGCGTTATAACCCACTGGCAGTGTTACGTGCCGCGATGCAGGATCATCCCCTGCCCCCTATCGCACAGGGTGAAGCACCGCAGCCGCTGGAGCAGGACATTGCTCACCAGCTCTACTTTTGGGAGCTGTTCTACCATGCCCCGGCATTAATCGCCTGTAAACTTAACCAGGACGGACGTTATGAAGAAGCACAGGAGTGGTTGCATCATCTGTTCCACCCGGTATTTACCGATAAAGAACAGAGCCTCTCTTCCGTCTGGCAGTGCCGGCTGTTAACCACCTCTTACAGCTATGTTTCGCTCGACCAGGCAACCGGCCCGGTCGATCCGGATATTATCGCCAGCGTCCGGCCGGAGTTTTACCGGCGGGCGACCTTCTTCGCCTATGTGAAAAACCTGCTGGATAGCGGTGACAGTGATTACCGCCGTCAAAGCCGTGACGGTTTCAATAAGGCGTACCAGAGCTATCTTAAGGTCGCCCACCTGTTAGGTGCCGGAGAACAACCCAGCCGGATACCGGCTTGGAAGCCGCTGACGGTAGAAACAGCCATCCATTCCCTGACCTCGTCGGGCACCCCTGACGCGCTGTTTGCGTTACCCCGCAGCCATGTTTACCAGCATCTGGTGGATAAACTACAGCAGCGGTTGTTCAATCTGCGTAACGGGCTGACGCTGGACGGTAGCCCGAT
This sequence comes from Photorhabdus sp. CRCIA-P01, assembly GCF_003545805.1. Classification (GTDB taxonomy): domain Bacteria; phylum Pseudomonadota; class Gammaproteobacteria; order Enterobacterales; family Enterobacteriaceae; genus Photorhabdus; species Photorhabdus antumapuensis. Next base: position 10,567 of record NZ_NMQR01000040.1, on the reverse strand, counting down.
GTCGCTGCCGCTGTACGATCCGCCACTGGATCCTGCTCAACTGCTGGCGGCACGTGCGCAGGGCGGTACTGCCGGCTCCCGGCCGATGTATACCCCGCAAAATCTGCCGCTGCCAGTGTTCCGCTACAGCACGCTGTATGCGCGAGCAAACGCGGCGGCAGACACGCTGATCCAGTTTGGTGCCAGCTTACTGTCGCACCTCAGTGCACAGAAAGATCAGCAGTACCAGAGCCTGCTAATTAACCAGCAAAAAGAGATGAGCAATTTTGTCATTGGTCAGCAGCAACTGGCGTTGCAAATGAATCAACAGGCGCGTCAAAGTATGATTATCGCCCGCGATGCCGCGCAGCAGAAACTGAGAGAGCTGGACAGCTATATCGAAAAAGATATCTCCGATCAGGAAAGCCAGGCGCTGTCACTGCGCAGCGAAGCCTCAATCCTCGGCATCAGCAGCGCGGAGATGCGGGCAACGGGTGCCGCACTGGATCTGGCACCCAATGTCTTCGGTCTTGCCGATGGCGGCATGCACTGGGGAGCGATTCCGCAGGCGATTGGCGAAGGGTTAGTGGCAGCGGCCAGCTCGAAAGACGGCGATGCACTGCAGATCGAGACGCGGGAGATGTATCGTCACCGGCGAGACGAGTGGAAGCAGCAGCGCGCTGACACCGAAGCCTCACTGCAGCAGCTAAACGTGCAACTTGAAGTGGATACCCGGCAACAGGAGAACCTGGAACGCCAGCTGGCCCAGTCGCAGGCGCAGATCGGTCAGTTTGAACAGCAGCTGGCCTTTATCTCAACCCGCTTTACCAACGAACTGCTCTACCAGTGGCTGGTGGGGCAACTCTCTTCGCTCTATTACCAGGTGTATGACGTCGCCGCCGGACTTTGTCAGCAGACACTAACCGCCTGGCAATACGAAGTGGGCAATTACAGTGATGACGGCTCGCAGTTCTTTAAAAACAGCGGCTGGAACGACGCGCAGCGCGGGCTGTTGTCCGGCGAACATCTGCGGCTGGGTCTGTTACAAATGGATAAAGCTTATCTGAGTCAGACACAGCAGATGCTGGAAATTCGCCACACCGTGTCGCTGAAATCGGTCTGGCTGCAGCAGAACGCCGGCCCGATTAAAGAGGCCGGAGATAGAGCGGCGAGAGCCACCACCGATGCCAGCCAGAAAGCAGCGGCTTCGCGAGCAGAGCGGGAAAAAGCGGTAGAAGAACAGTGGAAAAAAGCCGTACAGCAGGCAGCAGGCAATCCCGGCCTGAAAGTCGAGAGCAGCAAAACCGATCTGACTATCACCATTCCGGTGACGGAAGATCTGCTGGCACAACGTTATCCCGGCCACTACCAGCGCCAGGTGCTTGCGGTTTCCGTCACCCTGCCTTGCCTGGTCGGTCCCCATGAAGAGGTTTGCGCCATCCTGACACAACAGGATAACTTTTTCGCCATTGATCCGGCGGTCACTCATCAGCAGATGCAGGACGGAAAAGCGCTAGCGAAAAAAATCCTCACCAGCAACCGTCTGCAGCAGGCTATCGCGCTCTCCGGCGGCTTAGAAGATAACGGTGTGGTACTCAATTTCAATGATGATAAGTACCGGCCCTTTGAGAGCAATGGCGTGGTGGGCACATGGTGCTTAACCATTCCTAACCCGAAAGGCGAGCTACAACAACGGATGCTGACATCACTGAACGATATCATCCTGACCTTCCACTATCGGGCGAAAGATGGCGGGAAGGAACGGGCAGGTAAGATACTGCAGGAGCTGAATAAACCCACATAAATGTCAGACAGATGCCTTTACTTGTTACTGCCGTGCGCACCATTGAGGCGCACGGCCCGGTTTAGCGATCAGGAGTTATCTATGTCATGCGTTGATCATTTTCCTTTACGCCACGGAATAGCGGGCTGGCTGGCGACTGGCGCATTGCTTTTTTCCGCGGCGGGCTATGCGGCGGATAACAATGCCAATAAATATTACGACTTCACCCCCCGCAAGGCCCCGGAGTTAAACGTTTTTCGCCCGCAGGGCACGCTGTCGATAGCGCTCACCCAGGTACAAAATTTACCGAATGGCAATGAAAGTGGTGGCATCTTCCGCATTTGCGAGGGCGAAAACTGGATCAACAAGGATACACATATACCAGCAGCGAACGGCCATAAAAACGGAGAACTGGCAGGGTTCCTCACCCCTGCGCCCGGTCCACTGGGGCAGTGGGACGTTACACCGGAATATGTGCGACTGAAGCTCACTACCGATACCCACTATACGATGCGCATTCCGCTGCGCATTCCGCCGGAAACCATCACCACCAGTGGTTACAAGACGGTATCACTGGCCGCCAGACCGACCGTGCCGTTTGGCACCAACTGCTCACTGACTCAGGGCGTGATACAGAACCCGGTTGATCAACCACGTAATATATTAGCGATCAACATACCGGTCCCGAACCTGCACGATGCCACGCCTAACGTCCCGCCGCTGAATAGCCGCGTGGTGAAGCTTAATGAGGATAAAAAACAGATGACCCTCACCGTGCCGGTTTCAGGCGCGGTCGAAGGGAATAAAGTGGAGTGGATTGACAGTAGCCATCCGAATGGCGTGGCGATGACCCGCGGCCAGAATATTTATACGCCAGAAGATCAGACGAAAGGGATCAAAGGCGTAGTGAAGGGCGCAGACTATAGCGTCACGCTGCCAGTCCCCACCCATCTGGACTATACCGCCCGCATTCAGGTAACGAAACAGGTTGACTGGCCGGAAAGTAAAACGGTGACCACCACGTTCCCGATGGTGACCAGCACGCTGAATACGCCGCAGGTAAAACTGCTTAACTGCAGCAGAACACAGTGCACACTGCAGTGGAATAGCGTATTGCCCTATCGGGATCAGGATGGCTCGCTGGGCCTCAACCTCAAAGGCGGTTTACAGCCCATCGATGGCACCCTGCCAAAAGCGATCTTCACGCTGCACCCCGACAGCTGGGAGACCTCCGGTCTGACACTGTTTGACGGCCAGCAAGAAACCTCACTACCGGTTTCTAACTGGCAACAATATGACGACAATAAAGGCGACTTTTTAACCTCGCAACCGCTGCCGCGTGAGGGCGTTTTTATCGTGCGTTTTGAACCGAAAGCATAATTATCAGCAGCTGCTTTTTGCTCTGGCACCGCAGGAGTTTACCATGGAGAATCAGTCACCACCGGATACGATAACCGCCCCTTCTTCTCTGGCCCTGCCGAAAGGCGGGGGGGCCTTACAGGGAATGAAACAGACGCTGGCACCCGTCGGCAGTTTCGGCGTTTCTGAGTGTAGCCTGCCGCTACCGATCTCCCGCGGACGGGGCTATGCCCCGCCGTTAGCGCTGCACTACTCCAGCGGCGGAGAAAACGGGGTGTTTGGCCATGGCTGGGGGGTAAACGTGATGCGGGTAACCCGCTCAACCCGGCACGGAGTACCGCACTACGGCCCGGAAGATCGTTTCACCGGTCCGGAGGGGGAAGAGCTGGTCGCCGAACGTGATGCCGCAGGCGCGATCAAGAGCAGGCAATGCCAACGCTATGGCGAACAGGATCTGGCTCACCGCTATACCGTTACCCGTTACTATCCCCGCACCGAGAGCGCCTTTCATCGCCTGGAATTCTGGCAACAAAATGAACAGGACGCCGGATTCTGGTTGCTGCACAGCGCGAATGGTGAACTGCACTGCCTGGGCAAAGATCCGCAGGCCCGGCTGGCCGACCCCGCCTGTCCGCAGCATGTTGCCGAATGGTGGCTACAGGAGTCGTTAGCACCTGACGGCCAGCAAATCCGCTATTGCTACCGCAAAGCGTGCCAGACCGCCGCGCTGGATCGGGTCTGTTACGGTAACCGTGAAGCCACCCGCACGCTCGCCGCCTGGCAGGATACCCCGCCTGATGACAAGGGATGGTTATTTGTCCTGCTGTTCGATTATGGCGAACGCAGCTGCGACATGATGCAGCCCCCCGCCTGGCAGGCGGAAAAAAACGTACCGGCGGCCAGGACCGATCTTATTCGGCGCTATGAGTATGGTTTCGCTCGTCAGATCAACCTGTTGTGCCGCCAGGTGCTGATGTTTCACTGCTTCGATGAGCTGAACGGCGGGAAACCGTTGCTGATTAATCGTCTGCTGGCAGAATATGATGAAAACCCGGAATTAACCCGGCTGACCGCCGTCCGTTCGGTCAGCTATGAGCCGACGGGTAAACCACTGGCCATCCCGCCGCTGGATTTTCGCTATACCCCGTTTCAGTCTGCGCTAACCACCAGCCAGTGGCAGCCCTTTGACGCCCTGTCTGATACCGATATCAGCGGGCAACATCACTGGCAGCTGGTCGATCTGTATGGCGAAGGGCTACCCGGGCTGCTTTACCACACCACCAACGGCTGGTGTTATCGCGCTCCGCAGCGGGGCAGGCAACCTGACAGCATCATCTATGGCCCGATGCAGCAGATGCCTGCCACACCGGCCTACAGTGGTGCCGGCATGGCACTGATAGATCTGACCGGCGATGGCCAGCTCGACTGGATTGTGCAACAACCGGGGCTGGCGGGCTACTTTACGTTAAACAGTGACCAGAGCTGGTCCTCGTTTATTCCTTTCAACGCCTGGCCGGCGGAATTTCTCGATCCGCAAGCAGAGTTAACGGATTTACTGGGCAGTGGCTTGCAGGATCTGGTGCTGATTGGCCCGAAAAGTGTACGTTTGTATACCAATCAGAGTAATCACTTTACCGCGCCAGAAACCGTTCTCCAGGCCGATGGGATCACCCTGCCGGTAGCAGGACGGGACGTCACCGAACTGGTCGCCTTTAGCGACGTGTTAGGATCGGGACAACAGCACTTAATCAGCATCCGCCACGATACCGTCACCTGCTGGCCGAATATGGGCCACGGAAAATTTGGCCAGCCGCTGGTGTTAACCGGCCTGACTCTGGATAAACAGACCTTTAATCCCGCACAGATCTGTCTGGCCGATATTGATGGCAGTGGCGCGGTCGACATTATTTATGCCGAGACTAACCTGCTGCGTATTTTCCGTAATCAGTCGGGCCAGCGTTTCGCGGCAGAAATCGTGTTGCCTCTGCCACCGGGGGTGCATTATGACCGCTTATGCCAGCTACGTTGTGTCGATATTGATGGCAGTGGCAGCACCAGCCTGATTCTGAGTGTACCCTACATGACCGTACGTCACTGGCGTTACACCTTCGCTGAACATAAACCGTATCTGCTGGCAGGCATCAATAACAATATGGGCGCGGATACCCGGCTTACCTACCGCAGTTCAGCGCAGTTCTGGCTGGATGAGAAACAAGCCTCCCCGCAGGCAGTCTGTCGCCTGCCTTTCCCGGTCCAGCTCCTGAGCGACGTACAAATCCAGGATGAGATCACCGGCAACCGCCTGACACAAAATTACCGCTATCAGCGCGGCGTCTACGATGGTATCGAGCGGGAGTTTCGCGGTTTTGCCATGGTTGAATCGCGCGATAGCGATGAAAATGCCTGTGCCACCGGCGCCCATGGCAGCGTCAGTAGCCCGACCGTGACCCGCAGCTGGTACCACACCGGCGGCGTCAGTGACGAAAAATTACCGGCGATCGCCAGCAGCAAGCTGTGGCTGCCTTACCACTTGCAGGCCACACGTTTAACGCGCTGGGATGATGGCGCTAAAGCGGATCTTCCGCTCTTTACAGAGCAGATCCCTGCCACCGTGCAACACCAGCTCTGGCGTTCGTTGCAGGGACAGCTGCTTCGTCAGGAGCTGTACGGTGACGACCATTCCGCCGCCGCTGCCATCCCCTACAGCATCACCTTCTTTCGTTATCAGCTGCGCCAGATCCGGCCCGGCGACGATCAGGTTTATCCGGTGGTTTATCCGGCCCAGCTGGAGACGCTCAGTTACCACTACGAACGTATCGCCGGCGATCCCCGGGTGACACAAAGCATCTGCCTGCAGCAGGATGCCTTTGGCGCCATCACGCATAGCGCGGAGATTCTCTATCCCCGGCGTTCGGCGGATGTCTCGGGCGACTATCCGCCGTCACTGCCTGCCAAGGCCCTGAACGCCACCCGCGACGACCAGCAATTTATCTTGCACATCAATGAACAACAGTCGCAGTTTTATCATCTGAGCGAACCGCAGTGCTGGCGTCTGCATCTGCCCGACTGCAGCTGGCAGCATGCGTTGCAGTACCCTGCGTCGTCGCTGCCTGCCGCCGGGCTGAGCTTTGAATCACTGACCGCCACCGGCGGGCTGTTAGACGCTAAGCAGCCACGCACGTTTCTCGGCCAGACCCGGCTGGAGTATGAAACCACACCGCCAGAGCTGACCGCCTTAGTGAAGTATACGGAAACCGCCGAGTTTGATGACCAGTGCCTGCACGCTTTTGATGGCACCTGGGAAGGGGAAGAGCGCACGAAGAAACTGCAAGCCGCGGGCTATGTGCAAACCAGCAAACGATCCGGCAAAACGAACGAATCGATCTGGGTCGCTCGCCGGGGCTACACGCAGCGCCATGATGAGAAAGGCTTTTTCTTACCCCGCACCTCGCGCACCAGCCTGCTGTCCGGGGAAACCCGCTATGGCTGGGATCGCTATTTCTGCGCCCTGACTACCCTTACCGATGCCGCAGGCCATGTCTCCTCGGCCCGCTATGATTATCGTTTTCTCACCCCCTGCCAGCTGACCGACATTAACGACAACATTTCTGCTGTCGCGCTGGATGCGTTGGGCCGGGTGATCGCCACCAGTTTTTATGGCAGCGAAAACGGCAAAAACATCGGCTTCACGCCGGTTGATAAAGCGAACCTGCCGCCAGCCACCCCGGCAGCGATTCTTGACAAAATACCAGAAAAACAACCGGTTGCCAGCCGTATCGTGATGGATCTCTGTAGCTGGATGGGTCACCCCGACACATTAAGCACCGCCGAACAGCAGACACTGCTCGCGCTGGGCTGGCTCACCCCGGATGGTTATCTCCGTGCCGTCGCCCACCGACAGCTGCTGTCTGGTCAGATCGATAGCCGGGTAAGCAAACCAACGGTGGCGAAACTGCGGGCCGTAACCCGAATCCCTGTCCATAACGCCTTACTGGTGGCCGATAACTATCCGGATAAAGCGCAGAAGATCCGCACCCAGGTGACGTTCTGCGATGGTTTTGCGCGTGAATTACAGACCGCGACCCGTTATGAATCCGACCCGCAGCAGGCAACCGCTGGCCAGCCCGCTAGCGCATCCCCGACCCGCTGGGCGGTCTCTGGCCGGGTGGAATATAACAACAAGGGATTACCGGTACGGGTTTATCAACCCTTTTTTGCTGATGACTGGTGCTACCTTGCTGATAACACCTTGCGAACCCGTGGTCATGCAGATATCCACTATTACGATCCGCTGGGACGGGAAACTGCAGTGCATACCGCCAAAGGCTATCTGCGACGAAATAGCTACTACCCATGGTTCAGCGTCGCAGAAGATGAGAACGATACCTGGAGTGAGGTTGAAGCGGCCCGCAGCAGTAAATCATAAGGTCAGCCATTGCATCCCTTATACCAGTAAGCGATGACTATCATATCAGGAGAGACGAAAATGCATATTCAGGTTGCCGCACTACGTGCCATCACCAGTGAACGCGAGCGCCATCTGCCTGACCGGGATCCACAGCAGAGTATTACCGACTATGCGCAGCAACATCTCCTGCGGCGTCAGACGGAAACCGAACAGGCGCTGACCGCACTACTGCAGGCGAAACAGGGTTCAGCCCCTCTGCTGATCACTCTGCCGGAATTTTTCTGGAATATCCGCTGGGATGCGCTGAAAACGACCGACGAATTGCACCGTCTGACCGACTATTACCTCGATCAGCTATCATCACGGGTCAGCGCAATCGTCGACAAATTCCCGGCCGATAAATATGGTCAGATCGTGCTCCTTGCCGGGACGGTGGCCACGCTGGTTGAAACCGCGCAGAAAGGCACCTATGAAGCCCTCAATTACGCGCTGATCGCCGGCAATCGCCCTGCTGCGCCGGAGATATCCATGTGGCCGAAACGTTATACCTCCTGGGTCGATTTTGGCTCACAGGTGGGCGAGTCAGGCGATATTATTGCCTGTAAACTGGCAGATTCACTGGTTGTTGCCGTCTTAAAAACCAGCACCAGCGCCCCGGAGCATCGCTCTGCTGATGCGTATGGCGCCTGGCTGGCTAACGACATCATTAAAGCGTGTCCGTTCAGCATCAATATTTGCCTCGACTACACACGTCTCAGTACTGGTGAGCAGCAAAAAAACCAGCAGAATCAGAACAGTAAAATCGATTTCCTGCTGGCCTGCGGAGAAAAACTCTACGATTCCCACAGTTATCCGGCCAGCGTGCAATATGCCATCCGTAATGACGGGATCAATCCGGGAGAAATTGAGTTCTTCACCGTAAAAAATCAGCACATTAGCCAAAAAATCGAACCTGTTTTTTTAACCCCCGGGCTGGCAACAGCAACGCTGGATATTACCTGACGCGGCATCAGGTGGAAAGAGGAGAGAGCATGCTTAGCCGGCAGAAACTTCACCATCAGACGCCGGTGATTCGGGCATTGGGCAACCACGGCAAAATGGTGCGCGAAATAAACTATTATCGCCATCCCGACACACCGGACGAGGTTGATCAACGAATCACGCTGCATACTTTCAATGCCCGCCTCGACGCGGAACAGAGCATTGATCCCCGGCTGGTACAGCTGCGGCAGCACGACGCCACGGTGGCCGCCAACTTTCGTTACTTCTCCTCGCTGAGCGGGCAAACACTGCGGGTGGACAGCGTTGATAGCGGCACTACTATCGCGCTCAATGATATTGAGGGACGCCCGTTGTTCAGTATCAACCCGCAAGGGACAACCCGCTGCTGGCAATATGAAGCCGCCACATTGCCTGGCCGACCGCTAACCATTTAGGAACAGGGCAAAGGCGATGTGCCGCGCATCACCGAGCGATTTATCTGGGCAACCGGCAGCGCAGAGGAAAAACGGCTGAATCTGGCCGGTCACTGGCGGTACCACTATGACACCGCAGGGAGAGTCAGTAGTGACGCCATCAGCCTCAGCGGACAACCACTCGCCACCACGCGCCAGTGGCTGATCGACGACGCCGAAGCCGACTGGGCAGGAGAAACGGAATCCGCCTGGCTGCAGCGGTTGCAGGCCGAAAAATTCACCGCTACCTGCACCACCAACGCGCTGAATCAGGTGATCACCCAATGCGACGTCAAAGGCAATATCCGCGAGGCAACCTACGATGTCGCCGGTTTACTGTCCGCTAATAGCCTGACCATCAAAGGCGCGACAAAACAGACGATAGTGAAATCCGCGCACTATTCGCCTGCCGGACAGTTAGTGCAGGAAGAGCATGGCAACGGCATCGTCTCCACCTATGCGTATGAAGCGGAAACACAGCGGCTAATTAACCTGCGCGTTACGCGGCCACAGGGACAGGGCTCCGGCAAGAAGCTGCTGCAGGATCTCTGTTATCAGTACGATCCGGCCGGCAATGCGGTCAGCATGGAGAACAAAGCGGAAGAAACCCTCTTCTGGCGCAATCAACAGGTAGCAGCGAAAACCGTCTGGATCTATGACACCCTGTACCAGCTAGTCAGCGCCAGTGGTCGCGAAGCGGCTAATGCCGGTCGGCAAAGCCAGTCGCTGCCGGCGGTTTATCTCCCCCACTCCGGCGATCATCGCGTTTGCACCAACTATCAGCGCCGCTACCAGTACGATCGGGGCGGCAATCTGACGCAAATACGCCACCACGCTCCCGCCAGCGATAATAACTACACCCTCGACATCACCGTCTGCGCCCACAGCAACCGCGCCATCGCCAGTTCACTGGCGGATACGCCGGAAAAAGCCGGGGAACTGTTTGATCCCGCTGGTAATCAGCTACTGCTCAGCTCAGGGCAGCAACTCCGCTGGGGGCGACGTGGTGAACTGCGTCAGGTGAGTCTGTATGGTGGCCCGGATGATGAAAACAGTGAAAGCTATCGCTATGACGGCGGCAACCAGCGGACCGGGAAACTCAGCCTCTGGCGGCAAGGTGACACGCTGAAACGGCAACAGACGCGCTATTTTACCGATATCAACCTGCACACCACACACCACGGTGAACGTCTGATGACCTCGTTACAAACGATATCGATCACCGGCGCCGGAGGGGCGCAGATACAAGGGCTGCACTGGGAGCAGGGGCTGCCGGATAGCGTTGAGAATAACTCGTTGTCCGGTGACAAGGCCAGAGAGTCAGTCAAACAAAGTACCGAATGGTGGAAAAATCAGGTTAGGGAAAAATTGGGTGAAGGTAAAACTTCAACGGCTGTGAATAGTGTGTTAGGCGCCCTCAATGATGCCGGTGACTTTGCTCTTGTGGGCGCTGATTACCTTTTTGACGGTGCAGCCGCTATTACATCTTGTGCTATTGGGGATAATTATTGTCAGCATGCCCTGAATGATCTGGAGGGTAAAAATCAGGCTGTCGCGGGTAGTGTGAAATCACTGATGACGGGT
>NZ_NMQR01000004.1 GCF_003545805.1 Photorhabdus sp. CRCIA-P01 | reverse complement strand
ATATTTACTTATTTACTTATTTACTTATTTACTTATTTACTTATTTACTTATTTACTTATTTACTTATTTACTTATTTACTTATTTACTTATTTACTTATTTAATCCTTGTACGTCCTTTTTTGCGAGTTATCCATGTTTCATTTACAATAATTATACCTACAGATGTAATTATTGTTTTTAAATCAATGGATTGTTATTTGATTGATGATGAATTTCTATTTATTATAGAAAATAAAATTCACAAAGATATTAATTATAATATGCCAAATTTTCATAATTAGTATGAATATTGTGTTTGTTTTTATCAATAAATAAATTATATAGTTAATTAACTATGTTGCTATATATAATAGTAAGGATAATAGGATAAATACCCTATTACCCTTATACACTCAGGAAAATAGCCTTTTATTGATGCTATTCTGAATACCGGCGGCATCAAGTCCTAAATCCGCTCTGATTTCTTCCTGGCTACCTTGTGGTATAAATTGGTCAGGCAAGCCAATATTCAGAATCTGCACCAGTCGGCCTTCCTGCATTAATAGTTCATTAACGCCACTTCCAGCGCCGCCCATAATGGCATTTTCTTCCAGTGTGACCAATAAATCATGGTTATCCGCCATGTCTAATACCAATTCTTTATCCAGTGGTTTAATAAAGCGCATATCGACAACAGTTGCATCCAGTGATTCTGCCGCGGTTATTGCATCAGGTAATAGGGTACCAAAGTTTAGGATCGCAACTTTCTTACCCTGACGGCGAATAACACCTTTGCCAATTGGTAATTGTTCAAATGGTTGGCGTTCCGCACCCGTTCCGGTTCCTCGTGGATAGCGCACGGCTACTGGACCTTGCTGATAATGATAGCCAGTGTGTAGCATCTGGCGGCATTCGTTCTCATCACTGGGCGCCATAATGACCATGTTGGGGATGCAACGGAGGAATGAGAGATCAAAAGCGCCTTGATGTGTCTGACCATCAGCACCCACGATACCGCCGCGATCGATTGCAAATAAAACAGGTAGATTCTGAATGGCGACATCATGAATAACTTGGTCATAAGCACGTTGGAGGAATGTCGAATAGATAGCGACAATCGGCTTGTAACCACCAATAGCCAAACCAGCGGCAAAAGTCACGGCATGTTGTTCCGCAATGGCGACATCAAAGTATTGATCAGGATATTCGCGGGAGAAACGCACCATACCAGAACCTTCACGCATGGCAGGTGTAATTGCCATCAGTTTTTTATCGTTAGCGGCCTCTTCGCATAACCAGTCTCCAAAGATTTTGGAGAAAGTAGGGCGGTTGTCTGAGCTTTTAGGTAATGCGCCAGTGGCCGGATCAAATTTAGGTACCGCATGCCAACTGATGGGATCTTTTTCAGCGGGCGCATAGCCTCGACCTTTCTTGGTCATGATGTGCAGTAGCTGCGGCCCTTTCAGTTCACGCATGTTTTTCAGCGTTTGGGTTAATGTCAGTACGTCATGTCCGTCAATGGGGCCAATATAATTAAAGCCCAATTCTTCAAACAAAGTGCCAGGAACAACCATGCCTTTGATATGTTCTTCAGTTTTTTTCAGTAGTTCTTTAATCGGTGGTAGATTGGAAAAGACTTTTTTCCCGCCTTCTCGCAATGTGGTGTAGAGTTTACCGGAAAGAAGTTGGGCTAGATGGTTATTTAACGCACCAACGTTCTCTGAGATAGACATTTCGTTGTCATTAAGAATGACTAACATATCCGGGTCGATATCCCCGGCATGGTTCATCGCTTCGAAAGCCATACCCGCTGTTATCGCACCATCACCGATAATACAAACTGTACGGCGGCCTTTGCCTTCGCGTTGAGCAGCAATTGCCATACCTAATCCAGCGCTGATAGAGGTCGATGAGTGCCCAACACATAAGGTGTCATACTCACTTTCATCTCGCCACGGGAAAGGATGAAGACCATTTTTTTGACGAATCGTATCAATACGATCTCGACGTCCTGTCAGGATTTTGTGAGGATAAGCCTGATGACCAACATCCCATACCAATTTATCGAAAGGCGTTTTATAGACATAATGTAATGCCACAGTCAGCTCAACGGTACCAAGACCGGAGGCAAAATGACCACTGGAGCGACTGACACTGTTTAGCAGGAATTGCCGAAGTTCATCACATAACTTCGGCAGGCTCTCTTTTGGCAACATACGAAGTTCTTCAGGATTTTCCGCTAATGCCAATGTGGGGTATTTGGCTATATCAATGCTCATTTGATGCTCGTTAAGAAGTGTTTATTAATAGAGCTGCCAGCGGGTAAATTTACCAGCAGACCTTAGTTATTACGTTCAATAATAAAGCTGGCAAGTGCGCGCAGCATTGTTGTGTTATAGGATTTATCTTCCAGTTTGCTCAAAGCTTTTAAGGCTTCTTGATACAGTTCGTATGCTTTTTTCTGTGCTTGTTCTAACCCCAATAGTGCAGGGTAAGTGCTTTTTCTTAACTGTTGGTCACTGCCTTGACGTTTTCCTATCATTTCGGTATCGCCAATGACATCAAGAATATCGTCCTGAACTTGGAATGCGAGACCAATCGCCTGGGCATATTGGTCCAATTCAGGCAAGGCGTCATGCCCACTTTGGCCTGCACCATATGCGCCCATTCTGACAGCGGAACGGATAAGTGCGCCCGTTTTGTGACGATGAATTTGTTCCAGCATATGAAGATCAATGTGTTTGCCTTCAGCGGCCAAGTCCAGGGCTTGGCCGCCACACATACCGGCTATACCACTGGCGGTTGCCAATTCAGCAAGCATTTCAAGGCGATCTGCTGTTGTAACATCCGGCATTTCTCTTTTAGATAGGATTTCAAACGCCAAAGCCTGTAATGCATCTCCCGCCAGAATCGCGTGAGCTTCCCCAAATTTTATGTGGCAGGTTGGTTGTCCACGGCGTAAATCATCGTTATCCATCGCAGGTAAGTCGTCATGAATTAATGAATAGGCGTGGATACATTCAACGGCTGCTGCTGGAGCATCCAGATTATTTGCGGATAATCCAAACATTTCACCGACGGCATAAACTAAAAATGGGCGCAGACGTTTACCACCGAGTAAAGTGCCATGCTGCATTGCGTGAACTAGTGGATTGTCTGCAAATGCCAGCGAAGATAATGTGCTTATCAGAATGTTATTGACTCGTTGTTGACAGATTTTAAGCTGTTCTTTAAATTGGGTTGAATTTTGTTCAGACATAGGCTTATTCGGTATCCGGGGAGAAATGACTTAATGGAGATTGGGCGCCATCATTAAGCAGAATTTGTACTCGCTGTTCTGCTTGTTGCAAAGTTTGTTGCCCTCGACGGGCTAATTGAATACCACGCTCAAACTCGCTTAGGGCTTCTTCCAGTGCCAGTTCACCTGATTCCAGTCGGGCGACGATCTGTTCTAGCTCTTTTAATGAGCTTTCAAATGTCATTGCCGGTGCAGTTTCTGGCGTACTGTTTGTACTTTCTGATATTGCATTTTTCTTTGGCATAATTTTTTACTATTTATACAGAGTTCGCCTGAGAGTTGCAGACTATCCTATTACGTTGGTGCAAACAAATCCTTAACTGATTTTGTGTTTTTTACGCGCTATACCACGAGATAGTGTTATACTTCGCGGCCTAGATTTGACAACCAAAACATACCATCAGTTTTATTTATTAAAATGCCTAACTACTACTATAACTCACTATGAAGTTTATTATTAAATTATTCCCTGAAATCACGATCAAGAGCCAAACTGTTCGTTTGCGCTTTATTAAAATTCTCGCGAGTAATATTCGCAATGTGCTTAAAACGTTAGGAGGTAATATTGCAGTGGTTCGCCATTGGGATAATATCGAAGTTCGTACTAAAGATGAAAACCTTGGCGCTCAAATTTGTGATGCTCTGACACGTATCCCCGGGATCCACCATATTCTGCAAGTAGAAGAGCGTGAATTTCGTGATATGCATCATATCTTTGAACAAGCTTATGAGGCTTATGGCGAATTGCTCCACAATAAGACATTTTGTGTTCGGGTTAAACGTCGCGGTAAACATCAATTTACTTCCAATGAAGTAGAACGTTATGTCGGTGGTGGTTTAAACCAGCATATTGAATCTGCAAAAGTAAAACTCAATCATCCTGATGTGACTGTTAATCTGGAAATTGATCAAGATGTGCTGATTCTGGTAAAAGCCCGTTATGAGGGGATTGGTGGTTTTCCTATCGGAACGCAGGAAGATGTATTGTCTCTAATTTCTGGAGGCTTTGATTCTGGTGTTTCCAGCTATATGCTAATGCGCCGTGGCTGTCGTGTTCACTATTGCTTCTTCAATCTTGGCGGTTCTGCTCATGAAATTGGTGTGAAGCAGGTTGCTCATTATCTTTGGAATCGTTTTGGTCGTTCCCATAAAGTCCGTTTCGTTGCTGTGGATTTTGAACCTGTTGTTGCTGAAATTTTGGAAAAAATTGATGACGGCCAAATGGGGGTGGTGCTTAAACGGATGATGGTAAGAGCGGCATCTAAAGTTGCAGAGCGTTATGGCGTGCAGGCGATTGTTACCGGTGAGGCTTTGGGACAGGTTTCCAGCCAGACACTCACTAATTTGCGTTTGATTGATAATGCATCGGATACGTTGATTCTGCGGCCACTGATTTCTCATGATAAAGAGCACATTATCAGGTTGGCACGTGAAATAGGCACTGAGGATTTTGCTCGTACCATGCCTGAATTCTGTGGTGTTATTTCAAAAAGCCCGACAGTCAAAGCCGTTAAAGCTAAAATTGAAGCAGAAGAAGCGAATTTCGATTTTAATATTCTGGAAAAAGTTGTTAGTGAAGCTCAGAATATTGATATTCGTCAGATCGCAGAACAAAGAAATGAGCAAGTGGTTGAAATTGAAACAGTGACAGCGTTCGCGCCAACGGATGTGTTATTGGATATTCGTTCGCCTGATGAACAAGATGATCGACCATTACAGTTGAATGGTGTGGAAATCAAATCATTGCCATTCTATAAGTTGAGCAGCCAATTTGGTGATTTGCCAAAGGAGAAGACTTATCTGCTCTATTGTGAACGTGGAGTAATGAGCCGTTTGCAGGCACTTTATTTATCTGAACAGGGTTTTGATAACGTGAAAGTTTATCGGCCTTAATTGCTTTAATTATACATTTCGGGGTTCCTATTACGTGAACCTTGAATTGTATAAAGTAAGATGTTTTTGTCTATTTCTTCACTACCGTGAGCTAGGCAGATGAGTGCTGAAGGGTTCATAATCATCTTTCCTTATGTTTTACTAGGTTATAGATACGGGTATTTTCAGGGGTGGACAGACCATGTGCACTGGCCCGGCGTAATAAATAACCGGTGATATAGTCAATTTCAGTGTGACGTTTTGCGCGGACATCCTGCAACATGGAAGAGTAGTTTTTTGCTGTAAGCTTAATCACATCGTAGACATAGGCAATCAGGTTGTCGACAGTGGTATGTATGTTTTCTCGTTGCATAACCTGAATAATTTCTTCGCACAAAATATTCAATTGTTCAGGATAGCGAAGCAAATCTCCATTTTGGCACTCATAAAGTGCAGTCAGCGGGTTTACGACACAATTAGCGGCAAGTTTCAGCCAACTAATAGAGCGAATTTCATTATGCCATGCAACATCTGGCAAAGATTGGTGTAATACATTAGCCAGAGAGCTAAGCCCAGTTGCATTTGACGTTACTGAACCGATATAGGTTAACCCAGAAGCGGTATGATAAACCCGTTGGTCATCCTGATATGCACCATGCGTTGTGATGCCAAGAAGTATGGGATTAGGCGCTGATAATAGTTCTTCTTGGGTACCCATGCCATTGTGTAGTAATAAGATTGGACAATTAGGTGAAAGTTTGGGGAGTAAATTATTCACTGCATCAGCGACTTGCCATGCTTTCAGGCAGACAAGCAGTAATTCGCTGTTGGCAAGATGGTTACTGTTATTAGTTGGGATTGGTTGGTTGAATATTTCCCCATTAATTTCGTCAATACGAACAGATAAATAAGACCGGGAACTCTTTAGCCAACCCTGTATTTGATGTTTTTGTTGCGATAATGCTGCTAGCCACAGTTTTCCTATAGCGCCACAGCCAAGAACGGTTATCTTCATATAATCCTCCGGGAAAGACGCCATTATAGTAATGGATAGAAATGATAAAATCTCGCTAATCTGAAGTGACCCCAAAAAATCAGATATAACAACCGGTCAATAAATAACCTTTCTAAAATTCATCACTTTATTTATTCAATGCCTTATAAAAAACGCAACAATATGATTGAAAAATATGTCCATACATAAATAATCATATTAATAAATAGTTCAAATTATTAATAATTGATATTTAGATATATTCAAAGTTGATTATATTACAACGTTATCATTCATATGGTCTGCAATATAAACGAAAAATAAAGGAAATAATGATGACTACAACGACAGAGCAAAGAATTATTGACTATCCAATATTCACCAACCTAAAGAACCATGACCTGCGACTATCACCCAAATAAAGGAGCATCAAATGACATTTACCTTCGACCCGGCCGTATGTGCGGGAATCCTACGGTAAATGTATTGGATAACAAATCCGTATTGACAGACAGCCTTTCGCGGTGTGAAGGGCTTCCCTCAAAAACTGACAAAGGATCACTGCAATGGCTTTTATACCTATATCTAGAGACTTTACGAAACGGCTTAATATTCTGATCTATCAACAGATCAAGGCGGCGGGTCGTCAGACCGAATGGTTCAACATGAGCCCTGACGAGCATGCCGACTATATCAGGCAGGTAATCGACCGGCTGCAAGAAATGCAGCAGAGTACCCAGAGTGTGCTGGCTGCCCAGCATTTTCATATGCAGGACAACCCTGTTTCTGTCGGCGACCATTTGCAGACGTTACAGCAAAGACGGCAGACGATGGACAATGTGCGCGGCACTCCGGCGGTCAACGCCTACAAGCAGCAACTGGACCGCGACATCTTGTTATACCGCCGTCAGCAAACGGCCATAACGCACTTTGACAGCACTTGGGGCAAGATCCTGGGAATGCTGAGTCCCGGCGGCTTAAAGGCTCTGAATGCGGCGCCCCTGAATACGACGACTCTGAAGGAGGTGACCTCGAAGGAGGTGCTCCTGAAGGAGGATAAGGTGAACAAGCGGGCTAAGCTGAATGACAAGATTAATCGTTTGGAACAGCAACTGGCCATACAGGTAGCCGACTCTACATTTAGCCAAAAATATGTGACGCTGTTTTCCGAACTGCAAGCTTACAAGGACGTCAATGCCCGCTACAACGCCTTTCTCAATGCATCATCCCCTAAGGAAGAGGCTGCGGCCCTTGACGCGCTGACCAAGGTGCCTCAAGCCTCCGATGATCTGCCGGTAAATATTTCACTACTGATGATGGAGGAGCGTCCTGGCTACATCCGCATGAACGTCGCGTTGGTCAATGCCAGCACTGATGGCCGCTTCAAGGACTTCTTCCTGGAGAACGGTAGGTTGGTCGTGTCGACGAATGGGGTACTCAACTTCTCCTTCGGTACCGCAGCCCGCTCCCTGGCCTGGCAACAACAATACCGGCTCAAAAGTGAGCCGCCATCCTCCCGTTCGCCGACCTATGCGCCAATTCGCTCGGTGCTGGTCAAAACTGCATTCGTTGAGAAGTACTTCGCCAATTACTTGGTTTCGGAAAGCACCTTGCGCGAAGGTTTCAAGGCACAGTTGCTGAGTGACGGTCACAAGATGCTGCTGACCAACGTTGATCGCAAGGTGCCGAACCAGATTGGGATTCAGGTATCCGGCCAGGCTCTGAGTACCACTATCCCCCGTGAGGTACCATTGCCAAGCGCCTTGAGTGACCTGATCAATCAAAATGCGGATATCTCCAGCTTCCAGACTATCGGCCTGGAGGGGTTTCGCCAGAACAGTTACTACCCGGACCGTGATGGGCTTTTCGTCAATACTCATGAGCTGGAACGCTCGGTCGGTTTTGCCAGTCGCCAGTACTTATTGGAAATGCCTCGGAGCAAAACCCAGGGTAAACTCCAAAGCAAAACCTACCTGTCCGCAACGCCCTTTGTGGTGATGAGCGTTGACGGTGACAAGATTAGCAGTAGTCACTTGAGCAAGGCGCAGACCGCCGAATTGTATCAATACAACGCTGCATTTTTTGAGAAGCTGGATCAATTGCGAGACGATGGGGAGAAGGCCAGTCGTTTATTCAAAGGCAGCGTTGAAGGCACGGAGTTCGATCAGCAACTGGTGCGTTTGCTCGAACGCAATCACATCACCCCAGCAGGGATGCTGGCGCCGAAGTTCCCCCGTGACAGTATGCGCGATATCAAGGGCAATAACCTGAACAAGGTGCTGTGGGAACAGGCGTTCGCCGCTTCGGTCTGGCAGCGTGTCGATAATGACTCGCTGCTGTTCGGGTTGGCGGAGAGTCTGGTGAAGAACGCGGCTGTGGTCAAGGTTCTGCAAAGTGGTTATGTGCAAAGTGACATTGCCCAGGCCAAGAAGCTGCTGGAACCGCTGTACGAACAATGGCGCGCTCAGGCTAAAGAAGCGGAAACCCAGCGGGTCGACAAAGCCAATGAAGCACAGCATCAAAACAACCCGAAAATACCGGTTTTTGATGAGGCCACGGTTGAGCGCTCGCTGGATAGCAAGTTGCTCACCCTGTTGTTGGCCGGTCCCCAGGGCCTTGAGAGCGCTGATGCGCAATTGCGCCCGGAGGTTAAGGCGGTGCTGTTGAGTAATGAGGGCAAGAGCCTGCGAAAACAGGTCTTGTTCCATGCCTTGCGCCCGGTAGCTGATGGCCTTTCCAAGGCTGCGGTCCCGGTCAATTCCCACCGAGAGCTAGGGGCTGACAAGGTTATGATCAATAACCGTTTGAATCAGCCCGACCCGTATCTGATCCTCAATACCAACTCTGAGGGGCTGGCGTATCACGATGGTTCGTACCTGATCAAGGACGATAAATACCGCAGCTACAACCAGTTCCGTCCGGACCCTAATAATGACGCCACACGTTACATGAATGACTTGGACACCCCGTTCGTGGGGGGGATTTCCGGGACCACCCAGACCGTTAGCAATGCTTTGCCGGAATTGTTCGGTAGGGCGTTGAGCGTCAAGGAGTACTGGCAGTTCCAGATGGCCAATGCGGCCTTCATGATCCGTAACGGCTATCATTCGTTCTTCGAAACCTTCTACGTCGCTGCGCGTTATGAACCGAAAGGGACGGGCAGTATCGGCGAGGACATGTTACAGATGTTCGACAAGTACCGCGCTAAAGGCAGAGTGATGGTGTTGTGGAGTGAACTGTATGACGGAGTAATGGCGCGAGTTTTGCCGATCATCAATCAGGGTTTGCCGAAGGCTGGTGAGTTTCATCCACCGAGTTTTACCAGCAAGGATCTCAAACTCAAGGGCGGATTGGCGTCTGTAGGTGATAGATTTGAACCCCGTCAAGGTAGTGCTGATATCCATCAGTTTGTTGCTGATCCTACACAGTTCGCCAAAACCCATACCATTAGTGCCGAGGCGTTGGTCAAGTCGGGCCGCCTGCCGGCAGAGGGTAATGCTCAGTTGGTGAAAGTCACGCCTAACTTGTATGAGCTCGAATACACCGAGCGAAGCACCTATGATATATCGACAAACCGCGAGTTGGCGTACTTCCTTGGCTACAACGGTTCGGACCAAGCTAATGCGGTGCCTGCCTATGTGGACATTCCCAAGCAGGCGGTACTGGGCAACTTCCTCTTCACCGGTACGTTGTCGGGTGGCTCGCTGGTGGTGACCAATCTTGACGCCAATACCTACCGAGTTTACCACGATGGCCGGGTCAACAGCTCGCTGCTGTACGACAATGTGGTGATGGCAGTCGACTACAAGGATTACCAGGTATCCGGTACCACCGAGGGCCTTGCCATGGCGTACATGCAATACGTTCATGGCGAATGGCAACTGGCGTTCCAGCGTCAAGAATATCAACGAGATGGACAGAAGGTCTGGCCGAAGCTGCGCGATGATGGGGAGCCATTTTCGAACCAGGTCGCCGACAGTCAGGTGGGGCAGCGCAATCAGGACAAGTTTGCCACCTACCGCGAGCAGGTTCACCAACAACTGAAGAAGGTAGCAACGCAGTTTGGGGTGTCGGTCGAAGGGATTGCTGACGGTGTCTACACAGAGGGCGAGTTTTCTCCCGAACATCCAGCGATTGCCGCATGGACCCAGTTGCGCAAAGCAGTTCGGGCCAAGGTCTCTGCCGACATCAATCAAGTGGCAGATAAGCGCTACCAGCTCCAGGAAGCACGACGCACTTCAAGCGATACGGCTTTGATCGACCAGCAGATCAAACAACTGAATCTTACGCAGGACTATTACAGGGCACAGTACGATTCAGTATTGCGTGAATCCGACTTTGTCGAGAAGACCTGGCTCTGGCAGCAAATCAAGGCCAAAGACGGCAGCGCTGCGGTGGTAAGGATTAACGATACGGCTATTCAGGATGGGGAGCATACCAGCAGCGTGGGTGAGCGTTATGCGATCGCCGAGGTTTACCAGCGTGGTGTATTGGATACTGCGTTTACCGATGGTTTGCACAACTTCCGTAAGATCAATATCCCCGGGGTGGATGATGAAACGTCAGTTCTCGACATGAAACGCCTGTTTCTTGAGGGAAAACTCACCGCCAAGCAACGGGGAGCCTTGAGCGGTCGCATCACCGAAACCAGCCAGGCCGAATACATCGATAAGGTACTATGGCAGACTGCGGTGTTCAGTGAGGACTTCCATGATGCCGGCAGTGTCTTCAATCGCTTGGTACCACAGGACTTTTATCTGTCGCTGATCGGTGACCAATCCGGTGGCCGTTGTTACCCCTTGGTCAGGGCTATGGCTGTGGCATTGGCTAGTGGCGGTGAGACCGGCATCAACAATCTGGTGCAAAAACTGTTCTTCGCTTCCGCCGACCCACAGGCAGGCAGCTCCACGCTGCTCAAGAACAGCCTGATCCGGCTGCACTCCAATGTTGAAGCCGTTCAGGCTTCCACGGAACTGGACCTGTTCAATTTGTCCGAAGTGGTGTCGCTGCTGACCACAACGACTCACACTGCGATGTTCGCGCTCAATACCCAGAATCACTCGATGATGGTAGGGATCACTGACACAGCCGAAGGGCGTCGCTACTACTTCTATGACCCGAACGTCGGCATCTTTGCCTTCGACAACACTAATAATTTGTCTAGGGCGATGGAGAAGCACTTAGTTGGGCACAATCTGGCCGTACACTATGGCTCGTTCGGCAGTCAGTCGGCGCCGGCCTTCAACGTGGTTGAGATCGATACCGGTAAGATGGCTGAGGTACCTGTGGGCAATGGCTTGAACGTGGCCGATCTGACCCGATTCGAGGAACTGGCCAGTGTCATTGGGCAACGGCGCCAGGTCGAGCAGGCGGTGAGAGCACCGGAGCGGGTCACGGAAGACTTGCGACTGAGTACCTTGCTCAAGACCCTTGATGCCGAGCAATTAGGGGCACGGTTTGAAGTTGCCAGCACCCGGTTGGCGCAAGAACACCAACTGGACAGCTATTGGCTACCGATTATTGCCACGACCGAGGACCTGGGAGAAGGTCGCTACCGGGTCCAGTTCATCAACCGTGACCAACCCGAGCAGACCCGCTGGTTGACCACCGACGATAGCACTTTTGTCGAATTCCGGCGCTTCGTCGATGAACACATGAGTGTGCTGAATGAGCACTTTACCCTGGAGAATGGTCGGATGCAGCTTCGCGGCGGGGTTGGCGAGGTCGCGCCGGTGGACGGGTTGAACGCCGGGTTTACGGTCCAAACGCTGATCCAGTGGTTTGCCGACAAGAACCGCCATGATGCTGCAAGCGGAGTGGTTTCGCCTGATCTAGCCACTGCACTCAAGATCCATAGCTATCTTGGTCTGACTCAGATGGCTCACGGTAGTCTCCAGGACGTGGTCAAGATCACTGAATTGGTGAGCACGGCGCTGCGCGGCGAAGCGAAGGCCGCCGAAACTTCGTTTAAGGACTTTGCTTTGAGCCTGGGCCATACCGTCAATGAAGGCGCTGGTATATTGTTTGGTGGCGTCATGGTCGGTCTGGATGCCTATGAGCTGGCCCACGCCGAAAACGATGTACAGAAGGCTGTGTTCGGTACCCAGCTGGCGTTCGACTCGGCTAGCTTTGTCACTGGCGCTGCCGGGGTGGGGGCCGGATTGGTCGGTGCCTCGACGGCTGCGGCAGTACTCGGTGGAGCCGGGGTGATCCTTGGTGGGCTCGCAGTGGGTTTTACGGCACTGGCACAGGCTTTTGGTGCGGTTGCCGAGGATGCCAAGGCGGTGGGCCGTTACTTCGACATGGTCGACAAGGCGTATAGAGACAATGGCTATGATCATAAAGTTGAGAACGGGAAGAAGGTGCTGGTGTCCCTGCCTGGGGCGGTAGTCAAGTGCCTCGACTTGCAAAAGAACCAGATAGTCTTCGACAGCCAATATATCTACCGTACTCATTCCGGCTCTACCGGTTCGGGGGAAATCAATTATTTTTTCTGGATCGGTGACTTTCCGCGAATGGTCCACGACCGTAGTGAGGCAATCGAGGTGCGCAGCGGCATTGGTTACAAGGAGGCTTTCAAGCCCCTTGAATACGGCGACAGTGTAGTGATCCTGCCGGGCACGCCCAAGTCCTACATCAGATACGAATACATGCTGCTCCCCGGTGCTACCACACGCCACGACACCGGCTTTGACGTTATCCGCAAGCTCGAGAAAGACAAGCGGTTCGACTACGACTTCTACATCTTTCCGGGTGAGCAGACAATCCGCAGGATTAATCATGAGTACGTCGACACCCCGATTGAGGTGGTGCTCGATCAGCGTGACCGACAACTGGTGGTGCCTAAGTTGCCCAAGGAGCTGCATGACTACCTGCGTTACGAGATCAAGGGCGCAGGTGGTAAGTACCAGATCGGCCTCAACGAAGGCACCCGAGTTAAGCTCACGAACGTTGCTGCCAGTGAATGGATCATTGACCGCAGTCAGCTAGCCAGTGACAGCATTAGCGTGTCGAAGAATCAGCTGGTGGTCGGCGGGGTTGTGGTAGAGCTTGACCCGACCCAGAATAAGCCGGTATCGGTGGTCAACAAAGGTGAGGTGCACGAAGTCGTTTTCTCTAACTCGAAGCTGACCGTTAATTTGGTAAGCACAAATGCGAACGCATGGCAGGGGACCGGCCAGCAAATTGAGCAGCACTTAAAAGAATTGAATAAGGCGCATCAGCTACATGGACAGTACGTGGTGGTCGAGAACTACCTCCACAAGGGGCGAGATGTCGGTCGAGCGTTCTACGATGTGGTCAAGGACCGTATGCTGTTTACCGACACCAGCCAGAAACAGGCTAGACATGCCCAACTGGGTGCGGTGGTAGATGACTATGCCTATTTCTACGACGCCGATAATGTGGCGGTGTGGCGGGTAGACATCGCTACCGGACAGGTCGATGCGCAGTTTGAACTATGGTTCAACCAATATGACGGTAAGATCAGTCGGCTATGGCAGGAGGGAAAGATAGTTTACCTGGCGCGCCATTATCGGCTAAAGGAACGGCTAAAGGAGCGGCCAGAGGAGAGGGGGGCTGAGCTGGGCTATCAGATTCTCGGTGACCGAATGGAGTTGGTTAGTGCAGTGGGTGATGATGAGTTGCTCCAGCTTTCGGCAGGTACTAGCCGGCATGATGATGAGCTTCAGGTTATACGCAAGGGTTATGAGAGCGATGGTATCCCGCGCGAGACTCCGACCTATACGCTGGGAGTACGGTTGATCAAGCCGACCAGTGCAGAGTTGGTCACGCTGTTCGGCTTGGATGCGGCTCGCGTACCGCATCGTTACTGGATACGTACCAGCGACGGGACGTTAATCAAACCAAATTTGGAGCCACCAGCGGATCAGACCTTGAACTTCGAAGAGCGCAAACAGACCCGTAGTGCCTGGGATATTCCGGCCGATCTGGTGTTGGCGGGGAGTATTCCGCAGCCCGGTGGTAAGGAAGTGTTTTTCTTCTACAGCAAGGAGAAAAAGGCTCTGTTCCGCCAAGAAGGGCCAGGGCAGGAGGTACTCGACGCTAACCAGCCGAGCGCATTACGGGTCACCACACCGGACTTGGCTAATGTGATCAATGTGAACGGTCACCTGATTGCGATAACCGAGGATGGGTATGTGGCTCAGCTTGATGCATTGGGACAGCTTAGCTACGCAGCGGTTAACGAGCATTGGCTCAAGAAACATACCCACTGGTGGCAGGACTTGGCCGGTGTTACCGGTTTTAGAGCCACTCTGGCGGTGTTCGGGGTCAAGGGCACCAATGGCAACCAGCTGCCGGTGTGGTACCACAACGGCCAGGTGGTGGTGGCTTCGGCTCCCCTGCAAGACAAGCATCTACAGTTTCTGGGTTTTGAAGCGGACGGTTCCAGTGCACAACTGTTCGAACTCGCCAGCGGTAAGTTGTATCGTCAGCCGCCTATGACTGCCGATGCGTTGGCTGCCGCGTTCGGTACCGAGGCGGTGCTTGAAGCCTCGGCGCAGCTTCCCGCCGCCAGTGAGCTGGCGCCTGAACTGCACCTCAAGGCGGCGGAGCAAGTTGATGCCGGGCTGCGCTTGACCACTGTTAAGGGCGAGATCCTGCTGAGAACCAATGACGGCAAATTGCAGTTGGTTGCCGTCGACAAAGGTTGGCAACAGGACAACCTTGCCCGTCTGCCACAAGCACTTGCTGAGGTTGCCGGTCAGTGGTCTACTAAAGGCGTGCTGACCTTGCAAGGCAATGAAACGCGAGGATGGTTCGATGTCGACAGTGGCCAATTGTTCTCCGTTGGTGGTATCCCTGCCGCCGCAAACAACCTTCGTTTCGTCGGAGTTGATGCCGGGAAGAAGGGCGCCTATGTGTACAGCCCAACGGACCAGGCGCTGTACCGGATTCAGGGCGGTGGTATGCATTATACCGGTGTCGAGCGCATTGGTTCGTCGCTGTTGCTTCAGGGCGGGGGAATGAGTGGCTGTCAGGACGAGCTGACACCTCTGCTGATTGCTGGTGTCGACAGCGTGGTGCTGCATGGCGGGGCTGATAGTGATACCTATTGTTTCAATGAGGCGATGTGGTCTCATTACCGCACGATCATCATTGACAACGATGACCCGAGCGAGGCCCTGGATTATTTGATCATACCGGTGGCCGATGCGGAAAAAATTCTCGTCAGCCGTCACGAGGATGACCTGATATTGACCGACTCGGCCAATGGCACGGCCCTGGTGATGCGCAAGGTGTTTGGTAGTCAGGCAGTGACGCACCGGCATCTGAAAATCAAGCTGAAAGGTTCCTCGTCGGTGATCAGCGTTGATCACTTGGTCGAGTGTTTTACCAGGATGGGAGTAGTTAGGGATGGTTTGTTTGAACTGTCTTGGGCCATCCAGTAACCGGTGATGGTGTTTGCGAACACTTGCGGCAAAACTGTCAGACCGCATAGGCGGTACTGGTGTCTTCATTATTTTGAACTAGTAAAAGAAATCACGGGAGGGGCGCAAAGCCCTTTCTGTCTCTTGGCTCCAAGTAGACCATGATCAAACATGAATACTCGTGGAGTCGATAAAGGCGAGCCCCGTAGGTTTCCCTTTCACCTGCCAAATAGCTGCAAAGAGGTCCTAAAACCGAGGAGACGACGCCCAGGAAACGGGTATAGCTGAGCAGGGTGGGAAAGTCTTGTTGAGGGTATCGTCGGATTAATCCAAAGTAGAAATTTTTGAAATTGCGATAATGTGACATATGAAAAGCAGTCACAATGGTCATAATCTCGCAGGCACTTATGCGGCCATGACGTACTGCGCTAACGACGTCCTTCCTCGATACATTGTTGTTCCCAGAGTGGAATGAATACACGGTAAAAATCATCGACATCGCAGAGCAGAAGAGTTCAACTCGTTTATCCATCCCTGATGATCAGTCAGGGGATTATCGCTCTGCAAAAGTGATAATCAAGATATAAGGTTAATTAGTTAGTGTCTAATTTTTGGGGTGCAGTTCAATCCAAGTATAGAGCTTTTGCTGGCAATGGAAAGCGGTTATCATGCCAATTTATTGATTATCAGGAGGTCATGGATCATGCCATCTTTCGATATTGTTTCAGAAATTGATATGCATGAAGTTCGCAATGCGGTAGAAAATGCGCAGCGCGAGCTCGCTAGCCGTTGGGATTTTCGTAATGTCAGCGCCAGTTTCGAATTAAATGAAAAAAGTGAATCTATCAAGATTGCCAGTGAGTCAGATTTTCAGGTAAGTCAGTTGGTCGATATTATGCGTGAAAAGCTGGCTAAGCGTGGTATCGATGGCTCTGCATTGAATATCCCTGATGATATGTTGCACAGTGGTAAGACTTATAGCGTTGAAGCGACTCTGAAGCAGGGGATTGATACCCCTACGGCGAAAAAGATCGTGAAGCTGATTAAGGATAGTAAGCTGAAAGTACAGGCACAGATTCAGGGTGAGCAAGTGCGAGTGACAGGTAAAGCTCGTGATGATTTGCAAAGTGTTATGGCATTAGTTCGTGGCGCAGAGCTGGGACAGCCATTTCAGTTTACTAATTTCCGGGATTGATTTTCCACACAATGGATTGATATATCTAGTTTAATGTGGAGTGGGGTATTCCTAGCCGGGAATACCGCTCCCAATTTACCTTAATATCGAATCGGAGCGAGTAGGGGTTATCTGGTTTGATACTTAATCTATCGTGTCATTATTATTAGCTATCAATTGTTCAAGTTGTGCTCTGCTTGTCAGCTTAGTATCTACTTTTATGTAGGCACTATGCTCCTCCGGAACAATAACGACATCGCAAACGCCGGGCTGAACAAGAATTTTTTGTTCCAGCAATGCCTTATTGACTATATTTTCTGGTAGAGAAATTCTGATGCTGCTGACATAAGGAGGTTGTTTCATCGTTATACTGATAATGAACCAAATGATTGTCAGAACGATACCTGCCGCAAATACCAGCGGTGCTCCTTTTAATTCATATAACCAACCACCAAGGCCACCTCCTAAAGCGACACCTAAAAATTGGCTGGTGGAGTAGATACCCATTGCTGTACCTTTATAACCCGCTGGTGCTTCTTTACTGATGAGTGATGGCAAGATAGCTTCCATTACATTGAAAGCAATAAAGAAAATTTGTATGCCGATAAAAATCACCCATAAGTGATGTCCCGCCGCCCATAATACAATTTCAGCAATCAGCAGCATTGTGATGCACAGTGAAAACACTTGTTTCATGCGACGTTTTTTTTCTGCGTAAATAATGAAAGGTACAACAGATAGGAATGAAACTAGCATAGTGATCAGGTAAACCTTCCAAAGTTGTTGGTTAGGGAGCCCTGCTTGTTGTATCACTAGAGGAAAGGCGACAAAACTTGCCATGAGTAAAGTGTGCAAACTGAGAATGCCAAAGTTAAGTTTCAGCAATTGGCTATCAGCCAGAACCTTACGAAAGCTGTAACGGACAATGCCTGATTCACGGTTAAGCATGTGTTTATCTGCGGAGGGAACAGCAAATAGTGTTATTAGAATGCCACAACCGGCCAGAATGGTAATTACCCAAAACAGACCGTTTAACCCAATGGCATGAGTCAGGATTGGGCCAAGTACAATGGCTATGGCGAAAATTATTCCGAAACTAATGCCAATAAAAGCCATCGCTTTAGTTCGATTTTGTTCTCGGGTTAAATCAGAAAGTAGCGCCATGATTGCAGCAGATATCGCTCCAGTACCTTGTAGCGCTCGTCCAATTATTATGCCCCAGATAGAATCACTGAGAGCAGCAATGATACTGCCAAGGACGAATAGTAGTAATCCACCAATAATTAAGGGTTTAGGACCAATTTTGTCAGAAAGCAGGCCAACAGGGATCTGCAAAATTGCCTGGGTTAAACCATAAATGCCAATGGCGATGCCAATAAGTGTTTTGGTGGCATCTTCTAGATTCTGGCCATAGGTTGTTAATACAGGAATAACCATGAATATGCCTAGCATTCGCAGAGAAAAAACTGAACCTAGGCCCCATGTCGCCCGAAGCTCAAGTGGCGTCATTTTATTATCGTTCATGATTACCTCGAAATATTTTGATGCGTCATTGTAGATAGGTTTTCAATAAGGGGTAAATAGTTAATTGAATTAATAATATTGAAGTATTAAGGAGAGGGGATAATAGGCTGGAAGGAAACTGATGGCAGAGGGGGTAAGCCACTGCCATCAAGGAACATTACCGGACGTAAGTTAGGAAGGCTTCTGAGGGCACATGCGGGTCAATAGACATCATGACACTCAGGGAAGTGATTGCCACAATAGAAAATATAAATAATTTACGAGCCCAAATGCGGTCATTATCAGTTTTGTAACCGGATAACGCCATTCCTAGCCACCAGACGCTCACTGCGGCTGCAACGACCAGATATTTGTAACCAGCGTAGCCGCTGATAGCTAACATAAGGGTTGCAATCATAAATGCCAGGATATAAAGGATAATGTGGTTTTTCGCCACAGATATGCCTTTAATCACGGGCAGTACAGGAATGTTGGCTGCCTGGTAATCTTTGAAACGAAAAATAGCAATGGCATACGAGTGCGGCATTTGCCACAGGCTGAAAATCAGTAACAGGATCAACGCGCCTGTGTCAAACTGACCAGTCACTGCACAATAGCCGATAACCGGAGGTGCAGCACCGGACAAACTGCCGATCAACGTGCCATAAACAGATTTCCTTTTCATGTAGAGGCTGTAAACCCCTACATATACGACAAAACCGATAATCGCTAATTGCATTGCTAAAGCATTGGCTGCTGCATAGAGCAGCACTATGCCAGCAATACCCAGTATTGATGCATAAATCAGGCTGATTTTCGGATCAATAAGCCCTTTTACAAGGACGCGGTTTTTTGTTCTTTCCATGATCCGATCGATGTCACGGTCAATGTAGTTGTTAAATACACAACCAGAAGCCACGACTAATGAAACGCCGAGTAGAGTCGAAATGAACAAAGGGTAATCAATCACCCCTTTCGAGGCGAGTAGAAAACCACCGATGACAGAAATTAAATTGCCGAAGATAATTCCTGGTTTAGTTACTTGCAGGTATTGCTTAATCATATATGCAGCTCTTTAATCAACCATCATATTAATGTTGAGGTTGTACATGATCCATAACGAGCCAACAACAACAATACCGATAATCAAAATAGTGAACAGCAATGCGACTAAGTTCCAGCGCTCTTCTGATGAAGTGTTCATGTGCAGGAAGTAGATAAAATGAACAAGAATCTGCACCACAGCCAGACCGACTACCGTTGTCAGGATAGTGGCATGGGAGGCGGAACCATCCATTACCATCCAGAACGGAATCACTGTCAGGATGACTGAAAGAACAAAGCCGATAAGATAAGACTTCAGGCTACCGTGGCTAGCTCCAGTATGAGCGGTATTGGAATGACTCATTACATAGCTCCTAACAGATAAACAACGGTAAATACACAGATCCATACCACATCCAGGAAGTGCCAGAATAAGCTCAGGCAGTTCAGACGGGTTTTATTTACATCAGTTAAACCGCGGCGGGTTACTTGGATTATCATGATGATAATCCAGACCAGACCACAGGTAACGTGGATACCGTGAGTAGCAACCAGTGCGAAGAAACCAGATAAGAATGCACTGCGGTCAGGGCCGTGGCCGTCAACAATCAGGTGATGGAATTCGTACAATTCCATCGCCACGAAGCCAAGGCCGAACAGGAAAGTCATGCCGAGCCAGGCGTTAACCTGGCCAACTTTTCCTTTATTCATGCCTAACATGGCAAAGCCATAAGTGATACTACTGAATAGCAGTAGGAAAGTTTCGACCAATACGAAAGAGAGGTCGAAAATTTCTTTACCAGATTTGCCGCCTGCGGTTCCGTTAACCAGCACTGCATAAGTCGCAAACAGACATGCGAACAAAATACAGTCACTCATCAAGTAGATCCAGAAACCGAATACTTTAGTGGCTCCCGTATCGTGGTGCCCATGATCCTCATGGGCATGATTGTGGTTAGTCATAGTTTCAGTTGACATGGTTCAGACCTGCCTTGCTAATTTGTTCATGGTGCTGATTCTCAATTTGCTCAACTTCAGCAACTGGTACGTAGTAGTCAACATCGTCATCAAAGCTTTTCGCAATCCAAGTGATAATCATGCCAGCGAAGCCTGCGATAGCCAGCCACCAGATATGCCAAATCATAGCGAAACCAAAAAGCAAGCTGAAGCCAGCAATAATCACACCTGCACCGGCATTTTTAGGCATATGAATTTCTTCATATTTAGCAGGACGTTTATAAGCGATGCCTTTCTCTTTCATATCCCACCATGCATCACGCGTTTGCACATGTGGAACGTCAGCAAAGTTATAAAACGGTGGTGGAGAAGATGTTGCCCACTCCAGAGTACGTCCGCCCCAAGGGTCACCGGTCAGGTCACGGTTTTGGTCACGGTCACGGATACTAACGTAGAATTGAATGACCTGACACAGGATACCAACGGCGATCAGTGCAACACCAATCGCGGAGACGACCAGCAGAGTATGGAATTCAGGGTTGATATTTTGGCTGATACGACGGGTCATCCCCATGAAGCCGAGTGCGTAAACTGGCATAAAGGCGATAAAGAAGCCAATGATCCAGAACCAGAATGCGCGGACACCCCATTTTTCGTTCAGTGTGAAACCAAAGGCTTTCGGGAACCAGTAAGCAGTACCAGCGAAGCAACCGAAGACAACACCACCGATGATAACGTTGTGGAAGTGTGCAATCAGGAACAAGCTGTTATGCAGAACGAAGTTTGCACCTGGAACTGCCAGCAGAACGCCAGTCATACCACCGATAGAGAAGGTGACGATAAAGCCAACAGTCCACAACATCGGTGTCTTATACTCAATACGGCCCCGATACATGGTGAACAGCCAGTTGAAGATCTTAACACCTGTCGGAATCGAGATAATCATGGTGGCTATACCGAAGAAGGCATTAACGTTCGCACCAGAGCCCATCGTAAAGAAGTGGTGCAGCCATACGATAAACGACAATACGGTGATGGCAATGGTTGCCCATACCAGAGAAGTGTAGCCGAACAGCCGTTTTTTCGAGAACGTCGCAGTCACTTCAGAGAAAACACCAAAGACCGGCAGCACCAGAATATAAACTTCAGGGTGACCCCAAGCCCATATCAGGTTGATATACATCATCATATTACCGCCCATATCATTGGTGAAGAAATGGGTACCCATGTAACGGTCAAAAGTTAGCAGGGCAATGGTAACCGTCAGAATCGGGAATGCTGCGATGATCAGTACGTTAGTACAGAGTGCTGCCCAGGAGAATACAGGCATTTTCATCATAGACATGCCAGGAGCGCGCATACGCAGGATCGTGGCAAAGAAGTTAACGCCTGTCAGCAATGTACCGATACCGGATATCTGAAGACTCCATATCCAATAATCGACTCCAACGCCTGGGCTATATTCTATACCTGAGAGCGGAGGATAAGCTAACCAGCCGGTCTGAGCGAATTCACCTATACCCAGAGAGATGTTAATCAGTGCAACACCAACGACGAAGAACCAGAAACTCAGTGAGTTCAGGAATGGGAATGCCACGTCACGAGCGCCGATCTGTAGTGGAACCACGATGTTCATCAGGCCGACAACAAAAGGTGTCGCCATGAAGAAAATCATGATGACGCCGTGGGCGGTAAAAATCTGGTCATAGTGATGCGGTGGCAGGAAACCTGCTTCACTCGCGGAAGCAACAGCCTGCTGACCACGCATCATGATGGCATCGGCGAAGCCACGGAGCATCATGACCAGAGCCACGATAATGTACATAATACCGATTTTCTTGTGGTCAACGCTGGTTAACCACTCGCTCCATAGCCATTTCCATTTACGGAAATAGGTCAGGGCTCCGACAATTGCGAGCCCTGCGAAGAGAATCCCTGCAAGAGTGACCATGACAATGGGCTCATGCAATGGGATTGCATCAAGTGTTAATTTTCCCAACATTACTTTATTCCTCAACTCCGGCATGAGCCGTTTCGCTCATATTCATGTTATGACCTGTCGTTGCACCGTGGCCGCCATGCATATTCATGTTGCCCATAAATTTGGCAATAATGTCTTGATACAGGTTAGGCTTAACGCTTGAGAAGTATTCAACCGGATGGTTTTGGCTCTGTTTGGCTAACTCATCAAATGCTTGCATGGTATCCAAGGTTTTGGGAGAAGCTTTCACTGTTTGAACCCATTGTTCAAAACCTTCACGATCTGCGGTAGCTGTAGCAGTAAATTTCATGCCAGAGAAGCCGTGACCACTATAGCTACTGGATAAACCTTTATAAGTGCCAGGTTCATCGGCAATTAAGTGAAGTTTAGTCTGCATACCAGCCATTGCATAGATTTGACCTCCTAACTGTGGGATGAAGAATGAGTTCATCACAGAATCAGAGGTGATTTTGAAGTTAATGGGAACCCCGGTAGGGAAAGCAATTTCGTTAACTGTAGCGATGCCTTGCTCCGGGTAAACGAACAGCCATTTCCAATCAAGAGAAATAACTTCGATAGTCACTGGTTTTTCATCACTGACCAGTGGCTTATATGGGTCAAGCTCGTGGGTTGTTTTCCAGGTAATGGTTGCTAAAATAATAATGATAATGATAGGAACGGTCCATACTACCAGCTCAATTTTATTTGAGTGTGCCCAATTAGGGCGATAGGTAGCACTTCTGTTGGCTTCGCGGTAACGCAGGGCAAAAGTGAATGCCATGATGATTACCGGAATAACGATGATCAGCATCAGGCCAATAGCCGTGAGTATCAGCGTTTTTTGTTCAGCGCCGATGGCGCCTTTAGGATTCATCAATACCATATCGCAGCCACTCAGCACGAGAGTAGCCGCTAGTATTGACAATATCCCAATACCTTTATTGTATTTCATAAGTCTCATCTAACGACTCCAAATAACAAAAGCTCTATTGTCGTTTCATCAGTGCGGGCATTCTACGGTAAGGCTACTGGAGTGTAAACATTTGTAATAGTTAGTTGAGGGGTTGTTACCCTTTATGTCGATGGGATCACATGCAAGTGGAGGATTAATCAGAAGTTAGCTTGAAAAGGTTATTTAATTGTAACGAAATAGGGCGGAAATACGAATCTATACCAAAGTTATTTTATATTTTTTAGAGAAGAGGAAAAAAATAAAAAAATTTGCTTTAAAAATTTCCACCGCGGCCATTTTATTTAAAAATTAAATTAATTGTGAGCCACTTTTGGTCGCTCACAATTAAAATCAATAATTAGAAATTATATTTGATAGTGTAAACAATCCCATCCTGCCAGAAGTCTTCACCCAGTTTATGATCGGCATATCGATATTGAATGCCGGTTGTGAAGGATTGGTGGGGTGTCCACCATAACGCTATTGCACCATTGATACCGTCCCGTCCACCGTTGCCGTAGCGTTCATTCCGGTTAAGTTCTATTTCATTCCAGTTAGTTATGCTGAATTTTTCTTCCCAGAGTTGAAAGTCGTAACCCGCAACCCAACCAACGACATAGCCGTTATTACCGGAGTAGAAAGTTTGGTCAACATAGTGCAGCGCAACAAACGGTTTGAACCAGACACCGGCGAAATCAGTGTTGTAGCCAATACCGTAGAGGGTATTTACCTCATGGAAATTCCCGCCATGTGCTGTACCTGGGAGGGAGTAAGTACCGTAAACGTGACCATAGAGATTGAAGCCAGTATCAGCCAGATAAAAACGCCCGGTGGTTTTAAAAGTGTATCTTTGGTTATCTCCTGGTTGAGCATGCTGACTGTTGAAGGCATTTTCCAGATCAAAGAACCCGTATAATTCACCCCAGTTAAACCCGGCTCCGCCTTCTAGCTCCAAGTAGGCAAAGTCATCTTTATGGGAGGTTTGCCCTGACTTGTGTGTGGTATGGCTAGTCCAGTCAAGGTAGTTCATACTGATATTAGCAAAGCCTCCTTGATATTCAGCATAAGCTGGAACTGAGACGGTGGTGAATAAAGCAGTAGCCAGAATGGTTGTTCTCATAAATTTCTCTAACGCATCCATGAAAAGAGGTTTTGGGTTTTAAAGCTATATTAAATAACCCTTAAAATGGTAGTCTAATTCTACGCGGATATGAATATTGAACAATCAAATAATCACTTGAAAATAGCACTTTTGGGCAAATGACTATTTGAAGTGTGATCGCTATCACTTAAATATTAAAAAAGAGGACAGAGATATCAAAGGCTGACAGCCGTCAACCTTTAATAAATTAACTTAATGTTTTTGCCTTTTAAGCCAATTTGTTCCTTCTTAATGCGCGATAATCTAGAAAGCTACCGAGAATGATGCCTGTGATACCAATCTGTGCTCCCCATAATAGTAATGTTTCGGCTAGATCAGGTGCATGAGTCCAGTTAAGAGCATTGGTGGTGATGGTAAATAACCAGAATGTAAGCAAGATACTTGCTAATGATAGTAAGCCAAGTGCTAGACGATAAAAATTTCTAAACTCAGTACGTGGCATAAAATCGTTAGCTCGCTGGGTATAAGCCAGAGTCTGGCGGCAGATAAATAACAGTAATAAGCCTGGAACAGAGGCCGCTATAGAGAATAGATAGAAGTCTGGCCAGCCATGTAATTCAACGAACCAACCCGCAATTGGGCCGACATAGACGCGTCCAACAGCAGATAAGGCAGATAATAAAGCAAACTGTGTTGCAGAGAATGATTTATGACATAACGCCATAAGTAAGGCAACAAATGCAGCGGTTCCCATTCCGCCACAGATATTTTCCAGAAAAACGGCGCTGCCCATAGTGTAGATATTTTTGTCAGTAATGGATAACAGCCAGTATCCAATATTAGAAATCGTTTGAAGAATGCCAAAGATCATTAGTGAGCGGAATAAACTCCATCGTTGCATCAGATAACCACCATATAATGCACCAACGATAGTTGCTGTTAATCCCAGAGTTTTGTTGATCATTCCAACCTCACCAGCATCAAAGCCAATACCACGGATAAGAAATGGGGTACTTAGGCTGGCAGCAAAGGCATCTCCCATTTTATACATGACAATTAGCAGCAGTATCAGCCACGCATTATTGCGACTGAAAAAATCGGCTAATGGTTCTATTGCAGCTTGTTGGAGTGTTTTTGGTGGCAGAGCGCCAATTTCAGGTTCTTTAGCTTTTAACGTCGCATAGACGCCAATCAGCATCAGTCCAGCCATCAACCAGTAGGTGTGTTGCCAGCCAATATAGCGGTCTGCGATCCATAATGCTAACCCGCCTGAAACTAACATGGCTAATCGATAACCAAGTACCGAAACGGCAGCACCTACACCCCGCTCTTCGCTACTCAATAAATCGGTTTTATAAGCATCAAAGACAATATCCTGTGATGCAGAACAGAAAGCGACGGTTACCGCCAGTGTGGCTAGCCACCATAAATGTTGAGACGGTTGGAGAAAACCCATTGTAGCGATACAGGCGATGAGTAATAACTGTGTAACAAGTAGCCAACCACGGCGACGCCCAAGAAAAGGGGGGATAAAGCGGTCCATAAAAGGGGACCAAAGAAATTTGAAAACATACGCTTGGCCGACAAGAGAAAAGAAGCCAATTGTTTTAAGATCAATGTTTTCAACGGTCATCCATGCTTGCAGGGTGCTGGCAGTCAGTGCGAGTGGTAAACCAGAAACAAAGCCGAGTAAAAGCAGGATTCGTGAGTTATGTTGGGTAAAAACGGTGAGATAACGATAAGACATGTGCCTCCCAAAACTCTGCCCTTGGCGGGCAGAGTAAATAATTAATCCTTTAATTAGCGAGCATTTTGTTTGATGAAATTGCTGACGGAAGGATCTTGAGCCATATCTGCTATGACTTCTGATAATACAGTATTGACTGCATCAGCAATTTTTTCATTAGTTGCGCCTAAAGGACCTTGTACATTATAGCTAGTGCGATAATTCTTAACTTGTTTACTGCCATTTTGCGCTGTACTAATGATGGAAATATCGGCTTTTGTTGAAATATTATGGCGCAGGCTGCCTTCTTTAACGTCTGCATATAAATTGTTCACAATAATTTGCAGATTGGCATTGGCTGGAGAGCCAATCATATAACCACGGGCAGTCATCTGTTTTTCCAGGATTTCCTGGAGTAGAAAGCGCAGATCACGGGATGGTTTCAGTATTTCCAGCTTCGCATCGCGGTTAACTTGAGCAAGTGTCTGAGACTGACGATTGTCAGCACCGCTGATACTGATGGTAATCGCGCCCATCGTTGGGTCTGCTGTTGGCAATGTAATTTTAGGTTCGATGGTCAGAGTATTACTGGGAGCGGCGCAACCAGCAAGAAGAGCAAGCGCAATGAGTGGGAATAAGATTATTTTCAACATGTTAATTTTCTCATCAGTGATAAGGATATCCAGTAATACTTATCAATAGCATAAATTGCGCCAATAATAGCACTGCCTTTTGATCATGGCATATCCCTGATGAGGTAAACGCATATAAAAACCTTATGATGTGGGATTCGATTAAAAGATATTTTAATGCGTTGATGCTATAACTTATGGAGAATAGACTAAAATTATTAGTATGGTTGGCAGTACGACTGCTGTGCGGTTAAGGAGAATGATATGGTGTATCAGGATATAGAAGAGAAATTACAGGCTGCATTTAATCCCTCATATCTTGAGGTCATTGATGAAAGTTATCGTCACAATGTACCCGTAGGTTCTGAAAGCCATTTTAAAATCGTCATCATCAGTAACAAATTTGTTGGTGAACGTATGCTAAACCGCCATCGTTCCGTTTACGGCGTATTATCGGCGGAATTGTCCGCAGGTGTTCATGCTTTGGCGCTGCATACTTATACAGAAAAAGAGTGGAATGAATTACAGGATACTGTTTTAGCGTCACCGGCATGTCGCGGGGGGAATATTGTTGCCTGAAATCCGCTGATTGATACTTAATTTGGGGCGTTTTTTTACACAATAGAATAAATTCAGCGAGCGGTCTTCGGGCCGTTTTTACGTTTTATATATGATACGTTTTGGATGCAAATTTAGCCGCTGAATAATCGCTATCCTGTGAAGTTGATGAATAGTTCGGCCTTTTTTCAGCAATTCTCGACTCACACCCTCTGCATCGCTATAATGTCGCGTCTAATTTTTAGAATGGTTTCGGGACGCTTCTGACATCAGGGATTCTCGGTTTTTAAATGCGACCGCCCCGGTTCTTAGAGAGTGTTGCGATTGGTACATAATATGTGCTGGTTGTATGGTCTCTGGAGTTGACCGAGCACTATGATTTTTTTGAGGTAAAAAGATGCAAGTTTCTGTTGAAACCACTCAAGGCCTTGGGCGTCGTGTGACAATCACCGTTCCTGCTGCCGATGTTGAAAAAGCAGTTAGTAGTGAGTTGGTCAATGTAGCAAAAAAAGTTCGTATCGATGGTTTCCGTAAAGGCAAAGTGCCTATGAACATCGTTAAACAGCGCTATGGTGCTTCTGTTATTCAGGATGTTCTGAGTGATTTGATGCAACGTAACTTTATTAACGCAATCATCGAACAAAAAATTAATCCAGCCGGTGCACCAAGTTATGCACCAGAACAGTTTAAAAATGGTGAAGATTTCACTTACTCTGTAGAGTTTGAAGTTTATCCAGAAGTTGAATTGAAAGATCTGGAAGCTATTGAAGTTGAAAAGCCCGTTGTTGAAGTAAAAGACGAAGATGTTGATGCAATGCTGGAAACATTGCGTAAGCAGCAGGCTAATTGGAAAGAAACCGAAGAAGCTGTTGGCGCAGAAGATCGTGTGACTGTTGACTTCAATGGTTCTATTGATGGTGAAGAGTTTGAAGGTGGTAAGGCTTCTGATTTTGTTCTGGCTATGGGTCAGGGTCGTATGATCCCAGGTTTTGAAGAGGGCATTATTAGCCATAAAGCGGGTGAAGAATTTACCATTGATGTGAATTTCCCAGAAGATTATCACGCTGAAAATCTGAAAGGCAAAGCTGCTAAATTTGCAATCACGTTGAAAAAAGTGGAACAGCGCGAGCTGCCAGAGTTGAATGAAGAATTCATCAAACGTTTCGGTATTGCTGATGGCACTGTTGATGGTCTGCGTGCGGAAGTACGTAAAAATATGGAACGTGAACTGAAAAATGCAGTTCGTAACCGTATAAAATCCCAGGTTATCGAGGGATTAGTTAAGGCTAACGAAATCGAAGTTCCTGCTGCTGTTGTTGATAGCGAAATTGATGTTCTGCGCCGTCAATCTGCTCAGCGTTTCGGTGGCAACGAAAAACAAGCTCTAGAATTGCCTCGTGAACTGTTTGAAGAACAGGCTAAGCGTCGCGTTGTTGTTGGCTTGTTATTAGGCGAAGTTATCAGTAGTAATGAACTGAAAGCTGATGAAGAACGAGTTAAAGTATTAATTGAGGAAATGGCTTCTGCCTATGAAGATCCTCAAGAAGTGATCGAATTCTATGGTAAAAACCAAGAATTGATGAGTAATGTTCGTAATATTGCTTTAGAAGAACAAGCTGTTGAAGTTCTTCTGGGTAAAGCAAAAGTTTCTGAAAAAGAAACAACTTTCAATGAGTTAATGAATCAGAATCAAATGGCATAAGTTTTATTTTTGCCATGAGATAATCAATTTATTATCTTAGTGAAATGAACCCGCAGATTAACCTGCGGGTTTTTTTATAAATAAGAGGCAAGATTTTTCTTGAAAAAAGTGGGATTACCCCCAGATCCTTTTTAATATTATGTATATGATTGCAAAATTTTTCAGGGGGAATTCCCCCTTGATTGACTAACTTTGAATCATGGTCATCATCGCTTATCTCAAGTAGAATTGGTTATGAATGGCACCAACATGAATTCTATTAGGAGACGAAAATGTCATATAGCGACAAGCGGGATCAATATGCGCCTCACATGGCTTTGGTGCCGATGGTAGTTGAACAGACTGCTCGTGGAGAACGTTCATACGATATCTATTCGCGCTTATTAAAAGAGCGTATTATTTTCCTGACCGGTCAGGTTGAAGATCACATGGCAAACCTGGTTGCAGCTCAGATGTTGTTTCTTGAAGCAGAGAATCCGGAAAAAGATATTTTCTTATATATCAATTCACCGGGTGGTGTGATTACTGCGGGAATGTCCATCTATGATACGATGGAGTTTATTAAACCGGATGTCAGTACTATTTGTATGGGGCAAGCATGTTCAATGGGAGCATTCTTGTTGACTGCTGGGGCAAAGGGAAAACGTATCTGCTTGCCAAATTCCCGGGTTATGATCCATCAGCCATTAGGCGGTTTCCAGGGACAAGCGACAGATATTGAAATTCATGCTCAGGAAATATTGAAAGTAAAATCGCGTATGAACGAGTTGATGGCACAACATACGGGAAGACCTGTTGACGAGATCGCGAAAGATACAGAACGTGATCGTTTTTTGTCAGCAGACGAAGCCGTAGAATATGGATTGGTTGATAAGATTTTCACCCATCGCGATTAATTTATTATTCCCGGAAGCTATAATATAAACATTCGGCTTATCATTTGGTAAGGCTATGACGTTCGGGGTAATAGCAGAAGTTTCCTGCTTTGCCAGACGAATCTGGGTGAGCAGTTGATAAAGTGAGGTTGTGACTGATGACAGATAAGCGCAAAGACGGTTCAGGAAAGCTGCTGTATTGCTCTTTCTGCGGGAAAAGCCAACATGAAGTGCGAAAATTGATTGCTGGCCCGTCAGTGTATATCTGCGATGAATGTGTGGATTTATGTAACGACATCATTCGCGAAGAAATTAAAGAGCTTGTACCACATCGTGAGCGTAATGCATTACCAACGCCTCATGAAATTCGTCAGCATTTGGATGATTATGTGATCGGCCAGGAAACGGCGAAAAAAGTGTTGGCGGTTGCTGTTTATAACCATTACAAGCGGTTACGTAATGGCGATATCAGTAACGGTATTGAATTAGGTAAAAGTAATATCCTGCTTATTGGGCCGACAGGGAGTGGTAAAACCCTCTTGGCTGAAACATTGGCTCGTTATCTTGATGTTCCCTTTACTATGGCAGATGCGACTACGCTGACTGAAGCGGGATATGTGGGAGAAGACGTAGAAAACATTATTCAGAAATTACTGCAAAAATGTGACTACGATGTGCAAAAGGCTCAGCGCGGTATTGTTTACATTGATGAAATTGACAAAATTTCACGTAAATCTGA
Organism: Photorhabdus sp. CRCIA-P01; assembly: GCF_003545805.1. Lineage (GTDB taxonomy): Bacteria > Pseudomonadota > Gammaproteobacteria > Enterobacterales > Enterobacteriaceae > Photorhabdus > Photorhabdus antumapuensis. Next base: position 214,055 of record NZ_NMQR01000004.1, on the reverse strand, counting down.
TAACCCGTCGATTACTCGGGATGTTTCAGGTGAGGGGGTACAGCAAGCGCTGCTGAAACTGATTGAAGGTACAATTGCGGCGGTTCCTCCTCAGGGGGGGCGTAAACATCCACAACAGGAGTTTTTACAGGTAGATACCTCTAAAATCCTATTTATTTGTGGTGGTGCGTTCGCAGGTCTGGATAAAGTGATTGGCCAGCGCCTAAATACCAGTACAGGTATTGGGTTTGGTGCAAAAGTCAAAGGTGAGTCAGAAAAAGCGACTGAAGGCGAATTGCTGGCACAGGCTGAGCCAGAAGATCTCATCAAATTTGGTCTTATCCCTGAATTTATTGGGCGGTTACCTGTTGTTGCCACGCTCAGTGAATTGAGTGAGGAAGCGTTGATCCAGATTTTGAAAGAGCCTAAAAATGCGTTGACTAAGCAGTATCAAGCACTGTTTAACCTTGAAGGTGTTGATCTGGAATTCAGAAGTGAAGCCTTGACGGCTATTGCCAAGAAAGCAATGGTTCGTAAGACTGGTGCCCGCGGCCTACGTTCTATCGTTGAAGGCGCATTGCTGGATACCATGTATGATCTGCCATCAATGGAAAACGTTGGGAAAGTTGTTGTAGATGAATCGGTTGTCAATGGTCAATCTGCGCCTTTACTGATTTACAGCAAACCGGATGCCCAAGTTTCTGGTGAATAATTGAGTCTAGGATAGGGAATTCACTAAACGAGATATTATTGAATAAAATGAGGGGATTACCCTCATTTTATTTTTATTAAAGTATCATACTATTGAATGTCAAATTCCTGTCCCCATATATTTTATATTCTATGGAGTGAAACTCGTGAGAACCGCGTTTCACGAGATTCCCTAAAAACTGGCGAAAGCTAAACGAAGAGAGAGCTCTATGAATCTTGAGCGTTCCGAACGCATAGAAATCCCTGTATTGCCTCTGCGCGATGTGGTGGTTTACCCGCATATGGTGATCCCATTGTTTGTAGGGCGTGAGAAGTCTATTCACTGCCTAGAAGCAGCAATGGATCATGACAAACAGATCATGTTGGTTGCGCAAAAAGAAGCTTCAACTGATGAGCCAGGGGTTAATGACCTTTTCTCCGTTGGTACAGTAGCTTCTATTTTACAGATGTTAAAATTGCCTGACGGCACTGTAAAAGTGCTTGTCGAAGGGTTGAAACGTGCCCGCATTACAACTCTGACTGACAATGGCGAACATTTTTCTGCTCATGCTGAGTATCTTGACTCACCGATCGTTGATGAACGTGAGCAGGAAGTTATGATCAGGACAGCTATTAATCAGTTTGAAGGCTACATTAAGCTAAATAAGAAAATACCGCCAGAGGTTTTGACTTCGCTACACAGTGTTGAAGATGCAGCTAAATTAGCTGATACAATTGCTGCGCATATGCCATTGAAACTTAGTGATAAACAGACTGTTTTGGAAATGTCTGATGTCGTTGAGCGTCTTGAATATCTGATGGCAATGATGGAATCAGAAATTGATTTGTTACAGGTAGAAAAGCGTATCCGTAACCGCGTGAAAAAACAAATGGAAAAAAGCCAGCGCGAGTACTACCTGAATGAGCAGATGAAAGCGATTCAGAAAGAACTGGGTGAAATGGATGATGCGCCCGATGAGTATGAAACCCTTAAGCGCAAAATTGAAGCGGCAAAAATGCCCAAAGAAGCTCGTGAAAAAGCCGAAGCTGAATTGCAAAAACTGAAAATGATGTCTCCTATGTCGGCGGAAGCGACGGTTGTCCGTAGCTATATCGATTGGATGGTGCAGGTTCCGTGGGTTGCTCGCAGTAAAGTTAAAAAAGATTTGGTTAAAGCTCAGGAAACTCTGGATACCGACCATTATGGTTTAGAGCGTGTGAAAGAGCGTATCCTTGAGTATCTGGCAGTACAAAGCCGAATTAGCAAAATTAAAGGGCCGATTTTATGTCTGGTTGGGCCTCCTGGGGTGGGTAAAACCTCTTTAGGTCAGTCTATTGCACGAGCGACCGGGCGGAAATATGTGCGAATGGCATTGGGTGGGGTCCGTGATGAAGCGGAAATTCGTGGTCATCGCCGTACCTATATTGGCTCTATGCCGGGCAAATTAATTCAAAAAATGTCCAAAGTTGGAGTAAAAAATCCTCTATTCCTACTGGACGAGATTGATAAGATGTCGTCCGATATGCGTGGTGATCCAGCTTCTGCCTTATTGGAAGTTTTGGACCCAGAACAGAACGTGGCATTTAACGACCATTATCTGGAGGTCGATTATGATCTGTCAGATGTCATGTTTGTTGCAACATCCAACTCTATGAATATTCCAGCCCCATTGTTGGATCGTATGGAGATTATTCGTCTTTCCGGTTATACCGAAGATGAAAAGTTGAATATTGCCAAGCGCCATTTGCTGCCTAAGCAAATTGAACGTAATGCGCTGAAAAAAAATGAATTAACTATTGATGACAGCGCAATTATTAGCATTATCCGTTATTACACTCGTGAAGCTGGAGTGCGTAGTTTAGAGCGAGAAATTTCTAAGCTGTGCCGTAAAACGGTGAAAACATTGTTAATGGATAAAAATTTAAAACATATTGAAATCAACGCAGATAACTTGAAAGATTATCTGGGTGTTCAACGTGTGGATTATGGACGCGCAGATACGGAAAACCGTATTGGTCAGGTTACGGGACTTGCATGGACTGAGGTTGGTGGTGATTTACTGACCATTGAAACCGCGTGTGTTCCAGGGAAAGGTAAACTAACCTATACTGGCTCACTCGGTGAGGTTATGCAGGAATCCATTCAGGCAGCATTAACAGTTGTTCGTGCTCGTGCTGATAAGTTGGGTATCAACTCTGATTTCTATGAGAAACGGGATATTCATGTCCACGTTCCTGAAGGTGCGACGCCAAAAGATGGCCCAAGTGCGGGTATCGCCATGTGTACAGCATTGGTCTCCTGTTTGACTGGTAATCCAGTTCGGGCGGATGTTGCTATGACGGGTGAAATCACATTGCGTGGTTTAGTTCTGCCAATCGGTGGCTTGAAAGAGAAACTATTAGCTGCTCATCGAGGTGGAATTAAAACGGTCTTAATTCCGGAAGAGAATAAACGTGATCTGGAAGAAATTCCCCAGAACATTGTTGCAGATCTACAGATCCATCCAGTTAAACGTATTGAAGATGTTTTGGCTATTACATTGCAGGACCCTGTGTTTGGCGCAGAATTAGTGTCAGTCAAGTAGTACAAAAAATAGTGAACTTTTTCAATAAGTATGAATGAAATATAGGCTGGTAAGTGAATTCAGGCTTACCAGTTTTTTTGTATTATTAACTTGGATAAACTGCTTAATAAATATTTTGTTGTCTTATGATTTCTTGCCAATATCGGAAAGGATTGATATAACGGCACTGCTATCGGGTTATCCGTTGGGATTCTGATGCGGTAGTAAAAACTATATGGGGATGATAAGAGTGAATAAATCACAACTGATCGACAAAATTGCTGCTGACTCTAATATTTCTAAAGCAGCTGCAGGGCGTGTAGTAGATGCATTCATTTCTTCTGTAACGGGTGCATTGAAGGATGGTGATGATGTTGCTCTGGTGGGATTCGGTACTTTTGCTGTTCGTGAACGTTCTGCACGTACAGGCCGTAACCCTCAAACAGGAAAAGAGCTCAAAATTGCTGCGGCTAAAGTACCTGCTTTCCGTCCAGGTAAAGGTTTGAAAGACGCTGTTAATGGGTGATACGAACCAAATATTGTTTATCAGCCCTTGCTATATTGGCAAACAATAGACTGACGAGATAGGTTTGGTAAGTTAAAATAGAAGCGCATCAATTGATTGGTGCGCTTTTTTTCTCTTAGCGCTTGAATTAGCGTAATATGGCGTTTTCAATTTCACCAAAGCGGAGTTTTGCCTCTTTATGATGGACAACCTACGCACGGCGGCAAACAGTCCTGTGCTTAAAATCGTGCTGGCTCTCATTATCCTGTCTTTTGTTTTGACGGGGGTTGGGGGCTACCTGACAAGTGGAGCTGGTAGTTATGCTGCCGAAGTGAATGGCCAGACTATCAGTCGTGCTCAATTGGAGCAGGCGTTTCAGCAAGAGAGAAATGCATTGCAAGATCAATTGGGAGATAAATTCTCGGTGTTGGCAAGTGACGAACAAAGCATGAAGCAGATTCGTAATCAGGCTTTGGATCGTCTAATTAATAATGCGTTGATTGATCAATATTCCCGTGAATTAGGTTTATCTGCTAGCGATGAGCAAGTTAAGGATTCTATCCGAAATACTTCTTACTTTCAGACAAACGGTAAATTTGATAATAACAAATATCTGGAGTTGCTCGACCGTTTCAATATGAGTCCGGATATTTTTGCTGAACAAACACGCCAGAATTTAATTAATCAACAATTAATTATGGCTTTCTCTGGTAGTGAAATAGCATTGCCTCGTGAGGTGAAACTCAATGCTGAATTGTTTCTGCAACAGAGAACTGCCCGTATGGCTACGCTGGAGCTGAAGAAAATTCAGGCGCAGCAGGAAGCAACAGATAAAGATCTGCAAGATTACTATAATCTGAATAGGAACAGCTTTATTGCTCCTGAAGAAGTAAAAGTCAGCTATATCAAGATGGATGCTGTAGATGAAATGAATAAAGTTTCAGCTACATCCGCTGATGTTGATGCTTATTATGAGCATAATTTGAAGCGTTATACTCAACCAGAACAGAAAAAATACAGTCTGATTCAGCTTGCAACTGAATCTGAAGCCGGAACAGTGCTTGATGAGCTAAATAAGGGTGCTGATTTTGGTAAATTAGCGACTAAAAAATCTACGGATAAGCTTTCAGCGAAAAATCATGGTGAGATCGGCTGGATGGAAGAGGACGCTCTTCCTGAAGAGTTGAAACAAGTTAATTTGAAAGAAAAAGGCCAAATTTCTTCTGTAATCAAGGTGCCTAATGGCTTCGCTATTTTCCATTTAGATGATATTAAACCTCAAATAATTAAGCCTTTATCTGAAGTTCGCTCTGAAATTGAGAAAATGGTTACGCAGGAAAAAGCAGTAGATGCTTTCTATGCTCTGCAACAGAAGGTCAGTGATGCTGCTACCAGCGATAATGAATCTTTAGCTGCGGCTGAGGAAATTTCAGGTATTAAGGTTGTGACGACTGATTGGTTTGATCGCAATAGTGTGCCGGCAGAGATTAATTTTGGTGCCATCATTCATGCCATTTTTGAAGGTAATCTTGTTGATGGGCAGGGGTCAACAGGAACTAACTCTGATGTTATTTCCGTTGAAGGTGATCGTGCATTTGTTCTGCGTGTAGATAGTTATAAGCCAGAAACAGTACAGCCTTTTGAAAAAGTTGAAGAGCAAGTTACTGAACTGGTTAAACGTCAGAAAGCTGAAAAACATCTTCAAGTCGAAAGTGAGAAATTACTGGCCGCCTTAAAAGAAGGTAAAGGTGAGCAAGCCTTGAAAGATGCAGGTATTCAATTTGGTGAATCTCAGGTTATTCAGCGTACATCTCAGGATAATGTGTTAGTTGGTTCAGTATTCGCTTTACCACTGCCAAAAGAAGGTAAGGCAGAATATGGTTTGACGAAAAACAGTTTGGATGACGTTGTACTGATCCAACTAGATAAAGTTACTCCAGGTGTTGTACCCGAAGAACAAGTTAAAAGCATGACTGATGGCTATCAGAGTGAAATGGGTAACGCTATGTTGGAGTCTTTACTGATTAGTCTGCGTGAAAAAGCCAAAATTAAGTTAGGTCATACCGAATAAAAATTTGCGGAGAGTATCGCAAATATCTTTGTAATTATCTTGTCAATAAAGGCCGCTTTCGCGGCCTTTCGCATATCTGATCTTCGTCCATTGTGCTCAAATTTATCTGTGGCAATCTTTTTTCCGTTCATAAAACATGGAGGAATTAATATGAAAAAATCGGGAATTTTATCTGTTTTGCTCGCTGGCTTGCTTTATGCGTGTGGAGGGCAATTCGCTATTGCCGCCGAGCAAGTAAAAGATAAAGTAGCTAAAGCAGCCAGTACTACCAGTCATTCTTCATCAGAAAAGCAATTACAGCAGCAGGACGCTTTGAAGGTAGAAGAAAAGGGAAAGGTGAATATTAATACTGCAAGTGCCGAAGAGTTAGCAAGAGCATTAAATGGTATTGGGGTCAAAAAAGCACAAGGAATTGTTGAATATCGAGAAAAAAATGGTGCGTTTACTGCGGTGGAACAATTACAGGAGGTTCAGGGAATAGGGCCAGTTTTTATTGAACGAAACAGAGATAAGTTGAGTTACTAGTATAGTATCTATCATCCTCATTCATGATTTTTTTTGTGAATGGGGATGTTGTGATCAAGGTTGCAAATAAATCACTTTAATTAGTGTGAATTTTTTGTTTTGCTATTGTGAAATCAACCTGGTCAGATGAGTGACTTTAACATTAAGGCAATATTATGAGTTCAATTATAAAAGTTCATGGTTATCATATAGATTTGTTTCAACATGTGAACAATGCTCGCTATTTGGAATTTCTGGAAAGTGCTCGGTGGGAATGGTTACATAAGCATTCTGTAGTGGAATGGATACAGAAAAACAATGTTGGGTTTGCAGTGGTCAACATCAATATTAATTATCGCAGTTCAGCAATTCTTGGCGATGAATTGGAAGTGGATTGCCGATTGACGGAGCTGAGAAACAGAAGTGGTGTATTTTCTCAGGAAATCATACGCAGAAGGAACAATCAACTCATTGCAGATGCTAAGACTACGTTTGTCTGGATTGATAGAAAAACACAAAGAGCATTGTCTATTGAAGGTGAATTACGTGAAATAATGGGAGCTTTGGTGAAAACAGGACAATGAGAGGGGAAGGCTCTCATTGCCATTTGGATTAAACTAAATGTGTTTTTGCTTTCATTTCAGTCATTATTTTCTCCGGAGCATTCAGATATTGTTCCAGTCCGTTAGCTCTGAGATGACAAGCTGCACATGTACCACACCCATTACCTTGAATGCCGTTGTAGCAAGTTAGTGTCTGACTACGAACAAAGTCTAAATGCTGGTAGTAGTCGGACAATGCCCAAGTTTCAGCTTTGTTGAGCCACATCAATGGAGTTTCAAAACGGATATCACGGGCAATACCAAGGCTTACAGCTTTGTTCAGTGCCTTGACAAATTCATCACGGCAATCAGGGTAACCGGAGAAATCAGTTTCGCATACGCCAGTAATAACTGCTTCGGCTTCAACTTGGTAAGCATATATAGCAGCCAGTGTCAGGAATAAAATATTGCGGCCAGGGACAAATGTACTGGGTATGGCACTTTTTTCACTTTCATTGTAGTCGGGAATAGGGATGTTATCGCGAGTTAGACTGCTGAGAGCCAGTTCATTAAGTAATGTGACATCCAGTACTTTATGTGCAACAACACCAAGAGAATGGCTGACATTACGTGCAACATCAATTTCGGCACGATGGCGCTGGCCATAATCAAAAGTGACACAATGTACTTCGTCATATTGATTAATTGCCTGAATCAGGCAGGTAGTGGAGTCTTGCCCTCCACTGAATACAACAACAGCTCGTCTCATTGTAACATCCTCATTGGAATAAAATGGTTATGTTACTTATAACTACGGAAATTGGATAGTTGTTTGAGATAAGGTGAGATATCGCCGATGTTATTTTTTACCCAATCTGGATTGTAATAAGTATCGAGATAACGTTCACCACTGTCGCACAGTAAAGTTACTATTGCACCTTGTTCTCCACGTTCATGCATTTGGTTAGCAAGCAGAAGAGCTCCCCAGACATTAGTTCCCGTAGAGGCGCCAACTTTTCTGCCTAGTAATTTTTCCAACCAGTAAATTGTTGCAATGCTGGCGCAATCGGGTATTTGGATCATGTCATCAATAACTGAGGGAATAAAAGAAGGCTCAGCTCGAGGGCGGCCAATACCCTCAATCTTGCTGCTATAATTGCCACGAATATCACAGCAATTTTGACGGTAGTAGTCATAAAATATAGAGTTTTCTGGATCGACAACAATCAGTTTAGTGTTATGCCCTTGGTAACGGATATAGCGTCCTAAAGTTGCAGAAGTTCCCCCAGTACCAGCGCTCATAACGATATAATTCGGTTCAGGAAATGGCTCCATTTGCATCTGGCGAAAAATACTTTCAGCAATATTATTGTTGCCTCGCCAGTCTGTTGCTCGTTCGGCGTAAGTAAATTGATCCATATAATGACCATTTAGTTCTTTCGCTAGTCGTTCTGACTCGTCATAAATTTGTGCTGAATGGTTAACAAAATGGCATTTACCACCGTAAAATTCAATTTCCTGAATTTTACGTTTCGCAGTGTATGAGGGCATAACAGCAATAAAAGGTAACCCAAGCAAGCGGGCAAAATAGGCTTCGGATACAGCAGTACTACCCGATGAGGATTCAATAACCGGAGTACCTTCCTTTATCCAACCATTACTAAGTGAGTAAAGGAATAAAGAACGAGCAAGCCTGTGTTTCAGACTACCGGTTGGATGGGTGCTTTCATCTTTTAGATATAAATGGATACCTGGAAAAACTGGCAAATTAAGGCGGATAAGATGAGTGTCAGAGCTGCGTTGATGGTCTGCTTGAATCTCTCTGATTGCCTTGGTGGTCCAACTGTGTGACATTAATTATTAACTCTATAATTTAAAAATAATTGGCAGCGGGTAGATTAACTTGATACTGGGAGAAATAGATTGTTATTTTTCTTAATATGTGGTTTCTTTATGGAAAAATTTTCTATAAGAGGTAGCTATGTTGGATAAAACAGACCGCAAGTTGCTTAAGTTACTACAGAAAGATTGTAGTCTGTCTCTGAATGCATTGGCGGAAGCTGTTAATCTTACTTCTACTCCTTGTTGGAAACGGCTAAAACGACTTGAAGATGAAGGCTATATCGTTGGCAAAGTTGCTTTGCTTGATAGCGAAAAATTAGGATTAGGGCTGACAGTGATTGTTATGATCAGAACTCAGCAGCATAGCAGTGGTTGGTATGAGCAATTTGTTGCATTTATAAAGCAAATGCCAGAAGTCCTAGCTTTTTATCGCATGGCTGGTGAGTGTGATTATTTAATGCACGTAGAAGTTGTGGATATGAAAAGTTATGATCTTTTCTACAAGCGTATGGTTAATGGTGTTTCGGGGTTGATTGATGTGACATCGAGTTTTGCAATGGAAAAAATCAAATACACTACAGCATTACCGATACCAGATTAACCAATTATTAATTCATTGCTTTAATTCAATTATTCTGAGTGTCGTTCAACATTTCTACTATCTATTTCATTTCGGGATATACACGTGTGAGATTGTTTTCTCAATTAAGTTGGTACTTCCGTAGCGAGTGGCGTCGCTATCTTGGGGCTGTGACTCTGCTTATTATTATCTCTATTCTACTACTAATTCCTCCATATCTGGTGGGTGTAATCGTTGATGGGATCAGTACTGCATCTATGTCATTTTACCAATTAATGGTGTGGATTGGTGTTATGCTGGTTATCGCATTGATTGTCTATATCTTGCGTTATATATGGCGTTTATGGTTGTTTGGGGCGTCATATCAATTAGCAGTTAAATTACGGAATAATTTTTACCAGCAACTTAGCCGACAAAACCCTGAATTTTATTTGCGTCACCGCACAGGGGATTTAATGGCTCGTGCTACTAATGATGTGGATCGTGTGGTGTTTGCTGCGGGTGAAGGTGTACTTACGTTAGTTGATTCGCTAGTTATGGGCTGTGCAGTGCTAATTATGATGAGCATACAAATTAGTTGGCAATTAACTTTACTGTCTCTGTTACCTATGCCGATTATGGCCATCATTATTAAACGATATGGTGATCAACTTCATCGTCGCTTCAAATCTGCACAAGGCGCATTTTCTGCTCTGAATAACCAGGCTCAAGAAAGTCTGACCAGTATTCGTATGATTAAGGCGTTTGGCCTTGAAGATCTGCAATCAAATCAGTTTGAACAAGTTGCAGTGGAAGCCGGTCGTAAGAATATGTATGTTGCTAGGGTGGATGCTCGATTTGATCCGACAATTTTTATTGCTATCGGTATGTCAAATTTACTGGCTATCGGTGGTGGTAGTTGGATGGTGTTGAATGGTGTTTTAACACTTGGTGAGCTCACTAGTTTTGTGATGTACCTTGGCTTGATGATTTGGCCAATGTTGGCGCTGGCATGGATGTTTAATATCGTTGAACGGGGAAGTGCCGCTTATAGTCGTATCCGTAGCTTGTTGCAGGAGCCTCCGGTCATTAAGGACGGTATTGGCCATTTATTGCCTGAGCGCGGTATTTTGGATGTGAATATCAAAGCGTTTAATTATCCGCAAAGTAACAAAATTGTTCTCAGTCAAATTAATTTCCAGTTATTACCTGGACAGTTATTAGGGATCTGTGGTCCGACAGGTTCAGGTAAGAGCACACTACTTGCGCTGATACAGAGACAGTTTGATGTGACTGGTGGAGAAATTCTTTTCCAGTCGCTCAAAATTGCGGATATCAGGTTAGATGAATGGCGAGCACGATTTGCTGTTGTCAATCAAATTCCCTTTTTATTTTCAGATACTGTTGCCAGGAATATCGCTTTGGGATGTCCTGATGCAACGCAGGAACAGATTGAAGAAGTTGCCCGCCTTGCCAATGTCCATGAAGATATTCTTCGTTTGCCTGATGGGTATCAGACAGAAGTAGGCGAGCGTGGGGTAATGCTTTCTGGTGGGCAGAAGCAGCGTATTTCCATTGCGAGAGCATTACTTTTAGATGCCGAGATTCTGATTCTGGATGACGCTTTATCTGCGGTTGATGGGCAAACCGAATACAATATCCTACAAAACCTCAGTCAGTGGAGGCAACAACGGACGGTTATTATTAGTGCCCACCGCCTGTCTGCATTAACTGATGCGGATAATATCCTAGTGATGCAGCAAGGTTCTATTATACATCAGGGACGGCATCCGGAACTGGCAGAGCAGCCGGGATGGTATCGTGATATGTATTATTATCAGCAACTTGAAGCAGAATTGGATGACGAGGAAACAGCAGAAGGAGATAAAGATGACTAAAGTTCGTCAATTGTGGCCGTCTCTGAAGCGTCTGCTGGTTTATGGAAAAAATTATCGTAAGCCGTTGGGGTTGGCTGTACTCATGTTATGGGGGGCTGCAATTGCGGAAGTCAGTGGTCCGGTTCTTATTAGTTACTTTATCGATAATATGGTTGCAACGGGTAATATGCCTACTAGAGTGGTTATCGGGCTAGCTATAACCTTTATTGTTCTGCAATTGATTACGGCTGCGTTACACTATTTTCAGGCTTTATTGTTCAATCAAGTGTCAGTCGATGTGGTTCAGCAGCTTCGTACTGATGTGATGAATGCAGCATTGCGCCAGCCTCTGAGTGCTTTTGATAATCAACCGGTAGGGCAGTTGATTTCGCGTGTAACGAATGACACCGAAGTCATTAAAGATCTTTATGTTAATGTAGTTCCTGCGGTATTTCGCAGCATGGCATTGATTAGTGCGATGCTGATTGCCATGTTTGTGTTGGAATGGCGCATGGCATTGATTGCAATTCTTATTTTTCCTGTCGTATTGATTGTTATGGCAATATATCAGCATTTTAGTACACCAATTGTCCGCCGGGTACGCAGTTATTTGGCTGATATTAATGATGAGTTTAACGAAGTCATTAATGGAATGAGTGTTGTTCAGCAGTTCCGGCAGCAGGCGCGTTTTGGTGAACGTATGTTGTTAACCAATCGGGCTCATTATCAGGCGAGAATGCAAGCGTTGAGATTAGATGGGCTTTTGTTACGCCCATTACTGAGTTTTCTATCTGCTATGGCATTGTGCGGTCTTATCGTGTTGTTTGGAATTAGTGGGCCAGGGGTGATTGGTATTGGGGTATTGTATGCTTTTATTAATTATTTGGGGCGGTTGAATGAACCTCTTATTGAGCTGACATCTCAGCAATCGATTTTGCAACAAGCTGTCGTTTCTGGCGAGAGAATATTTGAATTAATGGATAGCCCTCAACAAGGCTATGGCATGGATAGTCAGCCACTGTCCAGTGGTCGAATTGATATAGAAAATGTCAGTTTTTCCTACCGACATGGAAAAATAGTTTTGCAAGATATTAATTTACAGGTTCCGGCTCATGGTTTTGTTGCTTTGGTTGGTCATACCGGCAGTGGTAAAAGTACGCTGGCAAATTTGCTGATGGGGTATTACCCATGGCAGAAAGGGGAAATTTATCTTGATGGCCGGCCTGTATCATCCCTGTCTCATTCGGTATTACGCAATGGTGTGGCAATAGTTCAGCAGGACCCGGTTGTTCTTGCGGACTCTTTCTTTGACAATATTACGCTTGGTCGGAATATTTCAGAAGAGAAGGTTTGGCAAGTACTGGAAACTGTTCAATTAGCTGAGTTAGTACGTACATTGCCTGATGGACTTCATACTATCTTGGGAGAGCAGGGTAATACGTTGTCAGCCGGTCAAAAACAATTGCTTGCTATGGCGAGAGTGTTAGTGCAAACGCCACAAATTTTGATCCTTGATGAAGCGACTGCAAATATTGATTCCGGTACGGAACAGGCGGTACAACAGGCTTTGAGATTGATTCGTCAACAAACAACATTGATCGTGATTGCTCATCGTCTGTCTACCATTGTGGAGGCTAATGCTATTCTGGTGCTGCATCGTGGTGCAGTTGTTGAACAGGGATACCATCAACAATTATTTGCGAGTCGTGGACGTTACTATCAGATGTATCAGTTGCAACAAGTCGGTGAGACATTAAATGAATGTAGCATAATCTCTGAGAAAGAGATGCTAATTTAATCAAGTTTGCACTGATTCGGTGCACTCAATGGAGAGTATATTTGCTGCTCTCCTCCCTTCTTATTCTCCATAATTTTTACTCTCTTTATTATTATTTGATTTTTATATGTTTTTAGTTTCTGGCACACCCCTTGCTATTTCCTTATTGAAAACATAATAGCCGGATGGAAGGGGGATATATGAAGCTCATTACGACAATTATAAAGCCATTCAAATTGGAGGATATTCGGGAAGTTCTCTCTGGTCTTGGTGTTCAGGGGTTGACTATAACAGAGGTAAAAGGATTTGGGCGTCAGAAAGGACATGCGGAGCTTTATCGTGGAGCTGAATATAGTGTCAATTTTTTACCTAAAATAAAGATAGATATTGCTGTAGCGGATGAATTGGTTGAGGGGGTAATTCATGCTATTCAGCAATCAGCTTTCACTGGAAAAGTTGGCGACGGTAAAATCTTTGTCATCGAATTGCAACAGGCTATTCGTATTAGAACAGGAGAAACTAACGATGCGGCACTGTAACTAACTGATAGAGAAGATAGATATGAAAAGGCAATTCTCAGTGGCTGCCGGTGTTGTGGCCGGTTGTGTACCATCATTATCTCAGGCAGCGGAAGGTGCGGCTGATAAAGCTGATAATGCTTTTATGATGATTTGTACAGTTCTTGTTCTGTTTATGACCATTCCGGGAATTGCTCTGTTTTATGGTGGATTGCTACGGAGTAAAAACGTTTTATCGTTAATGGCTCAGGTCATGGTGAGCTTTGCTTTAGTCTGTGTATTGTGGGTGATTTACGGTTACAGCTTGGCTTTTGAACCAGGGAATGGTTTTTTCGGTGGTTTTAGTCAAATGATGCTAAAGAATTTGGCATTCACTGACTTAAGTGGCAATTTTTATCAGCTAATTCATGTGGCATTTCAGGGCTCTTTCGCTTGTATCACAGTTGCTTTGATTATTGGTGCGTTAGGAGAGCGTATTCGTTTTCCAGCTTTGTTAATTTTTAGTGTGCTGTGGTTGACATTTTCTTACCTGCCTATGGCACACATGGTTTGGGGTGGTGGTGTGCTTTCACAGGATGGAGCATTGGATTTTGCTGGTGGTACGGTTGTCCATATTAATGCTGCCGTAGCTGGATTGGTTGGTGCTTACTTACTGGGAAAACGTACTGGTTTTGGGAAAGAAGCATTTAAACCACATAACTTGCCGATGGTCTTCACTGGTACTGCTGTGCTCTATATTGGTTGGTTTGGTTTTAATGCTGGTTCTGCTAATGCTGCTAATGAGATAGCTGCTCTGGCATTTTTAAATACCATTGTGGCGACTGCTGCCGCTATTCTGTCATGGGTTTTTGCAGAATGGCTTTTCCGTAATAAACCGTCTCTTTTAGGGGCATGTTCAGGCTGTATTGCTGGTCTGGTTGGTATTACACCTGCGGCGGGAATGGTTGGTATTGGTGGTGCATTAATCATTGGTCTGATCGCGGGTTTTACCGGACTTTGGGGGGTGGTGGCCTTAAAACGGTGGTTACGTGTTGACGATGTGTGTGATGTATTCGGTATACACGGCGTATGTGGGATCGTGGGTTGCCTCCTAACAGGGGTTTTTACGGCTAAATCTTTGGGAGGAACCGGCCATGCAGAGGGTATAACCATGTTGGAACAAGTTGGTATTCAGGCTTTTAGTATACTGGTTTGTGTGATTTGGTCAGTCGTTGTTGCCTTTATTGCTTTTAAAATAGCAGATCTGTTGGTAGGGTTGCGAGTTACGGTTGAAATTGAAAGGGAAGGGTTGGATATTAATTCTCACGGAGAGAGTGCTTATAATTAAGTTGTAATATAAAAGGGCAGCGATAAGACCATAAAATGTAATGCTGGTTTCTTAGTTTGCTGCCTTATTCATTTATCTATTGCGTTTCCTAATCAGACCTTCCTGTACAGTGGAAGCAACAAGTATCCCTTCACGATTATAAATCTGTCCCCGAACAAAACCACGGGCACCAGAAACTGACGGACTATCTATAGCATATAGCAGCCAGTTGTCTAGTTTAAACGGGCGGTGGAACCACATAGAATGGTCAATTGTTGCTATCTGAATATTTTTCTCAAGAAACCCGACACCATGTGGCTGTAATGCTGTTGGTAGAAAATTAAAATCGGAGGCATAGCCAAGTAGATATTGATGAATAAAAGGATTATCAGGCATATTGCCGTTACTGCGGAACCAAACATAGCGTATAGGTTCTTCTGGTGGACAATTAAATGGACTGTGATATTTTACGGGTCTCATTTCTAACGGGCAGGGAAAAAGAAGAGTATTCTGCATCTTCTGTGGCAGTAGATGCGACATTTTTTTCACGATTTCATCCTGAGGGATAAGTTCTTCTGGGTAGGGTACATCCGGCATTATATTTTGGTGTTCAAAACTTTCTTCGTGACTTTGAAATGAGGCAGTCATATAAAAGATAGGCTTACCATTCTGAATTGCACTAACTCGCCGGGCACTAAAACTTCCTCCATCACGTAAAATCTCAACGTCATAGACGATAGGTTTGTGACTGTCACCGGGACGTAAGAAATAGCTATGGAAAGAGTTGCCCATTCGGTCATCGACAACGGTTTGTTTGGCAGCATACAGTGCCTGACCAATCACTTGTCCTCCGAAAACCTGAGGAAAACCGAGATCTTCGCTTTGCCCTCGGTAAATACCTTCCTCAATTTTTTCCAATTTCATCAAATTTATCAGATTCTGTAATGACTTGCTCATAATACGCCTTTGTTTTCTATTAGGTTATCGAGAGTACAAGGGATGATTATTGTCTCATTAATAGATGATTAATAAATAACTAAATTGTAAATGTTTTAAGTCCTGACAGTAGTGCAATAAAGAATATGAGATTTATTGGTGTTTTATGTTCAAATTTTTAATCTATAATTCAAATGATTTAGATTTTATGATTTGATATTTCAATTTATTTTAATATTTATATAGATTAGTTAATAATGGAGGAATGTGTATGAAATTATGGCAGCTCCCCGCTGGCGTATTACTAGCGGTTGCTTTGGTCGGGTGTAATGCCAAAGGTGCTGAGGTGGTGGATACCCAGGTGGAAAAGATTGAAAATCCAATGAAACGGTCTTTTGTTGAAGGCAATATTAATATACTACAGCGTATCGCATTGCCAGCAGATGCTGTCCTGACGGTGGCCTTATCTGATGTATCTTTGGCTGATGCACCTTCTGTTACTCTGTCTCAGAAGGTAGAGCGTTTAGGTGGGAAACAATCACCTTTCCATTTTGTTTTGCCTTATCAGACAAACAAAATTAAGCCGAATGCACGCATTGTTGTCAGAGCTTCTGTTTCGTTGCATAGCCGCTTGATGTTTGTTACAGATACAGCATATGAAGTGATTAATAATGGGAAGACTAAAGATGTCGAAATTACGTTGAAAGCCGTTAGATAATACATTTCCTTATTGTATTAATTTGCAATGTGCAATAAATCAGCATTCGGGCCTGCTTGTCTTGCTATTTAAGTAGGTATGAATGATAATGGCGCCGCTTTGAAGTTAAAGCAACACGTCACAATGGGGGCTCTGTTGGTTCTCCCGCAACGCTAACTTGTTAACTTGGTCAGGTCCGGAAGGAAGCAGCCATAGCAGGGGATGTGTGTGCCGGGATGTCGCTGGCAGAGCCCTCGCCAATTTCATTGGTAACCTAATAAGCCGATAGCACTTTACCGGCTCGGATCACTCTCTATCTGATAAAGACTATTTTAGCGAACATATTTCCATACTGAAGGTGGAATTCTATCATACAGTTTATTCATGGTCAGCTCAGCTAGGCGGTGATCCGCAGCAGAGTAGAATAGTTCAAGTTCATCTCCTGAAAGTTCGTATTTGTTCTTTTCAATCACACGTTCCAGTGTATCAATCGTGGTGCATTTTCTTAAACGCATCAGATAATCAGTTTTAGTCATAATCGCCTTTCTTATTTAACATATATAAAAAATTATTGAGGGAAATATTCAATCAAGTTTTGCTCAAGGAGCAATTTAAATCCTGTAACAGGACGCTGGTTAAGCGTTCATTAGTTTTTTTACCATTCCATAAGTTTAGAAACGCTAATCTTAATTTGTTTCCAAGCAAAGTATAAGTATATGTATTATCAATACATTTATCAATTCAAGTGAGAAGGTTGAAATCATCAGAATATTTTATTTTAAAGTACTAAACGAAAGTTGATATGTATTCAATCTATTTGTTTAGCTTTAAATTATCCTGACATGTAAAAGCTATTTCTACAACCAGTCTCATCTCTGTGTACTCTGCACTAGAAGTGCTTCTTGCCTTGGATTTTCACATAAGCATTCTAATTCATCAATATTATGTCATCTTGAGTGAATCTTCATCCATGCTATGTTGATCTTCCTGTATATGCCATTACTTAATTTTTTGAGTTAAACACTAAGCATATACATGTATTATAAAATTTTTTTCGAGAGATTATTATTATGTATCTATAATCGTTCTTTGGGATTATTTATCTTTTTTACAGATGGCTCTGATTCGCTTCCTAGTAAATCAGAATCAGCTCTTAACAAAAATTCATACCTTAACTCAATAAACTATAAATATCGGCTAGTATGTGTGAGTTAATATGCAGGCTTATATAAAACAGTATTACCCTCAGATACCAGTAACGGCAGATTATAGCCTGATGGCTACAATAATCAATGAATATAACATCATTATTACATAAGTCACTATGTGCTGGTATTGTTTTTTGTCATTTAGTGTAAAAAAAGATAAAGTAATTTTTGTTCGACGACTTTCATATTAATTTTATTAAAGTCACTAATGCTTGGATTTTTAAAGCTATTTTATACTCATAAGTGGTAATTATAATTAAATTTAAACAAAATTACTTAAATATTAAGCGGATAGATTAATGATCAGAATCTTGTCAGATGGAAGCAACTATTATATTTAAGAAGGCCGATTTGACGGCCTTCTGGTTATTGTTGGTAGCATTTAGTGAGATTCTGACGCGGGTTCAATCTCCTCCGCTTTCTTACTGAAACGTCGTTTTATAACCACAAAGAATACCGGTACGAAAAAGATTGCTAGCGAGGTTGCTGCAATCATTCCGCCTAATACCCCAGTACCCACTGCGTTTTGAGAGCCGGATCCTGCACCATTACTCAGTACTAGGGGGATAACACCCAGCATAAATGCTAGTGATGTCATTAGGATTGGGCGAAGACGCATTCTTACCGCATCTAGGGTAGCTTCTATCAACCCCTTGCCCTCTTTTTCCATCAGGTCCTTGGCGAATTCAACGATAAGTATCGCGTTCTTAGCTGACAAACCGATAGTGGTCAACAAGCCAACTTTAAAGTAAACATCGTTATCCAAACCGCGGAATGTTGTTGCTAACAAGGCTCCAACGATACCTAATGGTACTACTAGCATAACTGAGAATGGAATTGACCAGCTTTCATATAGTGCAGCCAGACAGAGGAATACCACTATCAATGATAATGCATATAGAGCTGGGGCTTGATTACCAGATAGGCGTTCCTGATAGGACATACCTGTCCAGTCGAAGCCGATTCCATTTGGTAGCTTAGATGCCAATTCTTCCATCAGGGCCATTGCATCACCAGTACTTTTACCCGGAGCTGCTTCACCCAGAATTTCCATTGATGGTAAACCGTTGTAACGTTCCAGACGTGGCGAACCGTAGGTCCAGGGTTCTTTGGACGTATCTGTAAAGGCAGAGAATGGAACCATTTCACCCTGTTTATTACGGACATACAGTTTGTAGATATCACTTGGCAACATACGATAAGGTGCTTCCGATTGAACGTAAACTTTTTTGACACGACCGCGATCGATAAAGTCGTTCACATAGTTACTACCAAACATTGTGCTGAGTGTTGAGTTAATATCAGCTATGGAAACACCGAGAGCTTCAGCTTTTTCTTGATCGATCCTGAGCCGATATTGAGGGGTATCTTCCTGACCATTAGGACGAACGCCTACTAACATATCTGGATGCTGTTGTATCATGCCAAGTAATTGGTTACGGGCTTCTGTCAGTTTGTCATGTCCAAGGTTTGCTTTATCAATTAATTCAAAATCAAAACCGGTCGCTGAACCTAACTCTACAATTGCCGGGATGTTAAACGCAAAAACCATACCTTCTTTGATTTTCTGGAAGTGGGCACTAGCTCTGGCAACAATAGCAGGTACTTTGTTTTCAGCACCAGGACGTTCACTCCAGTCTTTCAGGCTTATAAATCCCAACCCTGTGTTTTGCCCTTGCCCACTAAAACCAAAGCCACTGACGGTAAATACAGAAACCACACGATCTTTTTCTTCTGTATTGAAGTAATCGCTTATTTTATCTAGAACTTTTTCTGTTTGTTCCTGTGTTGCCCCCGCAGGTAATTGAACCATTGTCAGCAATACTCCCTGATCTTCTTCAGGAAGAAAAGAGGATGGTAAACGTGTGAACATGATGGCCATACCCGCCACCAGGAATACATAAATTACCAGGTAACGGCCTGTATTGCGTAGAATGCGACCAATGCTGTCAGTATAGTGGTGGGTACTTTTGTCAAATACTCGGTTGAACCAGCCAAAGATGCCGGTCTGCTTACCATGGCTACCTTTGGCAATGGGTTTCAACATAGTGGCACATAGAGCTGGTGTTAGGATTAATGCTACCAGCACAGACAATACCATTGCAGATACGATAGTGATCGAGAATTGACGATAAATTGCACCGGTTGAACCACCGAAGAAGGCCATTGGGATAAATACAGCAGACAGCACCATTGCAATACCAACTAGGGCGCTTTGGATTTGCCCCATTGATTTCCTGGTTGCTTCTTTCGGTGATAGACCTTCTTCCTGCATAACACGTTCAACGTTTTCTACAACAACAATGGCATCATCTACCAATAAGCCAATGGCGAGAACCATGGCAAACATGGTTAATGTATTTATTGAATAGCCAAATGTAGCGAGTATTGCAAATGTTCCTAAGAGCACGACTGGAACCGCAATGGTTGGAATGAGTGTTGCACGGAAATTTTGGAGAAATAGGTACATTACCACGAACACCAGCATGATGGCTTCAACCAGTGTTTTTACCACTTCGTTTATAGAGATTTTAACGAATGGTGTGGTGTCATATGGATAGACGATTTTCAGCCCGTGAGGGAAGAAAGGTTCCATATTTTTTAGCGCTTCTTTTACTGCTTTGGATGTATCCAGAGCGTTAGCGCCTGTCGCTAGTTTGACACCGATACCCGCAGCAGGTTTTCCATTATAGCGGGCAATGATGTTATAGCTTTCTGCACCTAGTTCCACCTTTGCTACATCTTTCAGACGGACCTGAGAGCCGTCAGTATTGACGCGCAGAAGAATATTGCTGAACTCTTCCGGTGAGGTTAGACGTGTTTGAGCAATGATCGAGGCATTCAAGCGTTGACCTGGAACGGGAGGGGTTCCCCCTAATTGACCAGCGGCTATTTGGTTATTTTGTGCTTTGATTGCATTTATTATATCCAGAGTCGTCATTTTGTAATTAACGAGCTTGTCAGGATTTAACCAGATGCGCATGGCATACTGGTTACCAAAAAGCATTGTATCACCCACACCAGTTACACGGCTCAGAGGGTCTTTGACGGTTGCACCAACATAGTCAGAGATATCGTCCTGTGACATAGAGCCATCTTCAGAGATGAATCCGGCAACCATCAAAAAAGAGGTCGTGGACTTATCTACACGTATACCTTGCTGTTGCACTTCTTGTGGTAACAGAGGCATAGCGAGTTGCAGCTTGTTTTGTACCTGTACCTGTGCAATATCGGGATCAGTACCGGCCTCAAAGGTTAGTGTGATGTTCATGTTTCCAGCAGAATCACTGTCGGAAGACATATAAACTAGGTTATCGATACCATTCATGTTCTGTTCGATAACCTGAGTCACTGTGTTTTGCACAGTAGTGGCGTCTGCGCCGGGGTAAGTTGCAGAGATAGAAATCGCCGGTGGTGCAATAGTAGGGTATTGCGCTACGGGTAATTTCATAATTGCCAACAGCCCAGCCAGCATGGTGATAATTGCGATTACCCATGCAAAGATTGGCCGATCTATAAAAAATTTAGGCATGAATCACTGACTCCTATGACTCCTAAATTAAGACTTTTTCGCAGGTTCAGCTTGGTTCGCAGCAGATTTTGCATTTAAGTTCACTTCTTCTGCTTTAACCGGTATGCCGGGTTTAATTTTTTGCAAACCAGTAACGATGACCCGATCACCTGCTTTCAGACCGGAAGCTACTAGCCATTTATCACCAATAGCTTGGTTGGCAGTGATAACGCGCGGTGCGACTTTTTCATCTGCACCAACCACCATGACAGTAGCTTCACCACGAGGTGTACGGGTAACCCCTTGCTGAGGAACCAGTATTGAATCCTGGCGAATACCTTCTTCCAGTTTTGCACGAACAAACATGCCTGGAAGTAGCTCTTCATTCGGGTTAGGGAATATTGCACGGATAGTGATAGAGCCCGTTGTTTCATCTACAGTAATATCAGAGAATTCCAAGTAGCCTGTTTCACTGTAATTTTTACCATTTTCCATGATCAGGTGAACTTTAGCCTTACTGTCCCCTTTCTGCACGGCACCTTTAGCGATTTCATTTTTAAGACGCAGATAGTCATCACTTGACTGAGTGACATCCACATAAATTGGATCCAGCTGTTGAACCGTTGTCAGTGCTGTTGGTTGACCAACAGAAACCAGAGCACCTTCAGTTATAGTAGATTTGCCGGAACGACCACTAATCGGTGCTGTAACTTTGGTATATGCCAAATTGATACGGGTGGTCTCTACGGCCGCTTTTGCCGCCTGTACTATAGCATTTGCCTGCGCATAGTCGGCACTGGCTTTATCAAATTCCTGTTGACTAACATAGTTTGTACCTAACAGTGACTTGTATCGATTCACTGTCAAGCGTGCGATCTCTGCATTAGCCTGAGCTTTTACCAAATCAGCTTTAGCACTGTCATAGTCAGCCTGGTAAGTTGCTGGATCTATCTGATATAAAGAAGTGCCTGCTTTTACATCGCTACCTTCTTTATAATTTCGTTTCAGAATTATACCACTTACTTGTGGACGAACTTCTGCAATGCGGAAGGCTGATGTTCGGCCTGGAAGTTCCGTCGTGACCGTCAGAGGTTCAGTTTTCAGCGTCACGATACCGACTTCAGGAGCCTGTTGGTTCCCAGCAACCTGCTGAGAGTCTTTGTCGTTACATCCTGAAAGAGCTAAGCTGCCTGAGAGTACCAGTACTGTAGCCAGAGGCAAAACTCCCCTGTTTATTCGCATAAGTAAACCTCAATATTTTTAGATGTTGACCCTTCAATCCGTAAAACCATTACTCCATTAATAACAGCATGCTATAATACAAACATACGTGAATGTATGTAAATCCATTTTAGGTTAAAATTAGAGTGTATGGCACGAAAAACTAAACAACAGGCTAAAGAGACCCGGCAACAGATTATAGACGCAGCTATAAAAGAGTTTTCTGAGCGCGGTGTCTCTGCTACTTCACTGACAGATATTGCCACAACGGCTGGGGTAACCCGTGGGGCAATTTACTGGCATTTTAAAAACAAAGTAGACCTGTTTTCCGAAGCCTGTAGAATAACAGATTCTAAGATTGACGAATTAGAAAAAGAGTATCAAGCAAAATATCCTAATAATCCACTCCTGATTTTAAGAACTTTAATCATCCATATCCTGACGTCGGTCGTTGATGATCCGAAAAACCGGCTATTAATGGAGATTTTTTTCCACAAATGTGAGTTTGTTGGTGAAATGTCTGCCTTGGTGGAAGTTCGTCAGGAACTGTGTGTTGCAGACTATGTTCGTATTGAAGAGTCTCTTTCTGGTTGTATTGCATCAGGCCAGCTTCCTTATAATCTTCATCTGCGGCGAGCGGCTATCATGTTAAGAGGATTGATAACGGGCTTGTTGGAAAATTGGTTATTTGCACCAGATAGTTTTGATATTCAGAAAGAAGCGGAGTCGTTAGTGGATAGTTTTATCGATATGCTTAAATATAGTGAGCATATGAAAGTCGCTGAAAAATGAAGAACCAGAATAATAAAGGTGAATTCTATTTTGGTAATTGCTAACAATGTGGCTAATTGCCAAGAGTCATTATCTTATGCCTTTTGTTTATCTGTTGCTATATAAGAGATAAGACTGAGAAACTAAGCTGAAATTATTTCTAATGTCAGATACTGCTGCCGGTTTTGTTAGAGAAGAGATCAAAGAAAGGCTATAACCTAAGGTAAATGTTGAAGATTCTGACTGTGTAAAATGTACTGATTAAATTCGGCAAGGGTAAAGTGAGAGCTCGTAATATCAGCAAGTTGGAACTGATTGATAACGCTGAAATCAGTGCATTGATTGAATTTTTCTTACGGATTTTGCAGGCAGACACAGTGCTAAGTGGGATCAGTGTTAAGTTGCTGGCCGCAATGTTAAGAGATAATCATCTATGTTGGAAATACGAAATGTAACGCACGCCTATGGTGAGCGTGTGATATTGAAAGAATTAAATTTGCAGCTAAAGGAAAAACGAATTGCCATCATAGGCAGCAACGGTTGTGGCAAAAGTACATTCGCACGTCTTCTTAATGGATTATTGGTACCGAAAAGTGGTGATGTTTTGGTGGATGGTTTGAACACCAGAACGGAAGGTAAAGCGATCCGGCGTAAGGTTGGTTTTGTATTTCAGAATCCTGACAATCAGATCGTTTTTCCAGTCGTTGAAGAAGATTTGGCCTTTGGAATGAAAAATCTCGGTTTTTCCAAGGATACGATTCGGCAAAGAACGCAGGAGGTGCTTTCTCGATATGATTTACTTCAATTTAGGGAGCATCCTGCCCATCTTTTAAGTGGTGGTCAGAAACAACTCCTTGCGATTTCTGGTGTTCTGGTGATGGAGCCCGATTACATCATTTTCGATGAGCCTACAACCTTGCTGGATTTACGAAACAAACGTCGTGTTGCCGAAGCAATCGATAACTTATCTCAAACTGTGATTGTAGTTTCTCATGACCTTGATTTTTTGGCGGGATTTGATCGTGTTCTGGTTTTTGATAATGGTCGTGTCGTTGTTGATGACAGACCCTCTATTGCTATTCCTGAATACGTAAGGATGATGTTATGAGCCTGTCTGGATATAATCCTGGTTCATCATTTGTGCATCGAGTTAGCCCTGGGCTCAAAATTATTTCTTTGCTTATTTTGGGAACATTGCTTTTCGTTGTTCCGCGTATTGATCTTTCTGTTGCGGCATTGACAGGCATCGTACTTTTATACTTGTTAGCCAAAATCTCATTAAAAACTGCTTGGATGCAATTACGGTCGGCACTATGGATACTCGCACTTATTTTTATAGTCCAATTGTTTCTACACCACTGGACCGCAGGTGTACTTGTGGTGGTTCGTCTTGTCTCTCTTTTGTTGCTGGCCTCGCTTGTTACTCTCACTACGCGCTCTTCTGATATGATCGATGCATTGGAAAAAGGGCTTTGGTGGTTGTACTATCTTGGCATCAATCCTGGAAAAGTGAGCTTGGCTCTATCGCTTGCCTTGCGGTTTATCCCTGTTCTGGCGTCAATTACAGGAGAAGTACGAGAGGCACAGAAAGCAAGGGGTCGCGATAAGAGTGTCATTGCAATTGCAGTCCCTGTTATTGTGCGAATGCTCAAAATGGCAGACGATATCTCTGCTGCTATTGAAGCTAGGTCCTATGACCCTGGATTTGATAGAAAGAAATTGGGCAGCAAGTAAAGCGGGATTTGTGGTTTTATCGAAAAGAAAGAGGGGATTAAATGTCTACCAAAGATATTGTTTATATAGCTCTATTTGCCTCTCTAACCGTAGCATTGGGTTTATTTCCGCCATTGACACTTCCCGTTGTGGGCGTTCCGATAACAGCGCAGTCGATGGGAGCAATGCTTGCTGGTGCCATTATTGGTGCGAAACGGGGTGGATTAGCATTGTTGCTTTTTTGTGTGCTTGTGACCGTTGGATTACCAGTAATGGCTGGAGGGCGGGGAGGATTGGGTGTCTTTCTCAGTCCAAGTGGTGGTTTTATTTTAGCATGGCCGATTGCCGCTTTTGTTATCGGCTATTTGTATGAGAAAAATCTTACAAAACTAAATACCTTTAAAGAAGCTGCATTTCTTGTCTTTGGTGGAGTTATGGTTGTTTATGTGATCGGTATCCCGTGGGTTGCCGTACTTGCCAATATCAGCATCTGGCAAGCAACCGTAGGTTCGATTGGATTCGTACCGGGAGATATTATCAAAATAGTACTAGTTATTTTGATTGCGAAAACGGTTCGTCGGGCTTATCCCACTCTTGAACCGCGTTCTTAAGGGGCAGTTTTTGTCGTGGGTTGATGTTTGTTTGTGATTACCCAATAGTTACCGCTAAGTGTCATCATTGTGCCGATTATGGCCCAAATGGTTGGACGATAGCCCTCTGTAACGCTGGAGATCGTTAAGGCTACGAGTGGAACGATAAGCATGGCATAAGCTCCTCGTTCAGCCCCCAAACGACCGACAACGGCAAAGTAAGTTGTATACCCAATTACCGAAGGAAACAGGATCAAATAGAATAGAGATGTTACATAGGCTGGTGATAGATCAAAATCAAATGTTTGCTTGGTCAAAAAGGCATAGCTGAACAAGAATATGGTGCCATATCCCATAGAAATCCCGGTCATTGGCAGAACAGTGACACCTTTTCTCTGTAACTGAACTGCGGAAATGTTAGCAAATGAGAATGTCAGGGTTGCTGCAATTGCGTAACCGAACCCTGTCCAATTCCACTCATTATTTAAAAATTCTGGGCTAAAGACTAAAATTATCCCAGTTAGCCCGACTACAGCGCCTACCAGCACTGTCCATGAAATCGATTGCCGTAGAAAGAGAATTGCATTTATGGCGTTGAATAATATGACTGAAGAGTAGGTAAGGGCGATTAAACCGGTAGTGATCAAGGCCGTAGCCTTGTAAATCAGCAAGAATGTGACAGCGAATCCGAATGTACCAAGTGCGGCAAAAGAGAGGTGCTCGCGCCAGGTGTGTGTAAGTCTTTCCCGTGAAATTACAGCAATCAGAAGTAGCAGTACTGACGCACATCCAAAACGGTAAATCAGGGATATTACAGGTGAAACATCAGTTAATTGTAGTTTTGCTGCATACCACGATGTTCCCCCAGTGATGATCGTCACGACATATAGAGCAGCAGTGGAGTAAGAAGAGGCACTCTTCATATTCAGGCCCCAAATGTTTCGCTGAGATGTATTACGACCATAAGGTTAACTTTTTCTCATTTAATACACCGATGAAGGAGCCTGTTGCAATGCGATTGCTACTTGCAGGTAGGACAATATGAGGGTTAGTTGTGTTGAAAATGACGACTGAACCAACTTGAGGTCGGAAAGTGAAAGATTCGCAATCAACTAATAGAGAACTGTCATATGGCTTGTATGTTTTATCGACTACAGTACTCTTGAATGGTTGATTATAGATCACGGTTTCTCCTCCCTGAGAGGGAGATAAAATATAGAGGTTCCAAGCAAGCTGAGTCGATATATCTCCGATGATTAAATTTCCTTTCGCAAAAGTGGGTGCGTAATCTATATGTAGATCCGAGCCACTGGAGATAATTCGGACGATACCAGCAAAATAGGGGCCGAACCCCGGTTCTTCTGCGACTGAAATGCTGAAATTTGTATCGTGATTGATGTATCGCATGAACCGATCAACTGGATCAAAAGCTTGATTGATAATTTGGATGCGATCTTGCTCAGCTACGCTAACTTGAGCAAAATATTGCTCTTTTGGTCGATCACGGTAATGGGCAAGTGAATTTCCCAAATAGAATCCCGGCCTTCCAAATTCATATGGCTTTGCCTGTATGCTCAGTATTGCAGACGAAAGCTGTTCTGCTTCTTCCATAGTTGCAAAATCATCTATCATCACTGCTGGAATCTTATTATCTATGATTGCCTGCAAGCTTTCTGATGATAATTTGACAAGCTCGTTTGATACCCACCGTGACGACATAAGAGTCGACTCCTAGCCGATTTTATTTATATTAGAAAAATTGATCTATTGATGGTCAGTGTCAATCGTATAACATTGATTGTATAAAAATGCAATATTTGATCACATTTGGGAATGTAACAATGACAATATCTCTGAGAGGTCATCACCTTTTGTGTATTCTTACCTACGCAGGTAACGGATATTCCCCTGATTTTGTCGAAAATTACAATAGGATTATTCCTCGAATTTGGGACGAAGATATCTTGATTGTGGCAGGACCGGATGACATATGTATTCCTTTGCTTGGAGAAGATGAACCTCATTGTTTTGGCGAGAGTGTTATTATCCGGGATAGTCGAGCTTTGAAAGCAGTTAGCGCTCTTATGGGCCGACCAATTGAGATAGGTCATACGTTGAGGCTTGATGAGACCTATTTAAAACAGGCGCGATGGGCTTTCAGTCGTGGGATCATAAGATCCGCTTGTATAGGCTGTGAATGGGAACCGCTTTGCACTCGAATTGCTGCGGATGATTATTCTTCAACGTTTCTTAAACGAAATAGTGGAAAGAGCGAGTGACGATATAAAGCCGTTTGAAATTTTGCAAAGGCTGATATTGATATGAATGTATGATCATATACTTAAGACAAACGTGAATCTTTTATAGTATCGATCAAGATATCTATTAAGGTGTTTGAAGTAAATCGTTCAATATTCCTTCGTCGACTGTGATTGCTTCGCTAATTTTGCTTGATAGTCGTATTTGACTATTTCCAGTGCGGCGAGTGCGATTTCAGGAGTGATTTCATTACATTCCAGTAAATAGATCAGATCAACAGCAAGTTGAACTTCAGGTGGTGCTTGTTCGACTGACATAAAACATTCCTCATTTGAATCGTTAATCCATGTTCTCTTTGTATTCGATTGATTTTTCAATTCGCGTCAGAGATTGGCGGCAACGTGCTAGTCTTCCGGCTAATGCCGCGATCTCTTTCTGTATTTTTTGCTGGTTACTCAGTGTAGTTTGTTGATTTAATTTTAGCTCTCTATCATTGATCATTGCGAGCAGACGGCGTTCATAATCCTGATGTTCAGCCAGTTTGTGATACAGGTCAGTAGCTTGTTGTTTATGTTCGAACCTGCTCTCTTTTTTTCTCAGTGGCTGGGTGGACAATTCACGCCTTAATGCTTCTATTTGGGCAACTAAGCGCTCAGTCAGAAATGCAACCTGTTCGGTTCGGTGATCCTGTACACATTCTTTGAGTTGTACCATGTTGTGCCTGACCTCTTGTAGATAACCACGGAGTTTATCGCTATGTCGGTTAAATAAAGCCTGATCAAACCGGGCAGTAGAGAATGGTGTATCTGCTAATGGTGCTAGCTCTTCGGCCAGTATATCGACCTGTTTTTCGAGTAAATTTAATAACGGTTGTGTACTCATTTATACCCTGCGATGATTATGTTCTGCGAAGCAGAATTAACTTGGAACGACAAAAAATAGGCTGATGCATGTTCATCAGTTGCTTTTTTTTATCAGTTTGCATAGATTTTAGCACTCTCGTTGTTCTACTCACTGGCACCGATTATGACCGCAAACGCGCAGCAACTGCAATTTATTAAAGACAGTATTGAAACTATTCCTGATTACCCTAAACCGGGGGTTCTTTTTCGTGATATCACGACTTTATTGGATAACCCTCTTGCCTACCAGGCAACAATTAATCTTCTGGTAGAACGATATCAGGACAAAGGAATCACAAAAATTGTGGGTACTGAGGCTCGCGGTTTTCTATTTGGAGCTCCAGTTGCGTTGCGTCTCGGTGTTGGTTTTATCCCTGTCCGTAAAGCAGGCAAATTACCTCGTGAAACATTGAGTGAAACTTACGATTTAGAGTATGGCACCGATACACTGGAAATACATAAGGACAGCATTAAAGAAGGTGATAAGGTGTTAGTTGTTGATGACCTGCTGGCAACGGGTGGCACTATTGAGGCAACTGTTCGCTTAATCCGTCATTTAGATGGTGAAGTTTCTGAAGCTGCCTTTGTTATTGGCCTGCCTGATTTGGGAGGGAGTGAGCGTCTGCAAAAACAAGGCGTGAACAGCTTCACTCTATTGGAATTCCCAGGCCATTAATCTGCTTATTTTCGTATTACTAACATATCGGCCTCGCTGTCTGTAGTGAGGCTGTGTTAGCATGGTACTCAACTGTATTCGATTTTTTCCGGTATCAATGAGCTATCAGGTACTTGCCCGTAAGTGGCGCCCACAAATATTTTCTGATGTAATTGGTCAGGAATATGTCCTGACTGCGTTAGCTAATGGTCTTGCCCATGGTCGGCTTCATCACGCCTATTTATTTTCTGGCACTAGAGGTGTTGGGAAAACAACGATCGCCCGTTTGTTTGCCAAGGGGCTAAATTGTGAAATAGGTATTACGGATAAGCCTTGTGGTAAATGTGTTAATTGCCTTGAGATTGAACAGGGGCGATTTGTCGATTTAATTGAAATTGATGCGGCTTCCCGTACTAAAGTTGAAGATACGCGCGAATTGCTGGATAACGTGCAATATGCTCCGGCTCGTGGGCGTTTTAAAGTCTACCTGATTGATGAAGTGCATATGCTTTCCCGCCACAGTTTCAATGCATTATTGAAAACGTTGGAAGAGCCGCCTGAGCATGTGAAGTTTCTACTGGCAACGACTGATCCGCAAAAATTGCCTGTGACTATTCTTTCCCGTTGTTTGCAGTTCCATCTCAAATCGCTGGATATTGGTCAGATAAGTGATCAGCTTGAGCGTATTCTTAAAGCTGAACATATAGAGAGTGACAGCCGTGCTCGTCAGCTATTGGCTCGTGCTGCTGATGGCAGCATGCGTGATGCGTTGAGTCTGACAGATCAGGCTATTGCTATCGGACAAGGGCTGGTGACAGCTGAAATAGTCAGCTTGATGCTAGGAACTTTAGATGATGAACAGCCGTTATCAATTATTGAAGCATTGATTCGAGCTGACGGTCAGCGGGTTATGGCATTGGTGGAACAAGTCGCTGCGCGGGGGGCTGACTGGGAGGATTTGCTGGTAGAAATTCTTGCATTGCTGCATCGTATTGCAATGCTCCAGTTGTTACCTTCTCAGCCAGAAATCGCTTCTTCATCAATTGAAGGCCGTTTGCGGATATTGGCAAAAGCTGTTTCACCGGAAGATTTGCAACTTTATTATCAAACTTTGCTGATTGGTCGTAGGGACTTGCCGTATGCACCGGAGCGTAGGATGGGTGTTGAAATGGCTCTGTTCAGAGCTTTGGCATTTCATCCGAAAGCCGTTATTGAAGAGGTTGTGGCACCGGTGGTACATTCTGCGGTTATACCATCAGTTACAGCACGGCCGAAACATAGTGATCAGGGGGATGTGCCACCTGCTAATTATATTAATGAACCGGCACAATTGGATAGAGCTTCTCAGTCGGAGCCCCAGATACCACAGGCGCTTGCATCAAGCCCAACAGCGCAGTTGCTGAAAGCAAGGAATGTGTTATCCCGACAGCAAGAGCAAACGTCAACAAAAAAGCCTGAATCAGCTACGCCTGTTAAGATGAAGTCAGCAACTTCAGCATTGGAACGGCTTGCCGCAGTGTCAGGACAGCGACCTCAGCCATCAATAGATAAAAAACAGGAAAACAAACCTGAGAAAAAAGAAGCTTACCGTTGGCGTGCCAAGAATATTGAGGAGAAAACAGAAACTCATGTGGCCACACCAAAGGCTTTAAGAACAGCTTTGGAACATGAGAAAACATCAGAGCTGGCAGAGAAATTAACGGAAGAGTCTAAACAGAGAGACGCATGGGCCACAGAAGTTGGTAAACTTAAAATTCCTAAACTGGTGCAGCAATTGGCATTAAATGCATTCAAAGAGCAGGTTAGTGCAAATAATATCCGTTTACACTTGCGTTCGAGCCAGCGTCACCTTAATTCCGCTTTCGCACAAAAGTCATTAGCGGGGGCTTTAAGCGAGTTGTATGGCGTAACGGTTGAATTCAGTATTATTGAAGATGATAATCCTGCGGAGAAAACTCCGCTGGAGTGGCGACAAGCCATTTATGAAGAGAAATTGGCACAAGCTCGCCAATCAATTATTGCGGATAAAACTATTCAAACATTGCGGCAGGTATTTGATGCTGAATTGGATGAAGAGAGTATCCGGCCGGTTTAACCATGCTGCAATCTGTACCTTTGTACGATGTAGCCATAGCGAAGAGAGAAATCTATGTTTGGTAAAGGTGGTTTGGGCAATTTGATGAAACAGGCCCAGCAAATGCAGGACAAAATGCAGAAAATGCAAGAAGAGATCGCCAATCTGGAAGTGACGGGGGAGTCGGGTGCAGGTCTGGTTAAAGTGACTATCAATGGTGCTCATAATTGCCGTCGTGTTGAGATCGATCCAAGCCTGATGGAAGATGATAAAGAGATGTTGGAAGACCTGATTGCCGCTGCATTCAATGACGCAGCCCGTCGTATTGAAGAAACTCAGAAAGAGAAAATGTCAGGTATTTCCAGTGGGATGCAATTGCCACCAGGCTTTAAGATGCCATTCTGATGCAAACTAGTCCTCTCCTTGAATCCTTGATGGAAGCGTTACGCTGTTTACCAGGGGTTGGCCCTAAATCTGCACAGCGGATGGCTTTTCATCTGCTACAGCGTGATCGCAGTGGTGGAATGCGTTTGGCTCAGGCATTGACCAGAGCAATGTCAGAAATTGGACACTGTAAATATTGCCGGACTTTTACCGAACAGGAACAGTGTACAATTTGTGCTAATCCACGCCGTCAACAAAATGGTCAAATCTGTGTGGTTGAAAGCCCTGCGGATATTCATGCTATTGAACAAACCGGGCAGTTTGCCGGGCGTTACTTTGTATTGATGGGGCATTTATCCCCATTGGATGGCATTGGCCCAATGGATATTGGTTTAGATTGTCTTGAGGATCGTCTCTCTACTGAAGAGGTTTCAGAGGTGATTTTGGCGACTAATCCGACAGTGGAGGGAGAGGCCACTGCCAATTATATCGCAGAGATATGCTTTCAGTATGGTGTAACAGCAAGTCGTATTGCTCATGGTGTACCGGTTGGTGGTGAACTTGAGATGGTAGACGGTACAACATTGTCTCATTCAATTGCCGGGCGGCAGAAGATTACTTATTGATTTTCCATTAATGGCTTACGGTTTTATCTAGTTGGAAAGGAATAGTGTTGTAATTTTGTTTAGATCAAATCGTAAAGACTTTGAGGCGCTACATTTATGTGGCGCATGTCTCTTAGATCATTCTGCTATGATGAAAG
The DNA here is from genome assembly GCF_003545805.1 of Photorhabdus sp. CRCIA-P01. Classification (GTDB taxonomy): domain Bacteria; phylum Pseudomonadota; class Gammaproteobacteria; order Enterobacterales; family Enterobacteriaceae; genus Photorhabdus; species Photorhabdus antumapuensis. The sequence goes on along the minus strand of NZ_NMQR01000004.1, from coordinate 181,637 downwards.
TTATTTCAAACTCTTTTGGATAATCAAACTTGAAATTCAACTTATTTATCCCCATCTGCATATTATCGTCTGATTTTGTCTGTCTGAACTGGATTTAGATTGAGGTAATAAATGAGTATGAAAGGTCAGGAAACCCGTGGATTTCAGTCTGAAGTAAAACAACTTCTGCAATTAATGATCCATTCACTCTATTCCAATAAAGAGATTTTCCTTCGTGAGCTAATCTCAAACGCTTCCGATGCTGCTGACAAATTGCGTTTCCGCGCATTATCTGCGCCAAAACTTTATGAAAATGATGGTGAACTACGCGTTCGCCTTTCTTTTGATAAAGAAAAGAGAAGCATCACGATTAGTGATAATGGCATTGGTATGACTCGTGATGAGGTTATCGATAATCTTGGAACAATCGCTAAATCAGGAACAAAAGCTTTTCTGGAATCTATTGGTTCAGATCAAGCTAAAGACAGCCAGTTAATTGGTCAGTTTGGTGTTGGGTTTTACTCCGCATTTATTGTGTCTGATAAAGTCACTGTACGTACTCGTGCTGCCGGCGCTTCAATTGATCAGGGTGTATTCTGGGAATCTGCCGGAGAAGGCGATTACACAGTTGCTGATATTGAAAAAGAGACGCGCGGTACAGAGATCACCCTTCATTTACGTGAAGGAGAAGATGAATTCCTGAATGACTGGCGTTTGCGTTCTGTTATCAGTAAATACTCTGACCATATTGCCTTGCCGGTTGAAATTGAAACCAAGAATAAGAGCGAAGAAGAGGGTGAAGAGGACACAGTAACGTGGGAGAAGATTAATAAAGCTCAAGCTTTGTGGACTCGTGGTAAATCTGAAATTACAGATGAAGAGTACAAAGAGTTCTACAAACATATTTCTCATGATTTTTCTGATCCTCTGATCTGGAGCCATAACCGCGTAGAAGGTAAACAGGAATATACTAGCATGCTCTATATTCCATCTCAGGCTCCGTGGGATATGTGGAACCGTGAGCATAAGCACGGGCTGAAATTGTATGTCCAGCGTGTGTTTATTATGGATGATGCGGAACAGTTTATGCCGAACTATTTACGCTTTGTCCGTGGCCTGATTGACTCCAACGACTTGCCGCTGAACGTTTCCCGTGAAATTTTGCAAGATAATTCTATTACCCGTAATTTACGTAATGCATTGACTAAACGTGCATTACAGATGCTGGATAAACTGGCGAAAGATGATGCGGAAAAGTACCAGCAATTTTGGCAACAGTTTGGTCTGGTGATAAAAGAAGGTCCGGCAGAGGATAGTACCAATAAAGAAGCTATCGCTAAATTGCTGCGTTTTGCTTCTACTCATAATGACAGCTCGGCACAAACAGTTTCTCTGGAAGAGTATGTTAGTAGGATGACGGAAGGTCAGGATAAGATCTACTACATCACCGCAGACAGTTATGCTGCGGCGAAAAACAGTCCTCATCTGGAGTTGTTTCGTAAGAAAGGTATTGAAGTTCTGTTGCTGTCAGATCGCATTGATGAATGGATGATGGGATACCTCACTGATTTTGATGGTAAAAAATTCCAGTCAGTCAGTAAAGCCGATGAATCCCTGGATAAACTGGCAGATGAAAACAAAGCTGAACAGGAAGAAATTGAAAAACAACTGGAGCCGTTTGTTGAGCGTGTGAAAACATTGCTTGGTGATCGAGTAAAAGAGGTTAAATTGACTCACCGTCTGACTGATACTCCGGCAATTGTGACTACAAATGCAGATGAAATGAGTACGCAGATGGCGAAATTATTTGCTGCGGCAGGTCAACAGGTGCCGGATGTTAAGTACAATTTTGAACTGAATCCTGATCATCAGTTAGTAAAACTGGCTGCTGATATCAGTGATGAAGCTCAATTCGCGGATTGGATTGAACTGTTGCTTGATCAGGCATTGTTTGCTGAGCGTGGCACGTTGGAAGACCCAAATCAGTTTATTCGCCGTATGAATCAGCTATTGTTGTCTGAGAAAGCTTGATTTAATCATTTTTGGTGACGATTGGAAACCACGCCTCTGATAATGTGATGGGGCGTGGTTTATTTTTATAGAAAAATATCACGAAATCGTTTACCTGTTTCCTTGAGCGAACCCCATGCTAAATGGTATGGTGACTCGTTTTCTCAAAATATAAAAACTAACTAGCAAGGGGATTTACGCAATGCGTATCATTCTGCTGGGCGCTCCGGGCGCCGGTAAAGGGACTCAGGCGCAATTTATCGTGGAGAAATATGGGATCCCTCAAATTTCTACTGGCGATATGTTGCGTACTGCGGTTAAGGCTGGCACAGAATTGGGTTTAAAAGCGAAAGCGTTGATGGATCATGGTAAGCTGGTTACCGATGAACTGGTTATTGCTTTGGTCAAAGAGCGCATCAAACAAGATGACTGCCGTGATGGTTTCTTGTTGGATGGGTTCCCCCGTACTATTCCCCAGGCTGATGCAATGAAAGAAGCGGGTATTAATGTTGATTATGTCTTGGAATTTGATGTTCCCGATGAACTCATTATTGAACGTATCATTGGGCGTCGTATACATGCGCCATCTGGCCGTGTCTATCACATCAAATTTAATCCGCCGACAGTAGAAAACAAGGATGATATTACGGGTGAAGAGTTGACCGTTCGTAAAGACGATCACGAAGATATCGTGCGTAAACGTTTAGTTGAATACCATCAACAGACAGCACCTTTAGTATCTTACTATCAAAAAGAAGCAGAGGCAGATTATACCAAATATTTTAGAATTGATGGTACTCGTAAGGTATCTGAGATTAGTGAAGAATTATCTAAAATTTTGGATTAATCAACCTAAATGATTCTTAGAGGGCGACTAATAAGTCGCCTTATCCTATATTATTTATTTACTGTATCAGGTAAATTAGTCGGTTTTTCTTCACTGTTTTCGTAGATAAACATGATTTTCATCTGTATTTTATTATGTTAGGGTTTTCACCAGCGAAACAATAAAGGATCGACATAATGAACAACGGTAAATTTGGTGTTTTATTAGTTAATCTTGGCACTCCTGATAAACCGACAACTACGGCTATAAGACGTTATTTAGCTGAGTTTCTTAGTGATAAAAGAGTCATAGACTTATCTCGATTTATCTGGAAGCCAATATTATATGGTTTTGTTTTGCCTTTCCGCTCTTCACGTGTAGCAAAGTTATATCAGAAAATTTGGACTGATGAAGGTTCTCCTCTGTTAGTATATGGCCGTCGGCAACAGAAATTACTGGCAGAAAGACTTGCTGACATCCCTGTTGAACTGGCAATGAATTACGGTTCTCCATCTCTTGAACAAGCGATTGACAACTTACTTAAGCAGAATGTTGAGCAGCTGATTGTTTTACCACTTTATCCCCAATATTCTGGTTCCTCATCTGCGGCTGTATTTGATGGTGTCAGTCTAGTATTACAAAAATACCGCACTATTCCTGGGATTCACTTTATTCGTAGTTATGCTGATCATCCGGCTTATATTTCCGCACTGAAAGAAACTATTGAGCAGAGTTTCGATAAGCATGGTCAACCGGACAGATTATTGCTTTCCTATCATGGTATTCCGCAGCGTTTTGTTGATACGGGTGATATTTATGCTGAGCAGTGTAAATTAACAACACGGTTGCTAAAGCAAGCTATTCATTATCCGGCAGAGCGGGTAATGATGGCTTATCAATCACGTTTTGGTCGTGAGCAATGGCTGACACCATACGTAGATCAAACTATGAAAACTCTACCTAATCAGGGAATAAAACATATTCAGGTACTTTGCCCTGGTTTTTCGTCTGATTGTCTGGAAACGCTGGAAGAGATAAAACAGCTAAATAAAGAGATGTTTCTTAATGCTGGTGGGGAAAAATTTGAATATATTCCGGCGCTTAACGACAATGCTAGTCATATTTTACTACTTGAAGAGTTGGTCAACGGGTTGGTCAGAAACAGAAATGAATAGTGATAGGATTAATCTATCATTAGGGTCCATTGGCTTTTTAAGGTATATTGCTACACGGATGCCAGCCTCGTGGAACTGCCATACTTGTTTCAGAGTAAATGGGAATTAACCTATAGGCGCAGTGGAATGATGTTCTGTATATCAATGAGTAACAGCATATTTGAATTTGGATATAAATAATGAGTAATAAACCGATTAAAGGCACTAATTTCAGTGAAGAATATTTTAATTATTACAATTCAAAACGAGATGATGAAATTGATTTGTTTGAGTTATTCTCTGTTTTATTTCAATCAAAGTTATTGATTATTGCTGTTACTATCCTTTTTGCTGTCATTGGCTTTGCAGCGGTATCTTTGATGCCACAAAAGTGGAGCAGTTCAGCTTCTATTGTTAAACCTCAACTTGAAGAGATACAGCCACTTAAAAATCTTCTGACTAAGTTCGAGGTTTTAAGTTTACAATCATCAGTAACTTCGTCGTCACTGTATAATAGTTTTTTAAATAATTTTAATTCACGGGTTTTACGTGAAGAATATCTGGTTAATACAGAATATTTTAAAAATCTGGTGGCTAAATCAGGTGATCGCTCACCACTTGCAGAAAGAAAACTTATTGAAAAGATTGTGAATGATAATATTTCATCTTCTTCAAAAGCGGAAAAAGATGATGAAAATAGTGAAACTAAATTGACTTTTAGTGCTGGAACCTCAGAAGATGCATATAATCTGTTAAATGGCTATATTGACTATGTGTCGTCTATTGTCCATGAACAGGTGAAGAGTGAATTAAGCGATATGGTGAAACAAAAGCTTGCTTACTCTGAAGGTTTGTATAGCGTTGATTTAAACCGTGTGAATAATATACAGGAAGCTAATATTGAGCGATTGAAATATGCATTATCTATCGCCAATTCGGCAGGAATTAAAAAACCTATTTCCAGTGAAGGGGCGATGATCAAAGACGATCCAGATTATTCCATTGCTTTGGGTGCTGATGCATTACAACGTAAGCTGCAAATTACGGAGGAGATCAAAGATCCAGCCTTGATTGATGCTGATTTACGTAACCGATTGTTTTATATAAAGGAGCTGAAAGCGCTTATAATAGACAAAGTTAACTTCCAACCATTTAGATATATGCAGGCTCCTTATGAGCCAACAGCGAAAGATTCACCAAAGCGTCTACTTATCTTAATAGGCGGTGCTTTCCTTGGGCTGATCTTGGCTGTGGTGTTTGTTTTAATTCGTCATATGGTACGTAGTCGTCAGCAAGCGGTTTAAGTTTTCCTTGGCAGTAAATGTCGTCGTGACATTTGCTGCCTGTCAGTTTTTATTGTGCTAATATGCTGCACCTTTTGGCGTCATAGCATCAATCAAAAATGAAATTCCCTGGTAAACGTAAATCAAAACACTATTTTCCCGTCAGTCTGCGTGATCCTTTACTCCAGCCAATTAAAGAGATGATGGATGGTGAGAATAACCGAGCTTATATCGTTGGTATCGATCAGACATTAGTGGATATTGAGGCGAAAGTAGATGAAGATTTTATCCAGCGCTATAACCTCAGCCAAGGGCATTCATTAGTTATTGAAGATGATGTAGCTGAAACCCTGTATAAAGAACTTACTGATAATAATCTTATTAGCCACGAATTCGCGGGTGGCACTATTGGTAATACTTTACATAATTACTCAGTTCTTGCCGATGATCGTTCCGTCTTACTGGGTACTATGTGCAGTAATATTCAGATTGGTAGTTATGCTTACCGCTATTTATGTAACACGTCTAGCCGGACTGATCTGAACTACTTACAAGGTGTGAACGGGGCAATTGGGCGTTGTTTTACGCTAGTAACGGAAAATGGTGAGCGCACTTTTGCCATTAGTCCTGGGCAAATGAATCAACTTAAACCGGAAAGTATTCCTGAGAAGATTATTGCTGAAGCTTCTGCTTTGGTATTGACTGCTTACTTGATTCGTTGCAAGCCGGGAGAACCCATGCCAGAAGCAACCATGAAAGCTATCGAATATGCGAAAAAGCATAGTGTGCCTGTGGTTCTGACGCTAGGGACAAAATATGTTATTGCTGATGATCCACAATTGTGGCGTGATTTTCTGGTTGAGAATATTTCTGTTCTAGCAATGAATGAAGATGAAGCTTATGAGCTTACTGGTTTCAGTGATCCACTATTGGCTTCAGATATTGCATTGGATTGGGTCGATTTAGTTTTGTGTACTGCGGGGCCGGCTGGATTATATATGGCAGGTTATACGGAAAAAGATTATATGCGTCAGACAACCCACCCATTGTTACCGGGTGCTATTGCTGAATTTAATCGTTATGAGTTCAGTCGCGCTATGCGTAAATCTGATTGCCAAATCCCGATGAAAGTTTATTCCCATATTGAACCTTATATGGGGGGGCCAGAAAAAATCATGAATACCAATGGGGCAGGTGATGGTGCTTTATCTGCTTTACTGCATGATATAACGGCCAACAATCACCATAGAATGAATGTGCCTAATTCCAGTAAACATATCCGTACTTATCTGACATATTCATCACTTGCTCAAGTGTGTAAATATGCCAACAGAGTTAGTTATCAGGTATTGAGTCAGCATTCCCCTCGATTAAGCCGTGGTTTACCTGAAAAGGAAGATAGTTTGGAAGAATCTTACTGGGAACGATAATTATAAAATTCTGGCACCGTATAAATTAATGCGGTGCTGAAATTTAGGTATAAAATTATTTATTAGGATTGTGAATGGTAGTTAGGATTTATTTTATTATAAGTAATGATTTTTCGTTGAATGTATAAAAGCCAAAGTATCTCGTTATTATTTATATATCTGTTTGAATAAATTCACATAATATTTGAATCTATCTAGAATGTTTATATCACTTAGATAGCAATAATATGTAAATTGAATTCTCTGTTTGTCTTTTATCTTTCAATGATCCTTTTGTTCTATGTATGGAAATTCCACATGATGGCGTATTGCTAATATAGTTGGATGTCGTTAGTATTACCAACACTAATCATGCTGATTTAATTATTTCTCTAATTTTTCTATTTATTTTAGGAGGGATTAGATAAAGGATGATTTTGAACTAAAATCACATTTTTTAAAAATCTTGGAACTGAGTTTTCAATTGTTGATTCTACTAATTATAATCAAGATGATTGGCTAGAAAACATTCCTTCATTAGTAATATGTTGAAATGATATTGGCTGTGTATTGAAATGATATTCTTTATATATTGAAATGATATTGCCCATATATAGAAATGATATTAGTTATACATGGATTGGAGCTGCTATATTTTAGGAATATTCCCCAAGTTGATACGGAATTTCATATTTTTGTATAGTATTGATATATGGATTAGTGTTTTCTGATGCTAATTTAGATAACGAAACTTTGGCGATGATTGATAACTAAGAAGGATCATTTAGCGAAATACTTTTTGTTTTCTGTAATTATTTTATTTTGTTGCCTATATTAGGAAAGATTTTTTGTATCTTTTATTACTGAATTGGAGTTATTGAGATTACTAACATTTAGAGAAAAGACGAGACTAATAGCTATTAAGTGAAAGTAATGGTATTTAATGACCATAACTTATTATTGTTAATTTAGAGAGAAGGAGGAGCATGATGAAATTTTTTACTAAAAATTTCCTATTATATTTCAAATGATTAATTATTATGCATAACAGCCATTGAGGATACTATGAATAGTTACTACGATTATATAAGAATTGCCAGTATGGTGAGCATGGTCCTAATTATGCCAGGACCAACAAATACGCTTTTGGTATCATCTGGATATTCACATGGTTTTATTAGTACACTCAGGCTGATATTGGCTGAGGCATTTGGTTATATAACAGCAATTAGTTTGTGGGGATTATTTTTATCCACAGCCTCGCACACTTTTGTGTGGTCACTGGTCGCCTTAAAGGTTTGCGCTTCGACATACATTGCTTATCTAGCCTTGAAAGTTTGGCATTTCTCATTAGACAAAAACAAGACGAAAGTCCATTTTGTCACGGTATTATTTACCACACTGTTGAATCCTAAGGCTTTTGTGTTTGCTACATATGTATTTCCTCTTACTGCATTTACTTTGTGGTCAGAATACATTCCATGCATGACAGTTTTTGTTTGTGCATTATTACCCGTTTCCCTGATTTGGGTTGGGGTTGGGAAAATGCTATGTATAGAAAAGTTAGCAAAAGGGAGTTTAAAGCCTGATTTGTTTTATCGTCTTGCTTCTTTAGTGTTATGTGTTTTCTCAGTCTCAATGTTTTACACGTCAATGAAAGGTGTTTTATATCTTTAACGCAATGAAATGTTTGATATTGCGATCTTCTGATTAATTGGCTTTTTCATGAGGCTAATGGTGATTGAAGGTGGCTGAAATTGTGTAGAGTGTCTTTATTTTAATTGGGTAAATACCATGATCATGTTAAGTAACGCTAAAAATTCAATGCATGGTATTTACCTTCCCTATTAATAAAAAACATTTACCTCAATGAGTTGCTGAATCTTGTTTTGAATGGGCTAAGGATTAATTGATAATCCGATTGATTTTTGTTGTACAGAATTGAATAGCTACTTTAGCTGAAAGTTTTGCTCCCTCTGAGCTGCCCTTATCATTGGTAGTTAAAGTGATAAGAACGGCTCATATGGTTCATTATAGAATAGAAGGGAAAACCCTACTCAGTAATGAATAGGGAATTATTCCATCAATAGTCGCTTTTCCTCAAAGTAATGGCGAAAAGGACGAGGCAGGGGGAGGCTCAGTTGGATAGCCTTGCTCACTGTTGGCTAATACACTTGCCATTGTTTTGGCAATTTCATGCTCACCAATAATGACGTGGCTAGCCCCACGCTCCGTGATATAGGTAACTTCATCGTCATAGTCAGCTCGGACAATGATATTAATATCTGGGCGTACTTCTCTTGCACAGGCGACAATCTCACCCGCTTCATAGCCATTAGGAATAGTCAGCAGGAGGGAGCAGGCGCAATCCAAGCGTGCCAATGACATAATATCTTTGCTGGCAGCGTTGCCCATGACCGCACTGATACCTTGTTCACCGAGTTCCTCAAATTTGGCTCTGGTGTTTTCAATAACAACCAGAGGGATCCCTTTTTCCTGCAAGCGTTGGCATAGCAAGCCGCCGATACGCCCGTAGCCGACAACGATAGTGTGACCGCAGATATCGACAGGAATTTGCGTCTCTTCTTCCAACGTTTCTTCCAATAACTGTTCTTCAATAGTTTCTGTTTTTTCCAGATAGCGATCCAACAGGCTAAATAGAACTGGGTTTAGCATGATAGAAACAATCGCGCCCGCCAGAACAAGGTTACGGGCATTTCCATCAAGCAGGCCGAGTGCAACCCCAAGACCAGCCAGAATAAAGGCAAATTCACCGATTTGCGCCAGACTGACTGAAATCGTCAATGCGGTCCGGCGTGAGTGGCCGAACATCTTTACGAGTAACATTGCAGCGGCGGACTTACCAATAATAATGATTGCCAACGTTGCCAGTATCGATAGCGGTTGTTGAATGAGGACCATTGGGTCGAACAGCATGCCAACGGAAACGAAGAACAATACGGCGAAAGCATCTCTGAGTGGCAGCGTATCCTGGGCGGCACGGTGGCTTAGTTCTGATTCGTTCAGTACCATACCGGCGAAGAACGCCCCTAGTGCGAATGAGGCATCAAACAGAGCAACGGCACCGTAAGCGATACCCAAGGCGATAACCAACACGGCAAGGGTAAATAGTTCCCTGGAACCGGTACTTGCCGTTTTTGCCAGTACCCACGGGATTAGACGGCGGCCAACAACAATCATCAGCAAGATAAAAGCGATAACTTTGCCGACTGTCATGGCGAGTTCCATAATTAACTGCCCGATATTGGCTTCTTTATTACCAAGAATACCGGCAGCCGCGGGCAGTAATACCAGAGTCAGCACCATCGCCAGATCTTCGACAATCAGCCAGCCAATAGCTATTTGACCTCGTTGGCTATCGATCAATTGGCGCTCTTCTAGCGCTCGTAACAGAACAACGGTACTGGCGGTTGATAGACAGAGGCCAAAGACGATACCGCTAAATAATTCCCAACCCAGTATTGCTGATAGCCCTACTCCAAGTAGTGTCGCGACCAGTATTTGTGCAATAGCACCAGGGATAGCAATGGATTTTACTGCTAGCAGATCTTTGAGTGAAAAATGCAGTCCGACACCAAACATCAATAAGATGACACCAATTTCTGCCAGTTCGGGGGCCAGTGATGCATCAGCGACAAAACCAGGAGTGAAAGGACCAGCGAGTACTCCCGCAGTGAGATAACCAACCAGCGGTGAGATTTTCAGGCGTTGTGCCAACATACCAAGCAGATAAGCGATAAAGAACCCGCCAACGATAGTGGTGATAAGTGGTGTCGAGTGCTCCATTAAGACTCCTTCTTGCTGAGGCTAGTAAATAGCATAGTGAAGAGGTAGGTGTAACTGTATTTTATAGATAATTCGAGGTAAATTCGCTAAAAAAATGAATAAAACATCAAAAAATATGGGTTGAAAGGATTAAATTACCCGTAACAGGTATTTGTGTTGTTCTATTTGAATATTTATGAGGTAAATAAGCACTGTTCCCACATAAAAAGTAAATTTTATGTGGGGTTGTATGGTGATTTTTCTAGTTATTATCTTCTATATTAGGTAATAAAGCGGTAAATATGCCAAGTAACGGTAGAAAAGCACAAATCTGATAAACCAGTTCAATACTTGTTCTGTCCGCGATATCACCAAGTACCGCTGCGCCAATACCTCCCATACCAAAAGCTAGCCCGAAAAACAGGCCGGATACCATCCCTGTTTTACCTGGAATAAGTTCCTGAGCGTATACCAGGATTGCAGAAAACGCAGATGCCAGAATCACCCCAATAATCACTGATAGAATACTTGTCCAGTACAGAGAAGCGTAAGGCAGAACTAATGTAAAAGGTGTAACTCCAAGGATAGACATCCAGATAACATACTTTCTGCCGATCTTATCACCAAGCGGTCCACCAATAATGGTTCCTGCCGCAACTGCGAATAAAAAAATAAACAGGTGAAACTGAGCGCTTTGTACGGAAATGCCAAATTTGTGTATTAAGTAAAAAGTATAATAGCTACTGATACTGGTGAGATAAAAATATTTGGAAAATATTAAGATTAGCAAAATAGCCAAGGAGCCTATCACGGTTTTTCTTGATAAAACTTTGGCGGCAATGTCAGTTTTAGCTTGATTTTTCTTGATGTAATTCTGAGCGTTATACCATTTACTGATCTGTAGTAGCACGATGATGCCCAGTAATGCTGCCAAAGAGAACCAGCCAACGTTGCCTCTGCCATAGGGAGCAATAAATAGAGCGGCTAGCAAGGGCCCAAGGGAGCTGCCAAAATTACCGCCGACTTGAAAAAGAGATTGGGCTAAGCCGTGGCGACCACCGGATGCCATACGTGCTACGCGCGATGATTCCGGGTGGAATACCGAAGAACCTGTTCCGATTAATGCCGATGCTAATAGAATTAATGGGAAATTGTTGGCATAGGCCAGCAGTAATAGACCGGATAAGGTGAAACTCATCCCAATGGGTAATGAATAGGGCTGTGGATGTTTATCAGTATAGAGACCTATCAGTGGTTGTAATAAAGAGGCAGTAATCTGATAGGTCAATGTGATCATGCCGATTTGCACAAAACTTAGGTTGAATTCTAATTGTAGTAAAGGATAAATCGCCAGAATCAGCGATTGGATCATATCGTTCAATAAGTGTGAAACACTGATTGCACCAAGAATAGTAAAAACGGTATTCCTGGTTTTTCTTGGGTGAGATGGAACTGTGGTGGTATTGCTTTGTTCGCTCATATTAGCTGCCAACCTGTCTTAATCAATAGTCAGTATATTGGTTATTTGTTGAATTTTAATACATATTAGGTAGAGAGTTGATTTTTTACTATCTTGGATATAGTTTTATAGTATTCTCGTAAAGACGAAACAAAACATGTTCTAATAACTGCATAACATAACCTGTCTCAAGAAATGACCAATTTATCCCGCCTTGTTAGCTTTTAAAGCTGTTTTTGCATGGCAATTCACTAAAAAAGCATGGAGATATACCATGAAACTCTCGTTCAAGACCTCAGCTTGTGCTTTGGTTGTATCTATAGCACTACTTCCAGCAATCGCAAATGCATGGGAGAAGGATAAAACCTATGACATTACCATTTTGCACACTAATGACCATCATGGTCATTTTTGGCATAACGATTATGGTGAGTATGGTTTAGCTGCTCAAAAAACGGTAGTTGATGAAATCCGTCAGGAGGTCGTAAAAAAAGGGGGTAGTGTGTTGCTGCTTTCCGGCGGAGATATTAATACCGGTGTACCAGAGTCTGATCTGCAAAATGCCGAACCTGATTTTAAAGGCATGAACTTGGTGGGCTATGATGCAATGGCGTTGGGTAACCATGAGTTTGATAATCCTCTGTCAATACTGCGTCAACAGGAAAAATGGGCAACTTTTCCATTTCTGGCTGCCAATATTTACCAGACAAGCACCGGTAAACGTTTGTTCAAGCCTTATACCATTTTCGATAAACAGGGTGTGAAAATTGCAGTTATTGGCCTGACGACTGATGATACGGCGAAAATCGGTAACCCGGCTAATTTTCCTGATGTTGAATTTCGTGTTCCCGCTACAGAAGCCAAAATGGTTGTTGAAGCACTAAAGAGAGATGAAAAGCCAGATGTGATTATTGCCGCAACCCATATGGGGCACTATGACAACGGTAATCATGGTTCTAATGCACCAGGTGATGTTGAAATGGCTCGCAGTTTGCCTGCGGGTTATCTGGATATGATTGTCGGTGGTCACTCACAAGATCCGGTCTGTATGTCTGCGGAAAATAAAAATTATAAGCAGATCGATTATGTGCCAGGAACGCCATGTTCACCGGATCGTCAGAATGGTACCTGGATTGTTCAGGCTCATGAATGGGGTAAATATGTCGGCCGAGCTGATTTTCAATTTCGTAATGGTGAATTAAAGCTGACTCACTATCAGTTGATCCCTATTAACCTCAAAAAGAGAGTACAGAAGGAAGACGGTTCTACTGAGCGTGTTTACTACACTCACGAAATTGCCCAAAATCCGGAAATGATGCAGTTGTTGACGTCGTATCAGGATAAAGGTGATAAACAGCTTGGCGTAAAAGTGGGTTATGTTGAGGGTAAATTGGAAGGTGATCGCAACAGGGTTCGTTTTATTCAGACTAATATGGCTCATGTTGTTCTTTCTGCCATGATGGAACGCGCGGGTGCTGATTTTGCGATTATGAGTGGTGGTGGTATTCGTGATTCGATTGAATCAGGTGATATCACTTATAAAGATGTGTTGAAAGTGCATCCATTTGCCAACACATTGGTTTACGTTGATATGAAAGGCAGCGAAGTCGAACAATATTTGGCGGCGATTGCTAATATGCAAGTTGACTCTGGTGCTTATGCACAGTTTGTGAATGTTAGTCTGATTGCTGATGGAAAAGGTGTTAAAGAGGTAAAAATCGGTGGAAAGCCACTAGAGCCGAATAAAACTTACCGCATGGCAATGCTTGACTTTAATGCTATCGGTGGTGATGGCTATCCACATGTTGATAATTATCCAACCTATGTCAACACCGGTTTTGTTGATGCAGAAGTTTTGAAAGACTATATCGAGAAGCATTCACCATTGAAAGCGGCTGATTATGAGCCAAAGGGTGAAATTATTTATCAATAATCCCTGATAGAAGGATAAATCGAAAGGGTTGCAATTTTGGCAGCCCTTTTGGGGTAATAATTTAAATTTTTGCAATATCAGCGAAATTGCCTCTCACCAACCTACAGAGATCAGACAACGCCAATTCAATATCTAACCCTCGTTTACCACCAGAGACAAATATAGTTGGGAACTGTTGCGCCTGGTTATCAATAACTGTTGGTAAGTGTTTTTTCTGTCCTAACGGACTGATCCCGCCGACGAGATACCCTGTTACTTTCTGGGCGATTTGGGGATCAGCCATCTCTGCTTTTTTGACTTTAAAAACTTTGGCGACCTTTTTTAAATCCAATTCACCTGAAACGGGAGTGACGGCTACCACCAAATTTTTAGTCTCACCATTAAGTGCAACCAGCAAAGTTTTAAATACTTGCCTGGCATTGAGTCTTAATTTCTTTACTGCTTCATCACCAAAGTTATGCTCATTTGTGTCGTGTTCATAGGTATGAAGAGTAAAGCTAACTTTCTGTTTCTCTAACAAAATGATCGCAGGTGTCATGATTTCATTACATAGGATAATTTTGTAATTAAGGATAACGGATGAAATGGAATGATGGAATTGATAATCTAACCATGGCTCTGTTGCTTGTATACAAACAGGTAATATCCCGAACTAAGAATAACGAAAATGACAGGTTATTCCTCTTTGATTGGCCAATACTTCTTTGACTGGGCAACATTTCTTTGACTGGTCAATAGTAATATTGGCCTTTTTTTAATCCTGTTCTTCCGCCAGCATCTGAGGCAAATTCCCTTCACCGTACAGATGCAAAGCACCAACAGCGACAAGATATCGACCGGTAGGTAATTCCCGTAAACGCTTATTCCATCGTTTATTACGTTCAGTCATCAATAGTTGGTATATCTCTTTACTGAAAGTTGTTGGTAAAACATGTTCTTGTTGCTCAGGTTGATAGTCCATCCACCAACTGATCATTGTTTGTAAAGCGCGGGCATTTGCGTGCCAATGGGTTAATGTATCTTCCAGTAGTGGCAGGCCGTTATTGGGAATTTGATTAAGTAAATTAATTTGTGATTCAGTACCTTCTAGTTCAATAATCGTTTTCCCTTGAGCTTTGGCTGCATTCAGTAGCTGATAATCGATACCGTAGTGGGGATGCAATCCAAGGTTTTGTGCTTGTCCAGCTTGTAAAATTAAAGCGATTTGCCATGAGGGTAATAAATTGAGGAATTCTTCCTGCTGTTGGATTTCATTGCAGCAGTCTTGAAAATTCTGATACATTTCAGAAGATAAACGTTGTTCGATACGGTGATATGATTGAAACTCATCATGAAATGGGGAGTCTGCCTGAGTAATATCTGCTTCCACGATTAAGGTATCGGACTGATTAAGCTGTTCTAGCAATATTTCCGAAAGTGGGAACATATTTTTCGTACCCATGTGAATACTGCCTACCAGGTGCAAATGTCTATCACCTGCCAGTATAATATCGTGAGCGGGATAGGGATAACGGTGGGAAGACTTTATTCCCAATATATTGGTAAGGTGTTTAATCAGTCGTCCCATTTGTGTTCCGGTTTAGCATTTATATTTTTAAGGTGACTATCAATATTATAGCTGTACTTCCGCTGTATCTTTATTTATTTCCATAGAATTGGAGATTTGCGGTGACATCTATCTATGAACTTGCAACATTGAATTCCAAAGGTCAGATAACGATACCTAGGTCTATCCGCCAGGCATTAGGCATTGATACAGGTAGTAAGCTGGCCTTTGAGTTGCGTAATGGTAATGTTAACGTCAAGTGGCTAAGCGCTTTGGCCGTTAATTTGTGAATTAGAATGGGGGAAATGTAGAGTGCGATTATTGATACCGCACTTTTACAATCCCCCCAACAGCGCCAAAGCAGATTCATTTCTTGAGGCTTAGGATTTAGGCTTAAACCTCAGTAATCGATTAGCATTACTCACCACCGTAATTGAAGAAAGTGCCATTGCCGCACCTGCTATTACAGGATCTAACAATGTTGCGGTAAAGGGATAGAGCACACCAGCGGCGATCGGAATCCCCAATATGTTGTAGATAAATGCGCCTAATAGGTTCTGTTTCATATTGCGCAGAGTGCCTTTGGACAGTTCAACTGTATCGGCCACACCGTGTAGACTATGGCGCATCAGTGTTATTGCTGCGGTTTCAATGGCAATATCACTACCCCCTCCCATTGCAATGCCCACATCAGCCTGCGCTAAGGCAGGCGCATCGTTAATACCATCCCCCACCATGGCAACCTTGCGACCTGCTGCTTGCAGTTTCTGAATAGCCTCAGCTTTGCCATCAGGCAATACACCCGCAATCACTTGATCAATACCTGCTTCTTTTGCAATCGCATTGGCAGTCACTGGGTTATCACCGGTCAACATCACTAAACGGTAGCCCTGGTGATGTAATCGTTCTAATGCGGTTAGGGTATCTTCACGCAGTGGATCGCGAATTGACAGCACGGCGGCAACTTTGTTTTCTGCTGCCAGAATAACCGGCGTGATGCCTTTTCCTGCCTGTTGCGCAATTAGCGGTTTTAATTCCTGCGTATCAACTTGATTTTGTTCTAGCCATGCTTGATTACCCAGCAACAATGTTGTGCCATTCACTTCACCACTGATACCTAGTCCAGCTAGAGTGCGGAATTGTTCAACTTGCGGCAACGCCAGTCCTGCGGTTTTGGTAAGAATGGCTTTAGCTAATGGATGGTTAGAACCTTTTTCCAGTGCACCCGCCCAACGCAATACCTCTTGTTCACTGCACCCATTGAAAGTATGGATATCAGTCACTTGAGGCATGCCTTCCGTCAGCGTACCGGTTTTATCGAAAACAATGGTATCCAATGTGCTAGCTTGTTGCAGCGCATCGGCATCCCGAACCAGCACCCCAAATTCCGCCGCTCGGCCGACACCAGAGATAATTGACATAGGGGTTGCCAACCCAAGGGCACAGGGACAGGCAATAATCAGCACCGTGGTAATAATAACTAATGAATACATGATCTGTGGTGCTGGCCCTACCAGATACCAAATAGCGCCGGCAATCAGGGCAATCGCGACAACAACGGGAACAAACACAGAGGAAATTTTATCTGCTAACTGACCAATTTCTGGCTTACTGCTTTGTGCCTGACGAACCAGTTTAATAATTCGTGCTAATGTTGTCTGACTGCCGACTGCGGCGGCAGTAAACAGCACTGTACCGTCTTGCACTGTCGTACCGGCATGGATGTTATCGCCTTTGGATTTTTGCTGTGGAATCGGCTCGCCGGTGAGCATTGCCTCATCTATCCAAACTTCACCTTGAACGATTTCACCATCAACAGGGACACGATCACCGGTTGTCAGACGTAACGTCATGCCGGGTTTGACGTCAGCCAATCGCATCTCTTTTTCGCCATCTTCTGTCACCACGCGGGCAGTCGGTGGTGTCAGATCCAGCAGACGTTCCAGAGCTTTTGAGGAGCGCTGACGGGCACGTTGTTCCAGAGCATGCCCCAGATTTATCAGGCCGATAATCATCGCGCTGGCTTCATAATAGAGATGACGGGCTTGTGGTGGAAAACTATCTGGCCATAGGTTAACACTGATGGAGTAAAGCCAGGCCGCACCTGTTCCCAATGCCACCAATGTGTCCATTGTCGCACTACCATTTTTCAGGCTTTGCCACGCATTGCGATAGAAGTGACCACCGGCAAAAATCATCACGGCAAGCGTGATAACGCCAATAGTCAGCCAGATATAATGGTTTTCAGGTGTGAGCATCATATTATCGCCCATCATGCCCCACACCATCACGGGAATACCGACGACCAATGCTAATGCTGACTGCCAACGAAAACGGCGCATATTAGCGTCGGAAACTTGTTGTTGGCGTTCACGCCGCTCAGTTTCGTCCTGAATCAGTTCTGCGCCATACCCGGCTTTTTCTACTGCTTTAATCAGTGCCTCCGATGAGGCACTACCGGTAATTAAAGCGCTGCGTTCAGCAAGATTCACTCTGGCATTTTCCACGCCATCAACACCTTGTAATGCTTTCTGAACTTTATTCACACAGCTAGCGCAAGTCATGCCATCCAACAGCAATTGGATGCTCTCATCGTTATCACTCACAACGGAGGCATCCGTTTTTTCGACCGGAACGGAGGAGATTGCCGCTGCCAACGGTTCCGGTCTGTTTGAAGCAGGTAATGTCAGCGGCTCAGATTTTGGGGAGTTTTGACTAGAAGGCAGTTTTGCGTGGTAACCCGCCTGCTCAACGGCGGCAATCAAGGTATCGGCATCGGCTTTACCGTAAACTTTAGCTGTTTCAATATTCACTTTTGCGGCAATAACGCCATCTACGGCTTCCAGCGCTTTACGTGTTTTACCTGCACAATGCATGCAATTTAGGCCAGAAAGCGCCAGTTCAACATCAGGTTGGTTGGCGATTATCGCGTCGTAACCGGCTGCTTTAATTGTTTCAATTAATGATTCAGCAGAGGCTTCGCCGGTTATTTTGGCATAATCAATCGTAATATCCGCCTGTTCCACATCTGCGCGATTTACTAGTGCCTTTTTCACACTGCTAACACAGTGCATACAGGAGAGTCCCTGCAAGGTTAAAATAGTTGTGTGTGACATAAAAAAACCTCCTAACACATAGTGATGTAATTATTCTTCACATCGGTATGATAATTGATGATGATATCTACACAGTTCAAGTGAATTTCTGACTTGTTGCGAAGGTTAAACCTTCCCACAAGGGTAAGGTCAAGGGGAAAAAATGAACATTAGTGAGATTGCCCAAAAAACCGGTCTTACCAGCAAAGCTATCCGGTTTTATGAAGAAAAAGATCTGATTACACCGCCGGAAAGGGGGGATAACGGCTACCGTTATTATCAGCAGAAACATATTGATGAACTAACGCTGTTGCGCCAGGCGAAACAAGTGGGTTTTACGCTCGATGAATGCCGTGAGTTTTTAGTGTTATTTCGCAACCCCAATCGTCATAGTGCTGATGTAAAAGCGGCAACATTGCATAAAGTGACTGAAATAGAAAGGGCGATTGAAGAGTTGCAAAAAATGAGAAGTAAATTGTTATCTTTGGCGGAAGAGTGCCCCGGTGATGATGGGGCTGCATGCCCCATCATAGATCATTTATCAGGTTGTTGCTCTCATCACTGAGAACTGACTGGCTTTACTTTCAGGGTAATGCCATCAACAGCGATTACTTCTACTTCGGTATGGGCTGGTAGTTCACTATCACAGTGAACTCGCCAGCTTCCATCAGCCAGTTTGACCCGGCTGTAACCATTTTCAGTATCTGTAGTCAGTTTGGCTCGGATACCGATGAGCTGGTGGTCTTTCTGGTTCAGGGTATCGCTGCCTTTTGATGGGCGGCGACGTAACCAGTAGCGCCATAGCATTGCGGAAAGTAGCGTTAGAATGGCAAACAAAATGCCTTGCCATTCCCAGTCTATTCCTGGTAGCAACCAGGTGACAAATGCAACAACGATAGCGGCTATACCCGTCCATAACAGATAGCCGCCGGTTCCCAGAAGCTCTGCAATTAACAGTAAGCCGCCGAAAGAGAACCAGAGCCAAGGGGTTTGTGCCGCAATCTGTGCAATCATGGTTATTTACCTTTTTTGCTTTCGCCAATCAGTTCAGTAATACCGCCAATCGCACCCATTAGGTTGCTCGCTTCCAGAGGCATCATAATGACTTTGCTGTTATTGGAGGCGCCAATACTGGTCAGTGCATCCGTATATTTCTGGGCAACAAAGTAGTTAATTGCCTGCATGTTACCGCCAGCAATCGCATCGGACACCATTTTAGTTGCGCGAGCTTCCGCTTCGGCGGCACGTTCACGTGCTTCTGCCTGGAGAAATGCCGATTGACGTTCCCCTTCTGCTTTCAGAATTTGAGACTGTTTTTCCCCTTCTGCTTTCAGAATAGCTGCCTGACGGATACCTTCCGCTTCCAGAATATCAGCACGTTTTGTGCGCTCCGCTTTCATCTGGGCGTTCATGGCAGAGATCAACTCTTTTGGTGGACGCACATCACGGATTTCAATACGGGTAATTTTCACCCCCCAAGGGTTAGTGGCTTCATCAACAATATGTAATAGACGGCTGTTGATGGAATCACGTTGCGACAACATTTCATCCAGTTCCATTGAACCCAAAACGGTACGGAAGTTGGTCATCGTCAGATTGATGATAGATAGCTCAAGGTTGCTGACTTCATAAGCAGCTCGAACAGGATCGACAACCTGAATAAAGCAGACCGCATCAATGGTAACATTGGCATTATCGCGGGAAATCACTTCCTGTGAAGGAATATCTAGCACTTGTTCCATCACATTAATTTTACGGCCAATGTGATCGATAAAAGGGACGATAATATGCAAACCCGGCAATAAAGTTCGGGTATAACGGCCGAAACGTTCTACCGTCCATTGATAGCCTTGTGGCACTGTTTTTACGCAAGTAAAGACAATAACCACCGCAATGAATATCAGAATGGGTACGGCACCAAAAGCGAATAAATCCATAGCAATTCCTTACAATTAAATAAATCAGTAAAGCAGCGAGTAAACCTGGCGACGATATTTCGAAGCCAGGGTATTACCGGTCCCCATTGCAGACATAATATCCATCATTGTTTTCCGTACTGCACCGTTGGCAGCGGAAAGGTCCTTTTTCAGGAAGCTGAGTAATAATTCCAGAGCTTCTTCATTACGGCTAACTTCGTGCAGTTTCAGCGCGAGCTTAACAGCCAGCTCTGCATTTTCCGGTTGAATGGCGAATTCTTGCTGCAATTGTTGGATCTCTGGTGTATCCGCCGCTTGCTTTTGTAACTCAATTTGAGCCAGTAAACTGTGATAATGAGTATCTTGATCCTGTAATGGAATAACACTCAAAATTTCCTGGGCCTCTTCTATATTATTGAGCATAATTTGCACTTCGGTCAACATAAGTGCAATTTCACTGTTTTTGGGGGCTAATTGCCAGGCTTCTTTCAATAACGGTAGTGCTTCCTGATGTTTTCCTGCTGCGATAAGCTCCTCAGCTTGAGCGGCTTTCAACTCTTCTGGCTTGGGTAATACGCGGGCAAGCATCTCTCTAATAACTTGTTCAGGTTGTGGCCCTTGAAAACCATCTACGGGTTGACCTTGCTGCATAATATAAACCGTAGGAATGGCACGTAAGCCAAACTGGGAAGCGACCATTTGTTCTTTATCGCAATCCACTTTTGCTAATATGAATTGATTTGCATATTCTGCCGCCAGTTTATCCAGTGTTACGCCTAATTCCTGACAATGAGGGCTACGTTCAGACCAAAAATAAAATAAAACAGGCACAGTCATAGACTGTTCAACGGTTTGATGCAGGTTGCTTTCGTTAATATTAATTCCAGTAGAGGTTGGTAACATATAATTAGTCTCTTAAATTTGGTTGTCGCAGGGTATGATTAAATAGATTGAGGTTATTTTCCTAACTTTCAAGTTGTACCACTCTGTTTACTCAATATCTTATCCATGACTCTTCCTGGCAAAATCCGGCGCATGATAGTGACCGCGTGGGTTATCCAAGTCACTGGATAACGTAATTTAGGGTTCGGACTTTCCAAAGCATGAATCAGTTTGCGCACAACAGCTTCGGGGGTTAGGGTAAAATGGCGGGCGATCCTGGAGTTTCTGACAGGTTTATCACTTTGCGTTTGATTCACGTTTTCTGTAAAACGTGTTTTTATCGGGCCAGGGACAATCAGACAAGCTTTGATTCCTGTTCCGGCTAATTCCATTCTTAACGCATCTGACCAGGCTTCCAAGGCATATTTACTGGCAGAGTAAGCACCGCGGCCTGGGGTTGAAATCAGTCCCATAACTGAACTGGTTTGGATAATACGGCCTTCACCATGAAGTTGCATTGCTGGAAGTAATAGACAGGTAAGTTGATGTGTACCAAATAGATTGGTAGAGAATTGCCGTTCTAGTTGTTCACGACTGATAGTATTGAGCGGGCCATAAATACCAAAGCCGCCATTATTAAACAGTCCGTAAAGACGGCCATTGGTTAGCCTGATGACCTCGGCGGCGGCGCGTTCAACACTCATTTTGTCATCAAGATCCAATTCGATAGGTTCCAGTCCTAACTCGCGCATGCGCTGTAAATCTGCGGGTTTCCGGCAAGCTGCCAAGACTCGGTAGCCCCGCTGATGTAGTGTTTTGGCCGCCACCAGACCAATTCCACTGGAACAGCCTGTGATAAGAACTGACTTTTGCATAACTTTAACCTGTTTATAGACATCAATTTGTTGAAACTAATAGTGTACTACTTAAGAATAATTAAGATGTGCTGATAGTGTGTCAGACATCCAGTCGGCGATAAATGGTTGGGCGGCCAGATTAGGATGTAATCCGTCTTGTTGCACCCATTCTGGTTTAATAGCGACTTGTTCCATATAAAACGGGAGTAGAGGGATTTGATTGTGTTCTGCCAGTTTGGGGTAAATCTTGGCAAAAGATTCGGTATAACGGCGCCCATAGTTTGGTGGCAGACGGATCTGCATCAATAAAGGCTGAATATTGGCTTGTTTTACTAAAGCAATGATTTGTTGCAGATCTTGTTCTGTTTGTTGTGGGGGAAAACCGCGTAGTCCATCGTTGGCACCCAGTTCTATCAGTACCCAACGGGGTTTATGTTGTTTAAGTAATTCAGGTAGCCGTGCAAGGCCCTGAGCGGCGGTATTACCGCTGATGCTGCCGTTGATGACCGTGATTTTATTGCCAGATTTCTGCCACTTTTTCTCCATCAGAGCAGGCCATGACTGTTCAACAGGTAGATGGTAACCGGCACTAAGGCTATCACCGAGAATCAGAAGGGTATCAGCCGCGATCGCTCTGGCGCTAAATAGCACCATCAGTAAAAGGAAAAGTAAATGGTAACGGGGAATATTCTTGAAGTTCAGCATCTCAGTAAGCACGTTGGTCAGGGAGAACATAAGATCGCTATATTGCAGGGAATCGAGTTGGTTGTCGAGTCGGCACAGACTATCGCTTTGGTGGGAGAATCGGGTTCGGGTAAATCCACATTGCTTGGCATTATTGCCGGGTTAGATGATGGCGGTGACGGTGAGGTTCGGCTGCTAGGGCATAATTTAAGCCAGATGAATGAAGAGCGGCGGGCGCAACTACGGGCTGAAAGTGTTGGTTTTGTTTTTCAGTCATTTATGTTAATTCCGACGTTAAACGCATTGGAGAATGTCCAGCTTCCTGCTTTATTACGTGGTGAGTCTGAAAATAGTAGTAGGAAACAGGCGGCTGAATTACTTGAACAACTGGGATTGGGGAAGCGCTTGAAACATATGCCAGCACAACTTTCTGGCGGTGAACAACAGAGGGTGGCATTGGCACGGGCATTCAGTAGCCAACCCAAAATTCTGTTTGCTGATGAGCCAACAGGTAATCTGGATCGGCAAACCGGTGATCGTATTGCTGATTTACTGTTTTCTCTGAATCGTGATTATGCCACAACATTAATTCTGGTGACTCATGACAGCCAGCTAGCTGCCCGTTGTCAACGTTGCTTGCGGTTGGTTGATGGAAAATTGAGGGAAGAACGATGATTTGGCGTTGGTTTTGGCGCGAATGGCGTACCCCTTCTTTACTGATTGTCTGGATATCTCTTACCTTGGCGGTAGCTTGTGTACTGGCGTTGGGGAGACTAAGTGATCGCATTGATCAAAGTGTTCATTACCAGAGCCGGGATTTTCTGGCGGGGGATTTAGTCCTGCGTGCGGCTTATCCGGTCGATGATAAGTGGTTACAACAGGCGAAAAACCTGGGATTGAAATTGAGTCGCCAGCTCTCTTTCACCACGATGACTTATGCCGGGGACATTCCTCAACTTGCTAGTGTAAAAGCCGCAGACTATGACTATCCATTGTATGGGGAGCTCGAAACCCATCCTCCGGGTTTGAAAGCGGAAAAAGGCACGGTGCTGGTTGCGCCTCGTTTGCTTGAACTATTGAAAATCAAAGTGGGGGATAATCTCGATGTGGGTGATACCACGCTTAAGGTGAGCGGAGAATTAATTCAGGAACCTGACAGTGGTTTCAATCCCTTTCAGATTGCACCAAGGATTTTGATCAATCTTGATGATGCGCAATCTACCGGGGCGATTCAGCCTGGTAGTCGTCTGACTTATCGTTATATGTTTTCGGGTGATAAAGAAGCGGTTTATCAGTATCAGCAGCTCATTGATCCCCAACTTAAAGCTGATCAGCGCTGGTATACCTTGCAACAGGATAGTGGGGCGCTGGCAAAATCTATTGAAAGGGCACAGCAATTCTTGTTGTTATCGGCTTTGCTGACGTTATTACTCGCTGTGGCGGCGGTAGCAGTATCAATGACTCACTATTGCCGTAGCCGCCATGATTTGATTGCGGTGCTTAAAACATTGGGTGCGGGGCGTTGGGCGCTGCGTAAATGGGTGATTGGTCAATGGCTAGTGATATTGATGGCGGCGGCGTTGGTGGGGACGCTTCTGGGATTGATGTTTGAATATCTGCTTGTACGGATTTTGGCGCCTATGTTGCCGAAGACGTTACCAGTAGCAGGATTCTGGCCGTGGATATGGGCATTAGGCGCGTTATCTGTTATCGCCTTACTGGTGGGAATACGTCCGTACAAGCAGTTAATGGCAACCCAACCATCACGGGTGCTGCGTGATGATATTATCGCGCCTGTCTGGCCGTTGCGTTATTACCTGCCGTTGGCGGCATTAGTGATCATTAGCGGGCTGAGTCTGTTAGTTGGTGCCAAGCCCATGTTATGGGCGCTACTTGCAGGCATGATGATGGTTGCGCTATTACTAGCCGTGTTGGGTTGGGGAGGATTGTGGTTATTACGTCATTTGAAACTCCGCCAACTCAGTTTTCGTCTGGCGGTTAATCGACTACTGCGGCAGCCGTTTCAGACTGTGGCCCAATTGGCGGCTTTCTCTTTATCATTTATGTTATTTGCTTTGTTGCTGGTGGTCCGGGGAGACTTGCTTGATCGTTGGCAGCAACAATTGCCACCGGACAGTCCAAACTATTTTCTGATTAATATGACTGGACAGCAAATTCCACAAGTAGAAAATTTGCTGGCTCAGTATCAGGTTAAACCTACGGCATTCTATCCAGTGGTATTGGCCCGCTTGACGGAAATTAATGGTCAGTCAGCCATGGCGTGGGCAGAGGTCAGAGAATCGGATAGCAACACGGTTCAGCGTGAATTGAACCTGACATGGAAAGAGGAGTTACCCCCGTTTAATACCCTGGTGGCAGGTCACTGGCCGCCAAAGGCAGATGAGGTTTCTATTGAGCAGGGGCTTGCTGAGCGTTTGGCAATCAAAATTGGCGATAAACTAACGTTCAGTGGTGATACGCAGCAATTCAGCGCCATGGTTAGCAGTATTCGGCTGGTGGATTGGGAGAGTTTGCGGCCAAATTTCTTGTTTATTTTCCCGAAACAAGCATTAGAGAATCAGCAGCAAACCTGGCTGACCAGTTTCCATTATGAGGGAGATGGTCGCCTTCTGACGGATCTTAATCGTCAGTTTCCAACATTGAGCCTACTTGATACCGGCGCGATGATTAAGCAAATTCAGGGTATTTTGCAGCAGGTAAGTAAGGCATTGGAGGTCATGGTTGGGTTGGTTATGTTCTGTGGTGCATTACTGCTATTGGCACAGGTTCAGGTAGGGATGCATCAACGGCAACTTGAACTAGTGGTTTACCGCACCTTGGGAGCCCGTAAGCAGTTACTGCGTCGTACACTTTGGTATGAATTTGCTTTGCTTGGATTAATGGCGGGTTTTACTGCGGCACTGGGGGCTGAAGTTGCGCTCTGGTTGTTGCAGACCAAGGTATTTGATTTTCCGTGGCAGCCAGAATGGCAGATGTGGCTGTTATTACCAATAATCAGTAGCTTGTTACTTTCATTGTGTGGGAGTTGGTTGGGGCTCCGATTATTACGGGGTACGGGATTACACCGGCGAGTTCAGGGGTAAAAGAGCGTTCAGGGAATGGGTAAGCTCGTCAAGATGTGGTGAACCCATTCCCAGGCTTATTGGCCTATTATCGTTGTTTAGGTAAATTCTGCTCTAAGCTGCGGCAAGATTTTCTCGCCAAAAGTGGTCAACCCCTGAACATAATCAGGGAAGATCAACATAACCCCATTCAGTTCGCATTCACGCAATAAATCTGACAATTGTTTACGGCACGTTTCCGGGTTGCCAATAGCTGTGTGGGTCATAAAAGCATTTTGAGATCTTTCAACCATAGCATTACTTTTTTCGCCAACATCGACGCCAAAACTGTGCATCATGCTTTTAACTGCGTCGATATCCAGGCCATCTCGATAGAACTGAGCCAGAGTTTCAGCTTCTTCATCTGTTTCAGCGCAAATAATCGTACACATACAAAAGGTTTTGGTGGTTGTTCTGTATTCGGCTGCAAGACGTTTAGCCATCAGACTGATTTGTCGCGTTTCTTCTTCATCTTTACCACCAATGAAACACACATCGGTGTTACGTACACTAAAACGTAGCCCACATTCTGATTGACCGGCACAGACCAAATAAGGGCGTGGAACGGAAATAGGTTTAGGTTCAGAAACACAATTCTTTAAATTAAAGTAGTCTCCCTGATGATTAACTTGCTTCTCACTCCAAAGCTGTTTGATCAATTGGGTCCATTCTTCGGTCATTGCGTAACGTTGATTGTGATCTAAATTGCTATTCCATTCCCCCATCTGTTCAAATTCGTCTTTGAATGAGCCAGAGACAATATTCAGCCCGGCGCGACCATGACTAATTTGATCCAGTGTCGCAATCATTTTGGCTGTTACGGCGGGATTATGCAGCCCAGCATGCATGGTTGCGATAAGTCGGGCATGATGAGTGACTTCGGCAATGCCAGCCATCATCGTAACGGATTCCAGCGAACAGCCCCAATGTTCCGTTTCTCCACCAAAGCCGCGCCATTTACTCATGGACATAATGAAATCCAAACCAATTTGATCAGCCAGAATAGCTGCTTCACGGTTTTGCTGATAGGAAGCATCGAGTGGTGGTGTATTTTTTGAAATAATCCATCCGCCTTTAGCTATGGGTAGAAATACACCGAATTCTTTCTTTGCCATTTATTAATTCCTTGTTTATCTGTTGTAAGGAATATCTTATAGGTTCATTTTATTTTTAAATTCAGTTAAGTAATTGTGTTGTTATCAGAACATTTCTTCACAATTTGTGAAGGTGGTTGCATTATGAGTGTGACAATCAGAATAGTTAGCACCGGTACGGCAATAATGAGAAATGCGGGGGTAAAACTACCTGAATAATCCTTAATTGCGCCCACCAGAAAAGGGGCGATACAAGCGATAGTAGAGATCAGATTCATCACCGAGAACAGTTCCAGGTAAGGCGTGCGTCCAAAATAATTGAACAGCAATATACTGGATGCTAGAAAAGTCATGCCATAACCGATGCCAATGCACAACGTGAATAGGATTAAAAATGTCCATGAAGAGGCAGCACTTAGTGCGATAAGACCACAGATAATTATTGACAGACTGCCGATAAGAAGCTTTTTGGGATCGAGCCATTCACCAACAGCTCCTCCGGCAAATCTTGAAAACGCATTGATAAAAGCCAAAATACTGAGCGAGGAAGCGGCAACAGACTCACTGAATCCATTTTCGGTGATGTGGGCTACAGCAAAACTGTTAACGGTTATTCCGCACAGTAAGAAAGAGGTATAAGCTGCCGCAATGGCATAGAACTGCCAGGTGCGCAGTGCTTGCCGGGCATTCCATATTTCTTTGGTACGATAGATGCTGGAAGTGTCTTGTTCTTGTTGATTTCTGCTGATTTGTTCTGCGTGGGCATTTTCCTTTTTGCCTTCGCGCATAACCAAAATAGTCAGCAGGCTAATCAGCACGAGTAATACACCGGAAATCGCCCAGTGCATGCGCCAGCTTCCCCAGGATACTATTGCTAGGAAATAGATCCACGGACCAACTACACCACCCAATCCGCCAATAGTGAAATAGATACCAAAGGCCAGCGACTGTTTTTCAAAAAGCCGGCTAATGACGTATGTTCCGGGAACGGTAGCCATAAGGCTAAAACCGATCCCCAGCAGCGTTGTGCCGGTGAAATAGGCAGTGATACTGTGGGTATTGTATAGGATGTAAAAACCGGTGATGAAAATTAGCGTACCGATCAGCAAAGTGGCCCGGACACTCGTATGGCGAATAAGCATCGCCGGAAGGTAACTGGACAGCCCACATGACAGGCCAAGTAAAGTGAATCCCAAACCTGCGTCAGTCCAACTCCAGTGTAATTCCTTGATCATGCTGGGTAACACAACGCCCAATGAGGTAAATGTCGTTGCGGTGGCCAAAAAATAAACCAGACCCAAAAGTATCAGCAGGAGCCACTGATAAGTACGTCCGAACTTGTCATGTTGAATGGGCATCTTGACTCCATAATGGATAAAGGTCATCAAAAATTTCTGATATTTTATTTCGGTATCAGAAAAAACTATATCGAATAAAGATCCCGTAGCTAAATTGATCCGTTCGATAATAAGGGGTATCTTTTATTTTGTATTTATTTTTTATTGGGTTCAGGACGATGCCAGTCCATAAGTGACCTGGTTGATTGCTTAGGAATTTTCCTAAATCATAGTGCAACTCGGGTTTGAAATCGATAGTTTTGGGTTGTCCATGTAAGCCTAATGTATAATCGAAAGTCCCGACAACCCGGAAATCACCTAAACGGTTATTGAAGGGAATTCCGTAGTCGATGTGGATTCTCTGATCATTCCAGCTTCCTTTGGCATTATTCTCGAAATAAAAAATTGTCCGTAACCAGCTAATCCAGCTAGCTTGCCAGTCAATACTGATACCGGGGAAATAGTCGTAATCCATCCCCTTGGTTTTGGCAACCCATTGAGCGAACAAAATATCTTTTACCGGCCCAAAAGAGATATCATTACCAGTAACTTTACTCAAGCTCACTCTGGGGACAAATTTATAATAGTAGGTGCTCTTATCACCTTGATAATCACTTTGCAGTGAGTTTTGCCAAATACTATAAACGTACATATCGCCGACACGGTAGTCGCCGAAAGCCTCTAAAATCGGTGAAATCGTTTTTTTGGGATCGACCCGATTTTCAAACTGCATATACAGACTGGTATCAATAGATTGAAAATTAACAAAATGACTGGTTTGAGCTTGAACGATTATTGGTAGTAATAATAACATTGCAGATAATCCACTTTTTTTTAATTTGGCGTTGAGCCAATGCCAGGTTGTTGCCTGATAAATAGTGGGAGAAGATGGAATCGAGGGCCATAAGTCGGAAAAAAACGGTAGACAGTTTTTAGTATCTTGGACTTTCCAAGTAAATAACACGAGGGTTCCCCTTTTCGTACGTTATCGGACTAATAATGGCAATAACATTGAGCTAATGGAGCAGTTTTGTCAAAGGGATATTTGCTTTTATTGATGAATGGTGAGTCGTGTAGAAAAATAAGATTATTCTAACTTTAGTCATTTTTCAGTGTCAGTAATATGTTGATTGTTTTTGATCTTTATTAGTTGTTTTTTTAACTTTAGATAGGAGATATTTTTGGATTTTAAATATTACTATAGCTTACATTCGCATAATAAGTGCAAACGACTTTACCTATACTATAAAATAACTTTCTTTATTTAAGAGTAACTCATTAGGTGTTTTATACCCCAATGTCTTACGTGGGTGATGCGATTTTTTATTTTTCCTCTTTCTGTACCGTTTGCGATAAGGCTTACTTGCAATCCGAAGATGTGTCTATAAATGCATTTCCCTTTGGTGAGTAAGATGCTGAAATATAGCAACTGACCGCCGTTCCTGAGGGATGAAATTATTAATCGAATCCGCTTGGTTATGGGTTTTTATTTTTAAGTCGAAATGAATTAAACAATAATTAGATATGGAATAGTCTTTTCAAGTTATCACAATTATATGAAATAACATTTTGTATAATTGTGATAAATGTCACTGTTTTTTTGATTGTAATATTATTTACTAAATTCTATTTAATAATGAAAGTGTATTTTACATCAATGTAAAATAATAAATAAATTTTTCGGTTCAAATGGTAAAGGATAATAATTATGTCTAACCTGGCTTGGGGTAATAGTATTTGTTTTTCATCACCTCATTACAAATCAACTGTATCAGGTATAAATGAATATATTATTGAAAAAAATAACTCTTTTTCGTTATGTAATGGTGCTATGAAAGTGAGTATGTCTTTATTTTTTAATTTACCACATCTTTGTGGTTTAGGTGGTGACGCTATAATAATGGAAAGAAATAATGGGGAAATATCTGCTATAAATGGAACGGGTAAAACAGGAACATATCAAAATGCAATTTCTTATGAAAGTAAAGGGTTAAAACGCATTCCAAGGAGGGGGATATATAGCACTATGATTTATGGCGCCCCTTATGCGTTTGATATGTTAGCAAGGAAAAGGAATGTAGATCTAAAAAGAATCACAGAAACGTTAATCACAGATGATTTCAATAGAGGGTTTATTAAAATTCCTCAAATTAAAAAATTATTAAATAAAGCCGAATTGGAGTTATCGGAAACCACGGAAATGAATGAATGGAGAATGTTACTTAATGGAGAAAAACATATAAATCATTCATTTATTGATATGATGAGAAGGGTTTCTACGGCGGGTTTCTTGGACTTATACAAGGGGAAATTAGGAGATGAAGTTTACACGCAGTTAGCAAAGTATGATAATAGATTGTATTCTGAATCTGACTTTTTAAACTTCATACCTAATTATAGTGAAGTTAGAACCATGCGCTTTATGGAGTGTAATGTTTTCTGTCATGGAGCGAATAGTCCCTGGAGAGAGCTTTTTCTGTTTTTAAAGATTTATGAATTATTTGCGAAGAAAAATCAAAAAATTGATTATGCGAAAATTTGTAATCTTGCACCGTACATAGAAGAGAAGGCTATCCATATTGAACCTAGTATAATTAATTATGTAGATAAAATTGAGGAAGTAGCAATATCTCTATTTGACATGATTGAAAATAGCTTTTTAGATGAGAAAGATATCATTAATAAACAAAGTCATACGATATTTCTTGCTGGTGTTAATCGAGATGGTGATTTAATAGGGATTTCGAATTCAATTTTTACGCCTTTAGGTGCTCTTTTTGAAGTGAAAAATACAGGGATCTTACTTTCTAATAGATGCTATGCATTTAACGAAATAAGAAAAGGAGATGATTTTAGGAGCTATTCTCCTGTTAAACATACCAATAATTGCGTCATTGTGGAATCAGATGATATTAGTTTTGTAATAGGGACATCGGGTGGTCCGGTGCAGTCTCAAACTTTATCATTTATTATTAACAAAATAATGGCTGAAGAATATCAACCATATGAAGCAATAAAAGAACCAAGATTTGCTAACATGGGATATCACCCAAAAACTAAAGAGATAACTTATCTGACAGAAATGAAAGGACTTGGAAAGCCATTCATTTGTACAAATGGCCTTAGTGATAAATTAGGAGTAGTACAAATGGCTGGTATCAATAAAGTAAATGGATTGCTTTTTTCAATATCAGATCCTAGAAGTTATGGTGTAGCATTAGGTTATTAAAATGAATAAAAATATTAATAACAGAATTGATATTTTTATCGTTTCCGCAGCATTTTTTTTAGAAGTGTTGGATGCGACAATATTTACTCCATCATTGATAGATATATCTGATGATTTAAACGTAACAATAGGGATAACGACAATTGCCATAGCTTCTTATGTATGTTCTTTGGCAGTTTTTACTCCATTGAATATGAATTTTTTTAGTAAAATTAAAGTAAGAAAAAAATTCATTATAGGTATGATTATTTTTTTTATTGCATCTTTTTTATGTAGTATAAGTAATAATATATATATATTGTCTATTGGCAGGGTAATTCAAGGTTTTGGTAGTGCATTAGTTGTACCTGTAGGTAGAGCGTTAGTATTAAGTAAAACGAATAAAGAGGATATACCTATTGTAATGGCATATTTGGTATGGCCTGCTCTATTTGCTCCTGTATTTGCTCCTATTATAGGAGGATATATAACTCAATATTATGGTTGGCGATATATATTTTATTTTGTTTTGTTACTTTCTTTATCGATTATTATGATATCATTTAAATGGTTATCGAATGGTGAGCATTTAGCTAAAGATAATGAAAAGATTAATTTTAGATCATATTATCCTTGGCTTGGTATTGTACTATCTATTTTTGCATTTTTTGGTTTTATAACTAATAAATATATAGAGTTGTCATTTTTTTCAATAATTATTACCTTTTGTTTTGTATATTTACTTGTAAAATCAAAGAACAATAGAATATTTAATGTTGATTTGTTGGTAAACGATTTTTTTAGGATGAATATAGTTATTGGTAGTTTTTTCAGAGTGGCAATATATTGTTTTCCCGTTTTCTTAACGTTGTCATTGATAACTATTTTTGGTTATACGCCACTTGAAAGTGGGGTTTGCATTGTATTTATTTTTTTGGGGAATGTTATTACGAAGCCGGTGGCAGCTAATGTTTTGGTTCATATAAAAAACATAAGATGGTATTTTATATTTTCATCTTTTATGACATTAATTTCAATATTATTTTTCTGGTTTGATTTTATATATAAAAATATTCAACTTGTTTATTTATTGTGTTTTTTACATGGAATTGCTAGGTCTTTTCAATTTCTAGGCTATTCTTCGGTTGCTTTTTATGGATTAAAGAAAGAAATCCTATATCAAGCTAATATATTAAATAGTTCTATAATGCAACTTAATTCTATGCTTGGCCAATCTATCCCTGCGCTATTATTTACTGTTATTGAATTTAATGATGGGTTGACTGTAAATGGAGATTTTTATTTATACTCATATGTTTCAATTATGTTTTTTTTACTTTTAA
Source organism: Photorhabdus sp. CRCIA-P01 (assembly GCF_003545805.1). Classification (GTDB taxonomy): domain Bacteria; phylum Pseudomonadota; class Gammaproteobacteria; order Enterobacterales; family Enterobacteriaceae; genus Photorhabdus; species Photorhabdus antumapuensis. The sequence goes on along the minus strand of NZ_NMQR01000004.1, from coordinate 148,714 downwards.
TTCCTTTTTTAAATTCTTTTTTTATTAAAAACAAGGTGAATTAATTGGATGAGATTAATGAGGGTTTTATGAGGATGGCTCTGTATGAGTCAATGAAATCATTACCTATGTGTTTACCCAATCCACCTGTTGGGGCTGTGATAACACATAATAATAATGTGGTAGGAAAGGGGATTACTCAGAAATATGGAGGCAAACATGCTGAAATTATTGCAATAGAGAGTATATCAAAAATACCATTAAATGAATGTGAAATTTATATTACGTTGGAACCTTGTTCTTTTTATGGGAAGACTCCACCTTGTGTGGAAAAAATAATTGAACATAATTTCAAAAGAGTTTTTGTCGGTATTATTGATCCACATTCAAAAAATAATGGGAAAAGTATCAGTATATTGAGAGCTAAAGGCGTTGATGTAAATGTTGGATTATTAAAGGATGAAATAGAAAATTTTATTGAAAAGTATTTATGGAGTGAAGAATGAAAAATATAGAAATCAGAAAAAGAGTACTTATACCAATTGAAAATACATCAAAGGAGACTAATTTTATTACATTTTTTGGTTTGGAAGACGAACATTTTGCAATTAGCATAGGTAAATTGAAAACTAACGTTCCAGTCTTAATAAGGATACATTCTGAATGCTTAACTGGTGATGTTTTTGGCTCACATAGATGTGATTGCGGTTTTCAATTACAAGAATCTATAAAAAAGATAGATGAAAGAGGTCATGGGTTAATTATATATTTACGTCAAGAAGGAAGAGGGATCGGATTGTATTCTAAATTAGATGCCTATGAATTACAAAATAAAGGTATTGATACGTTTACTGCAAATGAGCTCCTTGGTTATAAAGATGATTTAAGGAGCTTTGACGATGCAGTTTTAATACTTAGAGCCTTAAATATTAATGTTGTTGACATAATAACTAATAATCCTGAAAAGGTAGATTGTTTATTATCTGGTGGGATCACTGTAAATCAAGTTATTCCTACTGGAGTATATATAACAAAAGAAAATGAAAGTTATCTGAAAAGTAAAATTGAGAAGAAATTTCACGTAATAAATATTTATAAGTGAGGAGAAAATGAATGATTTCATATTGAACTTTGCCCCTACGGGGATGGTTCCAACAAAGAAAATGAATCCTAATGTACCTATCTCAGTAAATGAAATTGTTGAAGATGTATTGAAGGCATCAGAATATGGTGCTTCGATAGCACATATTCATGCAAGGGATGAAATCACAGGTAAACCGATTATATCTGCTGAAGCATATGGAAAAATAATCTCAGGTATTAGAAGACACAATAAAGATATTATTATTTGTGTTTCTTTGAGTGGGAGAAATGTTACAGATCATCATCAAAGAGCCTCACCTTTGGAGCTGGATGGTAATATTAAACCAGATATGGGAAGTTTAACATTGTCATCCTTGAATTTTATTAATCAAGCAAGTGTTAATTCTCCAGAGATAATTCAATTTCTAGCTGAAACAATGAAAAATAAATCTATCTCACCTGAGGTGGAAATATTTGATCTTGGAATGGCTAATTGTATTTATTTTCTGATGAAAAGGAAAGTAATACCCCAAAAGATATATGCTAACATACTTCTTGGTAATATCTTTGGAGCTCAAAATAGTTTTTCAAATATATCAGCGTTATTGGCAAATATTCCTGATAATGTGACGTGTTCATTTGCTGGTTTAGGAAATTACCAGTTACAGACTACGTCATTAGCACTTGCTTCAGGATACGGTGTCCGTATTGGTTTAGAAGATAATATTTGGTATGACAGAAAGCGAACTGTTTTGGCTACTAATGAAGATCTTATTAAAAGAGTAATCAGATTAGCGGATGAATTAGAAATAACTCCAGCTAAATCTGCTGATGTTCGTCAAAAGCTTGGTTTAGCGCCTGGAAATGGTCAATACGGGTTGCTTTAATAATAATATACGAGGAGTTACTTATGGAAAATGTATGGTTTAAACCTGAAGGATATCAACGTACATCTAAAAATTTACAATTTAAGTGTTTAGAACTGTTGCTAAATTTTTCCGAAATAGAAGGTGATATTTTGGATGTTGGTTGTGGAACGGGGAATGCATTAAATTTTATAAAAGATAGTAATATTAGAAATTATCTTGGGATTGATATTTCACAAGATATGGTTAATTATGCACGTTCACAAAATTCCAGTGAAAAATGTAGTTTTATAGTTTCTGATTTTTTAAATTATCAGGAGACTGAAGTAAAGTTATATGATTCAGTAATTTGTGCGGCTTGTTTACATTGGTTTATCCCCAATGAGCAAGAGGTTATAAATAAAATACTGCACCTTCTACGCCCAGGTGCAAAATTTTTCTTATCGTGTGCTTTTGACTTCAATTTTTCATTAGGAGAGAAAGATATTCAGGGTGAAGTATTACAGAAAATTAGGGAAAAACACCCTCCAATTTCACCTTTGGTCGTGTTCGATGATTATCGGTTTAACAGTGAAAAATTTATTAATTCTACAAAAGGATTTGATATAATCAAAAGCCATAGGATTGAAGAGTCTGTTAACTTTTCAACTTATGAGGATTTTAGAGATTGGCATTTGGGGAGTGGATCTGTTGTATATCAGCAATTTGATAAAGGAGATCAAGAAAATGCCATTAACGAATTTTATGATTCTCTTTATCAAAAATACATTTCTGGAGAACATAAGGTTTCTTATTCAACAGGGTTATTTCTGCTTAAGAAAAAGGAGTGATTATGTATACTGGAATTGTGCAAGGAAAAGAAAACGTATTATCTCTTGAGAAAAGAGAAGGATTTAGTACATTGACCGTCAGTAATGATAACCATTTCTTTGATGATGTTCCTGTGGGGGCTAGTGTTGCGATTAATGGTACATGCCTGACTGTCACGCAATTTAAAAATGATATCGTTTATTTTGATATATCAGATTTTACGGCTGATGTGACCACATTAAAGTTTTTAAATGTAGGGGATGAGGTTAATATTGAAAGATCACATCAAATGAATAAAGAAAATGGCGGTCATAGCTTATATGGACATATTGAAGGTGTAGCAGAAGTCGTTAATTTTATTAAAACTGGTGAAACTTATCGATTAGTGATTAATATTCCTGGAGATAATATAAGATACTTTTTTCATAAAGGTTTTATTGGGCTGCATGGTTGTAGCTTAACAATCAATGGCATAAATGAAGAAGACAAAACCATAGCATTAAATTTAATTCCAGAAACGTTAAGGGCTACTAATTTGGGTAATATTAAAGTTGGTGATTTGCTTAATTATGAAATAGATCAAACAACGAGAACGATTGTAGATACTATATCTAGATCGATTAATACTAATAGAACAATATGATAATTGAAGGAATATAAATGAGCTGAAATGAGTTGAGGTGTGAAGCGGTAAGTCACTTTACTTCCGCTTCCACAATTAATCCCAAGCCATTAAATGACAAACGCCTGATTATTTTGATGTCCATTGGTCATATGTGCCATGATAAATAGTCAACCTGAGTTTTGCTTAAAATAGTGAATTCTGAGCATATTTTATTGGAAAATTTTGCCCCAAAATTCATCTATGGTATCTACACTTGTACCTCCACCACTTTCCAGTTCATGGATAGATATTTGCGTTGTAGCATTAGTAACATGGTGTTCTTTTGTTGCTCTAGTTAATACCAGACGAACAAAGCTAGACATGTCCAAGCTATTATCCTGAGCGGCTTGTGCTACCGCATTTTTCAGATCTCCAGAAACGCGAGCTCTTAACGTGGCTATATTCATATGTGCCTCTCTATCTCTTACTATTTGTATCCTTACTGTAGGGCTATTGTGTACACAAATCAGGATGATCAGTTTAATAAACAAATAATGCCAGTGTCAGACGTTAGTTAAATTAATTTTTCCTGCGCCCATTCAAGGCCACTCTGATATTCAGATGGCAACATGGGGATAAGTTTCTGCAATGTATTTTTTAATTCATTTTTATCAAAGTGAGAAAGATTAAGGTGACCCACTTTACGTGCGGGGCGGACTTCTTTCTCATACCAATGTAAATGTACCAAGGGCAAACTAAGCCATTGTGTATTGATATCTGTACCAATCAAATTGATCATCACTGACGGCTTGGTGACTTCTGGCCGAGGCATGGGCAAATCCAGAATAGCACGGAGATGTAATTCAAACTGGCTGATAGATGCGCCGTTTTGAGTCCAATGACCACTGTTGTGAACGCGCGGTGCGAGTTCGTTGATCAGTAAATTATCATCGACAATAAAACATTCCATGGCCATCACGCCGACATATTTCAACTCGTGCATAATAGCTGACAACATATTCTCGGCCTGTTGTTGTAAATGGTAATGTTGTAGTCGTAAAGGGTAATTTTCCAGAGGAAAGACAACACTGGCACGGAGAATGCCATCTTGATGCAAATTGTGCGCTAATGGGTAGAACACACAATCGCCATTCTTATTGCGGGCACCTATCAATGAAACTTCGCCAGAAAAAGGAATTGCTTGCTCAGCAATACATTCACCATAAATATCGGCGGGTAATTCTGTTTCATCTCCAGGACGAATGCGCCATTGTCCTCGGCCATCATAACCACCAATGCGGCGTTTAACGATAACAAAATTACCGAGCTCAGAGAATAATTGTGGCCATTGGTTGGTATCAGACAATAATTGCCACGGAGCGGTTGCTAACCCAAGGCTATCCATTAACTGCTTTTGTGGCAGACGATCGGCCAGACGGGGAAAGATATCTCGATTAGCGAAAGCCTTATGGTGGGCTAGTTCCTGGGTAAGGGCCGTTTCTGGCCAGCGCTCAATTTCAGCGGTAATAACACTATTCTGATAAGGAACCGCTTCCGGTTCTGCATCCAGACCAACAGGATAAACCGTGATACCTAAAGGTTCACCAGCTTGACGTAACATGCGACCGAGTTGACCATTTCCCAATACACAAACTGGCTTCATGCTTCCTCCCGTGGATCGGGATTATCGAGTACATCCTGAGTTTGTGTTTCACGCCAATGGCTGAGGCGTTTCAGTAAATCTTTATCATGACGAGCCAGAATTTGTGCGGCCAATAGAGCTGCGTTTGCCGCGCCGGCTTTCCCAATCGCAAGCGTGCCGACAGGAATCCCTTTTGGCATCTGTACGATAGAGTAGAGACTGTCTACCCCATTCAGCGCAGCGCTTTGTACCGGTACGCCGAGAACCGGCACCAGCGTTTTAGCAGCCAGCATGCCAGGTAAATGAGCGGCGCCACCGGCGCCAGCGATAATGACATCAAAACCATTTTGTTCAGCTTGGTGGGCAAAACTGAATAGTTTATCGGGTGTACGGTGAGCAGAAACAATTTCAACATGAAAAGGTACATTAAGAGAAATGAGAATATCAGCCGCGTGCTGCATAGTCGTCCAATCGCTTTTAGAACCCATGACAATGGCGATTTTGGCATTGTGTTGAGTTGTTCCTGCTAAATCAGGTTGGGCAGTCATAAATCAAATGCTCCTGTGCTTTAACGTCCACCAGAATGAAAATAACGCTTTAAGGCCGCGGATCATATCATGCTCACAAGCTAAGGAAAACGATTGCGTTACTTTATACTTTCATTAGTGATACCCGGATGTGGGTGTTCCTGGTTAATCAGAATGGGAAAGAGATGAGATCGATTGATTTATCCGTTATTTTGAACATTGATCCCTGATGATGCCATGCACCAAGTACACCACGGTAAACGGTTTTATCATGCAGAGGAACTTCATGTACAAAAGGGCGGTGGGTGTGTCCATGAATCATCCAGTCAGCTTGATGCCGCTTAAAAGTGTCAATAATAGCTTGCTGGTTTACATCCATAATGGCTTCGGATTTTCTGCTGTTGACCGATTGGCTGTTTGCTCGCATTTTGACGGCAATTTTTTGACGGATAGACAGAGGTAATAATAGAAACAGACGTTGGATCCACGGGGTATGAACCCGCTTACGATATCGTTGATAACCTTCGTCATCAGTACACAAGGTATCGCCGTGCAGAATAAGCACTCGCTTACCGTACAGTTCCAGTACTTTTTCCTGTGGAAGAAATATGATGCCACTCTCTTTAGCAAAGCGCGAGCCGAGCAGAAAGTCACGGTTACCATGAATAAAATAACAGGTAACACCTTGTTGTTGCACGGTTTTTAATGCATTAGCGATTTCACGGTGGAGAGGGTTGTTGTCATCATCGCCAATCCAGTAATCGAACAGATCGCCGAGAATATAGAGGCTATCTGCCTGAATAGCATCCTCACGCAAGAAACGCAGAAAACCGGCAGTGATTGCCGGTTCATGTTCGCTGAGATGTAAATCCGCGATAAAAAGTGTGCACATATACAGAGAATTATTCGCTGACGGTGACTTTTTCGACGATAACATCTTCGAGTGGTACATCTTGGTGCATACCGCTGCGGCCGGTAGAAACGCCTTTGATTTTATCAACAACATCCATACCTTCTATCACTTCGGCAAAGACGCAGTAACCCCAGCCATCAGGGCGCTCAGAACGGAAGTTCAGGAAATCATTATCAACAACGTTAATGAAGAACTGCGCTGTTGCTGAGTGTGGATCGTTGGTGCGAGCCATTGCCAAAGTACCACGGTTGTTTTTCAGACCGTTATTGGCTTCGTTTTTGATAGCTGCATCATTCGGCTTTTGTTTCATACCAGGTTCGAATCCACCACCCTGAATCATGAAACCGTTAATAACACGGTGGAAAATAGTATTATCGTAGAAGCTATTGCGGCAGTAGTTCAAGAAATTCTCAACAGTTACAGGAGCTTTATCGGCGAAAGTATTGATTACGATATCGCCAAAATTGGTATGGAAAGTCACCATAATTGAAATCCTAATAATAGTTTTGATTAACCCAGTTTAGGGCATTTGGACCAGGCGGCTTTTATATCACATCTACCATAATGAGTCAGTACCTATTAGTTTCAGTGGGCTATATTGATCGCCAACCTTGCAAAGCGCTTAATATCAGGTTTCAATATCCTATTGGACTATGCCATATCGAGCATTTATTGATGAGATAAGGACATAAATCCAGAATTATCAATTCGTTATTTTTAACACACGTACAGTGAATTTACGGAAAATCTCGATGCTAAAAATTTTCAATACCCTCAGCCGTCAGAAAGAAGAATTTAAGCCAATCCATCCAGGGAAAGTCGGGATGTACGTGTGTGGTATCACGATTTATGATCTGTGCCATATTGGTCACGGCAGAACCTTTGTTTCTTTTGATGTGGTTGCTCGTTATCTGCGCTATTTGGGATACGATTTAACTTATGTACGCAATGTGACCGATGTTGATGACAAAATCATCAAGCGCGCGGCAGAAAACAGTGAAAGCTGTGATGATCTGACCGGTCGTATGTTGGCGGAAATGTATAAAGATTTTGATGCGCTGAATATCTTACGTCCTGAGCTGGAACCTCGTGCGACCCGGCATATCCCGGAGATTATTGAGCTGACTGAATCGTTGATAAAACGTGGTCATGCTTATGTCGCAGATAATGGTGATGTCATGTTTTCCGTCGAGAGTGATCAGGATTACGGGTTGCTTTCCCGTCAGGATCTCAGCCAGTTACAAGCAGGGGCGCGAGTGGAAGTGGCTGATGTTAAGCGTAACCCGATGGATTTCGTATTGTGGAAAATGTCCAAGCCTGGGGAACCAAGCTGGGAATCGCCGTGGGGAGCGGGCCGTCCTGGTTGGCATATTGAATGTTCCGCCATGAACAATAAACAGTTAGGTCATCATTTTGATATTCATGGTGGTGGGGCTGATCTGATGTTTCCGCATCATGAAAATGAAATTGCGCAATCTACTTGTGCCCATGATGGCCCGTATGTGAACTATTGGATGCACTCTGGGATGGTGATGGTGGATAAAGAGAAGATGTCCAAATCGCTGAACAACTTCTTTACTATCCGTGACGTATTGGAATATTACGATGCCGAGACGGTACGTTATTTCTTGCTGTCAGGCCATTACCGCAGTCAGCTTAATTATACAGAAGATAACCTAAAGCAGGCCCGTACCGCACTTGAACGACTTTATACCGCTCTGCGAGGTACAGAGGCTTCTGTACAGCCGGCCGGTGGTAAAGTATTTGAGGTGCGTTTCATTGAAGCAATGAATGATGACTTCAATACGCCAGAGGCTTATTCGGTACTGTTTGATATGGCACGTGAAATCAACCGCCTGAAATCAGAAGATATGGACGCAGCGAATGGTTTAGCGGCTGCATTGCGCAAGTTGGCGGGTATTTTAGGTTTGTTGCAACAACAGCCGGAACAATTCTTGCACCGTGGTGTTCAGGCTGACGATGAAGAGATTGCTAAAATTGAAGCGCTGATTAAGCAGCGTAACGATGCCCGTAAAAACAAAGATTGGGCGCTGGCGGATTCTGCTCGTAATCAATTAAATGAGATGGGTATTGAACTGGAAGATGGGCCGCAGGGGACAAGCTGGCGTCGTAAGTAAGTTCGATGTGTTTTTGGTGTTAATTTATAATTTAGGCTCCTTTTGGGAGCCTGCCTTCATTATTATGGTTTTTCAGGTAGTTGCACACGAATATTAATTACTCTTCCGTCTGGAATATCGCATGGTTCAGCATCATTGTAATAAACGACTTCCCCTGTTGCAGTTACACTTTTTACGCGCTGATTTTGAGCAAATTCCGGAGCGTCTTTATTTTGACGATGGTAACATTCAATTGTTATATCGCCGCTGGCTGTGTCTACCGATTCACGAATCCAAATCAGATTTAACCCGTTGCTGTCTGCCGGGATGATAGTTCCACCGTGAATTCCCCATGCACCATCTTTGGCAAAACCGTTGCAGTCGCTGATACGATATTTCCCTGTATCCATACGTTTAACCGTCACTCCCTCAGCTTCGCTGGTTAACTCGTAAGTTCCGTCTGGGTGAATATCGACAACTGGGCTGGATACTCTGAGAATGCCGTTAGCGTCGGAGCGGGCATTTTTATCTGTCCAAAGTCGGCTAACTTTTGTATTTCCGCCTCCATCATTTCCGTGGATAAAGCTAATACCGGCATTGTCATAATGCGCGACAAATCCTGCCCATATGTCATTCATTCTTGTTATGTAGCCGCCCGACCATGCATACCCAATACCACTATCATTCGCTCCAAATCTGAATGCATGACCGCCCTGCGGCAATGATTTTATCCATGCGGTAAAATCACTTATATTTGCCTGATTAATATATTTTGCTTGGATAAATTCAGATCCCTCGGATTTTGCATATGCCCCAACATCCGCCGCCGTTGGTTTATTTTTTGTTGTATAAATATCAGTCCAATCTTCCTCAAAGCCATAATTATCACGGGCAGAGCGATAAGCAATCCCTCGGTTTTTGTACAGCACTTTCAACTGAAAAGCTGGGCAACTTCCAATGCCATTATTGAAATGAGCAATATGAGCAGAATCTATTCCAGGGTTCAGCAAATCATATAACCCTGTGCCTGCATTCCAAGGGACTTGATTATTAACAGTGTATCTTTCTGTTAATCCGAGCCTAAATGCTCCCACGTCCCCGGCATTCAGAATGACATCCCCGGTTAACGCTTTCCCGTTAATTTTTCTACTATTCGGCACTGCATTTTTAGCTAAGTTGACGGTTTCTGCTAAGCCAAGATTTTTCACAAACGCGTTTTTATCAAGAATGTCTGCGCCATTTTGGTTTTTTGCTAATCTGTTGTTAGCATTATCATTTACATCAGAAACAAGTTTTTGAGTTACTGCAAGTGAATTGCTATTGCCTGTTTTATCTGTGAGTTGAACAATTCCTTTTTGGGTTAGTGAAGCACTTGGAACTTCTGTCGCGATCTTTTTTTCTAAGGCTCTATTTAATTGAGTAGTGAGTTTGATTATATCCCCATCATCCAGAACATCATCGCCATATTGTGTAGCGATAAAGTTAGCTATCACAGATGATATTGTTGAAGATTGACGTAATACTTTATTGAGTAAATGAGTAGTAATATTCTCTGGTGGAAATCCAGTCTTTAAAGCCGGGTTTGTTTCATACCCTTCTTGGCTTACTACGTTAGCATTATTACTAATAGAAAAAGCTTTAAAATCATTCTTGAGACTCATATACTTTCCTTAAATTAAATAATACTATTTTATAATTAACATATTGAATTATTGTAAAAACAATTCCTGCCAACTCACGCCGATCATAGTCTAGTTAGGAACGAGAATAATGGAATATTCTTATATCTTATAAGATTAATTATTTTTGTATGGTTGATAGCAATAAATAACCGGAAATTTTGCAACCAGAAATATATCAAATAATGCCGGATGTTGGGGTGGATTTATTTCTTGAGTGAAAGTAGACAACAAAGCAGCAGCTTGAAAGATGAAGGGTATATATCAAACTGGCAGAATATGAAGGAGAGTTGGGCCTATTCATTCACTGACATTCGGCTCTTTGCTATTTATAATCCGACCAGTGAATATTCATGCGTGGTCGCATCACGGCGATTGGTGAAGTGGTGGAATAGTACGGATAAAACCAGTCAGGATATCGCTAATCATAGACTGTCCTTTGGTATAGGCATGATTTTGAGGTCATGTGCGATATTAAATTCTGCCTCGGTTTTTTCCCGCAGAGTCTCTAATGTGACATTTGGCGCATGTTCTTTCAGGATTAACTGGCCCTGTTCAAAACAGAAAACACCTAATTCAGTAACAATCATGCTGACTTTGTTGACGGCGGTTAGCGGTAGGGTACATTGCTTGAGGATTTTTGCTGAGCCGTCTTTGGTGCAGTGTTCCATTGCAATGATGACTTTGCGGGCACCAGTGACAAGATCCATTGCCCCTCCCATACCAAGGACCATTTTCCCCGGTATTACCCAGTTAGCTAGATTGGCATGTTGATCAACTTGCAGAGCGCCTAGCACACAAGCATCTATGTGACCACCACGTATTAAGGCAAAAGAGAATGCACTGTCAAACATGGCGGCACCGGGCAGGATGCCACAGGGTTTTCCACCGGCATTGACCAGATTCGGATAGGGTTCTATAACGGGACCAAGACCCAGAAAGCCGTTTTCTGACTGGAGGGTAATATGAATGTTATCGGGCAGATAGTTCGCGACTAGCGTGGGAATACCGATGCCAAGATTGACAACGTCGCCATCTTGTAATTCACGTGCAACACGGTTGGCAATAAGTTGTTTGGCGTTCATTATGAGTTATCCTTCTGGATAAATGATGTAATCAATCAATGCGCCAGGTGTCATAACGCAGTCCGGTGCAATCTCACCCACTTCAACCAATGCATCCGGCTCGGCAATCGTGATATCCGCAGCCAGAGCGATCACTGGGTTAAAATTTCGGGCGCTTAACTGGTAGGTCAGGTTACCATGATGATCAGCAAGATGAGCTTGAATCAACGCTAGATCGGCGCGTAGCGGGAGTTCTAGCAAATAGTCTGTTCCATTGAGGGTTATTTTTTGTTTTCCATTTTCTACAATAGTACCCACTCCGGTAGGGGTTAGGAATCCGCCCAGACCGGCTCCTCCGCAGCGAATACGTTCGATCAATGTTCCCAAAGGAACCAATTCTACTTCTATTTCTCCAGCAAGCATTTTGCGTCCGGTTTCCGGATTAGTGCCAATATGTGAGGTGATGACTTTTTTCACTCTGTTATTAACCACAAGGGGGCCGATGCCGGTATCGATACGGCCTGTATCGTTGGCAATCAGAGTCAGATCTTTTACACCAGAGTTTAGTAATGCGGTGATTAAACCAGGAGGTGTGCCTACACCGATAAAACCGCCAACCATAATGGTCATGCCGTCATAAAAATGCGCTATAGCTTGTTGTGTGTTAATGAGTTTATTTTTCATATCGATTCCTATATGTGATATATGGATATAGGCACGTATTAGTAAAGCAATAAGTGTGCCAGTTACTGGATTTAAATAAGGATATTTTATAATTAATTGAAATTTAAATGGTTATATTTAATCTAATTGAGTAATTGAGGAAAGTGTGTGCAGGCTTGTCGAGTAATTGAGAATAGGTGTGCAAAATCTTGCACAGGTGTGCACGTTTTGTTTCGCCATCAGCGTTCTGTTTTGCCGGTGTAGGATTGTCTACTCCGCCAGATTCAGTGGATCAATACGATATTCTTGAAGTTTATACATTAGCGCCCGGCGACTAATACCTAGAATTCGAGCGGTTTGTGCCCGATTGCCCTGATTGCGTGCTAACGCCGCACTGATCAATCTGCGTTCATAGGATTTAATGCTTTCTTTCAGGCTGTGGCCGTGCTCCAGCGTATGTTGAGGCTCGGAACTTAGCGGTGGAGGCGGTTTGAATAACAGATGTGCAGGTAGGTCGTCGGGGAAAATAACCCGTCCAGTGCTCATAATGACTGCACGCTCAAGGGCGTTGGAAAGTTCGCGAACGTTACCCGGCCAGTGATATTCTTCCAGAATTGACAGTGTACTGGCATCCAATTCGATGATCTCTTTATTGTTTTCCGTGCTGAATTTTTGCAGGAAATGATAGGCCAGCAAAGTAATATCTTCAGGACGTTCCCGTAGCGGAGGGGGAGAAAGATGAATAACGTTAAGGCGGTAAAAGAGATCCCGACGAAACTCTCCTTGTTCCACCATGACAGCCAGATCACGGTTGGTTGCTGCGATCAAACGAATGTCGGTTTTAATGGTTCGGCTGCCACCAAGACGCTCGAACTCTTTTTCTTGCAAAATGCGCAACAGTTTGGCTTGTAGGCTAAGGGGCATTTCGCCAACTTCATCCAGTAGTAGGGTGCCTTGATTAGCACGCTCAAATAGCCCCTGACGCTGTATCTGTGCGCCAGTAAAAGCCCCTTTTTCATGGCCGAACAACTCGCTTTCGAGTAAGGACTCTGGTAAAGCCCCGCAGTTAATTTTGATGAACGGTCCTTTAGCCCGCGGACTATGATAATGAATGGCTTTAGCGATGAGTTCTTTACCAGTACCACTTTCGCCAGTAATTAATACCCTGGCGTGGCTACGGGCAATTTTTGCTGTATCACAGCACAACGCCATCATTTTGGGGCTGTTAGTCAAGATACGATCCCAACCGTAGCTGTCGGATAGGGTACGATATCGTTGATTGATTTCCTGTTTCATCAGTTAACCTCCGAGAAACCTCGTCGTTTAGGGTGAAGAAGAGGAAACGAGGCGCTTTTCCTGCTAACGATTAATTTTTGCATTTTTACATTTTCCTATGTATTTCCTATGGTTAGAGAGAGAAATAGTCAACTTTCCGCGCAAGGCACGTGGTGAGAGCGTGTTAACCCATTGTGTAAACCCGATAAAGGCTGAGTGCATAGAAAACAGATCCTAAGTGATAACAGGTACTATGTAACAGAAACCGCAGTGTTAGGAGTATAGAAAGCCTTGCCGAATGGGAGCAAGGGGGAAAATGGGTAAGTGTGAGGGGCTTCTAATGGGTTTAGTTCACTTTAGCCTTATAGGTGTATGGTGCAGGGATGATTTGGTTATACCGAGAGGTACGGCATTGTATTTAATGCCGTACTTTTAATCTATTTGCTAAGGTAATTGTAGGTTAGGATTTCTAAGAGAGTGCCATAACCACCGCGTGAACGACCCTGCGCATGATCGTCAGTGATATCAGGATATTTTTTTCGCCCCTGCGGCATTTTTACTGGCGCGAATATTACTGCCATCCAGACAAATCTCAGACCTGTCAATTAAGCCTTTTTCATCGAGAGTGGACAATAAGTGGTTAAATATTTTGTCGATAATGCCTGATTTTGACCAGCGGTTAAATCGGTTATAAACCGTTTTCCAGGGGCCATAACGTTCAGGTAAATCGCGCCACAGAGCCCCTGAACAGAGAACTCAAAAATTGATAAAGCCGTAATTTAGGAAAAGGTAAAGATCAAATAGGGAAAAATAAATGAAATTAAAATTTGCTAATGACCAATCAATGTGATTTAATAGCGTCACTGGTTTGGAAGTACAGACCTATTTATGAAAAGAAAGTTAAAGCAGTTCACCATTTAGCGCTATCCCCGATACCACTTCATTGCGAATTCCTTCTAATTAGTACCCATAAGTAAAACTGAAAAACAGACCTCATAACGCCTTATGGCAACTTAATAAAATTAAAGGAAAATTCTATGTCTAATGCAATGACTGGTTCAGTAAAATGGTTTAACAACGATAAAGGTTTTGGATTTATTTCTCCGAAAGATGGTAGCAAGGATGTTTTTGTTCATTATTCTGCAATCCAGGGTAATAATTTCAAAACATTGGAAGAAGGTCAGGAAGTTTCATTCTCTGTTGAGAGTGGCGCTAAAGGTCCATCCGCAGTAAATGTTATCGTATTATCTTGATTTAACTTAACTGTTTAAATCTATTAGCGACTTTACGATAGCGATGAAGGTAATATCCTGAGTAGTTAAAGTTGTTAATGAGTAAAAACCCGCTTAGTTGCGGGTTTTTTGCATGGTGACAGAGTAGTATTTTATTTGATTCTCTATTTGGCTTATTTAACTTTTACCTTTCAGTTTAAAGAGGACTAAATATTGAAGTTCCCATTGAACTTATATCCCGGTAGTGGCTTGTATTTAGCGATCAAACCCGCATCAAGGAAGGCGGCAGATTTTTAGGCTGTTGGGTTGTGTTAGGTGTCAGGCGTTGTTCAATATCATCAATAAATCGTTCTAACCAGGCTTGTAGTTCCGCTACATCTACTTCGGCTAAAGGGCGTTGTGACCATAGAATGGCTTGTCCATCCAAATCTCCCTGGACATGAGCCGGCCAATGTTGCCCAAAAAGATTGTTGGCATGACTGACTTCGGACCCTAATTCGCAGAACAACTGTAGCCAGTTGTCGTGATAACAGCCAATCAATACTTGAAAACGTCCATCGACTTCCAGAGTGTAGATATCATCGTCGGTAGGGGACGCGGACACCCCGAGTTTAGAGAACAGCGCTTCTATAAGCTGGTGATAGTCGTGTGTCATAGTGTTTTAGGCTCGAAGTTTGAAATGTAGAAATTTTGACCTAGCCCGATTTCCTTGCTGTACATGGATTTGGACCAGAAATCTTGAGAGAACCAGTTGGAGAATGAAGTTTTGTCCGGGAAGTTGAACTCGCCGAAGTTAGGATCGAAGAAGGTAACTCCCTTCTGGTCATCTACATAGGCGGCTACTGTATGCCCGGCCATTTGTCCTTCAAAACTGATTTTCTTGTAGCCTGATCCTTTATCACCTGTATCCAGGATGGCGTTTAATAGATCTTTTGTACCTTTGGCGCCAGTTTCGCCGCTTACTTCAAGTGGACTTCGTGGTTGGATACCGTTCTCACGGAGCCAGGATTCGGTTATTTGGCTTTGCTCGGCATATGGATCTAGGCCATCCATCTGTAACTGCTTAATGGAAACCAGGGAATCAATATTAAACTGACCTTTTTGGCCGCCCACATAGAGCTGATCGAAGACACTTTCACCTTTGGCATGAGCGCTTATCCAGTGGGCAGAGATGGATTCACAAACCCCGCCGGAGGTGTCACTATGTTTCATGATTTGGTCCAGAAAGGCACCTTTGGTCTGGGCAAATTTGAAAGTCACTTCGCCGCCGTGCTTACTCGCAGAATCCCGAACGCTCCCTAGCTTAGTGCTCACCGCAAAGTGAACAATTCTGTCCTTTATCATGCTGAACGAGAAGCGGCTTTCCTGATTCTTCTTGCCATCGGTAGTTAGTTGGCGATCGAGCATGGAGTGGCCCGGTAGATTGCGTTGAATCGTCGCTGAAAGGCGTTCTAATAATCCTGGTCTGGGTGAAGAGATTTTTAGGGATTTACCCGATAGTTCCCCCTGTGGTTGATTAACGGCTGTGATATCGAGTTGTTGGGTAGGAAATATTCTTTGGTGATTAATACCTGAAATGGGAGACAATGGTCACTCCTTTAGTGGTTTCTTTTGAGGAATATGCGCTTGGATATCAGATAGAGTGAATCATAATGTTTTGTCGAAATAGAGAATATTAATAACGGCAGAAGAAATTTTCACTTTCCGTCGAAAACTGGTTACCTCTTTGAAACGTGATGGCGTCGTCAATTTTGCCATTGATTATTGATGGCTGACATCAGCGCGTCTAATTGGCTATCCAAACTGGCATCAATGATCCCGACTTCTGTTTCTAAAATACAGCCCCCTTGATCGAGACGCTCATCAGCAGTGATCTCTAAGTAGCCGATTTCAGGGAAATCTTTGTGTACCCGTGATATTTGTTCGCGAACTGTTGCGGCCTGTTCAGGATTAACGCGCAGGATAACCTGTTTTTGGTTACTGACTAATGACAGGGCCTCACGAACTACCTGTAAGGTGAGGGAAACTTGGTCATAATTTTTTAGGATTTTACGTACAGCCTGTAATACTACATTGCTCATTTGTTGTTCGACCTGCCGGTAGTATTGCTGGCATTGCAACTGGGTTTGATGAATCAGGTTAGCTTGTTCTGCGCGGGCAGCATCAATGCCTGCTTGCCAACCTAACTCTTTTTGTTGCTCATACACCGCCTGCGCGCCACGTTCAATTTCTTGTGCCTGGAGCCGGGCAGCCTCAAGCAGAGATTTGGCACTGAGGCAGGTTTGATAGTCCGCTTTACGCAGTATTTGGAGTTCAGGAGACAGTTGAAGATGCTCTGCTGTTATTTTAATAAATGGTAACATTCTGTGTTCACTTGCTTAGCCAATTTGAGACACAATGCTTGTGCCAACGGTCGTTCTGCCTGGCTGATAGGCCAGGCCGCGAGGTTTTCATGAGAGGGAAGCCGCAGGCTCAGGCGCTTAGCGAAATCGATAGGAGGAGACTCCATCGCCGTTAGCCAGAACTGTAAGGCACTGGTACGAAAATAGTTTGCATTGATTTCTGATGGTAATGAGCGCTGCCAGCCAGTCGGCCAGTTGCCGATAATGATGTCGAGATACTTTAAGCAGAAGTGATGTCCCTCTTTTCCTAGTGAGCCATGTAAGTGGCGAAGTTCTGCCGCCATTAGGCAATGGCGGATAGCTTGCCCGTGAAGTAAAGCGCCTAGCCAGGTAAGAAGTTGTTCTAAGCACGATTGCTCTAACAGGGCGATGTTTCCCAATCCAGTTGGTAATTCATAATCCACATTCAGATCAAATTGGGTTAGTAGTAGTCCATTAAGCCTGGGAGAGTTTCTCCACTCAGGTAGGGAAGATAAGACTGCAAGCCATTCTGGTGATAGATGATCAGAATGAATATAGCTGGCAGGGCAAAACCGAAACTGATAGGGCGTTAATGCTGTTACCATTATTGCATCCTGCTTCGGTGCCACAGGAATTGTGCCAGATTGCTGATAAATAACAGGGCCAATAATAGCACAAACAGTCCAATCAGCCGCCCTTGTGACTCTTCAGTCACTTGGATAGAGAACAGAGTGGAGTAGCGTGGTGCCAGCGGTACTTGACGTACGCCTGCTGCGGGTACTAATACGACACTGATCCGATCATAACTCAACCCTTCAATGCTGTTATTAACCAGTTGCTTGATTTGAGGGATGTAAGTGTCGAGTTGTACGTCCGCTGCGTGTTTGATAAACACCGAGGAAGAGGCTGGCGATAGCTTTTTGCCCAATCGGTCTTGCTCCTCGGGTAAAACAACGTGTACTCGTGCTACAAGCACGCCATCGATTTCGGAAAGTGTTCGGGCAATCTCCTGCGCTTTGGCGAAGTTGAGCCGCGCACGTTCTTCTATTGGCGAGGAGATAAGGCCGTCCTTGGGGAAGACATCTTGTAACGAAGAGAAGTTCTCCCGTGGATATCCTTTACGTTTGAGCACTTCAACAGCTTGTGCCACATCAGACTCTTCGACTAACAACTTGATATTGCCATCTTTGTCTGGTTGCTTATCAGAGGAAATGCCCGCTTCCCTGAGCAAGGCCAGCATTTCGTTGCCTTCTTTTTGGCTCACATCGGTATAGAGTTCGATTTTACAGCCAGTTAGCATCAGGATAGCGAGCATAACGCAGATTATATAGTGTTTCTTCACAGCTCCTCACTGGGCTTTCATTAGGGTTTCAATGTTTTGATTGAGTCGTCCTACCGTTTTGGCAATCAGCTCTTCTTGCAGGGTGATCCGCATCAGAGACCACTGCATTTGCATCAGGCTGTTAGGATCACTGCTAGGGACCGCTAGCTGTGTTTCCAGATCTTGTTTCGCCTGAGTAAGTTGTTGCCTGATCTGACCTAATTCATTGATCAGATTGTTTTCAATCCCCTGATCTTGATTGGACATAGCAAGTTCAAAACTCGCAATATTTTCGGCACTGGCCTGAGATGTGTTGAGTTCATCCAGGCTGGTGATCAGTGTCTCGCTTATATGTGGTAGATCCATTGTTCCTCCAAATTTAAGGTGTGTTGAGTTTATCTAGGTTGTCTATCCTTGTTTTACTGAGTGGCGGTAGATCCATTATTCTTCCAAATCAGGTTTGTGTGAGTTTCGCATCAGGTTATCCACCATACCGTTACGGGGGATCAATGTTTTCAACTCCTGCCGGATAAGGTCACTCAGGTACTCATTGCCAGGAATAGGTTCAATCTTGCCGAGTATCTTGAGGAGCACTGTCTCCTGTTGTCGACCTGTGGGGGCGAATTCACGAACAATCTTTCTAAGTTCTGGCATATCCAGTGATGGCTTGATATTGCCTGTCAAGCCACCAAACTGTGACCATAGCTGCTCTTGTACCGGAGCGATCAGCTTGTCTTCTAACTGAGCACGTTGGGAAGGCTGTTTGTCAGACGATAAAGCCTGATACCACTGCCATGTCACTTTGCGCTGTGTCGCTGGATCGAAGTCGGCTAAAACGTTTTCCAGCGGTTCTCCCTGAAGCCAGCGTTGCTGGCGCTCTTTCAGCATTTGCTGATCAGGCGTGGTTTCCAGTGCTTGCTCAAAGCTGTGCTGGTGCTTGGAACTGACCGAAGGCTGTACCGTTGGTTGCGACACGGTGTTATAGGATGGTCCTTCAATCCTATTCATGAGCCAGTTGTTCCCGCATGCCGTCAACGAAGGAGAGCAATTGTGGATCGTCGCTGCCCGCCATTCGCGTCAGTCTCTGCTCCAGAGCTGATGCCAAACCCAAACGCCACTCACACAACGCTAACCACGGTTCCAGACTGGGCCAGGGAAGATCCCGACCAAAATCCAGAGCCTGTTGATATTTGCCTTGGTTCGTTAGAGAAGAGAGCCGAATCAGGTTTGCTGCTTCTTGTCCTTCCTCGCTTGACATCAGCCAGTCGGCAATAATATTGGCTTCGTCATGACAGTGATGGCCGCTTCCAACCAGAGCAATATCTGCCAGTAGTCCTTTGAGTGAACGTGTCATGATTAGATCTTCTGTAATATGCCCTGCATCAGGTCTTTCATGGACCGGGTGACAGTAGAGTTAATGTTGTAAATTACCGACCACTTGTTGATTTTGTGTTGTAAATCAGCTAGCAAAGCAGGGTTATCAGGCCCGCCGCTGAGGGCGGCGATTGCGTCATTAACGTCGGAGTTAGCTGTGTTGGCTTGGGTCTTAAGCTGCTCAGCAACCTTATCGAGAGTATTCACTGTTGTTGCGGAAGTAAAAATTTCAGCCATGATGGTTTCCTTCTGTTGTGTTAAGTATTGTGATTGCAGCTTGGATGGCATCAGCCTCCAGTTGCCATTGTTGGTATTCTTGTACTGAACCGCCGCGTCTCAGGCGTTGTTTGATATCGTTCAGCGCCTGAGCGAGACGGTGTTGCATTTCGTTGACATAAGTGGGATTAGCACCAAACAGTCGTGCTTCCAGGGATGTCATCATGAAGCTGGGCTCCTGTTAAGTTTGACGATAAATTGTTGTCCACCCTTGATGATAACGATTGCATCTTGACGGATGGCCTCAATTCTTAAACCGTTTTCTGTGGTTGCTCCAACCGGGTAACGTAGGTTGTTTTTAAGTACCACATAGGGTACACGCCCGAAAGAAACAGCCCGGACGTCGAAATTGAGCTCATCATTGCGAGTGAGACGCTTATTATTCAGTAATACCAGTGTTGGCCGGCTGCCGAACTCTTGTTTAAATACCTGCTGTAAGCGGTAGAAGTTATGCGTCTGGTGCTCATCCAATTGACCAGTGAACTCGATACGATCATTTTTATCTTTGTAGATCAGCGAGTCGGGTAAATCATGTTTAGCCAATAACATATCCAGTCGCTTGAGGTGATTACCGGTGAACTTCGTCTGGTTTTCTATACCAAGTAAGCCCGGAACATCACGTTTGAGTAGTGACTCGATATCGTTCCATTGCTGGCTGGTATCAGTGACTTCTCCCGTAAGGCGGATCCAACCGGGTTGTTTGCCATTGCGGCTTTGCACCTGGGCATAGCCTAATTTTTGTAAAATGAAATCCACCCCCTGACGTAATTCTTCCATCGTACGCAACTCCAGCCGATAACTGAGAGAGTGAGTATCGAGATACTGTTGCAGCGCCAGCCGTTGTTGATTGAGGTCCACATAACCTTTGAGCAGTAGTGGCCCATGATCGGGCATCATTTGTACACTTATCTGGCGATAGGCTGAATCGCCATTGAGAAAACGGCGTAGTTCTTGCTCGGCGAGGCCATTGGACATGTTGCTCCTTTGCCATCCTTCATGCCCAAGCAGTGCCAGAAGACCGAGTGCCAATACAAGACAAAGTATCAACATCCCGCCTGCTACCCGGCTACGATTTTGGCGGGCAGGGCGCTGGCGTGGTGTGACCGCCAGTTCAGCGAGTTGGTTCGGGAATGCATGTTGTTGGTCACAAAAAGCCCACAATAACGGGCCAGCCTCCTGACGGGCCAGCGCTTGCAATGTCGCACCCGGTGACAGCGGTTCGCCATTCTGACTTGGTGCGACTTCACCGGCCCATTCCAACAGGCGAATTGAGTCTGGTTCGACTTCTAAGATCAGGTGCACAGGCGCAACATCCTCATCCACCAGAACGATATCTGCCTGTAGGGGGTCTGAGCCGATGGCTAAACGCCCCTCAGCTAAATTAACCTCAATACTTTTATTCAGTCCGCGGTAAAAGCGAATTTTCCAACTCATCTGTTCGCCTTATTTTGCGCACGAACACACCAGGTTTCCTTCAATGAACATTGTTGTTCAATGACTCGCCATCCGTAAGTTTTACCCATTCGGCATGAGGATAGAAATGAGCTTTTACCTGCTTGCCGTAGAGTTTCCTGTACTTGGCGGGCTGAGGATAATGGTTGGCATTGTGCACTTCCCAGAACTTTACTCAGCGATAGGCTCTGATTAGAGATATCTTGTGTTGCCAGTAATCCAGGGCGTAGATCTTGCCCGTTACCAAGAGCCAGATAATGGGCGATTCCACTGTCAATCAGACGTGGTTCAATAATGAATAGCCGTACTGATCGCCTAACTTGCTCACTGGTATTGCGAAACAAGACACCCAGATAAGGGATATCGCCTAAAAATGGCACCTTGCGTGTTATTTGACTCATTTCGTCGCGGTAGATGCCGCCAATCAGCAGACTTTGCCCATGTCCAACTCTGGCGACGGTATCGACAATGGTTCGGCTGATGGTCGGGATGCCATCCTGTCCTGAGCTATTAGGTTTCTGGTTACCGTCCTCAATATGCAGGTCTAAACTGATTTCAGGAGAGTCTCCTACTTGGATGACTCTGGGGATCATGCGTAGCATAGTGCCATAGGTAAGGCTTTTAAGCTCGGCCACCCGTTCGCCATTCACTTTCACGTAGTAGGTTTCATTGTTGTCAATGACGGCTTGCGTATTCTCCTGCGTTAAAAGCGTTGGGCGGGAAATCACCTGAGCGCTTCCTTTACTTTCTAGCAAAGTTATTTTGGCGAGCAGGTAATCCAGGCCACGGCGATCGACCAGGCTACTTAATGCGGCTGAACCGATGCTTTCCCCTTTTTCCTTACTTTCCTTTTTCCCCCCGGCGGAGGTTGTGATATCAATAATATGACGAGGCCCGGTGTTGATGCCAACTTGCCAGTCAACTCCCAGTTCTGAAAGGTTGTTTGCGTCGATGTCGACGATGGAAAGGGCAACTTCAATTCGGGCGGAGGGTTTGTCCAGTGCGTTGATCAAATGGGCGTACATGGACATCCTTTCCGGGTTATCCCGTACAATGATGGCATTTAGGGAGGGTTCTGCCTGTACGACAGCCCGGCTTGAGTAGCTTCCTCCCATAGAAGAAGATGCTTCACCAGTAACCGCGGTTACATTGGTATCACTGAGCAGACGGGAGAGAATGGTGGCTATGCCAGGCGCCTCAATACTGGTATCACGATACTGAATCTTGCGATCGACCACTGAGGCGTATTTGAGCGGGAAAATTTCCACTGTTAAGGCGCCCGTTTTTTCGCTACGTAATAATGATTGCTGTTCTAGTGCGGATGCAGTCTGATCAACCAGTTCAAGATAACGGGGAGGGCCTGATACGTAAACCAGTTGGTTACCTGGATCAGGACGCCAGCCAAAGCGTGGCTCCCAAATACCGGAACGTTTTAGGGCTTGCTGTAATTCCGTTGCGTTGGTTCGCTCAAGTTTAAGCAGGCGCGATTGTATTTCACTGTTTTTGAATACATAAAGCACACTCCCGTCGTAGTACCAGACCAAATTATAGAGAGAGGATAAATGTTGCAGGAATTCCTGAGGAGTGTCCTGCTCAAAATGGCCGTTAACTTGATCGGTCACCTTGTCGCTGACAATCACTGATGCTTCATAGTTGGCGCCGAAATTAACCAGTACATCCCGCAAGCTTTCTCCTTTTGCCAGATAGTTATAAGGCGCGGGAAACCAATCTAGATCTTGGCTATAAGCAGAGGGAAGCATCACACCGCTGATACTCAACGACAACAGTAGGGAACGGCATAGCCTTTGGAATGGTTTCATGGTTGCCATATTACCTGTTTCCATTGAGGGGCGGATTGGGTTTCCGACAATAAAGCCATGACTTGTTCCAGTAGATCGACGTGCAGAGTTAGCATCTGTTCCAGTATTTGAACATCCAAACCATCAAGGTCAAGGCGTGCTTCCAGAATAAGATTCTCTGATTCATCCAGGGTCAGTGCATGGGGAGCATGGCGTCCCCAGCGCGTAACTTGTTGCAATAGTGTTTTCAGTAATTCAGCGCCTGACGGATCTTTTGGGTTATGGCGCCAGCTTAGCGGGCTGGATAACACAAGTTCAGTTCCCTGTTGGCGAAAAAATAGGTTGTAGTTATCAATGTGCAAATGGTAATGCCCTTGTCTATCGGAAACAAAGGGCTTCTGGCCTAAGCGACTGGCCAAATGATTGAGTAGAGTTTGCATGTTTCCTCTAATAATTAGGTCGTCGATTGCCAGTGAAAATTGTCCTGTGGCAGGCACAGAAAACGGGCACAAAGCCATTTTTGCAAGTGAGTAGCCGCCTCGGTGTCATGTTCTAAAGTCGTCAACCACGCCCAACAGGATGACAGTGCTTCGGGAACCGGCATAAAAGTGGTTAGGTTGCCGCCAGTCTGGAGTGCATCTAGCCCAGTAAACCAATTGGGCCATGCTTCGCGAGCCTGGGTTTCCGTTGTCAACAGCCTTTTTTCTAATAGTTGTTTGCGTTGGTTAAGCGCTGTTTGCAAAGATATAACCTCTTGATGTTGTTGTTCTCGGCATTGAGATGAGACGCTTTCGGCTTGTTGCCAAAAATGCGCTTTAGCACGCAGTTGCCGTTCTTGGATCTGTAACTGATCAAATTCAGTGAACCAGAAGTCTATCTCTGGCTCCAACAAATGGAGCCACCAGTCAAATAGCGGCTGTAATACCCAGTGCTGTAAAAGATTTCTGTCAGCCAGGTTTATGCGGTCACCCAGTACCTTATTCCAGTCACATTCCGGTTCTGCCACCGCTCTGATGAGCTGTTGTAGGTCGTCACGCCGCAAAGTTTGACCACAATTTAACCGTCTACGAAACCAGACGGACTTCATCAAGCTTTCCAGCAGGTGTCTGGGTAGCAAGCGTTGTAATAAAATAAACTGTTGGCTATTAATAATGTCTCTATTCTGATACTGAATAGCCGATGATTTTCCGATTAATTGATCCCGGCGTGGAATTCCCGACTGCGTGACAGAGATCTTGCGGCCGAGAAACATGCTGGTTCGAGTCTGATTATGGTCTTGCTGGCTCATGCTATGCTCATCTTGCTGCTAGTCACTCTTGTCGATTAAATTAGGAATGGCCTTATTTTATCTGTCAGGCCAACGGTTAACTTGTAAAAAACGTCAGATTATTTTAGCCAATCGTTACTCTTTGCCATACCTGGCTCGACTGGGCGTGCAATTAAAGCGTCTCCGATAGCTTTGAGTGAAGTAGGATTGGCTGGAAAATCCTGCTTCCATCGAGATATCAACAATACTCATCTCACTATTGAGTAGTAGCTGATGTGCATAAAGAATGCGGCGTTCACTGATCCAGGCGCGTGGTGATATCCCGTATACCGAACGGAACAGCTCCTTGAAAGTGGTTAATCCCATACCAAATTCTTTAGCGAATTCACTGAGTTTCCACTCCTTAAGGTAGTGATTTTCCATAAAACTTTGCAAACGTCCCACTTGGCGATTGCTCAATTGTCGTAATACTGACATGAGCAAAGTGCCTTGCTCTCCAAATGCCAGTAACAATAACAACTCTTCTGTTCTGAGTTGACCCAAAGCTGTGGGGTAATCGTGAGCCAGTAGATCGACCAACCCATTTATACTTTGAGATAACAGAGGCGACGAGGTAAATGCAATTAATTCGGGTGTTGACATATTGTGCCGCTCAACTTCACTGAGCAGAGTACCAAAACGTTGCAGAAAACCGTGGAGAAAAGGGGTACTCAGGGGCAACCAGAGTAGCTTACAGGTATCACTACGCGTTTTTGCTGCATAACTGCCACGACGAACAAAAAGCAATTCGTTGTGGGAGATATCGTAGGTATTGGTGCTGTCCTGCCATGTCATTTCACCTTCGAGCAGGATATATATCCCTTCTTGAGGGTGCTCTATAACGTTAAAAGCAGGCATGCTACGCTGGAATAGCGAGATATCCATTCCCTTCCCTGATGTTGTGATGCCGTTCATTCTATTGTCCTGGATCTGTTGGTGTATGTCTTAAAAATACAAATCACATTATTATTATTAATAGATATTTTCTTTAGTTTCGCTGCCTTAAATAGACAGAAAGAATAGTTCTACGTATTTAACCTGATGGTTAACTATAGCACCTTTTAATTAAAATGATTTTTGCTAGTGGGCCTATTATGTTCCTTGGTCCAAATATCGTATTATTCTCACGTTTTATAAACACTTTATAAACGAAGAGTAAAAAGTGATCATTCTTTGCACGATAACGATTGCTTATAAATTTTGCACTCTTTAGCTATAAACTAAGCCTTTTGTCTTGACTGATATTGATAGTTATCTCCTTTTATTCAGGCAATCTATTAGTGATTCATAATACGTTAGTAATTATAATGGATGATAGCGAGAGTAATATTAACGAATTAACCGATATAGAAGTCAGCGCAAAGTGAAGTCCAAATAGCTACGTGTAATATAAATCACTTATTAATAAATTCAATCTGGTTTCAGCTATTTGATCAATCGATAAAAACAGAAAATCAACCTAACCGAATTGGATTGTTTATTATAATATTGTTTAAGTAATGTTAGGTTATTAGCAGTAATTTTTATTTATATTAAATTTGTTGTTATTATGTAATTGAATCGTAATGCTTAAGAAACGAATCTGAATTATATTTCATTTGTATTGAACATTGGCGAAGTATTTTAAACGCCAATGTTCAGTTTATATATGTTCAGTATGACCGCCAAAAAACGCTGTTTAGGAACAGGTTACGGCTCGGAAGCACGATCTTGCCACTGTTCTAGCCAGCGTAAAACTTCCGCGGTAGCTTGGATAAGATCAGCCGGAATATAGTGATCTATCAGGCTATCTTGATAAAGTGCTCGTGCTAGAGGAATGCGTTGTAATACCGGAATACCTTCCTCTTCGGCAATACGTCGAACTTGTAGGGCCTGCGCATCGGTGAACTTGAGTGTAATAAGGGGTAACGGTGTCTCTCCTTTCTTATAACGGATACCTACTGCAATGTGAGTTGGGTTGGCGACGATCACTGATGAATTCTTGACGCTAGCGCGCATATTGCTTGATTGTAATTCTTGGTGAAATTGGCGTCGTTTGCTTTTGATCTCTGGGCTACCTTCACTCTCTTTATACTCCCGTTTGATCTCGTCTTTGCTCATTCTAAGCTGTTTAATATGTTGGTAATGTTCAAAGGCATAATCGGCAATAGAAATCACGATAAACCCTATGCCACATACGGTCATTAGTTGGGTTAACATTATTCCGAGTACAGGGATAATGCATCCTTCCCCACACTCTGGCAGGCGCAGTAATGCTTGTAGATTGCCTGCCAGAGTCACCCAGACCAAGGTACAGAGCAGCCCTACTTTAAGTATCGATTTGATGAATTCCACCAGACTTTTGATAGAGAAGATTCTCTTGGCACCTTCAACAGGGTTGATCTTTTTAATATCAGGCTTGATGGAATGTCCACTAAGTAGAAAACCGTATTGAGCGAAGTGTGATACCAGCGATAGCAAAGCGGAAACGCTTAGAATTGGCAGGCAGAGGTAGACCAGCTCTTGCATCAGGTTTTCAACCACATGGTTGAAGGCTTGGGGAAAGGGTTTGTCCAGCAGATTAGCTGGGATTAGCATCAGTTTACTCAGATGCTCCAAATAGTATTCAGACATGACCATCATCATGCCGACCAGCCCCAGGATCAAGGAACTCGATACCACTTCGTTACTTTTGGTTACCTGGCCTTTCTTCCGGGCATCTCTGAGTTTCTTTGGGGTAGGTTTTTCAGTCTTTTCTCCGCTCATGGCGTCTCCAAGATAGGGATTAACATACGTACCGGGGAGAGAATTAACAGCACCTTATCATGGGCATGGTGCATCAATAACTGGATATAGATAACCAATAACAGGCTGGCAATTGCGCTTTTGATCGGCATTGCTAACACGAAAACGTTGAGAGAAGGAGCGAACCGGCTAATCAGTGCCAGTCCGAACTCTGCCAGAAACATGGCGATTAGCAAAGGAGCTGCCATTAAAGCGCAGAGTTGTAGTAGATAGCTAAACTGTCCATAGAAAAAGTGGAGCCACTGGTTGGTAATTTGGGGGAAAAATTGCGTTACCGGCCAACTGTTATAACTCTGAAATAGGGCACCGAGTAGACCAAGAAAAGCGCCGCCGGAGAAAAAAAGTGTGATCAGTGTTTGAGTCAATAACAGACCCGTGGGGGAGGTTTGACTTCCCAGGGAAGGGTTAAGCACTGAAGCCATTGTTGCTCCCCGTTGGTTATCTATAATGAAACCCGTGGCTTCCATAGCCCAAAATGGGATAGAAGCGATAAAGCCGATGAGCAGACCAAGCAGGACTTCTTTACCGAGCAACAGAGTCAATTCCAGGCTGCCTAATGTGGGCAGCTGACCACCGGCTACTGTTGGATAAGCATAAAGGGCCAGTGAGCAGGCTACGCCGTTGCGAATTAGCCCACCACCTAGCATCTGTTTGCTGAGCACGGGAAATATCACAAAGCAGCTCATGATGCGTGGTAACAACAGGGTATAAGCAAGTATTTGCTGCTGGAGCTCTGGTAGGGTCATTTGATCAGTGGCACCTTAAGAAAGGTCATATTGGCGAAGCTGTAGAGTTCGTTGCCAAGCCAGGTAGCTGTAGCGAATAGGGTAATAATGACCGCAACTAATTTGATAACAAAACCCAATGTTTGTTCTTGTATTTGGGTGAGTGCTTGGATCAACGAGACCAATGTTCCCACTGCCGCAGCCATGAGTACCGGTGGTAGGGAAAGGATTAACACTAACCAGAGAGATTGGCTAGTGAAATGCAAAATATCAGCATTACTCATATTCAATCTCCATAACTGATAACAAGGCCATGTGTCAGGCGTGTCCAGCCATCAAGCAGGACAAATAACAGTAATTTGAAAGGCAGAGAGATAGTCATTGGAGAAACCATCATCATCCCCATTGCGAGCAGAATGTTAGAAATAATGAGATCGATTGCAATAAACGGTAGATAAAGAAGAAACCCAATTTCAAAAGCCCGGGTTAATTCACTGACGGTAAAGGCAGGTAACAGTATCAATAGGCTGTCTGGTTCTAGCCGATCTGCATACTGGCTTGGCCAAATTTGTCGGGTACTATCGATAAAGAAAGTACGTTCACTGGGCTTAATATGTTGTTTGAGAAAATTCCGGTAAGGTGTCAGGCCCTCTTCCACAAATTTATCGACGGATTGCGCATTGCTGAATGAAACTTCATTTTGACGCAGGTAATCTTGAGTGGCGAAACCCACTGGAGCCATCACATAGATAGTGAGGATAATTGCCAATCCGTACATAGCCATGTTGGGTGGGATCTGCTGTACGCCCAACGCGTTACGCAGTAAGGAAAATACCACAGCCAGTTTGAGAAAAGAGGTTGCCATCACGGCAATAAAGGGAAGCAGAGCCAGTAAAGCCAGACCGATGATGAGATCCAATTCGTTCGGTAGTTGGATCATGATTGTTTCTCCACGGAGAGATGTTCGACTCTTACTCCCAGACGTCCCTCAATATCCACCAACCGCCCTGAGCCCAGGCATTTCTGATTGACGAGAATACGAACTTCACCGTCCGAAGGAACACCAAGATCGAGTAATGAGCCGGGTTGCAGGCTGGTGAGTGTCTGTAGATCCAAGGTCTGACGGCCCACTTCGAAACTGATATGAACCTCAAGATCGTTTAAGTCTGTTACTGGCAGAGTGTTGTCGGAACTGTCAGGAGAAGGTGTGTGCATAGTGATTAACTCCAATTTATGGTCATGGGATTTAAAATAGGCCCAAGGGCGTCCTTCCAGATGTACTAATAAAGGGTCATCTGATTGTTGCTGTGGGGGCAGTAGCAGCACATCCCCTGATTCCAGAGTACGAAACCTATCTAAAGTCAGGATTATTGCCCCCCATTGTAGAGAAAGTCGTAATGGAATAGGCAGGCATTCGCCAAGTTGACGTTTTGGCAATATGGCAATTAAGGGGGATGGCTCTGGTAACCAGAGCGGCAATGTGGCCCCTGGCCGTTCAAAGCATAGTCGTAAACAAGCTGACAAAGGGCGTTCTGACGTGGTACTCAGTGCTGACCATGATAGAGTGGGTAGCACTTTGCTCTGATATTCCAGTAGTGCCAACAGCAGATCTTGAGGGAGTGATGTGAGGTCCGCTTGTTGTAGATCAGGAGCGAGCCACAGCGCTAGCTCGGCTGCATGGCAGTAAAAGGAAAAAGTTTGTCCCTGCCAATGGGCGATCAGTACCCTGTCTAACGTTTGGGGAGGGGAGATCACATCTAGGGAGAGATGGCTATTATCCCAACTAAATTGTTGCTGGTGGCGACTCAGAGTCTGATGCAGCGTTAATTCTTCCAATGAAACTTTGGATAAGGTCAGGCTATTCATGCATCTTTTTTCCATTCTTCATATACACTGCGACGTTGACGTGATCCGTGTTCACCATCCGTTTGAGACGGAAGGGAGAGTTCGACAGTTTGTGTTGGGTAAAGAAGCTGTAAACGTTCAATCAGTTCAAAACGTGCCTGTTTCAAGAGTTGTTGAGCGGCGGGATTCGCCAAAATCTCTATTTGAAGTTTGCCATGCTCGTTGGTGAGTTGGATCTCAAGCTCCCCCAAGCCAGGGAGTGTCAGATGTAATGTCGCCGGACGCTGCTGCTGTGTTAGTTCGATACTGATCTCCACACTCAGTTTGTCGATCAACGCTGCCAAAAGAGGAGATATGGTTGAAGTTGCTTGCATTGAGGCGAGGATGCGCTCCCCCGGCAGAAGTTGTGTTTGTGGGAAGAAAGGCGTTTTCCCTTCTGATCCACCAGAGTGAGAGGATTGAGAGTCGGACTCTTTTGGCTTTGATACCAACAACTGGTATGTCTCGATTTCAGCTAGTGTTTTTCTTTCCGCAGTGTTGATTTCGTTGGCATGGCGGGCAGGTATAGGTAAAGTCGGGTCTGTCTGTTGATGAAGAGTGGAACCGTATTGTGTGTCTGGCTGAGATGGGGATCGGCCAGGCGTTGTTTGCATCCCAAGTGTTGTTTGCATAACTGTATGATATGCCAGTTCATCGTTTGCGTCTTGCGGTACAGGAATCTCGGTTGTGTCAGGATAAGAAGTCACAGAGGACATGATATCAACCGGTTTTAGGTCAGAAACTGACAAGGTGTTCAGGTTTGACTGACGTGTTGGGACTTCGGGTGTTGGCAGAGACTCCCTTATCTCGTTAGTGATCTCACTAAGGTGATGAACGGAGCCTAATAAGCTTTTTTTCTGATTTTGAGGCAATGTAGGTATGTTATGACCTGACAATGCTAGGGCTTGCTTGCGTGGATCATCAATTGCCAGAATTGCCGGTTGGGGAGAGTCGAATGAGGGCTGCTCCTCATCTGAGTCATGTGTGTCATGTTGATCGGCAGTTTTACTGTTTGTTGTCGTGTTGGTTAACGGTTGTTCCGCCCGTCGTGTGGTTGACTGGCGTGTGTTGGCGGCGTGAGAGGTGATAGCTAGCTCGAAACGGCGTTGCAAATCTGCGTCTGCCTCTGTGGGGGACGACGTTGGGAGGGAGGAGACACCTTTGCTGATGGCTGTCAGTGGGTTCATACTCTTCTGTTTTACACTCTTTCTTGGCGATGGAACTCTTCTTGTTCCAGCTCTTCCTGGTATTCACCTTGGGCACGGATCGCCTCTTGTTGCTGGCGACCCAATTCATTAAATTTTTCTTGCTGTTGGCGTGCGTGGTGCAGTACACGTTGACATTCTTGTAATTGACGGAGTTCCAGCTCCACTTTTTCGGTCATTTCAGCCACTTGTTTTTCCAGTTGCGCTTCATTTTCGCGTAACAGGGCAACTTGTTGCTGCCAGCGTTCAAGACCTTTGCGGTCAATAGGTTGGCCCTGACATAATTCAAAAAGCCGTTGCTCTTCTTCTATTCGCCATTGACAGTAATCTTGCAAGGTTTGCAAAGCCTGCTGATGGTGCTGACGGGCCATTTGTAGTTTCGTTTGTTGCAAGGAAAAATGTTTTTCAGCGCGTTCGACTCGCAAGGTTTTTATGCGTTGTAAACGGCTAATCATTATTTTGTTATCTGCTGTAATTGAGCTAAGGTTTGCGGTAAATCACTCGGCTCATGGGTGCCTTGGCGTAACCAGCCACGTATTGCTTCAATGCGCGCAATGGCAGTGTCGGCAACGGGATCTTGCCCTTTTTGATACTCTCCAATCTGCAACAAGAGCTCAATTTCTTCATATTTAGCTAGCCATTTGCGCAGCAGGCCAGCCTGAGCCTGATGTTCAGGAGTGATAATTTGATTCATCACCCTGCTGGCGGAACGTAACACATCAATAGCTGGATAGTGGTTAGCCGCAGCCAGCTTACGTGACAAAATAATGTGACCATCAAGGATAGAGCGGGTCTCGTCTGCCACAGGCTCTGTCATGTCATCGCCTTCCACCAAGACGGTATAGAGGGCGGTAATCGAACCTTTGTCGGATTGACCAGCACGTTCCATTAGCCGTGGCAAAGCGGCAAACACGGACGGGGGATAACCACGTCGGGTTGGCGGCTCGCCGGCAGCCAGACCTATTTCTCGTTGCGCTCGGGCGAAACGGGTCACTGAATCCATCAGTAGGAGTACACGTTTGCCTTGATCACGAAAATATTCAGCGATTGATGTAGCGACAAATCCTGCTTTAGCTCGCTCCATTGCTGGGCGATCTGAGGTTGCTACCACCAGCACTGAGCGTTTTAGCCCCTCTTCACCGAGATCTGATTCGATAAATTCCCGCACTTCACGGCCACGTTCACCGATGAGTGCCAGCACGGTAACGTCGACTTCGGCGCTACGAATCAACGTAGATAACAGTGTACTTTTTCCGCCACCGGCTGCGGCAAAAATCCCCATACGTTGACCTTCACCACAAGTGAGTAAGCCATCAATAGCTCGCACACCGAGAGAGAGCGGGTGCTCAATCCGTTTACGACTCATGGGGGCCGGCGCATCTCGGTAAACCGGATACCAGGCTTGTGGCTCCGGTAATTGACCGCCGGAAAATGGATTACCTAGCCCATCAAGGACTTGTCCTAACAGGTAGTCACCCACGCCAACTTGGTGCATGGCTCCGGTTGGACTCACTTCAGTATTTGAAGAAATACCAAACATCTCGCCAAGAGGTGTTAGCAAGGCTTGATGTTGTTGGAACCCAATGACTTCTGCCAAAAGTGACAGCGAGTTATCAGGATTACGTAAATGACAAAGTTCACCTATCCGCACACCGGGAATAACGGCTTTAAGTAGTGTACCCGTGACCTGAGTAACCCTGCCGCGAATCTGAATTAGTCGGCATTCATTAATGGCGTGGCGCATTTTGCCGGGAATATGGTCAAGGGAAAGCTTCATGATCGTTTATATAACCTCTGCTACGAATACTATAAAGAAGGGAAGGAGGAAGGGATTGCAATCTGAGTCGGGAGTTTTTAGAAAATGGTTGGAGTTTACCTGGCTGTTCTCTGCTTTATCGGTGAAATTTTCTATTTTATTCACAGCGTGTTGCTCATGTTTTATAAGTCTTATATCAGAGCAAAAGGGCTCTTCCTTGAGTTACGGCAGGTTTTGCTAAAAATTCACGACTGATTTTGGCATAGGCACTGGGACGGTATCTTTATAATTTGTTCATTATTAACTCTGACATGACAAGGTAGACTATGGATATTATCCAGAATCATCTTCATTCGGTAACTTTATCAGAACTGGGTGCCGGGGTTACCGCACAACAGGAACAGGCTAAGGTAGGTCAATTTCAGGGAGAGAAAGTCGTGCTGGTATCAGCATCCCAGTCTTTTGCTGATGCGGCCGAAGAGATGACTTTTGCATTTTCGGAACGCAAGGATATGCCACTCTCTAAACGTAAAGTTAGCGATGGACATGCCAGGGTGCGAGAAATTGAGACGCTGGTGGGTGAATATTTGCAGAAGGTGCCAGATTTAGAGCGTCAACAAAAAGTCAACGCATTGATCTCTCACTTAAATAGTGCTCAGTTGACTAATATTGCTCAACTACAGGCTTATCTGGAAAGTTTCTCTGGAGAGGTGAGTGAGCAATTCTATGCGCTAAGTCAGGCCCGCGATGCGCTGGCAGGCAGGCCAGAGGCACATGCCATATTGACATTGGTTGAACAGGAATTGTCTCGTTTAGCGCAAGAGCAGGGAATTGCTATCGAGTTGGGCGCTCGCATTACGCCTGATGCGACGGTAGCAGCTAGAAATGGGGTTGGTAATTTGCAAGCATTGCGCAACATCTATCGTGATGCGGTTATGGATTATCAAGGGTTGTCGGCTGCCTGGCGGGATATTCAATCCAATTTCAAGAGTAGTTCCCTGATGGAAGTAACAGGATTCATCATGAAAGCGTTGAGTGCTGATCTAGACAGCCAACAGCGGCAACTTGATCCTATTAAGTTGGAACGTGTGATGAGTGACATGCATAAACTCCGTTTGCTTAACAGTTTATCGGTTCAGGTCGAGCATTTATGGAAAAGCGTGGTAGAGGGGGAAAGTCATGGCATACGGGCCTTCTGACCTTATGGGGGATGTCGTTTCTCTGGTTGAGAAACGTTGGGCCAATGTGCGGGATGTTGAAATGCTCGGTCATGCTTTGGGATTGCAGGATAGCCAAGCTCAAATTCATTTCTACCGGGAGTTGAAACGATTGATTCGATTGATTCCGGTAGAAGTGTTCAGTGATGAAGAACAGCGCCAAAACCTGCTTAATGCTTGTCAACTGGCGCTAGATACAGCAATTGAGAGAGAAGAAGACGAATTGTGGTCGGGAGAGGGAGCATCATGAACTGGATAGAACCACAGTTACTCCAGTTTTGTCAGGATTTAGGTATGGAGATGTCTGATGCTTCTAGCCCCTTGATCCAAATCGATTTTGAATATTCTGGTACGTTACAAATTGAGCACTATGGTGGCGCGTTAACACTTTGGCTGGCTCGTGAGATTCCTTGGCATCAGGGAAAAGAGGTAATGGTTAAGGCGATGCTGCTCACTTTCAGTGGTCAGGGGCCTGAACTGCCCTTGCGCTGTGGCTGGCTGGGAGAAGATCGTCTGTTATTGTTCGTGACATTAGATGAACGACATATAACCTTGCCCTTGCTGCATCAGGCATTTCGCTCTTTGCTAAGAGTACAGCGTGAGGTGCTCGCTTCGTGAGCAAAATCGCTGCCGCCCATATAGGAATTGAGCAACTTACGGCGATCAGTCGGGAAGAGATAGAGGTTAGCTTACCTGATCGCTACGCATTGTTGCCCGATGGTCAATCCGTTGAGACTCACGCCGCACGTCTTTATCCGGCCAACAAGGCTGATCAGGCTTTGTTGGCTTTTGCTTGTCCGCAAGATGGGTTTCACTCTCTGTTGCGTCCACATGATTTTCGTCAGGCTGTTAGTGGTCTGCGTACAATTTTGCAACAAGGTAATGACATCAGGGTACAGCATGCTGTCTCCCTGTTGGAAAAGATGAATCAAGATGAACAGTTGTTGCAGATGGCTCTGCACCTGTTGCACAAGGTATGACCATGACTCTCAGTGCTAAACAGCAGAGCGCTCTGTTGCTACTCGGCTGGCTTCAACTTCAATACGGTCATCCTGACCGAGCTCGTATTTTATTGGATGCATTACTGGTTTTGCATCCTGAACATCAGGAAGGGCGTCGTGCCTTGGTGGTTTCATTACTTAAACTGCAAGAGGGGAGCATAGCAAAAGAACATTGCACTCTCTTACAAGAGCAGGGTGAACAAAGCGCCGCCCTCTGGCTTTGTGTTAGCCGTGCCTGTCAACAGGAAGGGAATCTGGAAGAAGCACGCAGTGCTTATCAGCGTTATCTCGCTCAAGAGGCTCTGTTATGAACCGTGGGTTTGAGTTATTGCGCCTGATTGGTGAGCGTAAAGACATCATGTTGGCAATGTTGTTGCTAGCTGTGGTCTTCATGATGGTGTTGCCGCTTCCGCCTATCCTACTTGACATTTTGATCGCCATTAATATGACCATCTCTGTTGTGCTCATGATGATGGCTGTCTATATAAATTCCCCTTTACAATTTTCCGCTTTTCCTGCGGTCTTGCTGGTGACAACGCTATTTCGTTTGGCGCTTTCCGTCAGTACCACCCGGATGATTCTCCTGCAAGCGGATGCCGGTAAGATAGTCTATACCTTCGGTAATTTCGTTGTCGGTGGTAACTTGATTGTCGGGATAGTAATCTTTTTGATCATCACAATTGTACAATTTATCGTCATAACCAAAGGTTCGGAGCGGGTGGCTGAGGTTAGTGCTCGCTTTTCTCTTGATGCTATGCCTGGCAAGCAGATGAGTATCGACGGAGATATGCGTGCTGGTGTTATTGACGTCCATGAAGCTAGGGAGAGGCGTAGCATTATCGAAAAAGAGAGCCAGATGTTTGGTTCGATGGATGGTGCGATGAAATTTGTTAAGGGTGATGCGATTGCGAGTCTCCTCATCATCTTTGTCAACATTTTGGGCGGGATAACCATAGGTGTCACCCAGAAAGGGATGTCAGCGTCCGATGCATTGCAGCTCTACGCCATTTTGACCGTTGGTGATGGTATGGTCTCTCAGGTTCCTGCCCTGTTGATTGCGATTACGGCAGGCATCATTGTTACCCGAGTTTCGTCGGAAGACTCCTCTGATCTGGGTAGTGAGATTGGTGATCAGGTCGTTGCTCAACCAAAGGCACTATTGATTGGCGGTGTTTTATTGGTGCTATTTGGCCTTATTCCTGGATTCCCTACATTAACTTTCTTAATACTTGCACTGGTGGTGGCGGGTGGCGGTTATTTTCTGTTTCAGCGCCAGCGACAAGCCAATGCCAGTCAGCAAGCTGATCTTCCTAGCCTGTTAGCTCAGGGGGCAGGTGCACCAGCGGCCAAACCTAAACCTAAGAGCGGCAGTAAGGCCAAAACTGGAAAACTGGGTGAGAAAGAGGAATTTGCTATGACGGTTCCTTTACTTATTGATGTGGATGCGGGATTACAGGCTGAGCTGGAAGCTATTTCACTGAATGATGAATTAATACGAGTACGACGTGCACTCTATTTAGATTTGGGCGTACCCTTTCCAGGTATTCACTTACGTTTTAATGAGGGAATGAAGGAGGGAGAATACCTGATCCAACTACAAGAGGTGCCTGTTGCCCGTGGTCGGCTGCGTTCAGCACATTTGCTGGTACAGGAACCGACTAATCAGTTGGAGTTACTGGCTATCCCTTATGAAGAAGGGGAACCGCTATTACCTAATCAGCCTACCCTGTGGGTAGCCGAAGCACATCAGGAACGTTTGGCTAAATCAAGGCTGGCGTTTTTATCCATGTCTCAAGTGATCACTTGGCATTTGTCACATGTGTTGCGGGAGTACGCTGAAGATTTTATTGGCGTGCAGGAAACCCGTTATCTTCTGGAACAGATGGAAGGTAGTTATGGGGAGTTGGTCAAGGAGGCTATGCGCATAATCCCATTGCAGCGGATGACGGAGATACTGCAACGATTGGTTGGAGAGGACATCTCTATTCGTAATACACGTACGATTCTCGAAGCTATGGTGGTGTGGGGTCAGAAGGAAAAAGATGTAGTGCAGTTGACGGAATATATTCGCAGTAGCCTTAAGCGTTACATTTGTTACAAGTATGCTAATGGCAACAACATTTTGCCCGCCTATCTGTTGGATCAGCAGGTAGAGGAGCAGATTCGGGGAGGTATTCGTCAAACGAGCGCGGGTAGTTATCTGGCACTAGATCCGGCGGTAACGCAAAGTTTCCTTGAACAGATGAAAAAAACGGTGGGCGATTTAACGCAAATGCAAAATAAGCCGGTGTTGATCGTATCAATGGATATTCGCCGTTATGTACGTAAGTTAATTGAAGGTGATCACCACGGCTTGCCAGTGCTCTCGTATCAAGAGTTGACTCAACAGATCAATATTCAACCGCTTGGTAGGGTGTGTTTATGAACCGTGATCCCCTTATACCTTGGTTTGAGGAGCAAGGTTATTCAGTGCAGCCTCATTGTATGGGGAGTAGCCCAATTCCTCTTGGCTGGCGTGTGTGGTGTGAAGGTTGTGAAATTGCCTGGCGTTGTGATGCACCGCGAGTTTGGATCGTGATGTTACGCCGTACCCGGCAGCGCCGAGGGCTTGCTAATCCGTTTGCGCCTCTTTATCTGTTGGCAACAGCAACGATGGCAGTGCTTGGGCCGGGCAGCCGTCTTTATGGTCAAGTTAATACTTTGGTTGATTCTCCCCTTAATGATGAACGTTTAGCCCGGTTTTATCACCGCTGGACAGGCGCGAGTGAGATTGCGCCTGGCTGGTTCGAGTTAGAAGCCAGTTGCGTTATATCGTTACA
Organism: Photorhabdus sp. CRCIA-P01; assembly: GCF_003545805.1. GTDB lineage: Bacteria > Pseudomonadota > Gammaproteobacteria > Enterobacterales > Enterobacteriaceae > Photorhabdus > Photorhabdus antumapuensis. The sequence goes on along the minus strand of NZ_NMQR01000004.1, from coordinate 110,978 downwards.
TCAAATGAGAAAACAACAAAAAAAAGTCTAACTTTGACAGGAAGAATCAATATCTCTCTTTATTATAGGAGTCACTGATGCAAGAGGAACCCAACGCCAAAGTACTGCAAGCTGCCGAGGCAGCTATTAAGGACAGTGATCACAGACTGCAACTGTTGCAGGAGATGTGGCAGTCTCTTGGCATCAATCCAAATGTGGGTGCAGAACTGTTTGGTCACACTGACGTTACTTTGGTTCAGAGTGCTGAGCAAGAGTTGCTGACAGAAGTTAATCGCTTACGAAGCAACCATCCTCACTCTTTAGAAGAGGGAAAGCGTCTCCGTCGCCCACCTCGTATGCGCGGCATTATTGTATAAGGATTTGAAGGTGGAAATTAGGCCATATCAAAGTGACCCACAGCTTTTCTTGAAAGATTTGGAAGCAGTTCCGCTAGAGCAACTACAAGGCTCTAAATCTTCGAAGCTTGATGAACTGGTTAAACTTATTCTTGATAAGAATATTAAGATTGAAAACGATTCCAAGGATATTACTAAAGATGAAAAACTCCTGAAAAAACTTATTGCCTATTTTCTGCCAGCGGGTGCTGTTGCTGAGTGGGAGAGTGTAGGTAGGATCGAGAATCTTAAATCTTTCTTGAATAGCCCGACATTAAATACTGACTGGACATTAAAAGATTTTCTGGCTGCGGTTCATTTTAATTTAACGCCGGATCGTCTTGATAATGATGTAATCAATATATTTGTTTCTGTTATGTCAGGTCATGATAAAAAACGACGTGAGTTGCGTGATGAATTAGCAGCATTGACCGCGGAGCTAAAGATTTACAGTGTTATCCAGTCGGAGATTAATGCGAAGTTAGCAGCTAATGGGACACTTAATATTACCGATTCCGGTTCCTTCAATTTGTTGGACCATAAGAAATATGGTTTTAGTGATCAGGCCGCTTTTGAGAAAAGTGCTGAATATACACTGTTAAAGAAGATATCTTCTGACTCTAAAATTTCTATTAAGGCATTTTTAGAGAGTCCTAATAAGCAAAGTGGCGCTATGACAGGTTTGGCGAATTCTTACGAATATGATAAAGAAAATAATCGTTTAGCCAACTTTTCTACTTCGGTTAATGATCGTGTAAATCCACTAAACAATATTGTCCAGGAAAAAACAACGCGCTTAAATGAGGCTAGTTCCCGTTATAACGCGGCTATCGAGGCATTAAACCGTTTTATTCAAAAGTATGACAGCATTATGCGCAATATTCTCGGCGCAATTTAAGGAATGATTATGGAGCATCAAGAAACACCTACGACTTCTGACCAGTATACACAAGAATTGGAAGCCTTTTTTAATGATGGTGGCACCCTTTCCATGTTGAGGGATATTTCTAGTGATACGTTGGAGCAACTTTACTCATTAGCGTTCAACCAATACAAGTCAGGCAAATGGCAGGATGCGCATAAGATATTCCAGGCTTTGTGTATGTTGGATCACTACGACTCCCGGTTCTTCCTTGGATTAGGGGCATGCCGTCAGGCTATGGGGCAACTGGAGCAGGCAGTTCAAAGCTATAGCTACGGAGCGATGCTTGATATTAATGAGCCTCGTTTTCCATTTCATGCTGCCGAATGTCTCCTGCAATTAGGAGAACTTGATGGGGCTGAGAGTGGCTTCTACTCGGCCCAACAGCTTGCGGCGGCTTCGCTGGAACAGGCCGCTTTAGCTGCCAGTTCTAGTGCAATGTTAGAAGCCATCACAATAAAAAGGACTCAGGAAAATGGTTCAAGTAAGTGAATCTAAAGTTCCTCAACCGAGGGTCAATAGTTTTCAGGTTGATGGGATCCCTGCAAATACACCCCTTAAAAGCGAGGAGCTCGTTACGCCTAGTCAGGCCAGTAACTTACAGTCTTCTGATGCCGCTAAGTCACGAGGAGTATCATTGTCACAGCCATTGGCAGTGATGAATGCTCACCTTAAACCAGAAGACATGGCTAGGCTCGAATCAGTTATGCAAGAGGTGAAGCAAGAGGTTAAGCAGGCAAAAGAGCTGACAAAGGCGGTGATAATAAAGCTGACAGTAGGAGCTTCGTTGTTGGCCTCAGTGGGTAAGAGAGGAGATTTGCTCTCATCTGAAGCAATAGAGATTGAACTGGGCAAACTGACCAGTGAGATTGAGCGTAATCAGACGAATCTTAAAATTCAAGATATCCAGCGTGCACGTCAGCAAAGCTTGCAGAAAATGGATGAGAACCAGCAGAAGATCAAGGAAGCTGAAAACTCAGCCAAAGAGGCGCAGAAATCTGGATTGTTTTCCAAGATTTTTGGCTGGATCAGTGCAATTGCCTCAATTGTGGTTGGGGCGATCATGGTTGCTACCGGTGTTGGTGCGGTAGCAGGCGCTTTGCTGATTGCCGGTGGGGTAATGGGCGTGGTTTCTCAGGGACTACAACAAGCGGCTCAAGATGGTTTAATCAGCAAGGAAACCATGAAATGGCTAGGGCCAGTCATAACCGCGATTGAGGTTACGATGGCTGTGGCAGCGGCGGCGGTCAGTTTCGGTGGTTCAGCCGCTGGCTTGATAGCCAAAATGGGCGCTAAGATGGGCGTTAAAGTGGCTGAAATGACAGCTAAGATGGCAGTAAAGGCGGCAGAACTTTCTGCAAAAGTCGCTGGTACAGCAGCTAATACCGTGGCCAGAAGTGTGAAAGTAGCTGCACAGGTCGGTGACACGGCAGTTGATATTGCTAATGGTGCTGCTCAAACTGCCAATGCGGCTTTCCAGAGTAAAGCGGCTAACCGGCAAGCTGATGTGCAACTTTCTCGTAGTGAATTGACCACATTTCAGGCTGTTATGGACAGGCTTAAAGAGGAGTTGTCCCAACTGCTAGAGTCTTTCCAGCATGTGATGGAAATGATTTTCCAGATGCTTAATGCCAGGGGCGAAATGATAAATAACCTTACCAGCCGACCACAGGGAATTTAAGGAGTAAGAAGATGGAAATGATTAATAATGTCAGCAGTTCTCAGGTGAGCAATGTCAATAACAGCATTGATATTGTGACTGACAAAATCTCCATACCGACACCGACAGAACATGAAGCCGCTATTCAACAGCAGGGAAAAGTTAGGTTCACAAATGAGGTTCAATTGATTGCACCGAAACAGGGTCTTGATCTCAATCGTTTAGGAAATGTCGAACAAGAATTAAATAATACGCTGGATATGATGTCGCTGCTTTTTGAGATCGCTAAAAGGATGCGTGAACTAGGTATTTTACAGCGTGACATTGAGAATAAAGCGTCCATTGATGCTCAGAAATCACAAGTGGATGAGATGCGACATGGTGCTAAGCTGATGATTGCCATGGCTGTGGTTTCAGGTTTGATGACTATCGGTTCAGGGTTTGTCGGTGTCTCTTCTTCTGTTAAAAATAGTCAGGCGGTTAAGCAGCAGAAGACATTGGAAAGTAATATTGTTGGCCGTAACGAATTAATCGAGATCAAGATGCAACAGTTGGGTAAGAGTAGCGATGCGGATCGGGCAGCGATTGGTAAAGTATGGGATATAGCACAAGATGTTGACAAGAGTGCTCTGAAATCTCTTACTTTGGTTTTCGAAAATCGTAACAGCAAGCAGCAGTTCTTAACTTCAGTGATGAAATCTTTAGAGAGTATGTCCAATAATTCAGTGCAGGTAGAACAGGGGCTTTCTCAGGCTAAAGCTAAGGAACATGAAGTGGATTCATCTATTGCTCAACATGAAAAACAGAAGAGTGAAGATCAGATCTCATTGAATAACAATTTTATGAGAGAGGTTTTGCAATTGATACAGCAAATTTATCAGAGCCATGTCCAGGCATTTCGTGCGGCAACTGGCGTGGTGTAATGCTGGCAGAGTAGATCTGTGTTGGATAATAAATTTGAGCGTACCGAGAGGTGCGCTCTTATTGATGGATGCTGCTATTTGAGCTCGTTTTTAACATCCACTAATACCACCAAAGGTAAAAGTATAGAAAAGCGAAAATATCAAACCAAGATTTCAGCCCTTAACCGGCAAAATATATTAAGGAAAAAAGCACTCTCTTATGTTCCGGTGTTTGGTTTTTGATAACCACTGGAGTGACCTTTTTATTAAAAGAATTGCCTTTGAGTGACAGAGGCACAAAAGGCGAAGGTAGTAAACTGAGCCCCTTTTCTGCGGGAGTAACCCGTTTGTTTGATTACTCGGTAATTCAAGTTGGTCTGATTGCCTTCTCTAGCAGGAGTAACCCATGGATGTGATAGTCATCGTCAACCAAGTTTTGTCTGAATTTGCTGCTAAATTCGGCTTGCCGCACCTAGCTTTAAATCATGAAGGTGTGGCTGCTCTCTGTTTTGATGAGCACCTTCACCTCTCTTTGATCTTAATTCCTGAACGTGACCAGCTCGTTTTACAGATAGATGTCGCTGATATCACTGCGGTCGGAGAGGGGATTTTCCGTCAATTAGCCAGCTTTAATCGCCATTGGTATCAGTTTGATCTTCACTTTGGTTTTGATGAGTCAACGCTGATGGTACAGCTTTATCGGCAAATGTCAGCAAGTCGGCTGAACCAGGCTGTTTTTGAAGAGAGCCTTTCAAGTATGTTAGATCATGCTGAGTTTTGGCAGGAATTATTGCAAGCTCAGCTTCCAGTTGGCTCTCAACAGAACGAATCTTTGGGAATGCGAGTATGAAAATTGAGAATTCGTTACCCATTCATTTAACAAATGTGCCCCATGAAAATGATAGCCTTTGTTGTGGTCGTCAGGTTACATCAGGGTATATACCACAAAACGTTCATGAGCCGCTTTCTGCGGTGCTGAGTAGAGGTCTTGTCATGGGGCTTGAACATGAGACAACATTACAGCGTTTATTGGATGGGCAGCATACTCCGTTGTCACAACGCAAGATCAGCCTAACATGACCAAAATAGGGTTGGTCTTGTTGTGTTTGCTGATTACGGGTTGTGTTAGTGAGGCTATTGAGCATGAAGAATCACATCTGATTGAGGGCGATGTGACCATGCGGGCCTCTCTACCCAGAACGGCAAACGTTGAGGTGTCATTGTTGACTGTGGTTGAAGGAAAAGTGTTGACAGTAGGTGAGATGCATTATCGTTTGGACATGCTACCCGTCACTTTTTCTATGCGCTTAAGTCCGCAGTTTTCTCATAGTGAGCTATTCTTAAGAACTCGTCTACGTTGGGATGAGAAGCGGGCAGTGCAGGCGAAAAGCCAACAACGAATCGTTACAGGAAAAAGAATTGTAGTGCAATTGTCTCCCTTACCGTGTTATCCAGAATGTCTGTGAATTTTGAATATCTCTGTATTAATAAGGGAATAATATTGTTTTGTGAATTTTCAAATATTATTTAACTTACGTGGCCTTATATCTAATAATTTTATGGAATATTTTATCTCCCCCTCCTCTGTTATTTTCTTTTGTTTCTCATGTTTGATTATATCCGATTTTTATCCTCAAAGTATTTAACTATATTTTTAATATAGATTACATAAACTATTTTAAATTAATATCACTTTTAATTGTTTTAATTTTATCTGCTATATTTACCGATTTATTTTAACTTCTCCAATAGATTTTTATTACTGTTTCCATCTTTACAGGAGATAGTAATACCTAAATTCCTAATGTATTCTTCTATCATTATCACACTTAATGGTTTGCTGTTTTGGTGTAAGTTGTCAATTCCATCTATAACTGATACTGAAAATATTGTATGGTATGTGAATAGCAATGGGAAAAAGGCGCCTTTTTATTATGAAAATGGTATTTTTATCAAAAACAACTAACTCATTAAAAGGACGATAGATGTTTCAGTTTGATATTACTATCATTATCCCTGTTTTTAATGATAAAAATAATATAATCCATTTATTGGATTCAATTTTTGCGCAAGAAAATATTAATTTTGAGGTCATCATTATTAATGATGGTTCAACGGATAATAGCTTGGAAGTAATTAATGAATATAAAGAAAGAGATAATAGAATACGGATATTTAATCAAGAAAATAGTGGTGTTTCAATAGCTAGGAATTATGGAATAAAATATGCCAGAGGAGAGTGGATTTTATTTGTTGATAGTGACGATTGGCTAAAACCACAAATATTAAGAAAGTGGTTTGATCAGGCTATTGAACAGGGATTAGATGTGTTAATTGGTAATGGAGTTAGTTTTACAGAAGATCCATTCTCACAAGAGAATAGGAGAATAACACGCAGACAGCCTTATGGCAGGGTGTTAACGGGTAAAGAGTGGATAAAATATTGCGTTGAATGTAGAGAGTGGCCACATTTTGTTTGGTTACAACTCATTAAAAAAGAATTAATTATAAATAACCAACTGAGTTTTATGGAAAATACCCTTCATGAAGATATCTTATGGACAATTAAGTTGTCACTCATCGCGAATCGAATTGGTTTTTGTGAGGAATTATTGTATTGTTATCGACATAATTTGCAATCAATAACTCGATCAAGAGAAAGTAAAAAATTATATCATCGAGCTGATAGCTATATTACTGTAGTTGATTCAATTATTAAGATCTCAAAAGAGATTAAAGGTGAAAAGCCATTAAGAAGAGCACTTAGTCGTCATGCAATAAGAGAGGTTGGCAGTTTTTTTATTTTGTATAGAAAAAGAATACAAGATCCTTCCTTAAAAACATTACTTGCGAAACGTTTTGTTGATCAAATTGCTTTGAGAGATTTATTACCCGGAGTGCATAATTATCATGAGCTGTGGTTTATTATACGTTGTAATCTAATCTTAGTATTGAGGAGATTTATGGGCAAGCAGCTATGATACGTTATCCCCTTCATCTTTCAAGCTGCTGCTTTGTTGGCTGCTTTCACTCATCCCAGTCACATAGTTATCTATGCTCCCGGGGATTCGTTCACTTACCGCCGCGCTGCAACTCGAAATTTATCAGGTATATATGATTTTTTCTTAATTGTTTTCACCTGACTACTTTGTCCTTTTATAATCTATTGGGACAGGTAATCCAACATTTAATTTTGACGGTGAGGATTGAAATATTTCCGATATGATTATTTGCTTGTGTAGAAAAAATCTTCCTGCAAACATTTACTTTTTCAGATTAAATGATTGAAAATATCAGTATACATTTAGGGATGTTTGAGCAATTTGATAGGAAATAAAGATATTTATATTAGAAGGGTGGGAAAGTGATTTGGCCTTTATCTGGTGCTTATCTTTTTAAATGAATCAACATAAATAAGAGGTACTATGACAAGGCAACAATACATTTCAGAGTTTAAGGCGATTATGTTGCTACTCAAAATAAGTAATTACAAGGTAATAGCGACTTGTTTTTTAATTTAGGGATAGGGCGTTGGAATAGTTAATGCCTTAATAAATTATCTATCTATACCCAATGGATTTCAAGATGCATCGCGACGGCAAGGGAGCGAATCCCCGGGAGCATAGATAACTATGTGACCGGGGTGAGTGAGTGCAGCCAACAAAGAGGCAACTTGAAAGATAACAGGTATATTAATTCTTATCATTCCCTTACACATAATGATACACCAGCAGAGTTTGTTGGTGAGCTCGGTATTATATTAAATGTAAGTAATCACCTTATAAAATTTAAGGCTGCACTATGTGTGGCCTTTTCTTATTCTACTGATTTCGCAGTATTCCTATTAACTCAAATTTAAGGCTACACGGCAGCCTATGGATTCCCATTAATGTGAATGGGAGTAAAGGATAAAATACATGGATAAACAGCCTGACATCTGGATGCAGCTATGGTTATGGCTGCTGTCAGTCAAAGAACAAGGTATAGGTGCGGCGTTGGCTGCCGCAATGGCTTATCTCAGAGGTCGATATAACGGCGGTAAATTTTGGACGACAATTATGGATTCTATTATGTGTGCCATGATTGCCTGGTTTATCCGTGATGTGTTGAATTTTTTTGGTATGAGCACGGATTTGGCTTACATCGGCAGTGTCATTATTGGTTATTTGGGAACTGACTATTTTGGTCGGATCTTAAGAAAAGTTGTTAATAACAGAACAGGTAATAAACAATAGGAGTGAATTATGAGCAGAGGTATTCGAAATAATAACCCAGGTAATATTCGTTGGGGTGATGACTGGCAAGGATTGGTCCCTCAATCACAGCGTACTGACAAATCTTTCTGTCAGTTTGTCAGCCCTGAGTATGGTATTCGGGCAATAGTGAAGGTTATCAGAAATTATAACAGGAAGTACGGTATTAATACTGTCAACGGTATTATTTCACGATGGGCGCCCTCTAATGAAAATAATACTGATGCCTATATTAACCGGGTATGTAAAGACACGGGAACGACTGGCGCTCAGGTTGTTGATGTATTTAATCAGATATTCATGACAAAGCTCATCAAAGCCATTATTACCGTAGAAAATGGTGGTCAGCCCTATAACGATGAGGTCATTGATAAAGCCTTTTCACTTTTGTAGGGCGATATGATGAAGTTTAACTCTCATGGTTATACTGTTATTGCACTAGCGCTTGTCTCGCTTCTGGCTTATCACTATTACGGTAAGTATACCAAACAGCTCGATACGACAGTTAAGCTACAGAGTGAGTTGTTGGAGCAGCAGAATGAAATCGTTAATCAGCAGGAGCGGATAAAGCTCCTGTCTGAACTGGATAATCAGCATACAAAGGAACTTGCTCATGCCAAATCTGAAATTGATGTTCTTCGCAATGATGTTGCCGCTGGTCATCGCCGGTTGCGCATCGCGGCCACCTGTCATCAAGGCGAAACCGGCTCCTCCGGCAGCGTGGGCCATGCAGCCACCCCACGACTTAACCCGGCAACTGAACAAGATTATTTCGATCTCCGAAGAATGATTGTTGAGAACGAACAGCAAACGAAATACTTGCAAGAATATATCAAAACTCAGTGTCAATAGCTGAGTTTTGATAATGTTATTGCGTAATGTAAAACAACGTAGGTATGGATTGGTTATTAGGGTAAGTATGCTTAAGGTCGATTAATAATCAAACAGGGAATACTGTGTTTTGTAACACAACCCGATAACCATCAATATCTTCAAATGTTTTACCATCAATATCCCAATATGGGTTGTAAGAGGGGGCTGCAATAAAGCCAGCGTTTTTCATTAGTGATATCTGATCTAACCATTCTGGATGGTCTGGTATATAGAAGGCCAATAAATTGTCCTGTGTGGGAGATCTTCCTACTGTAGTGCCACGATGATGCGTAAATTCGAGATGCCAGAGATGATTTGGATGCCCTAGAATGATTCCATCAAAATTTTCATGATTTTCGAATTTCTCTAGGATAATAAATCCTAAACCTCGGCAATACATTTCAGCAATTTGAGTTAAATTGTCAGTTGGCCTGGCGATTCTTAGTATAGTTGATTTTTTCATGGTAATCCCAGTTGATAACGTTTTTGTGGAATATGTCCAATTCTTAGATCTTCTATTGCTATATAAAACAACCGGTAATGGTAGTTGATAAACGTGAAAAATACAAAGTGGTGATCTTCAAAATTAAAACAATCTAAAAATATCTGATACTACCGAGCTATTATTTATAATATGACTAAATTTAGGGTTTTATAATTGGAGTTGTTTGATAAATTGATTGTCTGTTTTTTTATTTTTTATCACCATTTTAAGCACCAAAGTTGATTATATGAACACTGATTTGATATAAGTATGTGTTTTTTTCACAATACCATTGAGAGTATGTATTCGGTTTCGATAAATTCTGATAAATATCCTCGCTATCTTTTATTTGAGGGGTAGCTCTTACTTTCTGTTTGTAATAATATCTTATAAGATATATTAAATGATAAAATAATTAATAAATTTATTACCTATTATTTAGTAGTTTGAATTTTTCAAAGCTATTAAGTTGATTTCTATTGTTTTTACCAAGTGATATGACCCGTAACCCAGTGGCTTTTAGCCCTTAAGCAAAATTTTTATATTATATTATATTTTATTATATTATAATCTGGTTTTGTTAGGGAGATTATAATTAATACTATTTTCTGTATTCTTTTTTGTTTATTATTTTTTAAGGATAAATTTCTGATGAATATTAAGGAATTAATTATAGTACTGGCATTGTCCTGTTCTATGCTATTAGGTGGTTGTACGGTTATACCTGGGAGTGGCCTTACTATTTATAATAAAGAAATAATCAATGATGATGATAGTAACTATGATATTAATAATTTGGTAAATGTTTATCTGGTAACACCACAGTTAATTGAAAAGTTACGAGTGAATTCTGCTATTGCACGTTCTAATCCTGAATTAGATAAAGAATTACAACAGTATGAATACCGTATTGGCGTGGGTGATGTCATTATGGTCACTGTTTGGGATCATCCTGAATTGACAATACCGGCAGGACAATATCGTAGTGCTAGTGATACGGGTAACTGGGTGCATTCTGATGGGACGATTTTTTATCCCTATGTTGGTAAACTTCATGTGAAAGGGAAAACGGTCACTCAGGTGCGTACGATGATTACTGACAAGTTATCGAAGTACATCGAGTCACCTCAAGTCGATGTCAATATTGCTGCTTTCCGTTCACAAAAAGCCTATGTAACAGGTGAAGTTGCCAGGTCTGCTCAACAACCTATCACTAACGTTCCTTTAACCATTATTGATGCGATTAACCATGCTGGCGGTTTAACTGAAAATGCTGACTGGAGGAGGATCATTTTGACTCATAAGGGAAAAGAAACGGTTATTTCTCTTCATGATTTGATGCAAAATGGTGATCTGAAGCAAAATCGTCTGCTTTATTCTGGCGATATCTTATACATTCCTCGTAATGATGATTTGAAAGTGTTTGTTATGGGGGAAGTTAAAAAACAAACCACCTTACGTATGGACCGCAGTGGGATGACTTTAACCGAAGCATTGGGTAATGCTGAGGGTATAGATCAATTATCAAGTGATGCTAATGGCATCTTTGTCATCCGCTCACTGCGCAATGTACCTGATAATAAGGGGAAAATAGCCAATATCTATCAGCTTAACGCGAAGGATGCGACGGCGTTAGTCCTAGGAACAGAGTTTAACTTGCAACCTTACGATATTGTCTATGTTACCAGTGCACCAGTCGTTCGCTGGAATCGAGTTATCAATCAGTTGGTGCCAACGATATCAAGCATTAATAGCCTGACTGAAACAACTAAGTGGATTCGTAAGTGGCCGAATTAATGTTCAATTCTATTCTGATTGTTTGTGTGGGTAATATCTGTCGATCGCCAACAGGAGAGCGTTTATTGCGACAACTATTTCCTCGGAAAGAGATTTATTCTGCGGGAATATCGGCTTTAATTGGTAAACCTGCAAATGAGTTCTCAAGTAGGATTGCGGCTAGACATGGATTATCTTTGGAAGGGCATATAGCTCGCCAACTAACCAGTGAATTATGCCAGCAGTCAAGTTTGATCTTGGTTATGGAAAAAAAACATATTGAGGCTGTAAATAGGATAAATCTAGGGGCAAGGGGGAAAACAATGCTTTTAGGTCATTGGTTAAATGAAATGGCAATCCCCGATCCTTATAAGTCTGATATCGAGGTTTATGAATATGTATATCAATTGTTATTTAAGAGTGCTAATAGTTGGTTAGGGAAATTATAACTTATAAGTATTTTTATATTCTGGGTTTGCTGTTCTTCATTACTTATCAATAAAGTAATTATAGGCTTTTTATGACTACATCAGATAAATCAAGTCACACTCATACGGATGGTGATGAAATTGATTTAGGCCGTCTTCTTAGTGCCTTATTCGATTATCGTTGGGTGATTGGTGGAATTACCCTATTGTTCACAGTTATTGGCCTTGGTTATTCCTTGATTGCGACTCCGATATACAAGGCAAATGCTTTATTGCAGGTTGAAAAGAGAAGTAGTGCATTACCTTTAATCGGCGATATGTCGGATATGCTTTCTGGAAGACTATCAGATACATCGGCAGAATTAGAGTTATTGACTTCCAGAATGATATTAAGAAAGACAGTAAAGGATCTAAATTTAGATGTTCAGGTTACAGCAGATTATTTTCCCGTGATAGGTAGGGGAATTGCCCGTCTTCGTGGTATGCCAAAGCCTGATATTGTTATTAAACATTTTACGGTATCACCTGAATATATTAATAGAGGGATAAAAATATATGTTGACGATGCAGAAAATTATCGGTTGTTGTTTGACGATCAGGTTTTCCACGGGCAAGTGAACAAAGTATTTGATATTGATGGCATAAATTTGCTTATCTCAAATATTTCAGCTTCTTCAGGGCAAAGTTTCACGTTGGTTAAACGGGAACAATTGGGTGTTATTCGCGGGCTGCAACAAGCTTTGCGGGTAAAAGAAAAAGGTAATAATACCGGTATTATCTTGCTTGAAATAGAAGGTGATGATCGTGCAAGAATAAAATCGACACTTGATAGTGTCGGTAAAAATTACTTGCAACAAAATGTGACAAGAAAGATGGAAGAAGCTGAAAGTAGTCTTAATTTCTTAAAAAATCATTTACCTAAAGTTAAAATTGAGCTCAATCGTTCTGAAGAATTACTTAACCAATATCGTCAAGCGAATGAATCTATTGATTTATCACTTGAAGCAAAATCGGCTCTGGAGACATTGGTCCAAATTGAGAAACAGATTAATGAATTGACTTTCAAAGAAGCTGAATTACAGCAATTGTATACCAAACAACATCCCGCTTATGTTGCGTTGCTTGATAAACGTAAAACTTTGGTTGATACCAAAAAGGAGCTGAATCAGTCAATCAAACGGTTACCTAAAACGCAGCAGGAAATTTTACGTTTGACCAGAGATGTTCAAGTTGACCAAGAAATTTATGTGCAGTTACTCAATAAACAGCAAGAGTTGAACATCGTGAAAGCGGGGACAGTTGGTAATGTGCGTATTATTGATGAGGCCATTGTAGAAAGTTCAGTGGTAAAACCGAAGAAGTCACTGATTATTGCATCGATGATGGCATTGGGATTTGTATTGTCTGCTGGGTTGATTTGTATACGAGTCATGTTTCGTAAAGGAATCGAAAGTCCTGAACAATTGGAAGAAATAGGTGTTTCTGTTTATGCCACTATTCCACTATCTGGGACCCAGATTAAACTTGAGCAACAACAGAAAAAGCGAACTCATCGTCAGAAATGTCGGTTATTAGCTATTCAAGATCCCACTGATTTAGCTGTTGAAGCATTACGCAGCCTTAGAACAACCTTGCATTTTTCAATGATGGAATCTGCAAACAAAATCATTCTTCTTTCAGGTTCTGCTCCTGAACTAGGAAAATCTTTTATTTCAGTAAATCTTGCCGCTGTATTGGCATTAAGTAATAAACGCGTGCTTTTAATCGATGCGGATATGAGAAGAGGTCGTTTACATAAAGTGTTGGAAAGTCCTCAATCTCTGGGGCTTTCTGAATATTTGGCTGGTCAGCATCAGCTAAAAGATATTATTACTAGAACTTATCTTACTGAGCTTGATTTTGTCAATCGAGGTGTTATTCCGCCTAATCCATCGGAATTGCTTATGCATAACAAGCTTAAAGAATTATTATCTTGGGCAGAAGAGCATTATGATTATGTCTTGGTAGATACTCCTCCTATTTTGGCTGTAACTGATGCTGCGATTATTGGGAGATATGCGGGAACTTCATTGTTAATTGCACGTTATCATAAAACAAGGGTTAAAGAAGTTAATGTTGCTATTCGCCGGTTTAGGCAAAATGGCATTCATATTAAAGGTGTGTTGCTAAACGCGGTAGAGAAGAAATCTGGTCTCTATTATGATTCTGGCGGATATTATCAATACAGTTATAAGGATTGATCGCCTTTTCTCCGGCTTATGAGGCCGGAGAAATTGTATTAATGAGCTCTTATTTTCTTTCATATATTTCTTACTTTCATATATTTCCTAATAGCGAGTCAGTTTGTTCAATTTAAGAGAAAATGGATCATTTTTCCTTTCATCTTTCTTCTATGAGCGAGCTCATTTGTTATATACCCTTCATCTTTCAAGCTATTGCTTTGTTGGCTGCTTTCACTCACCCCAGTCACATAGTGATCTATGCTCCTGGGGATTCGTTCACATTAACGTTAGGTTGATAGTAACAGCCGGTTCAACCGGCTATTGATTCATTTTTTGAGTTGCCACCTACAATGCGTATTTTATCTTGTCATATTCCAGTTTTGATTATTAAAGGCTAATTATCGGTTTGCATGATTTCGTTATATCGCTGTTGGTCTCGGTACATTTGTAGATAAACCTGATATTTGGCTTGATGAAATAAAAATGTCTCTTTTTCCGGTTTAATAATGTTGCCGTCACGTACCATCGATTTTGTTGCTTGAGCGAAGTTTGCAAAGGAACCGCAAGCAACGGCACCAAGCAAAGCAGAGCCAAGATTGACAGCATCCTTTTCCTGAGTGAGATGGATTTCGCGCCCAGTGGCATTGGCATATTCACGTAACCATAGTGGGTTTTTAGTTGCGCCACCACACATAACTAGCCTGTTTATCTGGTGTCCTGCTTCTACTAATGCATCAATAATATGGCGGGTACCATAAGCGATAGATTGCAGTGTCGCTAAGTAATGGCGGGCCAGATCATCACGACCATTTGCCAGCGTCAGCCCGCTTACCATTCCCTTGGCATTAGGGTTTGCCCTTGGTGAACGGTTGCCATGATGGTCACCTAAAATATGAAGCTGTGCGGTCGGATATATTTCTTGTTTTTCTAACTGTGCAACAGCTTCATTTAGTCGCTGATAGTAATGATGACCAGATTCCTCGGCTTCGGCTTCCAGCTCTAGCCAGCTATTGTGTTGACGAATTGACCACTCAACTAATGCACCGGCGGCGCTTTGTCCACCTTCGTTGAGCCAGTAACCGGGTAGCATTGCACCGAAATAGGGCCCCCAAACCCCTGGAACCATGACAGGATGAGGACTGACAATCATGTGGCAGTTTGAGGTGCCGCTAATAATGACCAGGCTGCCCCTTGGATAGGCGCCAGCCAGTGCCAATCCGCCGGCATGTGCGTCAATAATACCACCGGCGACGATGATTCCTGTGTGCAGCCCAAAATCTTTAGCCACTTTAGTCGTCAGGTAACCCGCTTTTTCGCCAAGTTCGAGGATAGTAGACGGAACTTTATGGGTTAAATCTTCTAACCCCACATCATAAAGTAGCTTTTCACTGAATTGTTTTTGATGAGCCAGATAGTTCCATTTGCAAGTGAGCGTGCAGATACTGGCTACATCAGCGGCAGTTGCTTTCCACACCAGAAAATCAGCTAAATCAAAGAAACGCCATATATCCTGATAACGTTGGGGAAAGTGGTTTTTTAGCCATAAGATTTTTGGTAGTTCCATTTCAGGGCTGATTTCACCACCTACATAGCAGAGTGCAGGGTCATTGGTTTGATTTATCGTGATGGCTTCCTTGATTGCACGATGATCCATCCACATGATGATATCGTGTTCAGGATTGCCATTTTCGGCCACAGAAAGGGGACGTCCTTCTGCTGCTACCGCGACTAGTGAACAGGTGGCATCGAAGCCGATTGATTTAACATCAATAGGATTAATATTTGCCAGTGCAACAGCTTCTCTTACTGTTGCACATACTTGTGCCCAGATATCAGTAGAAGATTGTTCAACAAAATCCGCTTTTGGATGAAATTGCTGGATAGGGCGAGCGGAGAATGCATGCCGTTTGCCGTGTTGGTCAAAAACCGCAGTACGGACACTGGCGGAGCCAACATCAACACCAATGAAATATTGTTGTTCCACCATAAAGTTCTCCCCTTATTCATTAACCCAGGCGGATAAAATGAGTTGGGTGGAACAATAACACAATGAGGTTCTTCAATTATTGTGAAGCGGCTCGAAAAAGATTCGGTGGTTTTATGATGATAGAAAAATATCACAGATATTTTCTATTGTTCTTTTGACTGATGTAATAAATATATTCCGGATAGTGGTTTGTTTAAAAGAAAAATATGATAGGTAGAGCGAACAAGATATTCTCATAAAAATCGCTGATAATTTCTACTCAATGATTTGTTTCTTAAAAAATCGATTTTAAAAATAATATTTTGTTGTTTTACTTTAATTAGTTGAAAAGGTTAAATATTCAAGTAAATTATTTTGATTAAGAGAGTGGTTTATACCTAAATATTTTTTAATGTATTGGGCGTGATAAACTTTTGAACATTCTAATTTTAAAATTCTATCGAGTGATATCACTCACAAGTATTAAATCTTTTTCCATTTTTACGAAATTTTTTCTCGCATATTTTCTATAAATATTCTTTATTAAGTTGCTGCGCATATGTTGTTATTTTGTTATGAAATGTCCGAGGGAATATATGGGATTAATCACAGAATGGCTGAGTGCTATTAACGGGGTAGTATTGGGAGTACCGATGATGGTCGGTCTTCTAGGAGTTGGGTTGTTCATGCAGTTCCGTCTCTCTTTTCTGCCTATACGTAAATTGGGAACGGGTTTTAAATTACTGTTTGAGCGTAATCATCAGCGGGGAGAAGGGCAGATATCGCCGTTTAACGCACTGATGACTGCGCTTTCCGCCACCATAGGAACAGGTAATATAGCTGGCGTGGCTACCGCGGTTGTATTGGGTGGGCCAGGTGCACTGTTTTGGATGTGGATAACGGCATTAGTGGGCATGGCAACCAAATATTCAGAAGCGGTACTGGCAGTCCGTTTCCGTGAGGTTGACAAAAACGGTCACTATGTTGGTGGCCCCATGTATTACATAAAAAACGGTTTAGGAAAAAAGTGGGCCTGGTTGGGGACGTTGTTTGCGGTATTTGGCAGTATTGCTTGTTTCGGTATCGGTAATACCGTACAGGCGAATTCTGTCGCTGATGTGCTGCAAAGTAACTTCGGCGTTTCTACCACGGTAACGGCCATCGTATTGGCAATTCTAGTTGGTGCAGTGCTTATCGGGGGTATTAAACGTATTGCTGATGTAGCAGGTAAATTAGTGCCATTTATGACGGTTGCCTATCTTGTTGCCGGGATTATTGTTCTGGGGATGAATGTCAGTGAAATTCCCGCTGCATTTGTTCTGATTGTTAAATCTGCATTTACACCTGTTGCGGCACAAGGTGGTTTTGCGGGCGCAGCAGTGTGGGCGGCAATTCGTTTTGGTGTAGCTCGTGGTATTTTCTCTAATGAAGCGGGATTGGGAAGCGCGCCGATTGCTCATGCAACAGCTAAAACCCAAAACCCGATTCGCCAGGGGTTAATCGCTATGCTAGGTACTTTCATCGATACCATTATTGTTTGTTCTATCACTGGCTTAACTATCGTCATCACGGGTGGTTGGTTGAACGGTCAGACAGGTGCGACACTGACAGCGACTTCTTTCGCTATGGCGATTCCTGGTGGCAACTATATTGTCGTGGGTGCTTTGGTAATATTTGCCTTTACCACAATTCTTGGCTGGAGTTTTTACGGTGAAAAATGTACTCAGTATCTATTTGGGCAAAAAGCCATTACACCTTTCCGTGTAGTATGGATTATTGCTTTGATGGTTGGTGCTACTCAGTCATTGGATTTTGTCTGGTTATTGGCGGATACATTGAATGCGATGATGGCAATACCGAACCTGATTGCATTAGCATTGTTAAGCCCAGTTGTTTATCGGTTGACGAAAGAACATATTAAAGATGTGAATGCGGATAGTATTGATATTAAAGCAAAAAATTGAATAAAAGCCTTCCATTTGGAAGGCTTTTCTCATCACTGATTGAGATTATTCTTCACTGGTTTTGATATAGATGTTTTTGACTTGGGTATAAGCATCCAACATCATTTTGTGTGTTTCTCTGCCAAGTCCTGATTTTTTGTAACCGCCAAATGGTGCGTGAGCTGGCAGTTCATGGTAAGTATTAATCCACATACGACCAGTTCTGACAGCTTTAGCTACGCGTAGTGCACGGTCAATATCCTGTGTCCAGACAGCACCGGCCAGGCCATAATCAGAATCATTTGCCATTCTGATCACGTCTTCTTCTTCGCTGAATGGAATCACGGCCAATACAGGGCCAAAAATCTCTTCACGCGCGACTCGCATGTCATTAGTAACATCGGTAATGATAGTTGGTTGGATAAAGAAACCATCATCATAACCTTCTCCAGTAATGCGTTTACCGCCGGTTAGAATGGTTGCACCCTCTTTTTTCGCAATCTCGACATATCCGAGAATTTTTTCCATTTGTTCCTGGCTGACCTGGCTCCCCATCTGAGTTTCTTTTTCCAGCGGATCACCAACCTGGACAGATTCGAATTCTGCTTTCAGGGATTTGAGGAATTCATCATGAATATCTTTATGCAGGAACAACCGGGAACCTGATTCACACGCTTGACCCTGATTCAGCAAAATAGCTCTGGCCGCATATTTTACTGCTTTTTTCATATTGGCGTCAGGGAAGATAATATTGGCTGATTTACCACCAAGCTCCAGTGTTGCAGGGATCAACTTTTTGGCAGCGGCTTCGGCTACGGTATAACCTACTCTGGTGGAACCAGTGAATGCCACTTTTTCGATATCCTTATGATCCAAAATGGCTTGACCAACGACTGAACCACGACCTGTAACAATGTTAACCACCCCGGCTGGCAGGACTTTATCCAATATT
The DNA here is from genome assembly GCF_003545805.1 of Photorhabdus sp. CRCIA-P01. Classification (GTDB taxonomy): domain Bacteria; phylum Pseudomonadota; class Gammaproteobacteria; order Enterobacterales; family Enterobacteriaceae; genus Photorhabdus; species Photorhabdus antumapuensis. The sequence goes on along the minus strand of NZ_NMQR01000004.1, from coordinate 92,223 downwards.
CTACCCAGTTCAAGCAGCGTGATTGGTGTCAGTGTTGCTGGGTTAATAACAATGGTATTGCCCGCTGCAAGAGCAGGAGCCAGTTTCCATGCCGCCATCAGTAGTGGGAAATTCCAGGGAATTACCTGTCCGACAACACCAATGGGTTCACGGATCACCAAGCTGAGTGTCTTGGTATCCAGAACTGAAGCTTCATCGGTATGGGAACGGATCACACCCGCAAAATAGCGGAACTGGTCAATGCAGGCGGGTAGATCCATATACCGGGATTCATTTAATGGTTTTCCGGTATCCAGTGATTCGAGGATAGCAAAACGTTCTTGTTCCGCTTCTAATAGGTCAGCAATTTTCAGCAAAACTGATTGTCTTTCGATTGGCGAGGTTTGGCTCCATGCGGAGAAGGCATTTTTTGCGGCGCTGACGGCAAGATCGACATCTTCAGCATTACCGGATGCATATTCAGTCAGTAGTTCTCCTGTCGCTGGGTTATAACTTTTGGTTGTTTCTTTGGATACACTATCTACCCATCGTCCACCAATAAGCATTTTGTAGGATTCAACGGGCAACATCTCTTTCTCAATATCATGTAATCGTTTCATTAACATACTCCGAGTACTTTGGTTTAAGAATAGTTACATCGAGAATCTATCTCATTAGGCTATTTTATTTTCCATTCTTGTTAGTAAAGAGCAAAAGATTCCTCGCATATCATGTGTATAGCCTGATTTTTGTACCTTGCCTGTGCACATGGTTTATTGATAATAATGGCTCTGAATTAATCGTTCCTGTTTGGGATAAATTCTTAATTAGCAAGTTTTATATAGTTTCATTATGTGAATATATTTGTACTTTATATTTATTACTTAACCGAATTTATCTTGTCATGTTTTATATTTTTTTAGCATCAACTATAGTAGATGACAAAATAATAGATGTCTATTAGCATGTTATATAAAATATTAGGTATATTAACGAACGGAAATTATAAATAAAAGGTGAGATTGAGTATCCGTTGGAATATGTCTTGGAATATGCCAATGGATTGAAAAGCAATATTATTTTGCTGTAACCCAGAATACCCCGTTACCATCAAGGGCGGTAAAGGTTTTATGCAGATATAGGCTGTCAGCTTGTGGATCGATATCTTCAAACAACTTCGGATGCAGGAATTTAGCAATGATTTCAACAGCAATGATGTTAAATGGCGTATCGTAATACTGGTGGTACAGTGCTATTACTTGTTTTTCGCGGAAGGCTCTTAATACGCTTAATTTGGGGCGTGTCAGTAATTTTTTCAGCCGTTCTTGTGATTGTTTCAAATTGCCGGTGTAACCTAATGGCACAGAGAAGCTTCCAGAGCGAACTTTATCCCAATCTGCGGCGGTCATCAGATAAAACTCAGGATTACTGACGATTAATTGTTCTTCGTTTACCTCACCATCTATACCTGAGAACCAGCGAGCACCGAGGTTATCACCTCCTGCGGCAGTAACAAATTCACCAAAATTGCCATTTCCGAAAGTCTTACAGCAATGTTCCGCACCTAACATGCCTGCATGGCGTTCGATAAACACCGGAGGGCGCTGCTCTTTACCTAGCGTGCCAACGCGTTGATTAATGATTTTCATCTTCTCTTGGTAAAACTCAATAAATTTTTGTGCATTTTCTTCTTCATTGAATATCTTTCCAAGTAGAATCATACTTGGAATCGTATTTATTAGCGGATATTGACGGAAGTCGATAAAGATAACCGGGATACCCGCTTTTTCCAGTAAAATGATGGTTCCACTATCATTGAGCTTGGTTTGAAGAGCGATATCAAAAATAACCAGATCGGGTTTATAAGTCAGCGCTTTTTCGACGTTAAAATCGCTTTGATAAGGGTTAGGGAATACCGGAATATCCCGCAATCGCGGGAAGTCTTTTTCATAAGCAGTTGCCAAATCTGGAGATTTAATTTCCAGTGCATTATCCCAGGCGACAATACCTTTAAGCGGATTATCAGGGTGAAGAATATTCAGTGCAATCAATACTCGGCTGTCAGCCAGCATAACCCGATTGACCGGTGCGTCAACTTTAACCTCCCGGCCAGCAACGTCTTTGACTGTAATTTCTTTTGCTTGCGCAAAGACAGGCAGTAATATCAATATGGCAGTCAGAATATATTTTGCAGTGCAGTGGATGATTGCCATTATTTCTCCTTTGTTTTCGGTGCTGGTTTTTCAATGGCTAAGCGAGGCGATAAACGCAAGTATGATCTCATCTAATTGTGATGGTTCCAACTACATATTGATCTGAATATCGGTAGTGACTGTGGTCGTATCTGGACCTGTCATGTTGTTGGTTAGTCGGGTGTTTTAATCATCTGGTCGATTTGGCTGAAAGTCGTTTTTATGCTGTTGAAGAAATAACAAATGATTGTATTTTGGCATCGTAGTTGCTAATCACAAGGATAATTATTCTGGAATAGCATGATGAGAAATTTCATCTTATTTGCTATTCTTTATCAATTTGGCTAATTATATACCTAATAGATTTCGAGTTGCGGCGCGGCGGCAAGTGAACGAATCCCCAGGAGCATGGATAACGATGTGATTGGGGTGAGTGAAAGTAGCCAACAAAGTAGCGGCTTGAAAGATGAAGGGTATAAACGGTTTATTGTTTCTGCTTCTGTTATTATTCCCTTGTTTAATATTCTGTGGGGGATGAATATGAAAAAATTGTTAGTAATTTGTTTGTCAGGATGTGTATTAGCGGGCTGTGATAGCCAACCTAAAATTGATGCTTCTAATGAAATCGCGTTGAAAGCATCCATTGAAAAAGTAAGAGATAGGCTACCTGATGATAAAAAAGTGAAGTTTGATGAGTCAATTCAATCGGCTATGTTTAATAGTATCGATTTTAATGATTTGGTTAAATCAGGTTCTAATGGTGACATGAAGGAATCGAAACAAAAGTTTTATAAATTGCTGGATGGTAAAACTGCTGACCACTTGATTGCTGAAGTTGAAAAAATTGAGTCTAAGAGATCAGAAAATGAATAATTCCTTCATAGGATTATTCTCATTAAACGGCAACAGGTGGAAATCTAAGCCGTTTTTTTATTATTATCAGAAACTTAAATGAAAATTAAACAGGTTAACTTTCAATTTTGAATTATTACGATTTTTGTTTACAATATGCGCCGCATTCTAAGTGCAGTATCTCGTTAGGCGAGGCTCCTATACAAACACAGGTTGCTGATCTGACGACGTCGAGAGACGCCCAAGATTAGGACAGGATATATCGAACCAAGGTATATCCCCATGTAACTTTCTGAGCATTCAGGATACGTTGTATAGTGCTAAAACCGAGACGTAGAGATAGTCGTTGCATTCTCTCATCTGGTTTCGCCCCTATGTGAGTGCTGTTTGAAGTTCACAACAGTAATAGGGTCCAACATCATGAAAATCACATCCCATGAAAACATGGATGCATTAGCGATTGCTAATCATTCTATTAATGAAATAAATGCTGATCAGCAGCGGAAACATCGATTGAAAAATGAAGAGGCAACTGTCAGCGCATATATGAGCCAATGTTTCATTTCTGTATCTGTTGCTGATTCTGTTTTGTCGGTAAAAAGTCATTTGATTGATCAGCTTGAAGGTGAGCAGATCCCAACCTACTTATATGTTATTGATGCTGAGGGCTATCTTAATGGCATATTACCGGTGAAAGTGTTATTAACTGTAGCCGATGATTTATTTGTGTCAGATATTATGAGGCAAAGTTATTTTTCCGTATCACCGGAACAGTCGCGTCATGATGTTTATAATTTGATAAATCACAGTGGCATGGATAGTGTCCCGGTTACTCATTTTGGCAAATTGGTTGGGGTGCTACGACCGCGGGATATTGCTGAATTGATTGAAGATGAAAATACGTTGGATGCTCATTTGCAGGGGGCAACTTTACCTCTGGACCAGCCTTATCTGAGTACTAGCCCAATAACATTATGGCGTAAGCGTGTCGGGTGGTTATTATTGCTATTTGTTGCGGAAGCTTATACTGGTGCTGTGCTTAAAGCATTTGAAGATCAATTGGAAGCGGCAATTTCTCTCGCATTTTTCATTCCGTTATTAATCGGGACGGGGGGCAACAGTGGGACGCAAATTACCTCGACCTTGGTCAGAGCAATGGCATTGGGGGAAGTGAGTTTGCGTAATCTATGGGCGGTGTTACGTAAAGAGGTTTCCACTTCATTTTTAGTTGCAATAACGATAGGTTTTACCGCGCTTATCCGTGCCTGGATATTAGGTGTCGGTATTCAAGTGACGATTGTTGTTAGTTTGACCATCATTGCAATCACCGTCTGGAGTGCCATTGTTTCTTCCATTATTCCGATGGTATTGAAAAGGCTATCTGTTGATCCGGCTGTTGTATCCGCTCCTTTTATTGCCACGTTTATTGATGGTACAGGTCTGATTATCTATTTCGAAATCGCTAAATTAGTGATGACAGAGCTCGTTTAAATTTATCAATAAGATACCCATATTCATTGGGTATCTTATTGAGTGAATAAGAGTTTATTCTATAATTTTATATTAATCAGATTAGCAGTCTTGTGAGGTGCCTGGGATTCTTATTCCACTACAGTCAATGAGAGGTGCACTAATTGCCTGAGGTTTTAACAAAAGAAAATTCTGTTCGTACCTCAGGCATGTCAGTGATGCGCGTTATAATGAAGTAAGGCCACTGCGTCAGTAGGAGAAAACCTTTAAGTTAATAAAAACTTATCAGGTATATAGTGATAAAGATTATTGACTCGACAATATTCTTCTAATTGAAGATCGGAGTTAATGTTTATTTTATGATATATCCTGGTCATATGGTTTTCAATTGCACTAGAATCAAGATTCAATATTATTCCAATCTGCTTTCTTGAGTATTTCTGTAAGAAAAGGAAAATAATATCCCATTCATGCTCAGTAAAAATATCTGTCGGTGGTTGGAGTAAAATGGATGAGGGAAGTTTATTATGATATTGATACAGACAGGTTAATGAATAATCTTTCGCCTTCCAACAATGATATATAATGCCTATACAACTTCCATCTTCATGATAAAAAGGCATCTTTTCACAGAAATAAGATGATGGAATTTGCTCTTTACCAAATAAATGTGTTTCAAGTGAACATATTCTTTGCTCTTTTTTCATTACTTTTTGATCATGATAAATATATTCCTTTGCAAATTCAGCGCCGTCCCAAGGGAGTTCATGATCATAAAGCCCATTGTAATCAAATGATGGTGAGAAATTTTTGATAGAACTTAACGCTTTATTACCATAAATAAAACATGAAGAACTATCTTTTACTGCCCAAGGTTCATTACTTATTTCCATTGTATTGATAATCTGAGGTGATATCGTGTAGTTCTTCATAAAAACTCCTTGATAATTTGAAAATTAAATAAACTTTCTATTTTTGGATTCCCTAGTGTTTTCTGGGATATAGCAATAAAATTTACTTTTTTCCCATATGTTAGTGAATTGTGGCGTGATATTTGACATAAAGTGCATTTTACGTTCTCAATGATGTTTGATATAATTAACAAAATAGCTCCGCTAAATAATCTTCTATATTGAATATCTAACTGTTTTAATATAATTTTTTATTATAGGAAAATTAAATATAATGTTTAAATAGGACTAGTTACTTAATCATGACCTTAAATTTCCGCTGTTTTAGATAAACCGGAATATTCCATACGAGTTTCACTTAATTGATCGTCAAAAATTTTTTGACACTTGGCAATGGATTATAAGCAAGATCAGAAATCGATACACAAATCACATTTTCACACTTCATGAAACCGGTTACATGAACAGCAAACTCATCTCACATTCCATTTGAAATAAATGCGTTACTCTATACTTCTGACTATGAGGGGATTCCCTATAGAACGAATAGCTGTTCTTGCTGATTGTTAAAATATTTTTCTATTTATATTCAATAATTATTGAAGGTCATATATGTGTCAAATCACCCCTCAGTTAATAAATATGTGGGATAAAAGCCATGAATCATGGTTTGTAAAAGATAAGAATCTTCGTTTTATATATGCAAATAAAGTATTTATCAAATTAAGTAAGTTACCTGAAGACTTTGATGTAATGGGATATACTGCTAAAGAATTACCCACACCGTTTAATTATCTTGCTCACCTTTTTGAAAAACATGACTGTAAAGTCTTACAGTCTATGCAACGAGTATCATCTATTGGAGCTCATCTTCAAAGTAATAACCAACAACTCAAGCCCTATTTTTGCGAAAAATACCCGTTAATGAATGAAAATGATCAATGTATTGGAATAATTTGTCGCATTAAAGAAATAAATCATTTTTCGGTACATAATTACATTAAAGAGGATGCAACTATGTCTGTTAAGCTTAGGCCCCCTAATAATATATTGACAGAAAAAGAATGGATAGTAATCTTTTTATTCTGCCGTGGCATCAGTAATCGAGGTATTGCTAATGAAATGAAAATTTCATGCCGTACTGTGGAAGGGTATTTTCAAAGTATCCATGAGAAATTATCAATCGGATCAATTATTGAATTGAAATTATTTTGCGAAAAAAATAATTATGATCTCTATATTCCACCAAAATACTTTAAATCTATGAACCACTTTTTGCTCTATTGAGGGCGATACTTGTGCTCTAGCTCTTCTATCACTTAATCAAGGGAGTTGATTTAAGTGATAGAGAGACATGGCTTTCAATAGATCAATGACATGAATCAGCTTCGTAGCTTATTTTCGGAGCCAGATCAAGGATTTCATTGTCGGCATATTGAAAGTCCAATCATGTTCATACTCCTAACCGTTCTTATTCTATTGTTAAACCGTTCATTCAATATTATTAAGACAAGCCCAATTCGCATTATTCACTTGAAATTAAGGTATGCAAATCCTTTCATGATAATCTGAATAAATTGAGATATGATTCTTTTTCACATTTATCTTACATAACTGCTGAGGAAAGATTATGGCCACAATGAAAGACGTAGCCCATCAAGCTGGAGTATCCGTGGCCACTGTAAGCCGCGTCATTAATAATACCGCTTATGTCGAACCGGTCACTCGTGAGCGTGTGGAGAAAGCCATGCGTGAATTCAACTACCATCGTAATTCTGCCGCGCTTGCATTAGCGAAACGATGCGGGAATATGTTGGGTTTACTCACTGGCAATCTGGCTGATCCTTTTTTTTCCCTTTTAGCTCGCGGGGTTGAAAAAATTGCCAGGCAGGAAGAGGTAAAGTTGATGGTTTGTAGTGGAGGGTATCAAGCTGAACTTGAGAAATCCGCCTTGGATTTTTTAATTAATCAGGGATGCGAAGCAATAGTAGCGCATGTTAGTAGGATGAGTGATATAGATGTATTACGCTATGCAGCTCATACACCAGGATTAGTGATTATCAATCGATATTTCCCTGCTATCGCCAACCGGTGCATTTGGTTAGATAATGTCAGTGCTTCTCAGATTGCTACTAACTATCTTATTCAAAACGGTCATCGAAAAATTGCTTGTGTAACAGCAGATCTACCGATTGATAATAGAAGGCTCCGCCTGGAGGGGTATCAGGCTGCAATGGCTAATGCGGGCATCACCGTACCTGGAAATTGGGTTATTAGTGTTCCATTTAACGAAAAAGGTGGGGAATTGGCAGCAGAAAAGCTGTTAAAGAGCGGTATCGACTTTACCGCGGTAGTAACATTTAATGATGTTATGGCTGCCGGGATGATGCGATCCCTACATCAATGGAAAATCAAATTACCGGAACAACTGTCGATTGTTGGGTTTGATGATATTGTCCCGGCCCGATATCTTTATCCCCCTTTAACTACCGTACATAATCCAATAGAACGAATGGCTCAGCGGGCGGCTAATTTGGCATTGCAGCTCAGTGCCAAAAAAGAAGTAGCTCCGCAAATGAATATGTTCTCAGCCGAACTGGTCATCAGAGATTCCGTTTTTTTAATCGAGTAATAAAAAGCGTCGCGTATAAGCGATATGTAGATCACATTTCATATCTCATGAAACCAATTACATGAACAAGTAATATCTGTCACATCTCATTCGAAATAAATTCATTATTCTGTTTTAACAACTCACCTGAAATTGGAATTTTAATATGGATGATAAGAAAAAGCTTAATTTGGGACTCGCTATACTGCCAATTGCAGCAATGCTTTTACTGTTGGTTATTGGGTATGGTCAATTGAATTTACGCATCGAATCCCTATTACTGATATCAGCAGGAATAGCAGCGACCTTGGCGTATTGGCAAGGCTATCGCTGGAATGACATTATCGATGCTATTGTGGCAAAGCTGGCTAAAGCGATGCCGGTGATCATGATCCTGATTTGCGTAGGCGGGTTAATTGGGACCTGGATGTTCAGCGGAACCATACCTTACATGATGTATTGGGGGTTAAAACTGATTAGCCCTCAATACATACTTATTGCTGCTTTCTTTATCACGAGCGTTATCTCAGTTTGTACCGGTACGTCATGGGGATCAGCAGGAACAGTGGGGGTTGCCCTTATGGGAGTCGCCGCTGGCCTTGATGTGTCTTTGGCTGCGGCAGCCGGGGCGGTTGTTTCAGGCGCGTATTTCGGCGATAAAATTTCACCGCTATCTGACTCAACTAACTTCGCCGCCATCGTTGCCGATACTGATCTTTACAGTCATGTTCAACATTTGATGTATACCACTATTCCCGGCTTTGTTTTAGCCGCTACTGTTTATTTTATTGCGGGCCATACAAGCTTAACCGGTAACGTGGCGACACCGGAAAAGGTCACAGAAATCGTGCAATCCCTTGAAAGCCTGTATCACTTCAATTTATTGCTGATTTTGCCACCGATACTGGTTTTGTGGGGAGCAATAACCAAACGTCCGGTGATACCCGTCATGCTTGCTGCATGTGCATTAGCTATTGTACTTGGCATAGGTTTCCAGGGGCTCACCCTTAAACAGGGCCTTAATGCGTTGATAGATGGTTTCAATCTCTCGATGTTCTCTGACCAGGGACACAACATCACCGGCGTCGTTAGTGATGTCTCCCGCCTGCTCAATCGTGGGGGCATGTTCTCAATGATGAGTACTATCCTGCTTGCATTTTGTGCATTTGCGTTCGCCGGCGCTTTAGCACTCACTGGCGCCTTGACCATCATCATTAACCGGCTTCTACAAGTTGTTCACACAACCGGGCAACTTATCGCTGCAACCTTGGTAACAACTATTCTGGTAACGGGCGCAACCTGCAACGGAAAACTGGCTCTCCTCATCCCGGCGGAGCTGTTCAAAGACGCTTATCGCCGCATGGGACTGGATAATAAAAATCTGTCACGGACCATAGAAGATGGCTGTACCGTCATAGAACCGTTGATCCCCTGGACTGCTGCCGGCATTTATATGGCGACGACATTGGGTGTCAGTACGCTTGAACTACTGCCCTGGGCGATCCAGTGCTATGCTGCCATTTTCTTTGCTCTTATTTATGGCTTTACTGGTTTTGGTATCGCAAAAATCACTGCGGAAAACGCCTTGAATAAAAAGGAAACCCAACGTGAAATTGCCTGATTTCAACCAGATAATCGATCGCCACAATACAAGCTCTATTAAATGGGATTTTTTAAATCGTTACTTGCACTTAAATAAGACTGATCTGCTGCCAATGTGGGTATCTGATGTCGATTTTCAATGCCCGGAAGAAGTCTTGCAAACACTCTACTCCCGCATTGATCACGGTATTTTCGGTTATAGCGAACGCGACGATCACTATTACCAGACGGCAATAGACTGGTTTTCACGGCGCCATAAATTGACCTTGTATCGCGACTGGTTTACGTCGATAGAAGGCGTCATACCCGGATTGGCTTTACTGATACAGATGCTCAGTAAACCGGGGGAAGGTGTCGTTGTGCAAGGGCCCTATTATGCTTCATTCGCCAAAATTATTACTATGAACAGCAGGATGGTGATTGAAAACCCGCTTCTTGAAAGTCTGGAAGGTTATAAAATTGATTATGGTCATCTGGAACAGATGTTGGAGCAACACAGACCGCCTCTACTATTGTTATGTAACCCACATAACCCTACTGGTAGATGTTGGAATAGTGACGAACTACGCCAAATATTGATACTCTGTAAAAGATACGGTACGACGGTAATTTCCGATGAAATTTGGGCTGATTTAATTTTGCCTTGGGGAAAATTCACCTCAATACTGCATCTGGGGAGTGAATGGCATAGCAATGTCATTGCCGCCACCTCAACAAGTAAGGCGTTTGGGCTTGCATCACTCCGTATATCAAATTTTCTCATTCCCAATCCTGAACTTCGACGTTCCTTTAAAGATCGGTTGGATGCGCATGGACTCGATGTATTCAATGCGCTATCCATGACTGCGGCTACCGCAGCATATCAATATGGGGATGTATGGCTTGATGAACTACAGCATTACCTGGCGGAAAACCGTCGTTGGTTCGAGCAGGCTTTAACGTCTGCCGTTCCTTGGTGCCGAATGACTAAAGCGGAAGGTACATATCTGGCTTGGCTGGATTGTCGCGATTTAGGCTTGGATGATGACACTTTGCAACGGGCCTTATTACAAAAAGCCAAACTAGTCGTTTCAATGGGATGGAGTTTTGGCGCTAAGGGGAAAGGGTTTATCAGAATAAATTTAGGTTGTCCTCGTGAATACCTTGAAAAGGCAATCGGCGGTTTAATTCAGTTGACATCATAAAATAAAAAGATATCTACGAAATTAGTAGAAATATGGGAAGAAATGTTAACACAATCCAAAAAATTAACGGTGACAAACATCCTAAATTGGCCTGATTATATATTTTAACTAAATAAGGTTTCATAATTCCGCTACACGCGGTTTTCTTCAACTCATTGTTATACATAGGGTTGTTGGTAGATAAGATGTAGCACCATTTTGGAAAGTTATTTAGAGCACGATAACAAAGCAGGGTGTTAATAGCCCTGTTTTCACTCTATTATCATACCTGAAACTTTCCACAAGAAAAGTTTCAGGTCATGAGTTTCATCTCATTGATTTTTATATGAGAAGTTCATGTTAATTTTGAAAATAGCAATTCATTTAAAATATCTGCTCGGCCATATTTCACATGGCTCACAATTTAAAGCGGCAGCAATAAGCCGTTCACCTTTGGGCCACGGACGGTGCAGCGCATTACTTAACGTGGATGATGCAAGCCCCGCTTCTCTTGAAATAGCAGATAACGACGTTCCCCGTTTTCTAAGTCCCGCGATAATATCAGCCGGGTGCCAGTCGATTTTTACAATCATTCCTTTCCTCTCTCCTCAGTTTGGTTATTCAAGGTGCTATATTCATACTCTCTTTAGATGGATATTTTTATGTTGTTACAGCTTTTTCCCTGAGTCCGCGCTGGGGCGGAATGCTAAAAAATAGCTGTACTAAGACATTAAACCCCGCTAAGTACAGCCAAATATTCTCCAAATGGAAAATGTTATGTCTAACGACAAAAAGGTCATAAATGAACTTCAATTGTTCAAAAATAAACATTAAATGTTCAGAAATGTTCTTTTATGAATACTAGAATGTTCAAAAATTTTAGTTACTTTTGGGGATTCTGGAACCGTATGAAATACTTTAACGAACGTCTTAAAGAAGCTCTTCAGTTACGAGGAATAACATCAACACAGTTGGCTCATCAAATCGGCGTGCAAGGGGGTTATATTTCGAAACTGCTTTCAGGACAAATCAATAAAACTAAGTACATAGACGCAATCAGTGAATCTCTCAATGTCAATGTTACGTGGCTTAAAAGTGGAGATGGGCTACCTGTCGTAGGAACTGAGACACATTATGTCGATATCCCACTTTACACGTCAGTTAATGAATATAGTAAAAACAGTTATATGAAAATGGCTCGCATTCCGTATTTACGTTCAGATAAAGATGATGATCTATTTGCAATATCAATATCTCAAAATGACTTATTCGAGGAAGGAGCAACTCTGGTTGTTAACAAGCATGGAAAAGGAAACGGTTTTTTTCTTATTGAAGAGAATAAAGAATTATTCATCTCATCTCGATTTGACAATATGAATAGCCTCCATTGGGTACATAACACAAATAAAAAAATTATATACCCTTCATCTTTCAAGCTGCTGCTTTGTTGGCTGCTTTCACTCACCCCAGTCACATAGTTATCTATGCTCCTGGGGATTCGTTCATTTGCCGCCGCGCTGCAACTCGAAATCTATTAGGTATAGCAATCAATACAGCCAAAATTTTAGGAAAAATTGTGGCATTTTACGAACAACCTTATTCAATTCATGTGTAGAAGAGAAGCGTATAAATGAACACGCCAGGTTCCGATTTGATGCCAAATTTAAATTTTTTTATGTAACCTATAGCAACATAATATCTTTATAAGGCAATCAGTTTTAATGGATTGCGATGTTATATGTGTGCAATTTTTAATGGGTAAAATAAACTACTTAAATTATTTTCAATAAAAATAATATTTTTTCTTATATTATTTTGTATTTATAATGCCATTATAAAATTAATAAACATACAGTCTTTGGCTGGATAATTGTTATACTATATTATATAGTTAAATTATTTTGTGTATCACCAAAAAACAGTTCATTCAGATAATGACTTAAATATAAATTTAGGAGTTGCTATGTCAAATATAAGAAACAAACCCGGTCATATTACGCCACAATTAACGCTGATGTGGGATAAAAGTAATGAACCCTGGGGAGCCAGAGATCGCGAGTCAAGGTTTATTTATGCTAACCCTGCTTTTTATCAGCTGCTCAACCTTCCTGAAGATTTCGATATTATAGGGCTATCTATGGGTGAATTACCCTCACCTATTGCCGAATATGCAGAAGAATTTCATCGTCAGGATCAAAAAGCCATTCAAACTATGCAACGCGTCACTTCACTGGAAACACATCAGTTTGGGAAACATAACGTTAAACAAACTTATATTTGTGATAAATTTCCCCTTTATGATGAGAATAATGATTGCATTGGGATCTTCTTTCATATGTATAAAACTCAGGACTTTTCTATTTCGTACTACTATGAAAAAACCCCTCCAGCAACACTGGAATTTACCCCCCCTAATGACACACTGACGCAACCTGAATGGGAGGTTCTTTTTTTAACTCTGCGCTCATTAGATGAAGAGAAGATCAGTGAAGAATTAATGATAAGTCCCGAAGATGTGGCTAATCACATTCAATCAATTTACCAAAAATTCAATTTGCCCTTACATGCAGAATTAAAAGATTTCTGTAAAGAAAATAAACTTGATCTTTATATTCCAGAAAGATTTGTCACTATCGGTAGTAGAGAGTTAAGTTGATTGTAAAATATCAAGCATCTAACTTTAAGACTAGAGAAAAAAAAGGGTAATAACATGGATAATAAACTAATTATCTCACCTCAAATCATTAACACAATAAAGCAGAGTAATGAGCCTTGGGGGATAAAAGATAAAAATTCATGCTTTATTTATGGTAATAAGGCATTGAACTCGATTAAAGGATTTTCTGATTCATTTAATTTTGATGGGCTTTATGATGATGAACTTCCTTGGGATGGCGCTGAGTTTGCTAAGGAATATATTCAGCATGACCAAAAGGTAATGAAAGAAGAAAAATCATATGTTTCACTCGAAACACATATTTGGGGAGAGATAAAGACATTATCATCTTATTTCTGTGAGAAATCACCCATTTATCATGAAAATGGCGATTGTATGGGGATTATCTATCACTTATGGAAAGCTCAAGATTATTCATTAACACGTTTGTATCATGGAAAACTCCCCGCTTCTATTATATTCCAACCACCGACTGATTTATTTACTCCACGTGAATGGGATGTCATTTTCCTCTCTTTACATAAATATACCAGTAAACAAATTGGTCGAATGTTAAATATTTCCTACCGTACTGTTGAACACTATATGGCACAAATATACAGAAAGGTTAGTGTTAGGTCTGCTCAGCAATTGGAAGAATACTGTCGCTTCAATGATTATGATCTTTATGTACCAGAAAGATTTTTACATCCTGAAAGCAGCATTTTGGTTTGAATCTCAAATCTTGGTGATGTTCACGACCGGAAGTGGCCGAACAGCGTTATCGTTATATGCTCCATTTATCGGGAAAAGCGGGTATGACTTATTACACGATGATCCCTTTACTGCCCGTTTTAAGGAAGAAACGGGGGTAAGTATCCTTAACGTCATTTTATGACATCAGGCGACAGCTACCTTGAAAAACACCGGCGCTGGTATTGCCGTTGTTGTCGCAAGCAGCGGTAACAACCAGTTTAATTAGTGAGGGAGACAACACCGGTATTTAATATTTTGCTAATAGCAGTGTTGATCTCAATGATGCCATTTTTGTGCACTGGACTGGAGCATTAACGGCCAATTCCGGTATGTGGACACAATATTCTGGAATGCAGCCAGTGGGACTGGCTCAAACTCTGTAAAATGTGAGGTTCAAAGAATGATCGAGTAAAGTTTTTCTTTATTAAAAACATCATATGGATATTAGTTATATTTTTATGAATCTAATTATTTCTTTATTATCAGATGGTTGCCTTAATTTTTTATAGATGGAATATTTATTTTTTCACTTGAAGAATTTCACGTTGAGTCAGATAAATGCAGTCAGATAAATGCAGTCTGATAATAAGTCAAGCTTATCCGACTTACGGATCATTTAATCCTTTTTGATATTTACTATCCTGGATAAAAATGGGTAAATATTCGCGATTTTTAAGGTTAGGAATAAATAATATTAAATTTTAATCGGAGGAATATTCGTATGTTAAGTGAAAATCAGTCGTATATTGCATTTCTTAATAACCCATCCATTCAGGATTTAATTGATATTGGCAATTTTATCGTTGAGTCATCCGGGAAGCCTTTCTTTACTAGCGTTGTTTTGTTTGCAGCAAATATTAATGGTCATTCCCCGGATAATCCTGAATTGTTTTACAATAGTTCAATAAGTACAATACTTAATGAGAATATTGATCTTGTACAAAGTCTGCAAAAGAAAGGGATGAAAATTCAATTATCATACTTGGGAAATCATCAAAATTCAGGATGGTCATGTAACATGAGCGAATCAACGGCAAAAGCTCTTGCTAATAATATGGTTGAAGATATTGTTAAGTATGGCCTTGATGGTATCAACATCGATGATGAATATTCAGCATGTTCTGGTAATAATCAATCTTTTTATTGGGTAACCGGTGCGCTAAAAAATCACCCCAAATTTCAACAGAAAGTACTGATAAAGGCTCTTTGGAGCGATTTAATTTACTTCCAGAATCCATTAAGTGTGGCAGATTTCTTGGATGAAGGTTATGAGATGACTTATGCTGGTAATGTCAATAATTTGGATCAATATGTTCGTTATGGCATGAAAAAAGAAAATTTGTTTCTGGGCATCTCTCCAGAATTCACTCCTTTATCTAAAGTAAAGGGAATTTGTAGTTCAGTTATTAATAGTGGCTATAATGGTGTAATGATTTGGGCGCCTAATTCTTTCTTTACAACCGAACAAGCATCTCAATATTATACCGAGATTATCAAGGCCGGGGAAGGGGATAATTCAAAGGTTGTATATACTCCGGGAGATAATTTCATCATTAAATAAATGTTAATATATTGTAAGGTGTAAAAGTGGTTAATTGATTCCTTATCAGATAGATATTTACTCAATAGAATAATGATACAGGAGAGCAAGGGAAACTGATTTTTATTTTACTGAAGAAGATCCCTTGCTTTGTTTAAAAATAGGAGCTTTGGAAGAGTTTGTTGGTAAAATAGGATGCTTGTTCATATACTATCGTTATTATAATTCATATTTAGATAGTGGAATCCGCCAATTTTTATTATTATAAATCTTTATAAATTAGGATTGAAAGAATCAATTGATTTAGCAATAAGCTTTTCTCCGCATTTTTGACAGATATAATGACTTTCTCCTCGCAGAGTTTTATTATGACGTCGTAGGGTTAGTTCATGTTGCTGGCAGCGACAGTAATAAGTAAAAGTTTCACTACGTACTGAATCGATTTTAAATTTGTGTGTACGGTTAGCCGGAACGTTCAGTACTTCTTCCATCATCCAACGCCATTGTTTCCCATGTGGAGGCACTTTCCCAAAATAGCGATAAACCAATAGATGAGCTAATTCGTGAGGTACAACTTCATCAATAAAAGCTTGTTGGTTTTCAATCAATAACACTGGATTAAGGCGGATTTCCCAATTTTTTATATAGGCACTGCCTGCGGTAGTTCCCCGCTGGTAGTAATTTATTGTCGGTTCAGGAAAGTCACGGTTGAGATATAAGTTTGCCTGTTGCAGTTTTTGCTGCAAAGTATTCATAACGGCGTGTTGTAGGGAAATTGGAACGTTAGCTGATTTCATGTGTTGAAAATAAATAGGTAAGGATGAGTGAATTTTATTATAAATCCTGAAAAAAGCTGATAATAATATTTTTAGGGATTCTTCAATCGTCAGCTAATGTTAAAAAAGCTGGGTTCAGTTATCCAAACTCAGCTTTTTGCTTTTATATTTTTACATATTCATCGCTGATAGCTTTAGACCCGCAGTATCACGCAGCGCTTCTGCTTTATCAGTGGCTTCCCACGGGAACTGTGGTCGACCAAAATGACCATAAGCGGCAGTATCACGATAGATTGGGTGCAATAGATCCAGCATCTGAATCAAACCGTGAGGACGTAGGTCAAAGAATTCACGTACCAGCAGAGTTAGGGTTGCTGTTGACACTTTTTCAGTACCGAATGTTTCCACCATGATGGAAGTGGGTTCTGCAACACCGATAGCATAAGAAACTTGGATTTCACAACGATCAGCCAGACCAGCAGCAACAATATTTTTTGCCACATAACGTGCGGCATAAGCCGCTGAACGGTCGACTTTAGAGGGATCTTTACCGGAGAATGCTCCGCCACCATGACGAGCCATGCCACCGTAAGTATCTACGATAATTTTACGGCCAGTCAGACCACAGTCTCCCATTGGGCCACCAATAACAAAACGACCAGTTGGGTTAATGAAATATTTGGTTGTTGGATTTAACCATTCAACGGGCAGAACCGGTTTGATGATCTCTTCCATAACCGCTTCTTGCAGATCTTTCTGACTAATATTTTCAGCATGCTGTGTGGAAAGTACAACTGCGTCAACGCCGACAATTTTGTTGTTATTGTATTGGAAAGTGATTTGGCTTTTAGCATCAGGACGCAGCCACGGCAGTACACCATTTTTGCGAACTTCAGCTTGACGTTGAACCAGGCGGTGCGCATAGGTGATTGGCGCAGGCATGAGTACGTCAGTTTCGTTGGTTGCATAACCGAACATTAGCCCTTGGTCACCAGCACCTTGTTGCAGGGGATCTTCGCGGTCAACACCTTGATTAATATCCGGTGACTGTTTACCAATCGCACTTAATACTGCGCATGAGTTTGCATCAAAACCCATCTCAGAATTAACATAACCAATCTCTCGAACTGTTTGCCGCGTAATTTCTTCAATATCAACCCAAGCGCTGGTAGTAATTTCACCACCAACCATAACCATGCCGGTTTTAACATAGGTTTCGCATGCAACGCGGGCTTTTGGATCTTGTTCCAAAATAGCGTCAAGAACAGCATCAGAAATTTGGTCTGCGATTTTATCAGGATGCCCTTCGGAAACAGATTCAGAAGTGAAAAGGTATGTGGTCATTATATAACGTCACCTTAAAATATAATTTCAGTTGGGAAATGGACGGATTAACATCTAGATGGCTATTTTAGGGTAATTCTTATCCATGTGCTAGATTTTTTTAGTTCAGCGAGTAATTTTCATCGGGGGAATGAATAATTTCTTGGTTTATATGTCAGTTTTGTTCAATTTCATTTTGCAATTTTATGTGATTGCGAGTATAAACAGCGGCCGTAGTTAAACTATTTGTGCTACAGACTCGCAGAAGCTAAACAGCTTCTGTTTCTCAATCGAGAAAATGGCTCCTTGAATATGAGTCATGTGTGGGGGTGAATGGGGTAATGAACCATTATCTGCTGATTGCTAATGGCCAACAGCCACACTTGTCGTCGGATGTATCCGCGTCTTTTTCCTTTCTTTTCAATATGTCTTTAATTCGATGTTATCTGTTGTCAGCAAACAGGCCGGATATGTCGGACAGGCGTATTGTCACTTGGTAATTTTGTCGTTGTTTAGTAGTAACTAAACGCTTTTTACAACCTGAGAGCATGCTGTTCCCTGATATTTCTCAACTCGCGAAATTATAGCGTTTTGGGTTATTTATTAATTACAGGCGAAGGCGAAAAACTCTAACTCCCTTAAGGAGACTGCCATGAATGATAATATCGCTCGTAAAATGCAACAGACTTACAATATTGCATATTGGGGAGGGAGTTACTACTACGTCAATGATCTTGGCAATGTTAGTGTGTGTCCAAATCCTGATTTGCCGGGGGCAAAAATTGATCTTGCGGAATTGGTGAAAAGAGTTCAACAGGAGCAGAAACATTTGCGCTTACCGGCGCTATTTTGTTTTCCTCAGATCCTGCAACATCGTTTGCGTTCAATCAATGCCGCATTTAAACGTGCTAGAGAGTCATATGGTTATAAAGGCGATTACTTTTTAGTTTATCCCATTAAAGTTAACCAACAACGCCGCGTTATTGAATCACTGGCCAGTTCCGGTGAACCTTTAGGGCTTGAGGCTGGCTCCAAAGCGGAATTAATGGCAGTGCTAGCCCATGCGGGTATGACTCGTACCGTCATCGTCTGTAATGGATATAAAGATCGTGAATATATTCGTCTGGCGCTAATAGGTGAGAAGTTAGGTCACAAGGTTTATTTGGTGATCGAAAAAATGTCTGAGATTGCCCAGGTATTGGAAGAGGCTGAACGATTGAATGTGATCCCTCGCTTGGGAGTCCGTGCACGTTTGGCATCTCAGGGGTCAGGTAAATGGCAGGCCAGTGGCGGTGAAAAATCGAAGTTTGGGTTGGCTGCGACTCAGGTATTGCAATTGGTTGAGACCCTGCGTGAAGTAGGCCGGCTTGATAGCTTGCAATTACTGCATTTTCATCTTGGTTCACAATTGGCGAATATTCGTGATATCGCAACAGGTGTTCGTGAATCAGCGCGTTTTTATGTCGAGTTACATAAACTCGGGGTAAATATTCAATGTTTTGATGTTGGTGGTGGACTGGGTGTCGATTATGAAGGGACCCGTTCTCAATCTGATTGTTCTGTGAACTATGGGTTGAATGAATATGCCAACAATGTCATCTGGGGTATTGGTGATGCTTGTGATGAACATGGTTTACCCCATCCGACTGTTATCACAGAATCCGGTCGTGCCCTGACGGCTCACCATACTGTGTTGGTCTCCAATGTTATCGGGGTTGAACGTAATGAATTTACCCAGACGACGCCACCGGCAGAGGATGCTTCCCGCCCGATCGCTAGCCTGTGGGAAACCTGGCAGGAGATGCATTCTGAAGGGAATAGACGTTCTTTACGTGAATCGTTGCATGACAGCCAGCTTGATCTGCATGATGTTCACACACAATATGCGCATGGCATGCTGGATCTGACTGAGCGGGCTTGGGCGGAAGAGCTGTATCTGAATATCTGTCGTCGTATTCAGCAGGATCTTGATCCAAGCAACCGTGCTCACCGGCCGATTATTGATGAGCTGCAAGAGCGTATGGCAGATAAATTCTATGTGAATTTCTCTCTGTTCCAGTCTCTGCCTGATGCATGGGGTATCGACCAGTTGTTCCCGGTTTTACCGATTGAGGGGTTGGATAAGCCGTTGGAACGCCGTGCTGTGTTGTTAGATATCACCTGTGACTCCGATGGCATCATTGATCATTATGTGGATGGTGATGGTGTAGCAACGACTATGCCTATGCCCGATTATGATCCTGATTACCCGCCAATGATTGGTTTCTTTATGGTGGGAGCGTATCAGGAAATTCTTGGCAATATGCATAATCTATTTGGCGATACCGCGGCTATTGATGTTTATGTATTTGATAATGGCGAAGTGACTTATAACCAAAGTGAAGAAGGGGATTCAGTTGCTGATATGCTGCAATATGTGAAACTGGACCCTAATGTACTGATGGCTCGTTTCCGTGATCAAGTAAAAGGCACGGATTTGGATGCGGGTTTGCAAGAGCAATTCTTGCTGGAATTTGAAAGTGGTCTTTATGGCTACACATATCTGGAAGATGAATAATCTTCTGGTGTTAATTAAGCCTCCTGTATACAGATGACGTTATTTATATAAACCAGACTGCGGAGATGCAGAGAAATGGGGTTATCTCAGAAATACCCCATTTCGTCACGGCATGGGTATTCTGGAATTAAATAGCCTTGTTCTGTCGGGAAACTTTTGAGGATATATCTCATGACAATAAGTACCTTGGGCAACCAACAAGATGACTCTCTGGTTTCTAATGCCTTCGGTTTCCTGCGCTTTCCGCTGAATTTCCAGCCATATTCCAGCGATGCAGAGTGGGTAATTACCGGGGTGCCATTTGATATGGCAACATCAGGCCGTGCAGGTAGTCGCCACGGGCCTGCGGCTATTCGTCAGGTTTCTACTAACCTGGCATGGGAAAGCCGCCGTTGGCCGTGGGATTTTAAATTACGTAATTGTCTTAACGTTGTGGATTGTGGTGATGTGGTCTTCAACTTTGGTGATGCTCAGGATATGAGTGATAAGTTGCAAGCTCATGCTGAAAAAGTGCTGGCTTCCGGTAAGCGTATGCTCTCTTTTGGTGGAGACCACTTTATTACTTTGCCTTTGTTGCGCGCTCATGCCAAACATTTCGGCAAAATGGCTCTGGTTCATTTTGATGCTCATGCTGACACCTATCCAAACGGTAGCCAATTTGATCACGGTACCATGTTCTATCATGCGCCAAATGAGGGGTTGATCGACCCTCATCATTCAGTACAAATTGGTATCCGTACTGAACATGGACGGGACGATGGTTTTACGGTGCTGGATGCTGATCAGGTTAATGACCGAGGTGTGGATGATTTGGTTGCTCAGATAAAAGAGACGGTTGGTGATATGCCGGTTTATCTGACTTTCGATATCGATTGTCTTGATCCTGCTTTTGCGCCAGGTACGGGTACCCCCGTTATTGGTGGTTTGACAACCGATCGGGCACTGAAATTACTGCGTGGTTTGCAACCGCTAAATATTGTCGGTATGGATGTGGTTGAAGTGGCTCCAGCTTATGATCAGTCTGAAATTACCGCTCTGGCAGGTGCGACTATTGCACTAGAGATGCTTTATTTACAGGCATCTAAGAAGCGCTAAATAGCACGTAGTCTTAATATAGTCTTAGGGGATAGTGAAATAAGCTCGTATTGCGTTGTGGAGCTATCCCCTTGAAATTTGGCTTGTAACTAAAATCTTCGAATCCTCCGGGAACTCTATCTTGTTGGTTTATTGGTACAAGTTGGACATAAGGTTTGCCAGCTTTGGCTATGATGATAATTTCACCACTGACAGCTTTGTCAGCTAATTGGCTTAGGTTACTTTTAGCTTCATGCATATTTGCTTGGATAGTCATAATAAAGCTCTCATACTTGGCTAGGTTAGCTAAGTATAATAAAAATTGCCGGAATAACCGGCAATTTTTTTGCTGCATGGAATTGCGATGCCGCAGTGTTGAACTGGGCATCCATGGCAGACTTTTTAAATCAAAGAATGGTATTTTTTAGCGTTATTGTAGCACTACTTCTCATTTCTTTTCTTTTTCCCACGCATCAGATTCAGTGTTTCTACTGCCATTGAGAAGAACATAGCAAAATAGATGTAACCTTTAGGTATATGCACTTGTACGCTTTCCAGAATAAGGGTAAAGCCTACAAGGATTAAGAACGACAGTGCTAGCATTTTGACGGAAGGGTGACGGTCAACGAATTCGCCGATAGGGCGAGCGGCGAGCATCATAACCCCGACGGCTATGATAACGGCTGCCATCATAATGAATAGATGATCGGATAGACCAACTGCGGTAATGACTGAATCCAGGCTGAAAATAATATCCAGCAACATAATCTGAGTGATAGCCCCCAGGAAGGAGTGAACAGGACGTTTTAGCTCTCCTTCATTGTCACCTTCGATCGCTTCGTGGATTTCTTTGCTGGCTTTCCATATCAGAAACAGGCCACCGAAGAATAGGATTAAATCACGGGCAGAAATGTCATGTTCAAAAACTGTCAATATCGGGTAGGTTAGCTGAATAACCCAGGCAATAGATGCTAACAGCGCCAGGCGCATTAGCATTGCTCCCATTAGTCCGATCTTGCGTGCTTTATTTTGTTGATGGTTAGGGAGTTTTGCCACAACAAGTGACAAAAAGATAATGTTATCAATCCCTAAAACGATTTCTAGAATTGTCAGGGTGGCAAGTGCCATCCAAGCGTGGGGATCAACAATCCATTCTAACATTGCTTATTAAAACCTTAAGGTAAAAATCTAATTATACGCGTGATTGGATGTAAGGTAAGTATGTCGATGTAAAAATCAGTCAGAGCTCAACGTTAAATCAAAAAATGACGGGCTAGTAGAGGAGCAGTGAAATTTTTCCTCAGATAGAACCCGCGAGGCAGAGTCATAATAGGTTGGCCGTGTACTCCGATTGCTTCGGTTAATGCTTTGCTGTTAGCCGCTTTTGGGCGCAACTGTAATACTTCGCCATGACGGGCGGTAATGTTCTCTACTTTGCCAAGCACGATGAAATCCATCAATTCTTCCCAGTCGCGACGCAGTAACTCTTCTTCTTCTTGATTGGGACTCCACAATAAAGGAGAGCCAACCCGGCGTTTGGCTAAAGGAATTTCCCGTTCACCTTCAACAGGTATCCACAGCACCCGCGATAATTTGTGTCTAACATGACAGCTTCCCCAGGTAATACCACTGTTCCCTGTTAATGGCGCAACGCAGACAAATGTTGTTTCCAGTGGACAACCTCTTCTGTCTACGGGGATGGTTTTAAGCTCAATACCGATATGTTCGAAATCTTGCTCTGCCTTACTGCCGGCACTCGCACCGAGATAATATTCCAGCAACATGCCTACCCAACCTTTATCTCGTTTCAGATTGGGTGGGATAGGCAAATTTGCTTTTGCTGCGAGTTCTCCCATTGATAGGCCAGCCAGAAGTCGGGCACGTTCAAGCAATTGTTGCTCGTTGTCTGGTGGTAGTGGAGGGGAAAAAAGTGTGTTCATTTGGGATATCCGTTTTTTAGGTCAAAAAACAGCCTTGGTTTCTGTGAATAATAAATCTGAGGTTCACGCAATAGCTAACAGGGTGATAATAGCATGATATACAACCATTTTTTATTGCTGTTTCAAATACTGTAAAATTGACTGCTGTTCTTGTTCACCTATTGCCGGTAATAATGAACAGGATCTTACACCATGTTATCCACAGTTTTATGGGATAAGTAGACAAAAATGAGATCACTGGTTTGATTTACAGGTTTGACTAACACTTTTTTCTACAAAAACCCCTGTTTTTTGCTTAACTAAAAAGCATAACCTGTGGATAACATCATATTCGGTTGTTTTTTATTCTCTTCAACTAACGCAGTCTATTGTAGCCGTGATTGACGCTAGAAATAGCGAGGTAAATAGCTGCTATTTCAATGAAAAATAAATACTATTTCATTTTTTGTCTATAGACTGATAATTCATAATATAAAGCTATACCTGAATTACCCCTGCCTTTTTCACATAGATATCCACAGAAAAAGTGAATAAAAGCGAGTTTGCACACCTGTGTGTGTTCATAACTCTGGCTTTTTCTGTGAATTATCCTTCATGTGGGTTAAACCAGGCGGATTTGAAATCAAACCAACCAAAGGTGTTCATTTTGACTCCCCGCATACTTCTCTGCCCCTGTAACTCAAGCCAGTGGTGGAACAGTGGATGCAGCCAATGCTCATCAACTATTTTTTCGCACCACTCTTCAAGCGATAGTTCTTGTCGCCGCCATTGTGATGCTTCTTTATTCAAGTTATTACCAAGACACTTTTTCAATAATGGCATCTCGTACAGCGTAGCGAACAGCGAAAACTCCAGAGGATTATAAAAGTTGGCGGTAGCAAGCCAGAGGTCACTTTCAGTGTTACCGTTGAACCATGTGTCATAATCCACGATGTTGATTTTCAATTCGACGCCGCACTTGGTCAGTATGGCTTGGAGGATCTGGCTGATTGTGTGGTATTCGTGATGTTGATGACAAAGCGTGACAGTCAGATGGGTAATATCCTCTGGTTTGTTCAATTCTGGCGTGAGCTTACTATGATGCCAGCGTAGTAATAAACCATAAGCGGGTGACCAGTGGCGTTGATAAAAGGTGTCACAGTGAGCTAGCAGATTTATCGGTGTTAGCAGGCTGCATAGCCATTGGCGAACGTCTTCTCTCTTACATTTAGTTGAACGGTGGTCGTGTAGTAGGAAATAACAGCCCTCTTCTATCCTGCTATCTAACGAGTTATTACCTGTGCTGTCACTTTCCAGATGCAGAGTTGTACAAACCAGTTTCTCGGCTAATTCTGGTAGAAACCATATATTCACCTGATCAATCAGCGCCCGAAAGCCAAAGTAATTATCAAAAGCACGAATTTGTAGTTTCTGTGCGCTGTTTTTTATTACCTGGTAAGGGCCGGTTCCCACAGGCATACGAGAGAAGTTCGGTAACTTTGACCACTCTTGAGGCAAGATCATGGCGTGTGGGCTGCCGATTAAGAAAGGCAGCCAGAGATCGGGCTCTGAAAGAAAAATATCAATCACATATGGGGTGGGCGTTGTGACTTTTTCAATATGAGAAAAAAGGGGCAGGTTGCGTAATCTTTGTAGTGAAGCAATGACATCCGCCATCTGTAATTCTCTGCCGTGGTGAAAATGGATAGCCGGCCGTAGATAAAAGCGCCAATGATTTGAGGATAATTGTTGCCAATGATGAGCTAAGTCAGCTTCTGGTTCCCCATTTTCCTCATTTATGCGGGTTAGGCTATTAAATATCTGCCTGACCAGATGAATTTCAGAACGGCGTAAAGGTGAGCCGGGCAGAAGATTAGGGAAGGGGCGATAATAGAGTATCCGCAGTAGGTTTTTTCCCTGACGGAAACGGCGTTCAATCTGGGATAGTACCATATGGCGGACTGTATCTTTATCACCAACCAGTTGGACCAACTTCTCAACGTTATGTTGCTCAAGCAACTCTTCAGCCCGTTGTTGTTGAAGTTCCCATCCATCACGTAAGAAATTCAGTTGAGAACGTTTCCCTCGACCGGACTCAGCCTGCCACTGTAACCAGCCAGCTTTCTGCATATTGTTGAGCAGTGAACGGATATGGCGTTTTGAGCAATGCAGTACATTTGCCAGCTCTTGTAACGTTGTTTCAGCCTCTTTTCCTTGATGGTGTTGCCATAATCGAATGAATTGTTGTTGTAAACGTGAACTGGGCATAAAAGAGGAACTCCAGAGTATTATTCATCAATTTTTATTTCCTTATATTGCGACGATAATTATCCATATTGAAAGTAGCTCAATAGGCCAGACGAAATCTGGCTTCTCCCCCAATTTTCTTGAGTAATGGTGATTTGCCAGCCAGTAAGAAAGCTTACTGGCTTTTTTTATTGTTGTACATTGTGTATTCTCCATTTCTTTTTACATATCAGCTTAAAGCGAGTCATAATCTGGTATTGGAGGCGTTTTGTCCAGCTACTATCGCTATTTCTATCTGTTAATTTATTTTAAATGTGATGGAGAATGGTAGGGTATTAGTTAAAGCTCTTTATGTAGCTGAAAATGTGACTGTCCGCATGAGTATAGACGTGGTGGTATTGTTCTTGCCTTTGACACCGATAGAAAGATCCCGTAGTAGAAAACTACGGGATAAATCAATAAAGGCAAAATTAACGTAGGAAAACCGGTTGTTCTTGCTCGTAGGTTATGATGGCATCCAGATGTTGTAATGTTAGGCCAATACTATCCAGACCATTCATCATACAGTGGCGCCGGAAACTATCGATTTCAAAATCATAATTTTTATCGCCAGCATGGACTTTCTGTTGTTCTAGATCGACAGTAAAACGACAAACTTTGTTTTGCTGAACCAACTCAAATAGCTCATTGACATCTTTATCGTTCAGTTTTACTGGCAGTAACTGGTTGTTGAACGCGTTACCGTAGAAAATATCCGCAAAACTTGGGGCGATAACAACTTTAAAACCATAATCCGTTAGTGCCCACGGTGCATGTTCACGGGAGGAACCGCAACCAAAGTTTTCACGAGCCAGAAGGATACTGGCATCCTGATAACAAGGCTGATTTAATACGAATTCAGGATTAGGTTTTTGTCCTGCATCATCAAGAAAACGCCAGTCATGAAACAGATGCTGACCAAATCCAGTACGGGTGACTTTCTGCAAGAATTGTTTGGGAATAATGGCATCAGTATCAACGTTTGCCGCATCTAAAGGAGCAACCAAACCGGTATGTTGAATAAGCTTTTCCATCATTTTCTCCTTTATGATTTCCGTGCTGGATGGCGTATATCGATAAAATGACCATTAATCGCCGCTGCCGCCGCCATCGCTGGACTAACCAAATGGGTGCGTCCACCACGTCCCTGGCGCCCTTCAAAGTTGCGGTTACTGGTAGAAGCGCAGCGTTCACCGGGTTGCAGGCGGTCATTATTCATTGCCAGACACATGGAACATCCGGGTAAGCGCCATTCAAAACCAGCCGCTATGAAAATTTTATCTAAACCTTCTGCTTCTGCTTGTGCTTGAACGGGGCCTGAGCCGGGAACAACGATTGCCTGAACACCAGGAGCAACTTTATGGCCTTGTGCGATAGCTGCGGCAGCCCTTAAATCTTCAATCCGGGAGTTGGTGCAAGAGCCGATAAAGACTTTATCGATCTTTACATCTGTTAGCTTAATACCGGGTTTCAAATCCATATAAGCCAGTGCTTTTTCAGCAGATGCTCGTTCAACAGGATCACTAAAAGATTCCGGTGCTGGAATGGTTTGATCAATAGCAATGACTTGTCCAGGGTTTGTTCCCCATGTAACTTGCGGGGAGATCTCTTCCGCGTTAATAGTAACAACCGTGTCATATTGTGCGGCAGGATCGGATTTCAGTGTCTTCCAGTAAGCAACAGCTTGTTCCCACAGCTCTCCTTTGGGTGAGAATTGGCGACCTTTCATATAAGTAAAAGTAGTTTCATCCGGTGCGACTAAACCCGCTTTAGCGCCCATTTCAATTGCCATGTTACATAAGGTCATACGGCCTTCCATGCTAAGTGCTTCAATCGCCTTACCACAGAATTCCACCACATATCCTGTACCACCCGCGCTGCCTGTTTTGCCAATGATTGCCAGAACGATATCTTTGGCGGTAATCGCATCACCGACATCACCCATCACTTCGATTTTCATCGTTTTGGCACGGGCTTGCTTCAGGGTTTGGGTGGCGAGTACATGTTCAACTTCAGAAGTACCAATACCGAAAGCCAGTGAGCCGAATGCGCCATGCGTGGCAGTGTGGGAATCACCACAAACGATCGTCATTCCTGGCAGGGTCATGCCTTGTTCCGGTCCGATAACATGAACGATTCCCTGATAGGGATGGTTGAGGTCATATAATGTGATACCGAATTCGGCACAGTTTTTCATCAGCTCCTGCATTTGAATACGTGCCATGTCACCACAGGCGTTAATATCTTTTGTCTGCGTGGATACGTTATGATCCATTGTTGCGAACGTTTTACCTGGCTGGTGCACTGGGCGGCCTTTAGTACGCAAACCATCAAAAGCTTGCGGGGAGGTTACTTCATGAACCAGATGACGATCAATATAGAGTAACGGGGTTTCATTCGGGACTTCCCGGACAATATGAGCGTCATATAATTTTTGATATAAAGTCTTAGCCATGTTAAACACCCTCGGCTATATAACGGGCGATAGCGCTGCCCATTTCATCAGTGCTAATTGCTTTACCGTTTCCGGCTAAATCTGTTGTGCGATAGCCTTGTTCCAGCGCGTAGTTAACCGCTTGTTCAATCTCATTAGCGGCGTCATTGTGACCTAAGCTATAGCGCAGCAGTAAAGCGGCGGACAGGATCTGGGCTATCGGGTTAGCAATGCCTTTTCCGGCAATATCTGGTGCGGAACCCCCAGCAGGTTCATACAAGCCAAAACCTTTTTCATTCAAGCTGGCAGAAGGTAACATGCCCATTGAACCGGTAATCATGGCGCACTCATCAGATAAGATATCGCCGAAAATATTGGAGCACAGCATTACATCAAACTGAGACGGATCTTTAATCAACTGCATGGTGGCGTTATCAATATACATGTGATTGATTTCTACATCTGGATACGCTTTTGCAATCTCAGTAACAACTTCTCGCCACAATACGGAACTCTGCAACACATTTGCTTTATCAATAGATGTAACTTTATGACTGCGTTTGCGAGCGGATTCGAAGGCGATACGGGCAATGCGCTCGATTTCAAAACGGTGATAAACCTCAGTATCAAAGGCACGTTCATATTTACCTTGGCCTTCACGTCCTTTGGGTTGACCAAAATAGATACCGCCGGTTAATTCTCGGACACATAAAATATCAAAGCCTTTGGCGGCAATATCACTGCGTAAAGGACAAAATACCTCTAATCCGGCATATAAGCGGGCAGGACGTAAGTTGCTGAATAGTTTGAAATGCTTGCGTAATGGCAACAGTGCGCCACGTTCAGGTTGTTCTGCTGGTGGCAAATGTTCCCACTTAGGCCCTCCCACTGAGCCGAACAATATGGCATCAGCCTGTTCACAACCTGCTACGGTTTTTGCCGGTAGTGAACAGCCGTGGCGATCGATAGCAATCCCACCCACATCATATTCGCTGGTGGTGATACGGACATTGAAACGCTTACGGATCGCGTCCAATATCTTATAGGCTTGTGCCATAACTTCGGGGCCAATACCATCACCGGGTAAAACTGCAATATGATAATTGTTCGACATGTTTACACCATTTCCTTTGTATTTTGCTGTATGCGTTGTTTCTCTTTCTTAACTTGCTCTGTACGCCAAATGCAGTTCAGAGCATGAATCATTGCTTTGGCAGAAGATTCAACAATATCTGTTTCCAATCCCACGCCGTGGAAGCGACGCCCAAAGCATTCAACAACGATATTTACCTGACCCAGTGCATTTTTTCCTTGGCCTTTACCTGATAACTGATAAGAAACCAGTTCAATTGGGTATTCAGTTATTCGACTGATTGCCTGATAGACAGCATCTACCGGGCCATTACCGGTGGCAGCTTCTGATTTCACCTCTTTACCACACACTAAACGTACAGCGGCTGTTGCCATCACGTTGGAGCCAGATTGGATATTAAAGTTGTCCAGATGGAAAAATTCTGGTTCTTGTTGTTGCAAATTGATGAAAGCCAAGGCTTCCAAATCATAGTCAAACACTTGGCCTTTTTTATCTGCCAGACGTAAAAAGGCTTCGTATAAGCTATCCAGATCGTAATCTTTATCCTGATATCCCATCTCTTCCATACGGTGTTTCACTGCGGAGCGACCGGAACGGGAAGTCAGGTTCAATTGAATTTCTTTCAGGCCGATGGACTCTGGTGTCATAATTTCGTAAGTTTCACGATTTTTCAGTACCCCGTCCTGATGAATCCCGGATGAGTGGGAAAATGCATTGCTACCAACAATGGCTTTATTCGCGGGGATCGGCATATTGCATAATTGACTGACCAACTGGCTGGTGCGGTAAATTTCCTGATGGTTGATACTAGTATAAACACCTAACATTTGCTGACGGACTTTAATCGCCATAATGACTTCTTCCAGTGAACAGTTACCGGCACGTTCACCCAGACCGTTTATCGTCCCTTCTATCTGACGGGCTCCGGATTGTACTGCTGTGATCGAGTTGGCGACAGACATCCCCAAATCGTCGTGGCAATGGACGGATATTATCGCTTTATCGATATTAGGAACACGTTCGATCAAGTTAGTGATGATGCCGCCAAATTGATATGGCGTGGTGTAACCGACAGTATCTGGGATATTGATAGTCGTTGCGCCTGCTTTGATAGCGTTTTCAACGATCCGACACAGATTATCAATAGG
The DNA here is from genome assembly GCF_003545805.1 of Photorhabdus sp. CRCIA-P01. Lineage (GTDB taxonomy): Bacteria > Pseudomonadota > Gammaproteobacteria > Enterobacterales > Enterobacteriaceae > Photorhabdus > Photorhabdus antumapuensis. Next base: position 61,881 of record NZ_NMQR01000004.1, on the reverse strand, counting down.
TGTACGGCCCGCGTCTTCACAGGAAAATTCGACATCATCAGTGTAACGACGTGCTCGTTTGATTGATTGAGCTGCCATTTCCATGACATTTTCGAATGTTTTTTTCAGTTTGGATTCAATATGTAAATTGGAAGTGGCTAAAAAAACGTGGATTCGAAAAGCTTCCGCGACTTTTAACGCTTCTGCGGCCACGTCAATGTCTTTTTCCACACAACGGGCTAAGGCGCAAACACGGCTGTTTTTTATCTGCTTGGCGATCGTCTGTACAGATTCAAAATCACCAGGAGAGGAAACTGGAAAACCGACTTCCATGATATCAACACCCATTCTCTCCAAGGCCAGGGCAATCTGGAGTTTTTCGTTCACACATAAGCTGGCCTGTAATGCTTGTTCTCCATCACGTAACGTGGTGTCGAAGATAATAACTTGCTGGTTCATAGTACGTTCCTCTCATGGTTATTTTTTGCGCCCAGCAGGTAAAAAAAACCCGCGCATGGCGCGGGTTCTTGTTAATGTCTGGTTTGGACCAACTCTGTTTTGAATCAACTCTGTTTTCTGTCCACCAGCATACCGCGCATATCAGATACGATGAGTAGTAGGCTTAGTAGACAAGTTGAGTGAATCATATCGATCCAACCTTTCAGTAGTATTAATGAGTGTTTGTGATTCGTATGCTTTTATTGATACGTTATCTTAAAAGTGATGTCAAGAATTCATTTAGGCATATGATTCTTGGTTTTACTTTTATCATGGTAGTAAATTGAAGTGTTGATCTGTTTATATTTAAAAAGATTTTATTTTATCCTTTTTTGTTCGGGTTTGACTTTAGTGATAAGCTCAGATTTATATAAAAATAGCGCATTATACTGATTAATTAAAATTAAGTATTTTTCGTGTGATGAGCTGGAAGTCGATTTGTATTTTTCCGAAAAACATCGTTTGTCATTGGAAAAATAGATACAAATAGGAAGTTATGTTATATATCTTTGAAAAAATAATCCTATAATATAATAACTCTGATAAAATTGTTTAATAATAATAAGTCAATAATTTTATTGTGAATTGTGTCATTCTTTGATTTATCATCATATACAGAATATCAGGGTGAATAAATTGTTAACGTAATTGTACTTTTTTGTGAATGAATAATGAGTGCTACATTGTCGACTAATTGAAATGATCTATTTTTAACATTAATAAGGGGATGCGCTGGTTAGCTATGCGTATTCAGATTTGTACAAGGACGAGTCTTAATTATTTGTTATCGAAATGATTAAGACAATTGATCTCGTTAATAGTTAGAGTCATCGAAATATCTGAGTAATAAATGAAGGTATTTCCGATGTTTTGTTATTAGCCGGGATCATCTGCATGAGTTTAGTGGAGTTAAACAATGGCTGAATACACCTCAGTAACTGCAACCAAAAAAGATCCAAATGAAATTCATTTACGTAATGTGGATCTCAATCTGCTGACTGTTTTTGATGCAGTTATGCAAATGCAGAATGTAACACGTGCGGCACAGATATTAGGAATGTCACAACCGGCTGTCAGTAATGCGGTTTCTCGTTTGAAGCTCATGTTCAATGATGAATTATTTGTGCGTTATGGGCGAGGAATACAACCGACGGCAAGAGCTCATCAATTATTTGGTCCAGTCCGCCAGGCATTACAATTGGTATATAATGAGTTACCTGGGGTTGGTTTTGAACCTGATAATAGTGATAGGGTTTTTAGTCTTTCAATTTGTAGCCCTTTAGATATTAGACTGGCTGCAAAAATAGTTGAACAGGTAAAACAAAATACACCCAATCTGGGTGTGACGATTAGATCATATTTGCATGATAATATTGAACATCAGCTCAGATATCAGGAAACTGAGTTTGTCATTAGCTATACCCAGCTAGAACGTATGGATTTTCATCATTACCCGTTATTCAATGATGAGTTGGTTTTGGCTGTTTCTAATCATCATTCAAGAATTGAAAATAGTATTAGTGAGCAGCAATTGTATCAGGAGCATCATGCAGTTGTATCATTGGATAATATATGTTCATTTAGCGTTCCTTATTATGATGGTGGGGAACGTCTGCGCTCGGTTGTTTATCAGGGTACCGACTTGAATAGTGTGTTGCATATTGTCTCTCAAACCTATTTGGTTGCGATTGCGCCAAAATGGTTGGTTGAGCACTATAGTGAACAATTAGCAATAAAAGCTGTTTCATTACCATGGGATAAGGTAAGCCGTCCGTGCTATTTGATTTGGCACGAATCCACAACGAAAGATAAGGGGCATCAGTGGATGAAATCGCTGTTGAGCCAACTTAGCGGAAGTTAATTAACTTGAAACTCACTATTGGATAAACAGGTAGTGAGTTTTTCATTTTATCACAAATTTATCAACTTTTGATAAATATTCTTTTCCTGTTGTGCAGGAATAGGTAGACTGCAAGGAAAATAGCTAACATCTGTAAGCTGAAAAGCGAATTATTGATGCAAAAAAGCATTATTAGAGAACAAAGTCACTGTTTTTCTCTAATGAGAAGAAAATTTTTCTAACAGGAAAAGAATTGTGATAACTGAAAATTTACATCCTTATCACTTGATAAACCGGTTGCAGCAACAAATTAAACAAAACCCAGAGAGAATTGCTTTTCGCCAATGGTCTTCAGATGAACAACTCGAATTAAGCTGGAATAATATTGACAAAAAGACAAAAGCCATTAGCCGGGCATTGCTGGAGATTGGGGTTGATGTACAGGAAAAAATTGGCCTTTTTGCACATAACAGCATGGCGTGGTCACTGACGGATATCGCGGTATTACAACTCAAGGCAGTGACTGTTCCTTTGTATGCAACCAGTAGTCAGGAACAGGCTGGTTTCATTCTTAATGATGCCGGTGTGCGTATTCTGTTTGTTGGTGGGCAGGTGCAGTATGATGTCGCTGTCACTTTGCCAGAACGATGTCCTCGGCTAAGTCACATTATAGTATTAGATGAATCAGTCGATTTACGCGATTGTTCATTAGCACAGCATTTATCCGACTTTATGACTGATAATAAATTACAACATCAGTCTGAGTTGGAAACCCGTATTGCTAACCATAATTTGGACGATCTTTTTACGGTTATATATACATCCGGTACAACCGGTGAGCCTAAAGGTGTCATGCTTGATTACCGTAATTTAGCTTATCAGTTGTATTCACATGATCATCGCCTGACATTAACTGATCAGGATGTTTCTTTGAGTTTCCTGCCGTTATCCCATGTTTTCGAACGTGCATGGAGCTTTTATGTGATGCATACAGGCGCACAAAATGTTTATCTGACTGATACTAATTTTGTTCGTCAGGCTATGGCGGATATTCGCCCGACAGTGATGTGTGCAGTGCCGAGATTTTACGAAAAAATTTACAGTGTGATTTTTGAAAAGGTTTCTCAGGCACCTTGGCATCGGAGAAAATTATTTAACTGGGCGATTAAATGTGGTGAGCGTCAGTTTTTACGTCAGTTGCAAGGTAAAAAAAGCTGTCCCTGGTCAACGGCAATGCATCGACTGGCGGATAAATTGGTGTTGAGTAAATTGAGGAATGTGTTGGGGGGCAGAGTTCGGTTTTTACCTGCTGCTGGCGCACGTTTGGACGAAACGATTATCTTGTTCTTTCTCGCTGTTGGGATAAATATCAAATATGGCTATGGTATGACCGAGACTTGTGCCACGGTTTCCTGTTGGGAAAAGCAAGGTTATGTGCTTGGTTCTATTGGTAAATCATTGCCTGGTATTGACGTCCGTATCGGTGAGGAAGATGAGATACAGGTGCGTGGCCCAATTGTGATGAAAGGCTATTTCAATAATCAGCAAGAAACCACCAAGGCATTTACTCAAGACGGTTGGTTGCGTACAGGTGATGCCGGTAAGTTGGATGAAAATGGTAATTTGTTTATTACTGAACGTCTGAAAGATTTGATGAAAACATCGAATGGTAAATATATTGCTCCTCAAATGATTGAAAGTACGCTAGGGCAAGATCGTTTTATTGAGCATGTTGCTGTTATTGCTGATGCCCGTAAATTTGTATCCGCTCTTATCGTGCCTTGTTATGAAGCATTGGAAGAATATGCAAGATCAATTAATCTCAAATATCATGATCGGGTTGAATTACTGAGCCATAGTCAGATTATCGATATGTTTGGGCAACGCTTGAAAGAGATGCAGAAAAACTTTGCTCATTTCGATCAAGTAAAGCGTTTCATATTACTGCCAAAACCATTTTCAATGGAAACGGGTGAATTAACTCCAACACTGAAATTGCGGAGAAAAATTATTATGCAGCGTTACCATAAAGAAATTGAATCTATGTATCAGGATTGATTTTTAGAATTTAATACAAAGAGTTAGTGTTACCGGTTATTCAGGGGAAATCTAGGGGATATTGTAGTGATATCCCACTTTTGGTTTATTCCATGAATACCCAATTTTAAAGAATTCAATATTGGACTAATAAACTTTTTTCCGCCTTAAAATCACAGATAAATTATATTATCTAAGATTATTCTGTAATTATTAAATATTGCAGATTGAATGAATATAATTTTATTAAATTAACATTGTTTTCTTGGTTAATTATAGAGAATATATTGGTTGACAATATTATGCTATTCCTGTAATAAATATATTAGTAAGATAATGGTAAAGTTTGTATGATAAATAAAATATAATTTGTATAATTAGGTGAATTGATGAATTTTGATAATGTAGTTATTGTTCATGGTCTTATGGCGACTCCTGATCATCATTGGTTTCCTTGGCTTAAAGGTCAATATGAACGGTTAAATGCCCATGTGATTGTGCCGGAGATGCCTGAATCTCATGCTCCTTCACCTCATTTATGGCAAGAAAAGTTGCAGGAAAGTGTGTCTAATCCTGATGAAAAAACGCTTTTTATCGGGCATAGTCTGGGTTGTATTGCCACACTCCGTTATATCTCATCTTTACCTGATAATGTAAATATTGGGGGGATTGTATTGATTTCAGGATTTTATGAAAAGCTATCAACTTTACCTGAATTAAGTATATTTACTCAGGAGAACTTGGATTTTTGTCCCCTCATGCAAAAAATAAATCAGCGAATAGTGATATTATCGCTTAATGATGAGATTGTATCGCCACAGTTTACATTAAATTTAAGTCAGCAGCTCCGGGCTGAATTATATGGTTTCCCTGATGGCGGCCATTTCTTAGATCGCGACGGTTTTACTGTTTTTCCTAAGCTAGAAAAGGTATTAAAAGATAATTCAATGTTGTGAATCAGAATTTCTTTATATAAATTAATGTGATAGGTTTTTTCATGTTTTATGTAATTATGATGGACTTTGTGTGTTTTAAATAAGTTGTCAAAATATTATTTACCTACTGTAAAATAACCCGCTCTGAATACAGAGCGGGATTATAAGTATATTTTTAGTTACTTTTTTCTACTAATGGTATGGATTGATATCCCATGAGAATTAAGAATTCATCCCAATGATTTATTATTTCTTGAGATATTCCTTTTTCCACAGTGCCCTTTTCAGCATTTATTTTAATATAATGATATGCCTTTTCTAAATCTTGCGGGCTATTCCCTGAACCATGTAAATAATTTACCCCTATTATCTGATATCCATTGATTATTCCAGAATCTCCAGCTCTCTTAAGTAGATCATTGGCTTTTATTTGATCTTCTTGTACTCCATAACCAAAACTATAAATTATACCGAGATTATATAAAGATTCCGCATGGTGTTTATCTAATTCTAATGCCTTACCATAATACGCTATGGCTTTTTGGTAATCCTTTTCTGATTCCTTTAATGAATTGTCAGTATAAAGTTTTCCTAATAAAAAATAGGCATCCGTGCTACCATTCTGAGCTTGTTTTTCCAGTTCCTGAAACTCTTCAACTGTTCTCGGTACTTTCAGTGGAAGTTCCTTAACCATACCTATATATTTAATTCCACCAAATACAGTTCTAGGAACATTTGTTTCCATCGGTTCTGCGCATGCATTGGTAAATAATACGATTATCAGTAAAAGTATATATTTCATTCTACTAGTCTATCCTATCAGGTTGACGGTAAGAAGCTGAATCGGTGTTATTAGAAGTTAAAATTGAACTATCTATATCATAACTCATTATTGCCTTTGATAAATAATTTTAATGATATGGTTTGGTTGTATTGTAACCAAATGGTCTGGTTAATTTAAATTACCATTTGATTGTCAGCCTTAAATCATCTCCTGGGGAGATGATGATTTTTTACTTATTATTTAATTTGTGTATCTGAGTATAAAAATCACACATTAAAATCTTTGGGTAAATATTGAATAGTTGAGACTGAGATGGCAGGAAAAATAATAGCTTCTATACCCGTTATCTTTCAAACTGCCTCTTTGTTGGCTGCGCTCACTCACCTCGGTCACATAGTTCGCTATGCTCCCGAGGATTCGCTCCCTTGCCGTCGCGATGCAACTTGAAATCCATAGGGTATATCATATTATATAATTAAAATGAGGTAGATAGATTTTACCTAAATTAATTATTCGTAACGATCATCCAAAAACGAGGAAATGATGGTCGAATTATCTGAGGCATTTGTCTGTATTCCCTTTATCAAATTCATACTTCGATGACTTAAATGATTTTGAAAACTGTTTTTTAGTTTTTTATCGTATATATACTGGATAATACCTATACGTTGTCATTCTTTTTAGGCATCGCCACTCATATTCCACTTACCTTTAGCTTCTTGATAGTAAGATAACGCTTGCAAGAGACATCTTGAATTGTCAGAAAGTGGTTATTCTGCCTTGTACTCACATTGCTAACACCCGTTTCTAGCGTTATGTTAATTGGTCTAGCAGCAGCAATAGCTGAGAAGCTGTCAGGTCTTACCAAAATAAAAGTGGAAGTCACTTCCGATTTATCAACTTGCAAACAGAGCCTGGAGGAAAACCTATGGAGATGTTATCAGGAGCTGAAATGGTCGTCCGATCGTTAATTGATCAGGGCGTTGAGCATATATTCGGTTATCCGGGAGGGGCAGTACTGGATATTTACGATGCCCTGCATACGGTTGGGGGCATTGAGCATATCCTGGTACGTCATGAGCAGGGGGCGGTTCATATGGCCGATGGTTATGCTCGTTCTACCGGGAAGGTTGGTGTGGTATTGATCACCTCCGGTCCAGGAGCAACTAATGCTATTACAGGTATTGCCACCGCTTATATGGATTCAATTCCGATGGTTGTATTGTCCGGTCAAGTCGCCAGTTCCCTGATTGGTAATGATGCATTCCAGGAATGTGACATGGTAGGGATATCCCGCCCGATCGTGAAACACAGTTTTTTAGTGAAAAAAACAGAGGATATTCCGAAGGTACTGAAAAAAGCCTTCTATCTAGCTTCCAGTGGTCGTCCGGGACCCGTAGTTATTGATTTACCGAAAGACACGGTAAATCCGGCAGTAAAATTACCCTATATTTATCCTGATCAGATAAGTATGCGTTCTTATAATCCAACAATTCAAGGACATAAAGGGCAGATTAAACGGGCATTAAGAAAACTATTGAGTGCGAAAAAACCGGTCATATATGTAGGCGGGGGGGTGATTAACGCAGATTGTTCAGCAGAATTACTGACATTGGCGGAAAAATTCAATATCCCTGTTGTGAGCTCCCTGATGGGATTAGGCAGTTTCCCTGCAACTCATCCGCAAAGCCTGGGAATGCTCGGTATGCATGGTACATTCGAAGCTAACAAAGCAATCCATAATTCAGATGTCATTTTTGCTGTCGGTGTACGTTTTGATGATCGTACAACCAATAATCTGGAAAAATATTGCCCGGAAGCAACGGTATTACATATTGATATTGATCCAACATCAATTTCGAAAACGGTTTCCGCAGATGTACCTATTGTTGGTGATGCTAAACAGGTGCTTAGGCAAATGCTGGCGTTGTTGGAGACGGTGGAAGACACACAGGATCCCGATGCGCTAAAAGATTGGTGGTTATCTATTCAGCAATGGCGTAGCCGTAAATGTCTCAATTTTGATCGCAGCGGTGAAAAAATTAAGCCACAAGCTGCTATCGAGGTTCTCTATCGTCTGACGAAAGGGGAAGCTTATGTCACTTCAGATGTTGGACAGCATCAGATGTTTGTTGCATTGCATTACCCATTTGATAAGCCAAGGCGTTGGATCAGTTCCGGTGGTTTGGGAACGATGGGATTTGGCTTACCGGCTGCTTTGGGCGTTAAATTGGTGAACCCGGAAGCGACGGTAGTCTGTGTTACGGGGGACGGCAGTATTCAGATGAATATTCAGGAATTGTCTACAGCATTGCAATATAGGTTGCCGGTACTGGTTCTAAACTTGAATAACCGTTTCCTAGGGATGATAAAACAGTGGCAAGACATGATTTATGCTGGCCGTCACTCTCAGTCTTATATGGAGTCCCTACCTGATTTTGTCAAACTGGCCGAGGCTTATGGTCATGTTGGCATTTCTATCCAACGTTATGATGAATTGGAAAGTAAATTGGCGGAAGCCTTGAAAGAGGTGACTGAAAATCAGCGGCTGGTGTTTGTTGATGTCACAGTGGATGAAACTGAACATGTATATCCTATGCAAATCCGTGGAGGAGCAATGGATGAGATGTGGTTAAGCAAAACGGAGAGAACCTGATTATGCGCCGGATTTTATCTGTATTACTTGAAAACGAATCAGGGGCTTTGTCCCGTGTTGTTGGTCTGTTTTCCCAACGTGGCTACAATATTGAAAGTTTAACTGTCGCCCCAACTGATGATCCGACATTATCGCGGATGACAATTCAGACTAAAGGCGATGCAAGGGTACTTGAACAGATTGAAAAACAGTTGCACAAGCTGGTGGATGTGTTACGAGTCAGCGAGTTGGAATCAGGTTCTCATGTAGCGCGTGAGATTATGCTAGTTAAATTGCAGGCCAGTGGCTATGGACGTGAAGAGATCAAGCGTAGTACTGACATCTTCCGTGGGCAGATCGTTGATGTGACTTCGACCTTATATACTGTGCAATTGGTAGGAGCCAGCGATAAATTGGATGCCTTTCTCGATGCTGTTCGAGATGTTGCTGAAATTGTTGAAGTTGCTCGTTCGGGTATTGTCGGCGTCTCTCGCGGGGATAAAATCATGCGATGAAAAATCGCAAACTGCGGGGCTATATACCCTATGGATTTTAAGATGCATCGCGACGGCAAAGGAGCGAATCCCCGGGAGCATAGATAACTATGTGACCGGGGTGAGTGAGTGCAGCCAACAAAGAGGCAACTTAAAAGATGACGGGTATATGCATACATTTATCAGGCTCTGCGATAAAGTAGGGCCTTTTCGGGGTCTATAAGGAGTTAATGTGAAACTGGATGAAATCGCCCGCCTTGCAGGTGTTTCACGCACAACGGCCAGTTATGTAATTAATGGTAAAGCCAAGCAATACCGTGTCAGTGATAAAACGGTAGAAAAAGTGATGGCGGTAGTCAGAGAGCATAATTACCATCCTAATGCTGTGGCAGCCGGTCTCCGTGCAGGACGTACCCGTTCTATTGGCTTGGTTATCCCAGATTTAGAAAATACCAGCTATACCCGTATTGCTAATTATTTGGAACGTCAGGCTCGTCAGCGTGGCTATCAGTTATTGATAGCTTGCTCGGAAGACCAACCTGATAATGAAATACGCTGTGTTGAACATCTGTTGCAACGTCAGGTGGATGCAATGATTGTTTCTACCGCATTACCGCCGGAGCATCCTTTTTATCAACGCTGGGCAAATCGTTCTTTGCCTATTATTGCTCTCGATCGGGCACTCGAAAATGAACACTTTATCAGCGTCGTGGGTGATGATTTTGAAGATGCAAAGATGTTGGCACAAGAATTTCGTCAATTCCCGGCTGAATCTGTGCTTTATCTCGGTGCATTACCTGAATTATCAGTCAGTTTTCTGCGTGAACAGGGGTTCCGTGAAGCATGGAAAGATGACCCTCGTAAAGTGATGTATCTTTACTCAAACAGTTATGAGCGTGATGCGGCTGCTGAAGTGTTCACTAAATGGTTAGAAATTCATCCAATGCCACAAGCGTTGTTCACCACCTCTTTTGCCCTGTTACAGGGAGTCATGGATGTTACGCTAAAACACAGCGGCCGTTTACCAAATAAATTGGTTATTGCAACTTTTGGTGATCATGAATTATTGGATTTCCTTGAATGTCCAGTGCTTTCTGTAGCGCAGCGTCATCGGGAAATTGCTGAACGGGTATTGGAACTGGTGTTAGCAAGTCTAGATGAAAAGCAGAAGCCAGGGCCAGGTATCACACGGATACATCGTGACTTATGTCGGCGAGGAAGCTTGAGCCGAAAAATATGATAAAAACCCCTCATTAATTTTCTGATGAGGGGTTTTGGTTGTCGGATTTGTCTTAAAAGAAGTGTGTAAGGGCAACTTTAAAGCAGCTCTTACGTTGCGTGTTTTAGCAAAAACCACCGTAAACCCTTGCCCAGTGCGATCAAATAGCAATTTCATTCATACATAAATTATTCAGTAGAAAGAAGAGCATGGAACAGCGTTTATTTGAGTTTGAGATTTGTCTATTTACTTTTGTATTTTACTGTTTTTTATATATTAAATTGATTTTAATAATATTTATCTTGAGGTTTTTTTGTTGCTAGCTTAGTTTTAATGTTGAATGCATCAAATGAAATGATAAATATTGCTATATAATGGTTAAATAGTAATGAAATGTAAATTATGTAAATAAATTAATCACACAACTATTTTTTCATTATTTTGCCGTAAACATTTATTCTCCCTGTGCTTGTTAAATTATTCAGAATTATCATGGTGTTAATTATTTTTGATATTGCTAAATTTAATCATTATGCCTCCCAACAGCTAAAATCCTGCCGTCAAATATAGCTAAAGCGCATCGGCTCTGGCTTGACAAGGTTTTCGTCCCATCCGTAAACTCCTTATTGTGGGGATTAGTGGGATAAAGTGGTAATTTTTGATCACCAGGGGTGGCCTGAGGATGTTTCGTGGAGCAACGCAGATTAATCTCGATAGCAAGGGGCGGCTCACCGTACCTACCCGATACCGGGCTATGCTAAATGAGGAATCACAAGGGCAAATGGTTTGTACCATTGACCTTCATCAACCGTGCTTGTTGCTTTATACATTATCTGAATGGGAAATTATTGAAGAAAAACTTTCTCGCTTATCCAGCATGAATCCGGCGGAGCGTCGGGTGCAACGTTTGCTTTTAGGTCATGCCAGTGAATGCCAGATGGATAGTGCAGGACGTCTCTTATTAGCTAATACATTGCGTCAGCATGCAGGGCTAGTCAAAGAGGTTATGCTGGTTGGTCAGTTCAACAAATTTGAACTGTGGGATGAACAGACTTGGTATCAACAGGTTAAAGATGATATTGCGGCTGAGCAATCCACACAGGAACCTTTATCAGTACGGCTACAGGAATTATCTCTATAAATATGGCAAATAGTCATTTTAAACATACCAGCGTATTGTTGGATGAAGCAGTCAACGGACTGAATATTCGTGAAAATGGAATCTATATTGATGGCACATTTGGCCGTGGTGGGCATTCACGTCTGATTTTGTCGCAATTGGGGACGGTAGGTCGTTTAATTGCCATTGATCGCGATCCTCAGGCGATTGAAGTGGCTAAAGCGATCACGGATCCCCGTTTTTCAATAGTACATGGGCCATTTTCTAAATTGGCTCACTATGCAGAAAAAGCTGGGCTAATCGGCAAAATTGATGGTGTATTACTGGATTTAGGTGTTTCTTCGCCTCAGTTGGATGATCCGGAACGCGGTTTTTCTTTTATGCGTGATGGGCCGCTAGATATGCGGATGGACCCGACTCGCGGACAGTCAGCAGCAGAATGGCTGATGAACGCAACAGCAGATGATATTGCCTGGGTATTGAAAACATTTGGTGAAGAGCGTTTCGCCAAACGCATTGCCAGAGCAATTGTGGCACGCAATCAGGAAGAGCCAATTACCCGCACAAAAGCGCTAGCCGATTTGATTGCTCAGGCCAGCCCGGTAAAAGAAAAACACAAGCATCCAGCAACCAGGAGCTTCCAGGCTATTAGGATTTATATCAACAGTGAGTTGGAAGAGATTGAGCAGGCGCTGGATGGCGCGTTGCAAGTGCTTGCACCGCAGGGGAGACTTTCAGTGATTAGTTTCCATTCGCTGGAAGATCGTATTGTTAAACGGTTTATTCGTCAGAATAGTCGAGGGCCACAAGTACCGGCAGGATTGCCACTAACAGAAGAGCAACTGAAAGCACGAGGTGGGCGTAGCTTGAAATCGATTGGCAAGATGAAACCTTCAGAGGAAGAAGTGGCGGATAACCCACGGGCTCGTAGTTCTGTTTTGCGTTTTGCTGAAAAAGTTAGTGAATAATGGCAGGTGAACGTCACGGATTAACCGGTATTATCGGCAGCGATTTGTTCAAGAATGCCAAAATACCGTTAATTCTTCTAGTCGCTGTACTGGTTTCGGCCATGGTTGTTGTAACCACTGCACATGAAACCCGCTTGTTGACGGCTGAAAGAGAGCATCTGGTGGTGGAACGTGATGCACTAGATATCGAGTGGCGCAATTTGATCCTCGAAGAAAATGCCTTGGGTGATCACAGCCGGGTTGAGCGGATAGCCGTTGAAAAAATGCATATGCAGCATGTTAACCCTGCTCAGGAAAATATTGTTGTTTCACAGTGAGTTAATTTAATTATTAAAAAGGTAAGCGATGAAAGCAACACGCCCCGTGAAGTTAAAAAGGCAAGAAGATAAAGCCAGTTTTGTTAGCTGGCGTTTTGCTTTGTTGTGCGGGGGGATTGCCGTGGCTTTAATTGGCTTATTGCTGAGAGTGACTTATTTGCAAGTCATTAATCCGGATCAACTGGTTAAAGAAGGTGATTTACGTTCCCTGCGCGTGCAATCAATCCCTACAGCTCGCGGTATGATTAGTGACCGTATGGGGCGGCCTTTGGCTGTCAGCGTTCCAGTCAACGCTGTTTGGGCAGATCCGAAAGAGGTGTTTGAAAAAGGAGGGATTACAGATGATACCCGCTGGAAAGCTTTATCTGAGGCCATTAATTTGCCTGTTGAGCAACTTACCGACAAAATTAGTGCTAATCCGAAAGGTCGTTTTGTTTATTTAGCACGTCAGGTTAACCCATCGGTTGGCGATTACATTCATAAATTGAAATTGCCGGGAATTTATCTGCGTCAAGAATCTCGGCGTTATTACCCGTCAGGACAGGTAACTGCACATATTATTGGCGTGACCAACGTTGATGGTCAGGGTATTGAAGGCGTAGAAAAAAGTTTTGATCGTTGGCTGACGGGTCAACCAGGTGAGCGGACTGTACGTAAAGACCGCTTTGGGCGTGTCATCGAAGATATTTCATCTGTTGATAGTCTGGCGGCCCACAATCTGGTTTTGAGCATTGATGAACGTTTGCAGGCGCTGGTTTACCGCGAATTGACCAACGCGGTGGCCTTTAACAAAGCGGAATCCGGTACAGCGGTATTGGTGGATGTTAATACCGGAGAAGTGTTGGCAATGGCAAATAGCCCATCTTATAACCCAAATAATCGTATCAATACGCCAAAAGAAGTGATGCGTAACCGTGCTATCACTGATATTTTCGAGCCAGGTTCCACTGTTAAGCCGATGGTGGTCATGGCTGCGCTTAATGAAGGTATCATCAAAGAAAATACTGTTATTAACACAATACCTTATAGGGTAAGCGGTAAGGAAATTAAAGATGTATCCCGTTATCCAGAATTATCCATCACCGGTATTTTACAAAAATCGAGTAACGTCGGTGTTTCCAGGCTAGCGTTAGCGATGCCCGCGACAGAATTAGTGGATGTTTATTCACGCTTTGGACTAGGAAAAGCGACCAATCTGGGGTTGGTCGGAGAAAGTAGTGGCTTATATCCAATAAGAAAACAGCGGTGGTCAGATCTTGATAGGGCTACCTTTTCTTATGGTTATGGGCTGATGGTAACGCCGTTACAGCTAGCGCGGGTCTATGCAACGATTGGTAGTTTGGGTATTTATCGTCCTCTGTCAATTACTAAAGTTGATCCACCTGTGCCTGGCACAAGAGTATTTCCCGAGCCAATCATGCGAACGGTGGTTCATATGATGGAAAGTGTGGCTTTGCCTGGCGGCGGTGGAGTACGGGCCGCGATAAAAGGTTATCGGATTGCAATCAAAACCGGTACTGCGAAGAAAGTCGGGCCGGATGGCAAATATGTTAATCGATATATCTCTTATGCCGCAGGTATCGCTCCGGCAAGTAACCCAAGATTTGCACTGGTTGTGATCATTAACGATCCACAGACAGGTAAGTATTACGGTGGTGCGGTTTCTGCGCCGATATTTGGTGCCATTATGGGCGGTGTTCTGCGCATCATGAATGTGGAGCCGGATGCTTTGGCGGCAGATGATAAAAATGAATTTGTGATTAATAAGAAAGAGGATACAGGTGGCAGATCGTAATCTACGCGGTTTACTTGCGCCATTGGGTATTGATGCCCCAGAGTGTGCATTACGCGAAATGACATTGGATAGCCGTAAATCGGCTGCCGGAGATCTGTTTGTTGCCGTTAAAGGGCATCAAGCAGATGGTCGACACTACATTCCTCAGGCCATCGCACAAGGGGTTGCGGCGGTTATTGCAGAAGCCCAGGGCGAGGTTGATAACGGAACTATACAGATTATGCATGGTGTTCCGGTTGTTTATATGAACGATTTGTATAATAAGTTGTCACAGTTAGCTGGTGGGTTTTACTGTCACCCTGGTGATAAATTGCACTTGATTGGTGTAACCGGAACCAATGGTAAAACAACCACTACTCAATTACTTGCTCAGTGGAGTCACGGATTGGGGGAAACCAGTGCCGTGATGGGAACTGTCGGTAATGGTTTACTGGGGCGTGTGACGCCAAGTGAAAATACCACTGGCTCTGCTGTTGATATCCAACTGGATTTGCAACAACTTGTTCGGCAAGGGGCGACTTTTGCAGCAATGGAAGTCTCTTCTCATGGACTGGTTCAAGGGCGTGTAGCTGCGTTGCCGTTTGAGGCGGCAGTGTTTACCAATTTGAGCCGTGATCATCTTGATTATCACGGTGATATGGAACACTACGAAGCAGCTAAATGGCTGCTATTCTCCACTCATAATGTGAAACAACAAATCATTAATGTTGATGATGAGATTGGATTGAAATGGTTATCTCGTTTACCGCAAGCGGTTGCTGTAACAATGGAAAACCGTCTGCCAGAAAACTGGCAGGGGCGTTGGTTGGCGGCGCGTGAAATAAAATATCACGATAAAGGTGTCTCTATTACCTTCGAGTCCAGTTGGGGTGGCGGTACGATTGATAGTGCCCTGATGGGGGCATTTAATGTCAGCAACCTATTGCTGGCACTTTCCACCCTATTAGCTCTGGGTTATTCGCTGGAAAAACTGCTTGAAACAGCTTCCTGCCTAGAACCTGTCTGTGGGCGAATGGAAGTATTCACTGCACCGGGCAAACCAGCTGTCGTTGTTGATTATGCTCACACACCTGATGCACTGGAGAAAGCTTTGGTGGCTGCACGTTTGCATTGTCGAGGTAAGCTCTGGTGTGTTTTTGGTTGTGGTGGTGATCGTGATAAAGGTAAACGTCCATTGATGGGAGGTATTGCAGAGCAGTGGGCCGATTATGTGATTGTTACTGATGATAATCCGCGCAATGAAGAACCACAGGCAATTGCTGCTGATATTCTGATGGGTTTTCTTGATCCGGGGAGTGCGATAGTGATTCATGGCCGTGTTGAAGCGGTAACCAGCGCTATTATGCAGGCAAAAGTAGATGATGTTGTATTAATAGCAGGTAAAGGCCATGAAGATTATCAATTGGTAGGCCATCGTCGCCTGGATTACTCAGACCGGTTGACTGTTGCTCGGTTACTGGGGGTAATTGCATGATTTCCCTCAATTTGCAACAACTGGCACAAGTAACGGACGGCGTATTGAATCAGGTGACTGAACAGCAGGCGGCAGATATTTGTATCAGTGATGTGACTACTGACAGCCGTCAGGTTGGCAATGGCAATCTGTTTATTGCCTTGAAAGGCGAGCGCTTTGATGCTCATGATTTTTTTGCTGACGCAGTAAACGCGGGTGCCGGTGCTTTGCTTGTCAGCCGCGTATTGGACGTTAATTTTCCACAGGTCGTGGTTAAAGATACTCGTTTAGCAATGGGTAAATTAGCGAGTTGGGTCCGCCAGCAAAGTAATGCTCGTGTTGTTGCGTTGACGGGTTCGTCCGGCAAAACATCGGTAAAAGAGATGACCGCGGCGATTTTGCGCCAATGTGGTAACACGCTCTATACCGCGGGTAACCTGAATAATGATATCGGTGTGCCGCTGACATTATTCAGACTAACAGAACAACATGAGTTTGCTGTGGTTGAACTAGGTGCCAGCCATATTGGTGAAATTGCCTATACCGTAGAAATGACCCAGCCAGAAACAGCATTAGTCAATAACCTGTTTGCTGCGCACTTAGCGGATTTTGGTTCTCTCGCGAGTATTGCAAAAGCTAAAGGCGAGATTTTTACCGGTCTTCCAGAAAGAGGGACGGCCATTATCAATATGGAAAGCAATGATTGGGCTCACTGGCGGCAGGTTATTGGCGATAACACAGTACAGTGTTTTTCCATGCAACAAGCATCAGGTGCTGATTTTTACGCTACAGATATTCAGGTTAAACAACTGACTACGGATTTTTGTTTGCACACGCCTATTGGTAGCACAGAAATCAACTTGCCGTTGCCTGGGAAACACAATGTCGCTAATGCGTTAGCGGCCAGTGCGTTGGCAATTTCTGTTGGTGCAACCCTACGAGATATTCGTCTGGGCTTGTCTGAGTTGAAAGCGGTACCAGGGCGGTTGTTTCCAATCAATCTGGCAGAAGGAAAATTGCTGCTTGATGACACGTATAACGCCAATGTTGGCTCAATGACCGTCGCGGTCGAGGTGTTATCACAGATGCCGGGTTACCGAGTGTTGGTTGTTGGCGATATAGGGGCATTGGGTGAGCAGTCAGCAGATTACCATCGTCAGATTGGGGAAACCGCAGCTTTTAACGGTATCGATAGCGTGTTCAGTGTGGGTAAATTAAGTATTCATGTTAGTGAAGCGAGCGGTTGTGGTCAGCATTTTGCGGATAAAGCCGCATTGATCGCAACATTGGTTCCACTATTACAACAACACAAAGTCTTTTCAGTGTTAGTTAAAGGTTCGCGTAATACCACAATGGAAGATGTCGTCCACGCATTACAGGAGAGCTTCACATGTTAGTTTGGCTGGCCGAATATTTGGTCAAATATCACTCCGGCTTTAACGTCTTTTCTTACTTGACGTTTAGGGCTATCGTCAGCCTGCTGACTGCTTTGGCTATCGCATTGTGGATGGGGCCGCGTATGATCGCCTTTCTGCAAAAATTACAAATTGGGCAGGTTGTTCGCAACGATGGGCCGGAATCTCACTTTAGCAAACGTGGTACGCCGACGATGGGTGGTTTGCTGATCTTACTTTCAATTACGATTTCTACACTGTTATGGGTACGCTTGAATAACCCCTATGTTTGGTGCGTGCTGATTGTGCTGATTGGTTACGGTATTGTTGGTTTCGTGGATGATTACCGCAAAGTTGTGCGCAAAGATACTAAGGGGTTGATTGCCCGTTGGAAGTATTTCTGGCAGTCCATCCTGGCATTGGGTGTGGCATTCGCCATGTACAGTGTCGGTAAAGATACTCCGGCAACACAATTGGTCGTGCCATTCTTTAAAGATGTGATGCCGCAACTGGGTGTGCTTTATATTCTGTTGACCTACTTTGTGATTGTCGGAACCAGTAATGCAGTGAATTTGACTGACGGATTGGATGGTTTGGCAATTATGCCAACCGTTTTTGTAGCGGCTGGTTTTGCTTTGGTGGCATGGGCGACAGGTAATGTCAATTTTGCTAACTATCTGCATATCCCTTACCTGAGCCATGCTGGTGAGCTGGTTATCGTCTGTACTGCGATTGTTGGCGCGGGGTTAGGTTTCTTGTGGTTCAACACTTACCCGGCTCAGGTTTTCATGGGTGATGTGGGCTCTTTGGCATTAGGTGGTGCACTGGGGACGATTGCTGTGTTGCTACGCCAAGAGTTTCTACTGGTGATTATGGGCGGTGTATTTGTGGTGGAAACCCTGTCAGTTATTTTACAGGTGGGTTCTTTTAAACTGCGCGGGCAGCGTATTTTCCGTATGGCACCTATTCACCATCATTATGAATTGAAAGGCTGGCCAGAACCGCGTGTTATTGTGCGTTTTTGGATTATTTCTCTGATGCTAGTGCTGATTGGCCTGGCAACATTGAAGGTACGTTAATCATGGCGGATTATTTAGGTAAAAAAGTCGTCATTATCGGGTTGGGGCTGACAGGTCTCTCCTGTGTTGACTTTTTTATGACACGAGGTGTGATCCCTCGTGTGATGGATACTCGTGCGGCACCACCCGGCAAGGATAAACTGCCCGATGGGGTTGAGTGTCACAGTGGAAGCCTGAATGCTGGCTGGTTGATGGATGCTGACTTGATTGTTGTAAGCCCAGGCGTTGCCTTGGCAACGGCGGAATTGCAGGCGGCGGCTAATGTGGGTATTGAAATTGTTGGTGATATCGAGTTGTTTTGCCGTGAAGCAACAGCCCCGATAGTCGCTATTACGGGCTCTAATGGTAAAAGTACCGTTACCAGTCTTGTTGGTGAAATGGCGAAAGCAGCTAATTGGCAGGTGGGTGTTGGCGGTAATATTGGCCTACCGGCATTAGAATTGTTGAAGAAATCTTGTCGGCTTTATGTCTTGGAGCTCTCCAGTTTCCAGTTGGAAACCACATATAGCCTGAATGCAACAGCCGCCGCTGTGCTTAATGTGACTGAGGACCATATGGATCGTTATCCTCAGGGGGTATCTCAGTACCGGGCGGCTAAACTGAGGATTTATCGTCAGGCGAAAAGATGCATTGTGAATGCTCAAGATCGCTTGACACTGCCTGAAACGGGTATGGATAGCCGCTGTGTCAGCTTTGGTGTTGATTGTGGTGACTACCGGCTTGATAGTGAAAATGCCTTTTTGAAAGTTCACAACCAATCACTATTGGCGACAAATGAAATTAAGCTGACGGGACGCCATAACTACGTCAATGGGTTGGTTGCATTGGCCTTAGCTGATGTGGTTGGCATTCCTCGTGAGGCCAGTTTGGCGACATTGACGGTTTATCCGGGGCTTGACCATCGTTTCCAGCTTGTTCGTCTAAACAACGGGGTGCGTTGGATTAACGATTCTAAGGCGACCAATGTTGGCAGTACGGTGGCGGCGCTTAATGGTCTGAACCTGGAGGGCACGCTTTATTTGCTGTTAGGTGGTGATGGCAAGTCGGCAGACTTTTCTCCGCTTAAACCTTTCCTGAGTGGGAATAAAGTTCGGCTTTACTGCTTTGGCCGGGATGGAAAACAACTGGCGCAACTGCGCCCGGAAATAGCGACATTGACTGAAACTATGGAACAGGCGATACGTGATATCGCACCGCGGCTGGTGGCTGGTGACATGGTGCTGTTATCTCCTGCTTGTGCAAGCCTTGATCAGTTCCGTAATTTTGAACAGCGTGGTCATGAGTTTGCCCGTTTGGCAGAGGAGTTGGGCTGATGTCTATTCCGGGATTCAGTAGATTAAAAGACTGGGTTATTGGTGGCCGTGAAACTGATGCTACCAATATGGTGTTGTATGATCGCACACTGGTTTGGCTGACACTCGGATTGGGAATTATCGGCTTTGTTATGGTGACATCAGCATCAATGCCGGTTGGGCAGCGTCTTGCAGAAGATCCATTTCTGTTTGCGAAGCGTGATGCGATTTATCTCTTGCTGGCTTTCGGGGTGTCATTGATCACATTGCGTATCTCGATGGATTTCTGGCAACGCTATAGCAATCTGATGCTGCTTATTTCCGTTATTTTGTTGCTGGTTGTCCTGGTGGTGGGAAATTCAGTAAATGGTGCATCGCGTTGGATTGCCATTGGGCCTTTGAGAATTCAACCTGCTGAGTTATCGAAACTTTCTCTATTTTGCTATCTCGCCAGTTATTTGGTGCGCAAAGTAGAAGAAGTGCGGAATAACTTTTGGGGATTCTGTAAGCCAATGGGCGTGATGGTCGTGTTAGCGGTGTTACTTCTGGCTCAACCTGACTTGGGAACAGTGGTTGTACTGTTTGTAACAACGTTGGCAATGTTATTTCTGGCCGGGGCAAAGTTATGGCAGTTTCTAGCAATTATTGGTTCAGGGGTATTCGCGGTGGTTTTGTTAATCATTGCTGAACCTTACCGTATACGCCGTGTAACGTCCTTTCTGGATCCTTGGGAAGATCCATATGGCAAAGGTTATCAATTAACGCAATCTTTGATGGCTTTTGGTCGTGGGGAATTTTTAGGGCAAGGACTAGGAAATTCAGTCCAGAAACTGGAATACCTGCCGGAAGCACATACTGACTTTATTTTCTCTGTTTTGGCGGAAGAATTAGGTTACGTAGGTGTGGTTTTTGTGTTGTTAATGATATTCTTCGTCGCTTTTCGCGCAATGACGATAGGTCGTCGCGCATTGCAGATGGATCAGCGTTTTTCGGGTTTTCTGGCTTGTTCGGTGGGTATCTGGTTCAGTTTCCAGACTCTGGTTAACGTTGGGGCCGCCGCAGGTATGTTACCAACTAAAGGTTTGACTTTACCTTTGATTAGTTACGGTGGTTCAAGTTTGCTGATGATGTCGACAGCTATCGTATTGCTATTAAGAATTGATTTTGAAACACGCTTGGCAAAAGCCCAAGCGTTTGTAAGGAGCCCCCGATGAGTGGCAAAACCCGGCGTTTGATGGTGATGGCAGGTGGGACTGGAGGACATGTCTTCCCTGGACTGGCTGTGGCTCATCATTTAAAAGACCAGGGCTGGGACGTTCTCTGGCTGGGAACAGCGGATCGTATGGAAGCTGATCTAGTGCCAAAACATGGCATTGATATTGAATTTATTCAGATTTCTGGTCTGCGAGGTAAAGGGATCAAAGCACTGTTAGCTGCCCCGGCCCGAATATTCAAAGCAATTCGTCAGGCAAAGGCGATTATGCGTCGCTATCGGCCAGATGTCGTGCTTGGCATGGGGGGATATGTTTCTGGTCCCGGCGGCATTGCTGCGTGGATGTGTGGTATTCCGGTTGTGCTGCATGAACAGAATGGTATTGCCGGGCTGACAAACCGGTGGCTGGCTAAAATTGCTACGACTGTTTTACAAGCATTTCCCGGCGCATTTCCCAAAGCGCCCGTTGTTGGCAACCCTGTCCGCGAAGATGTGTTGGCACTACCCATACCTAAACAACGTTTGATAGGGCGTGAAGGTCCGATTCGGGTTTTGGTTGTTGGTGGCAGTCAGGGGGCGAGAATTCTTAACCAGACAATACCGGAAGTGGTAGCCCGTATGGGTAATAAAATTACTGTTTGGCATCAGACAGGTAAAGGGGTTAAAGAAAGTGTCCGGAGTGCCTATAACAATTCAGTTAAATGCGAACATAAGATTACTGAATTTATTGATGATATGGCACAAGCTTATGCCTGGGCTGATGTGGTGATTTGTCGTTCTGGCGCGTTGACGGTTAGTGAAGTGTCAGCGGCGGGATTACCTGGGATTTTTGTGCCATTTCAGCATAAAGATCGTCAGCAATACTGGAATGCGTTACCTCTAGAAAAAGTTGGCGCAGCAAAAATACTGGAGCAACCACAATTTACGGTTGATGCAGTCATCGAATTATTAACTCAGTGGCAACGGCCACAATTGCTGGAAATGGCGGAAAAAGCCCGTTCAGCAGCCATTGTTGATGCAACTGAGCGAGTATCGGCGGCATTAATCGATGCGGCAAAAAAATGATTTAGACCGCCTTAAAAGGGGCGGTGAAGCAAACATATATAGTGAAGAAGAAAACGTGAATACACAACAATTGGCGAAATTAAGAGCTTTCGTGCCTGAGATGAGAAAAGTCAGGCACATCCACTTTGTTGGCATTGGTGGTGCTGGCATGGGGGGGATCGCCGAAGTGTTGGCTAATGAAGGTTATCAGATTAGTGGATCTGATTTGGCGCCAAACCCGGTAACTCGGCAACTGACTAAGTTGGGCGCTCAGATTTATTTTAATCATCGTCCCGAAAATATACTGGATGCCAGCGTTGTTGTGGCTTCAACCGCAATCTTGGCGGATAACCCGGAAATTGTTGCTGCTCGTGAGGCCCGAATTCCAGTTATTCGCAGAGCAGAGATGTTGGCAGAACTGATGCGCTACCGTCATGGTATTGCTATTGCCGGGACTCACGGTAAAACGACAACAACAGCGATGATTTCTAGCATCTATGCACAGGCTGGTTTAGATCCCACTTTTGTTAATGGTGGTTTAGTTAAAGCAGCAGGAACACATGCTCGTCTTGGCAGTAGCCGTTATTTAATTGCAGAAGCTGACGAAAGTGATGCTTCTTTCTTGCATTTGCAGCCAATGGTGGCGGTCATTACGAATATCGAAGCAGACCATATGGATACCTATCATGGTGACTTCGAAAACCTGAAACAGACATTTATCAACTTTTTGCACAATTTACCTTTCTACGGGCGTGCAGTCATGTGCATTGATGATCCGGTTGTCAAAGAGTTAATTCCTCGTGTTGGGCGCTATATCACGACGTATGGTTTTAGTGAAGAGGCAGATGTCCGTATTACCCATTATCAGCAAAAGGGTGCTCAGGGATATTTTACTGTCAGTCGTCAAGATATGGCGGATTTGAAAGTCGTATTGAATGCACCAGGTCGCCATAATGCGCTGAATGCGGCGGCAGCAGTGGCCGTTGCGACTGAGGAGGGGATTTCTGGCAGTGATATTTTGGCAGCGCTGGCAGGGTTTCAGGGAACCGGACGCCGTTTTGATTTTCTAGGGAATTTTTCTCTGGAGCATGTTAACGGCAAAGAAGGCAGTGCAATGTTGGTTGATGATTATGGTCATCATCCAACGGAAGTGGATGCAACCATTAAGGCCGCCCGTGCTGGCTGGCCGGATAAACGTATTGTGATGATATTTCAACCTCATCGTTATACCCGAACCCGTGATTTGTATGATGATTTTGCCAATGTATTGAATCAGGTAGATGTATTGCTGATGTTGGATGTTTACTCTGCGGGTGAAGCGGTTATTCCGGGGGCGGATAGTCGTTCGTTGTGCCGTACTATCCGCAGCCGCGGTAAGTTAGATCCGATTTTGGTTTCTGATCCGGCAAAGGTGACCGCTGTATTGGCACAAGTGCTGGATAGTAATGATTTAATTCTGGTTCAAGGGGCCGGCAATATAGGCAAAATAGCGCGTAATCTGGCTGAAACAAAATTACAGCCATCTTTGAATGAGGAAAAACACAATGGCTGAAAAAGTCGCGGTATTGTTGGGGGGAACTTCCGCTGAACGTGAAGTTTCGCTGTTATCGGGACAAGCCGTGTTGGCTGGATTGAGAGAAGCAGGTATTGATGCACATCCAGTTGATACAACAGATTTTCCTGTGACCCAATTGAAAGAGGCCGGATTTGAGAAAGTCTTCATCGCGCTTCATGGGCGTGGTGGGGAAGACGGTACTTTGCAAGGGGTATTAGAATTTTTGCAGTTGCCTTATACCGGTAGTGGCGTGATGGCCTCTGCATTGTCAATGGACAAATTGCGTACAAAACAGTTATGGCAGGGGATTGGATTGACTGTTTCGCCATATGTTTCAATTAATTCTCAACAATTTGAACGATTGACGGATTCACAACTCCAAGAATATGTAGCAGATTTAGGTCTGCCATTAATTGTTAAGCCAAGCTTGGAGGGCTCCAGTGTTGGTATGACTAAGGTTAATGAGATTTCGGAGTTGCGTGGCGCATTAGAGGCAGCGTTTCGTTATGACGTTGACTTGCTGGTGGAAAAATGGCTATACGGCCCGGAATACACAGTAGCCATCCTTGGTGATACGGCTTTACCTTCTATTCGTATTCAACCCGCTGCTGTTTTTTATGACTATGATGCAAAATATTGGTCTGAAGAAACACAATATTTTTGTCCAAGTGGCTTAAGTGATGAAAAAGAGCAGCAATTGACAGAACTGGCGTTGAAAGCTTATCAGTCAGTTGGATGCCGTGGTTGGGGGCGAGTCGATGTCATGATGGATACTGATGGTGATTTCTACCTGTTGGAAGTGAATACCTCTCCGGGGATGACCAGCCACAGCTTAGTGCCGATGGCTGCGCGTCAGGCTGGGTTAAGTTTTTCACAGTTGGTGGTAAAGATTCTGGAGTTGGCTGATTGATATGTCTCAAGCGGCCCTGAAAGTAAGGGGACGGGATAATGAAAATAACAGTTCCCGTCCTAGTAACGGCTCTTACCTGGCAGGGCTTATCTTCTTCCTGATGGTGCTTGGGACCATTATTTGGGGAGGTTGGGCCGTCCTTAATTGGATGAAAGACGCTAACAGATTGCCCATTTCAAAATTGGTGGTAACGGGGGAGCGTCACTACACTACCAACGATGATATCCGGCAGGCAATTTTGTCATTAGGGCAACCGGGAACTTTCATGACGCAGGATGTGAATATCATTCAGCAACAAATTGAACGGATGCCGTGGATAAGGCAAGTCACTGTTCGTAAACAGTGGCCTGATGAACTGAGAATTCATCTGGTAGAATATATCCCTTATGTACGCTGGAATGACACACAGATGCTGGACGTCGAAGGTCAGGTATTTAGCACCCCGGTTGAATGGGAAGTTAAAGGGTATTTCCCGATGCTTTATGGCCCACAAGGCAGTGAAAAAGAAGTACTTGATGGTTATCTAACCATGGCTAAACTTCTCGCTGCCAATAAACTGAAATTAAAAGCGGTGGCAATGACTGCGCGTCGTTCTTGGCAACTGACGCTGGATAATGGTATCCAGCTAAAGTTGGGAAGAATGGATACAACAGGCCGTATTAAACGTTTTATCGAGCTTTATCCGCTGTTACAGCAGAACACGGAGAAAAGGGCAGATTATGTGGATTTGCGTTATGACAGTGGTGCCGCAGTAGGTTGGGCATCTTTACCCATTGGTGATCCTAATGCTCCGGTCAAAGGGCAATAAACAGTTACTGGCAATAATTATATGAGGCAGGCAGAACAATAATGATCAAATCGACGGACAGAAAATTAGTAGTTGGCCTAGAGATTGGCACAGCAAAGGTATCTGCCCTTGTTGGTGAAATTCTGCCCGATGGTATGGTTAATATTATCGGGGTGGGAAGCTGTCCATCCCGCGGTATGGATAAAGGCGGTGTAAACGACCTGGAATCGGTTGTTAAATGTGTCCAGCGGGCTATCGATCAGGCTGAATTGATGGCAGATTGTCAAATTTCCTCTGTTTATCTGGCGTTATCTGGAAAACATATCAGTTGTCAGAATGAAATTGGGATGGTTCCTATTTCCGAAGAGGAAGTGACTCAGGAAGATGTAGACAATGTTGTTCATACTGCCAAATCAGTTCGTGTACGTGATGAATACCGAATACTGCATGTTATTCCGCAAGAATATGCTATCGATTATCAGGAAGGCATTAAAAATCCGGTGGGGCTTTCCGGTGTGCGTATGCAGGCGAAAGTTCACTTGATTACTTGTCATAATGATATGGCGAAAAATATTGCAAAAGCCGTTGAACGCTGTGGTTTGAAAGTCGACCAGCTTATCTTTTCCGGGTTGGCTGCCAGCTATGCTGTTTTGACCGAAGACGAGCGTGAATTGGGCGTTTGCGTGGTAGATATTGGCGGCGGGACGATGGATATTGCGGTGTATACCGGCGGAGCGCTGCGTCATACCAAAGTTATCCCTTATGCCGGTAACGTTGTCACCAGTGATATTGCTTATGCCTTTGGTACGCCACCAAGTGATGCGGAAACGATAAAAGTACGCCACGGTTGTGCACTAGGTTCGTTGGTCAGCAAAGATGAAAGTGTGGAGGTGCCTAGTGTCGGTGGACGTCCACCACGTAGCTTACAGCGTCAGACGTTGGCTGAGGTCATTGAGCCGCGTTACATCGAATTACTGAATTTAGTGAATGATGAAATCCTGCGATTGCAGGAACAGTTACGCCAGCAGGGGGTTAAACACCATCTGGCGGCGGGTATTGTCTTGACTGGTGGTGGTGCTCAGATTGATGGTTTAGCTGAATGTGCTCAGCGAGTGTTCCATGCTCAGGTGCGTATCGGCCAACCTCTTAATATTACTGGTCTGACGGACTATGCACAGCAACCCTATTATTCAACAGCCGTAGGGTTACTGCATTACGGAAAAGCCTCTCATCTTAATGGTGATGCGGATATTGAAAAACATGCTTCAGTGAGTCGCTGGTTTAAGAAAGTCAGTAGCTGGCTGAAAAAAGAGTTTTAATTTTATACAGAGACGACATCTTTTTAGTCTCGATATAAAGGTACAAAGCGGAGAGAAACTATATGTTTGAACCAATAGAATTAACCAATGACGCGGTGATTAAGGTCATCGGCGTCGGCGGTGGCGGCGGTAATGCTGTTGAGCACATGGTGCGTGAACGCATCGAAGGTGTTGAATTCTTTGCAGTAAACACGGATGCTCAGGCATTGCGTAAAACTGCTGTCGGCCAGACTATCCAGATTGGTAATGGTATTACTAAAGGTTTGGGGGCGGGTGCAAACCCAGAAGTTGGTCGTACTGCTGCTCAAGAAGATCGGGAGGCATTGCGTACCGCGCTTGATGGTGCGGATATGGTATTTATCGCTGCCGGTATGGGCGGTGGTACCGGTACTGGCGCAGCACCTGTGGTAGCTGAAATTGCAAAAGAGCTTGGGATTCTGACAGTTGCCGTGGTGACTAAGCCTTTCAATTTCGAAGGTAAGAAGCGCATGGCGTTTGCTGAACAAGGGATCACTGAATTGTCTAAGCATGTAGATTCATTGATTACTATCCCTAACGACAAACTGTTGAAAGTGCTTGGTCGCGGCATTTCACTACTGGATGCTTTCGGCGCGGCTAATGACGTTTTGAAAGGCGCGGTTCAGGGTATCGCTGAATTGATCACTCGTCCAGGTCTGATGAATGTTGACTTTGCTGACGTGCGTACCGTGATGTCCGAAATGGGCTACGCTATGATGGGCTCCGGTATTGCGCAGGGTGAAGATCGTGCGGAAGAAGCTGCTGAGATGGCGATTTCCAGTCCACTGCTGGAAGATATCGATTTGTCAGGTGCTCGTGGTGTTCTGGTTAACATTACTGCTGGCTTTGATCTGCGTTTGGATGAGTTCGAAACAGTGGGTAACACGATCCGTGCATTTGCCTCTGATAATGCAACCGTCGTGATCGGTACCTCTCTGGACCCAGACATGAACGATGAGTTGCGTGTGACTGTGGTTGCCACGGGTATTGGTATGGATAAACGTCCTGAAATTACGTTGGTTACCAATAAGTCTTCTCAGTCAAGTGTAATGGAACACCGTCATCAGCAAATATCTGGTGGTATGTCCTCATTGTCTGAAGAAAATAAACCAGCAGCAAAAGTGGTGAATGACCAAAGCGTACAAACTAGCAAGGAGCCTGATTATTTGGATATTCCTGCATTTTTGCGTAAACAGGCCGATTAATAGCACAAAAATTGGATTCTCCGCTTTTTGTGCTAAACTTGCCCGCCAACCATAGTGTATAGTGGTTGGCAGGATGGATAACATTGCGAGATAAAACGATGATCAAACAAAGGACACTTAAACGTATTGTTCAGGCGACTGGCGTCGGTTTACACACCGGTAAAAAAGTCACGCTAACAATGCGCCCAGCACCGGCTAACACCGGGGTCATCTATCGCCGCACTGACTTGAATCCACCGGTTGATTTTCCGGCAGATGCAAAATCCGTGCGTGATACTATGCTCTGTACTTGCCTGGTAAATGAGCATGACGTGCGAATCTCAACGGTTGAGCACCTGAATGCAGCGCTTGCGGGGTTAGGTATCGATAATATTATTATCGAAGTTGATGCGCCAGAAATTCCTATTATGGATGGTAGTGCCAGCCCGTTTGTTTTCCTGCTGTTGGATGCGGGTATTGAAGAGCTGAACACATCTAAAAAATTCCTGCGCATTAAGGAAGCTGTGCGTGTGGTGGAGGGTGATAAGTGGGCAGAGATGACACCTTATAATGGTTTCAGTCTGGATTTCACTATTGATTTCAATCACCCTGCGATTGATTCAAGCTCTCAACGTTACTGTCTGGATTTCTCGGCAGAAGCGTTTGTTCGTCAAATCAGTCGTGCACGTACATTTGGCTTTATGCGTGATATTGAATACTTACAATCTAAAGGGTTGTGTTTAGGCGGCAGCTTTGATTGTGCGATTGTTGTTGATGATTATCGCGTACTTAATGAAGATGGCTTGCGTTTTGAAGACGAATTTGTCCGTCATAAAATGCTAGATGCAATCGGTGATCTGTTTATGTGTGGCTATAACATCATTGGCGCATTTACTGCGTTCAAATCTGGTCACGCGCTGAACAATAAATTGCTGCAAGCAGTTCTGGTTCAAGAAAGTGCATGGGAACTTATCACTTTCGAAGATGAAGCTGAAATGCCGCTGGCTTTTCGTGCTCCATCGACTGTAATGGCATAACGCTTTAGTGTGCCAGAGAATAACTCAATGATGCATCTCAGTGGGTTATGCTATCAGTGATTTGGTTCTCGCTGATATTCTTTACTCAGCGTTAGCATTTCTTCTTAGCTGTGCTGGCACTCTCTCCGGCCAGTGCAGCTAATCGTTCTAATCTTTCCTTCAGCTTCTTAGGACTACGATTCGCTAATATAATTAGTTCCTTGGCACTTTCCTGACTTAACTGACGTATCGGTAAGGTTTTGTGATTGTCACTCGTTGTTTTTGCGAAGCTCTGCGCACTATTGTTATGCTTAATCATTAGTGATGGATTAATCCTGATGTCGATGGAAGACAATGATGGTAGAATTTCGCTTCTTAACGCAGAGAGTAACGTTGGCAGCTCGTAACGTAATCTGGTCATCCAACTGGCGTTTCCTGCTTCCAGTACTAGAATTTGTTTGCGATAATTGGCGACCCGGCACCACGGATGTAACTGTGCGGGAAGTAGGCTGGTAACGGCACGGTTAAGTTTTAACAAAGCGACGGCACGTTGCTGGATAACATGTAGCGGGTTTTTCTCAACGGCAGCGGCGTCTTCAAAAAGAACATCTAATGATTGTGGGCGGCTATCGCGCATAGTAAAAATAGCTCCGATATGATGAAGGATTAATGGGTATTCTAAATCTTTGGCGACAATTTGGCAGACGTTATTTCTGGTCACATCTGTTATTAGGGGTGGTTGCGGCAAGTATTGGCGTTCCTACCGTTTTTGCTGGTGTTACGGATAATATTCCACAAGCTAATACGTCATCCAGCCAGAGTTGGCAAAATCAGGCTTTATCGGTTTTTGATAACTTATTTTCATTGCAAAATGTTCAACGTCAGCCTGCCAATGGTGTTAATTACTGGCAACAACATGCTGTGCGCAATGTTATCCGGCAGCTTTCTTTTGCTTTTTCTGTTTCCCAGCCTACGAGTAATGAAACAGCAAAACAAAGTACCCGGTTAAGCTCTTCCAGTATTCAGCAGCTTGTGTTGGAAACACTGAATGCATTGTTAATTAGAGAGCCTGAGCCACCTGAGCCGGTTTCAGATATACAGTTTCTGACTGTTGCACCACAATCTTCTCATTCCCAAGTGTTTTGGATTGCCAAAGCTCAAGGTATTCGTGCAGGCCCTGCCGCTTACCTCTGAATCTTCTTTTTTTACAAATTCCGAAATAAATAACTATTTGCTGGCTGCGAGATAACGGCCTTATCTGAGATGTAATTAACTATGCTGATTAAATTATTAACTAAGGTTTTTGGTAGTCGTAATGATCGTACACTGCGTCGCATGCGTAAAGTTGTTGATGTCATCAACCGCATGGAACCCGAATTTGAAAAATTGTCTGATGAAGAATTGAAGGGTAAAACAGTCGAATTCCGTGCTCGTTTGGAAAAAGGTGAATCGCTGGAGAATTTGTTGCCAGAAGCATTTGCAACAGTACGTGAAGCGAGTAAGCGTGTGTTTGCTATGCGTCATTTTGACGTTCAGTTACTGGGTGGTATGGTTCTGAATGAGCGTTGTATTGCTGAGATGCGTACCGGTGAAGGTAAAACGCTCACAGCGACTTTGCCTGCTTATTTGAATGCGCTAACTGGGCGCGGTGTTCACGTAGTCACAGTGAATGATTATCTGGCACAGCGTGACGCTGAAAATAACCGTCCATTATTTGAATTTCTGGGGTTGAGTGTGGGCATCAACCTGCCAGGTATGCCTGCACCCGCTAAACGCGAAGCATATGCGGCGGATATTACCTACGGCACTAACAACGAATATGGCTTTGACTATCTTCGTGACAACATGGCATTTAGCCCGGAAGAGCGTGTTCAGCGTAAACTGCATTATGCGCTGGTGGATGAGGTTGACTCCATTCTGATTGACGAAGCGCGGACGCCATTGATTATTTCTGGCCCCGCTGAAGATAGCTCTGAACTTTATATCAAAGTCAATAAGTTGATCCCTAAATTGATTCGTCAGGAAAAAGAGGATTCAGAGACTTTCCAGGGAGAAGGCCACTTTTCTGTCGATGAAAAGTCCCGCCAGGTTAACTTGACGGAACGCGGTTTGGTTTTGATTGAACAATTACTGGCGGAAACCAAATTGATGGAAGAAGGTGAATCCCTATATTCACCAACCAATATCATGTTAATGCACCATGTTACTGCTGCCCTGCGTGCCCATGCGCTGTTTACCCGTGATGTTGACTATATCGTGAAAGAGGGTGAAGTCATTATTGTCGACGAACATACTGGCCGTACTATGCAGGGGCGTCGCTGGTCTGATGGGTTGCATCAGGCTGTCGAAGCTAAAGAAGGTGTGGAAATTCAGAATGAAAACCAAACTCTGGCTTCGATTACTTTCCAAAACTACTTCCGGTTGTATGAAAAACTGGCTGGTATGACCGGTACGGCTGATACAGAAGCATTTGAGTTCAGCTCCATTTATAAACTCGATACCATTGTGGTGCCGACAAACCGCCCAATGATCCGCAGTGATTTGCCGGATCTGGTTTATATGACCGAAGCTGAAAAAATTGAAGCTATCATTGAGGATATCCGCGAACGTACCAGTAAGGGACAGCCAGTATTGGTGGGAACGATTTCTATTGAAAAATCTGAACTGATTTCCCGTGAGCTGACTAAAGCAAGTATTGAGCACAGCGTGCTTAACGCTAAATTCCATGCAATGGAAGCGGATATCATTGCTCAGGCGGGTCAGGCGAGTGCGGTAACTATTGCGACTAACATGGCTGGTCGTGGTACAGATATTGTGCTGGGTGGTAGCTGGCAGGCTGAAATTGCTAAATTGCCGGAACCAACAGATGCTCAGATTGAAGAGATTAAAATTGCATGGCAGGAGCGCCATGATATCGTTCTAGCGGCGGGTGGTTTGCACATCATTGGTACCGAGCGTCATGAGTCCCGTCGTATCGATAATCAGTTACGTGGGCGTTCTGGTCGTCAGGGGGATGCCGGCTCATCTCGTTTCTATTTGTCAATGGAAGATTCACTGATGCGTATTTTTGCCTCTGATCGTGTCACGGGCATGATGCGTAAACTGGGTATGAAACCGGGTGAGGCGATTGAACATCCGTGGGTAACCAAAGCCATTGCCAATGCTCAACGTAAAGTAGAAAGCCGTAACTTCGATATACGTAAGCAATTGCTGGAATACGATGATGTTGCTAACGATCAGCGCCGTGCTATTTATGCTCAGCGTAACGACTTGCTGGATGTCAGTGATGTTAGTGAAACTATTAGCAGTATTCGTGAAGATGTATTTAAAGCAACTATTGATGCTTATATTCCGCCTCAATCTTTGGAAGAGATGTGGGATGTAGAAGGCTTGCAGCAGCGTTTAATGGCTGATTTTGATTTGGAGCTACCGATCAAAGAGTGGTTGGACAAAGAGCCTGAACTACATGAAGAGACGTTGCGTGAGCGTATCCTTGAACAGGCTGTTGAAGTCTATAAACGTAAAGAAGAGATTGTTGGCATTGAAATGATGCGTAATTTCGAAAAAGGTATCATGTTGCAGACTCTGGATATGTTGTGGAAAGAGCATCTGGCAGCAATGGATTACTTACGTCAGGGTATCCATCTACGTGGTTATGCTCAGAAAGATCCGAAACAGGAATATAAACGTGAATCTTTTGCTATGTTTGCAACCATGCTGGAATCGCTGAAATATGAAGTGATTAGTACATTGAGCAAAGTTCAAGTGAGATTGCCGGAAGAAGTAGAGGCATTGGAGCAACAGCGCCGGGCGGAAGCTGAACGTTTGGCAAGGCAGCAGCAATTAAGCCATGAGGTTGAAAAGGGCGCATTGATGTCTACAACAGAAGCTCAGATTGCCAGTGGAGCTCGTAAAGTAGGCCGTAATGATCCTTGTCCTTGTGGATCGGGTAAAAAATATAAACATTGCCACGGGCGTTTGCAGTAACGATGAAAAGGCGGGAAACCGCCTTTTTACTGTTAGTTTTAAGTGAGCAACGTTGGGTATAACATTTGGTTGTTGAGCAATCAAAAAGAATAGATGAAGAAGTAAGAGTAATATGGAAAAGAAACACCTGCATATAGCCGCTGGGATTATCAGAAATACGCAACATGAAATTTTTATTACTCAGCGTCATGCTGATGCCCATATGGGTGGTTTCTGGGAATTCCCTGGCGGGAAAGTTGAGAAAGAAGAAACGCCTGAACAGGCTTTAATACGTGAGTTACAGGAAGAAATTGGTATTACAGTTACTCATTATGAGCTGGTAAAAACGGTTGAACATGATTTTCCTGACAGGTTGATTACCCTGTATTTCTTCTTGGTGGATGAATGGGAAAATGAACCTTTCGGTAAAGAAGGGCAACTTTCTCGGTGGGTATTACAGAAAGATTTAATTGCTGATGAATTCCCTCCTGCTAATCACAGCATTGTTGCATTACTTACCGTTTGAATTGTCAATAGCCGCATTATTAATAACGCGGCTATTTATTATTGCTCAGGTTGTCCACTCCAGTCATCACTATCGGAGTTTTCACTTTGGCTTGGTATCCGTTTCTCTTCATTTGCCCATTGGCCTAAATCAATTAATTGA
The DNA here is from genome assembly GCF_003545805.1 of Photorhabdus sp. CRCIA-P01. Lineage (GTDB taxonomy): Bacteria > Pseudomonadota > Gammaproteobacteria > Enterobacterales > Enterobacteriaceae > Photorhabdus > Photorhabdus antumapuensis. The sequence continues at coordinate 28,363 of NZ_NMQR01000004.1, read as the reverse complement.
CAGCGTTTACTGCAAAATGGGCGATATGGGCTTATTTCTCCCCAAACCACAGTCTTACCACATGTTGGACATTCAATCGTGAGTAATTCAGACATAATAATTTTCCTGATAATTAGTTCGTAATATTAGCAGCATGCCAATTCAAAGGGTAAATGAGCAGGCACGGAGCCTTTTTCACTATCCAATGGTAAAAAACGGATAGCAAAGCGGGTCTTATGACCGGAAATTTGAGGAAACAATAAAGGTGTTAATGGCAAACGTAATCTCAGTAAATCTGCGCCTTCTGCTGTATTCTGATGGAAACCGTTTTTACTGATTTCTGAACGAAAAATAGCAGATTGGCGGATGAGTTCTAAAATACTTTCCAGGGCTTGTTGGAGAGGTAGCAAACTATCAATCCAGAATGCGACCATTTTATCTCTTTCTGATTGTGGTAAGTGAAGCCATAGGTGTAGGGTGGGTAGATCAAAACCACAACAACCACTGGGAATACTAAGACGCTGGCGTACCAGGCTGATAATTTTATCTTCTTTAAGGGATTGCCCCAGTCGTGGTGCTTTACTTAATGCAATAGTTCGCTCTTTTAATTTTAATCTGAAACTATTGACGATATTAATATCAACATCGGGTATTTTAGCCCATTGTTTTAATTTTGCCTGTTGACGTTCTAATTCTTTTAGCAATTCTGAACGTACTTCCCCTCGTTCTAGCACCTCAAGTAGCTCAGTAATTGTGCGGAAGAAGGCGAGGCTGCTTGCCAGTGAGTCTAAATGGCGTTGACTGGTGAGTTGTTGCAGAGAAGATTCAATTCTCAACCATGCTCGCATTTTTTCATTCAGTGGGTGTTCAAAAATGATTGTAGAAGTTGTTTCACTCATCATGATTATCCTGTCTGGCTGATCCAGCTAATCTTAAATATTGTTGATGTAGTTCGGCAACACGAGGAGCAATTGCCTGTACGTTATCATGATTTGAGATAATGTCATCGGCATAAGCCAGCTTCTCGCTACGGGATGCCTGTGCAGTCAAAATATTTTCAACCTGTTGGTAGCTAATACCATCACGAGCGGCGACCCGGCTGATTTGTAATTCAGGTGAAACGTCAACAACTAGAATCCGATCTGCCAGATGCCTTAAATTATTTTCGACTAATAATGGAATAACCCAAATAACATAAGGTGCGGTTATCTGTTTCAATTGCCGTTGGGTTTCTTGATGTATTAGAGGGTGAAGAAGTTGGTTAATCCACTGTTTTTCTTGTTTATTTGTGAATATTTTCTGGCGTAACAGTGCTCGGTTAAGGCTGCCATCGGGTATCAATATGTCATGACCAAAGTGTTCTATGATGGCTTGTAGAGCAGGCGTTCCAGGAGCAACGACTTCTCTGGCAATAATATCTGCATCAACAAGAGGAACACCAAGCGCTGTAAAAGCATTAGCGATAGTGGTTTTACCGCTGCCAATCCCACCTGTGAGTGCAATAATATAAGTCATCCTATCCCTTAATATTACTTGAGAATATTTCGGGATTGTAACCGAAAGGAGGCAGATGACCTAGAGACAAAGCTATGGAATCATTTTTACTTTAGGTGAGTATCGTACCTAGCTGAAAAATGGGTAAATACATTGCGAGCAATAGCGTACCGACAATAATCGCTATTATGACTATAAGTATTGGTTCTAGTAACTGGGTCATATTATCAGAAATCTCCAATGCTTGTTGTTGGTACCAATTAGCGAGATTTCCTAATAACAGTTCCAGATTGCCAGATTCTTCACCAACACTGACAAACTGTTGACACAGAGCAGGAAAACAAGATTGTTGTTTCAGTGTTTCGCTCATTGGCACCCCTTGATTAATTTGAGCTCGTAAGAATTTAGTTGCTTGCAGAAATACCGGATGATTTATTGATGCAATAGCACTGTCTAACCCGGCGGTGAGTGTCAGGCCGGCTTTTTGTGTCATAAACAGAATATGGAAAAGTTGCCCTAATTGCTGACAACTAATTAATTTTGCAATAACGGGTAAACGTAACATTAGATTTTTTTCACGAGTAATCCATATTGTATGGCGCTGACGTAATTGTAGATAAAATAGAAACAGTATAATTAATCCAATAACACCATAGCTACCATATTGAATCAGCCAATTGGAAGTGATTAATAAACTGCGGGTGAGCAGAGGAAGTTGTGCGTCAAATGAATGATAAATATGTTCAAATTCAGGTAAAACAAAAATAAGCATCAATAAAATAATGATGCTGGCAACAACGATAATAATCAGAGGATAACGCAGTGCTTTTGCTATTTTCTTCTGTAGTTTATCTTGTTGCTCCTGTTGTTTAACCAATAATTGACAGCAGACTTCTAATTGCCCGGTTAATTCACCAACAGCAATAAGTTGACAAAATAAAGGTGGGAATAGAAATGGATAATTTTTTAATGAGGAGGAAAATGATTCTCCACGGGTAATTTTCTTGCTAATATCTAATAATACACAGTGCCATAATGGATGACTACATTCGCGAATAAGAATGTTGAGGCAATTTAGTAATGGCATTCCTGATGATAATAGTGTTGCCAATTGACGAATGAAATTCAGACGGTAGGCAATTTGTTGTTGGTGATAAAATATCAATTTTTCACATTTTATATTATAAGGTTGCAATCCAGAATGAATAAGCTGCTGATATAGAACTTTCCGGTTATCACATAGTGATTTCCCTTTTGATATTTCGCCTTTATTGTTCACTGCTTGCCAATTATAAAGATAATGAATTTTCATTACTATTCCTGACCTGTGACTTGATAAATTTCTTCTAATGTAGTGATGCCTTGTTCTACTAATAAAATACCGGATGAAAGTAAAGTATCTTTTCTTTGAGTCATAATGATTTTTTGCACATTTTTAGGATTCTGTTCTGATAATATTTGTTGAATATCATAAGTTATTTCTAAAAATTCATAAATAGCTGTTCGGCCATAATAACCGGAGAAACAATACTCACAACCAACTGCCAGCCATTGCTTAATAAATAGAGAATTATTTTCAATATTAATAATGGTTTCTTCTGTTTGTTGCTTACGGCAATGAAGACATAATTTTCTGACAAGTCGTTGGGCGATAATTAATTTGATACAAGAAGCAGCCATATAACCTGAAATACCCAGATTTTGTAGGCGGGATAATGTATCTATGGTTGAATTAGTATGCAATGTAGAAAGAACCAGATGACCTGTTTGTGCTGCTTTTACTGAAATCTCGGCTGTTTCGCTATCACGTATTTCTCCCACCATAATGACATCAGGATCTTGTCGTAACAGTGCCCGTAATACTTTGGCAAAATTGAGCTCGATTTTGCTATTAGTTTGTGTCTGATTAATGCCATTCAGTGGGATCTCGACGGGATCTTCTACACTGCAAATATTCTTTTTATTCTGATTCAGATATTGTAAGCAGCTATATAAAGTTACGGTTTTCCCACTACCTGTTGGACCCGTCACTAAAATCATTCCTTGTGGTAATGCGAGTTTTTGTCGGAGCTGATTTAACAATGGGTCAGGAATACCTAATTGATCTAGCGACAGTTGCTGCATTGTATTTAATATTCTAAGCACAACTTTTTCTCCGTGTATGATTGGCAAAGTCGCCATACGGATAGCATAGTTGTGTCGGGTGTCAGACCAATCAAATTGCCCATCTTGAGGTAACCGTTTTTCAGCAATATTCAATTTCGCCATTATTTTAAGGCGTGCGGCAATGCTTGCATTCATTTGATGAGATGGCGAAGACAAGAGGTGTAATGCGCCATCAACCCGGATACGGATACGATAACCCTGTTGGAATGGTTCAAAATGAATATCGGATGCACGCCGTTGAATTGCAGTTAATAAAGTTTGATTAATAAGTTGAATGACAGGGGCATCATTTTCATCTGTATTGATATCAGCTGTAAGTGGTAATAGAGAGGATTCTTCCTCTGGTATATGACTCAGTGAAATATTTTGATGTAATACTGATTCGATCCTTGCCAGTGGCCAAATTTCTACATTAACAATACGTCCGGAAATAAAGCGTAATGCTGATAATAAATCATCATTAGGTAATTCGCTGCTGGCAATTGTTATCGTATTATCATCTTCTTTTATTACAACAGATTGGTGGCGTTGACAAATATCATAAATTTCTCTTTCCATCAATGTGTTTTCTTCTGTTGAAAGTGAGTTCATTGTTACTTCCTGTATAAATATATATTGATATACCCGTTATCTTTCAAGTTGCTTCTTTGTTGGCTGCACTCTTTCACCCCGATCACATAGTTATCTATGCTCCCGGGGATTCGTTCCCTTGCCGTCGCGATGCATCTTGAAATCCATAGGGTATAAGAGTAATGAATTAAAATTCAAATATTTCCTGACAACGGCTCTTTAATGAACTGTTTGTTGATTCACATTTAATATTCCATTTAATTACACCTGTTTGTGTATTTAGTGTCGGCTTTAATATAACACTGAGATTTTTAAGACTCTGTTTCCCGTTAATGGTAACTTCCCCATTTTTAACTGAAATGTTTTCGATATATCTGCTGTTATGTTCTTTGGGAATTGACATTGCTCCTGCATTGCAACCATTGAAATCTTCAATTTCAAAACTGCAAAGTTCTATACCTGATTTATAAGGTACAATATTTTGTAGTATATCTGTTAAAGCGGCTTTCTGGATATATCCTTGATAACTAGGAATACCAATAGCACTTAAGATGGAAATGATAGCAATGGCAACCATAATCTCCATTAAAGTAAATCCTTGTTGTCGCATATTTTTTCTCCGTGTTGTGGTATTGCGATATAGATAATGAAGGAAAAAGAAAAAAATGAAACAGGATGTATGAAGGTTATGGAATTGACTCGAAAAAAGATTTATTAGTTGCAAGGTTTGCAAAAATATTTACGGTGGTGTTCGCAAATTTGCTAGCTATCAATTGCTGATTTACACCACCATCAATATCATTATTGCTAATTACTGAAAGCGCATGGAGAGATCTAATGCTCTAATATGTTTAGTGAGTGCTCCAACAGAAATAAAGTCGATGCCTGTTTCAGCATAGCTGCGCAGAGTATCCAGAGTGATATTACCAGATACTTCTAAAGTGACTTTACCTGATGCGATAGCGACGGCTTCTTTCATCATTGGAATAGTAAAATTATCTAGCATAATAATATCAACATTAGCTTTTAGTGCCAGGATGAGTTCATCTAGAGTTTCTACTTCGATTTCAACAAGGACATCAGGGTGAGAATAACGAGCTTTATCTACTACCTGTTTAATAGAGCCATTGGCAATAATATGGTTTTCTTTGATAAGGAAAGCGTCGAATAATCCAAGGCGGTGATTATTACCTCCGCCGCAAAGTACGGCATATTTTAGGGCTGTGCGTAATCCGGGTAGCGTTTTGCGCGTGTCAAGTAATTGGGTTTTTAGACCGGCAAGATGGTGGACATAACGACTGACTTCCGTTGCAACGCCAGAGAGAGTTTGAATAAAGTTAAGGGCGGTGCGTTCACCGGTCAGTAATATCTGAGCTGGGCCTCGTAATATGCAAAGTTTTTGGTTGGCTGTAATCGCATCACTATCTTTGACTAACCATTCAATGGAGATTTGGTTGCCTAATTGAGTAAAAACTTCATTCAGCCATTGCTGTCCACAGAAAATGCCATCTTCCCGAGTGATAATTACTGCGGTGGCTTGTTTATCTGCTGGAATTAATTGGCCGGTAATATCAGAGGTGAAACTTGTGTTTCCGCCCAAATCTTCTTTTAGTGCGAGGGTTACATTGGCAGGAATATCGTTCTGTAAGTGCGCCATCAGAACAGTACAGCGCTGCTCTGGATTATAATTTTGTTTTGTCATTAAAAAGCTCCAGGGGTGATAACAATATTGATGGTCTGAACATGCTACTCTGTTGTGTAGTGAACAACTACTATCTTGGTTTTGTCGTCTAGATTTAATATGAAGGCTTTGTTGTACTACACATTGTCTTTTTATAGGCAGACTCAGATATAAAAGAGCATATCACTGGCTATAATGATGTTGTTCCGGGAAGAAAAATTGATCTGGGACTTTATTTCGATTGGACACATTATCAGCAATTGTTGCAGGAGCAGAAAGAATGACTCTCTTTATACTGTTGTTAGTGTTAGCGTGGGAACGAGTTTTTAAAATGGGTGACTATTGGCAATTGGAGCACCGTCTTGGGCCACTGTTTGCCGATATAAAATCCTTTTCGTTATGGAAAAGTCTTTTAATGACGTTAGCCGTCATGGTGATTACATGGCTAATGATTAAAATATTAAATGATTTTATGTTCGGGATTCTTGAGCTGATTTTATGGGTGCTGATTTGTTTGTTGTGCATTGGAGCAGGGCACTTGCGGAATGATTATCGTGAATATTTTTGTACTGTTCATCAGGATGACAGGGAACAACAGAGAAAATATCTTACGCGTCTCGCAATTATTCATGGCTTACCTTCTGATGCCAACAAAGAGAATATGTTGCGAGAGATGCAAAATGCGCTGCTATGGATAAATTTTCGCTATTATCTGGCGCCGATTTTTTGGTTGATTGTAGCGGGTAAATTAGGTCCGGTTGCTTTGATGGGATATGGTTTTTTGAGGGCTTATCAGGGATGGTTAGCGCAGTATGGTACACCGGTTCAGCGAGCGCAATCTGGCGTTGATAGCTTGTTGCATTGGTTGGATTGGATTCCTGCTCGTCTGGCTGGCGTTGCCTATGCTTTATTAGGGCATGGCGAACGGGCTTTACCGGCGTGGGTTGCTTCTCTTAGTGATTTAAGAACTTCACAATATAAAGTGCTTTGTCAGCTTGCTCAGTTTTCATTAAGTCGCGAACCTCATCTTGATTCAATTCAAACGCCTGTTGCAGCGGTGATATTGGCGAAAAAGGTGACTTTTTCTATCATTGTCGTCGTTGCTTTACTGACGATTTATGGGGCATTGGTTTGATTCGTTGGCTTAATGACTCTAACTAGTTCGGGTTTTATGAACTTAATCATCCTATTTACATGGAATTGTTTGATTTTCCCTTCGCGATCAGGGCGGGTTTGTGCAGCGCCTATTGGCGCTGCAACAATAGCAATAACACAATATCAATAACACAATATCAACAACACATTAGCAACAATTAAGCCGACGGTGCGACGAAATTAACATCCGACCACACGGAAATAACCGCGACGGCTCTGGCTTGCCCGCCGGCACCGTCAGTCTTCAACAGAATCGGTACCACAGACAGTTGCGTTGAGGCGGTATAGCTATCGTCCCCGAACTTAACGTATCTCGCGTTCTCCCCTGACCCTCGGTGCCCGGTACTGAGTGATAAGGGGTTATTGGCAGAATCGAAGAACGCGAAGGCGACCTGATCTATTGACGAGGCCAGCGCATTCGGTTTGCCCGCCACGAAGGGTCCATCGATTCGGTAGAGCAGACGTGAATTTTGGAATACTCCGTCATCACCGGAACAGGTGCTGTTTATCCCGATCTGTCTGGCCGGTGCCAGTGGGTCTCCCGCCTGTTTACCGGCTCTTTTCACCGTTCCCCAGTCCACCGATGAAGGCGTCAGGACAACCGCACAGGTGGATGGCTTGCTGACCGATGAGAGGGTAACCGTGGTCCACAGGGGTTTCAGCAGGCCGTTAAAACCTGATGTGGCTGCGGGAGTCCAGCCGATGGCGCCCACGGACAGGGAACTGCTTCCCTTCGCATTGAAATTGCCGTCACTGTCCGGGTAAATCGCCCCGGTCACCGTACGAACACTGATATCAACCAGGCCGTTAGCATCCGGGACGCAAGGAATGTTAACGCCCGCATTCCCCTCTGCCAGATTGACTGAGCGATAGGTACCGGATGAGCCGTGTGTCTGGCAAGAGAAGGCAGATTGCCTGATATCAACCATAAAGTCGCCAACCCGTCCTACCCGGACGCTACCCGGTGACGACGAAGAGATTAATGGGCTCGTTCCCGATGCTACTGTGTAGGCCATAAACTGTGTTCCAGTCGGAACACGACAGGTTGTCGACCAGTCAAGGGGACCACTGGTGGTATAGCCCACTATCTCATCCCGTGAATAATTACGCTTATTTTTGTTGTTCGGCATCATGGCATAGCCAGTGACGGTGACATTGCTCACCCGACTCACCAGTTCAGCTTCGCAGTCCTGATAAGTCTCTGCCGCCTGGAGCGGCAACGCGGTCAGTAAAAAAAACAGTGATACCCCCAGACCCATGAGGGCTGGAACGGGGTTTTCTATATGACCATTCCACAAACGTTCAGTGTTTAACATTCTTCTTCTCTCCAAATGACTCATCTGTTCAAATCGCGTGTTTAACTTCCGGGGATAACCTCACGTTAGCGGTCCCCCGGAGGCAAAAGTGCTACCGGTGATGTCTCATCGGGCCCTCGTATCATGGCGCTCATATGACGGTAACGCTTACAGACACGCGGCATCGGCCTGCACCAATTGTCCGGGGGTCTCGGACGGCACCTGATAACGGGTGGTGCATTGCTGTGTGGCCCCGTTTCCCCATTTGACTTTCACGCGACCGGCAGAAGGCATGCCGCTCAGATAAACCCGGCCGTTATCGCCGACAATGCCGCCGCCGGCCTGAGGGGCATTCCCTGCCAGCGTTGCGGTGGCGCCAAAGGGCACGGGTTTGCCATGATGTGTCAGCGTCAGCAGCAACTGGCTGCCTAAGCGAACCTGATAATTGGCCAGTGTCACGGCCCCTTTGGTCGGATAAACGTTCTTGCTGGTCTGGTCAATATCAACCCCGTCCGGCAGGGTGGACGGATCCAGATTGATGGTGTTTTTGTGGTAGACCGATCCGCCCGGTAGTACGGCGTAGCCACGCCAGTCGGTCTGCACATTGCCGTTACTGACCGTCACCCCTTTTGCGCCGGGCGCGCGGACCAACACCGCTTCATCACCCAGTGAGCGTGATAGCGTCATGCCGTAAGGATGGATCAGCAGGGCGCCGGAAGTTCCGTAGGTGAAATGATGGCTATTGGCGCTGTCGTTGTAGCCCAGATTAACGCTGCCCTGGCTGCCCTGATAACCCAGAGACAAAGACCGGCTGTTTTGCTGGCCGCTGTGTCCCCAGCCTTGCTGGAGGTTATAATTCAGGCGGTTATCCCATAACATACCGCTGATCCCGGTCTGTTGAGTGGTGTGACCCTGTGAGTCGCGCGAGGCCGTATAGCGGGTGTAAACGCCCTGTAACGCCGACGATGACCCAAAAAGACTGAGCGGGATCTGCATATTAAATGACAGCTGGCGGTTCTCCGGCCAGTGGCCCTCGCCTTTTATACGAGAAACGTTATAACTCAGGTTATAGCTGATCCCCATCAGCATGGCGTTGTAACCCAGACTCAGGTTGTTGTCGGTACGGCCATTCCAGTAATCGTTGCGCGTCCCGGAGGCATAAAGACTGCCCCAGCGTCCGAGTGTCTGACGCAGGTTCACCTGCCAGGTGCTTTGACGTCGGTCAAGCGCCCACGGCACCTGATATTCATTCAGGCTGTATCCCATGCTGTTAACATCACTGAAACTGTAGTAATGCTGAGTGGAATAGCGGTAGGCGGCCAGATCAATGCTGGTGCCGGTACTGATCAGGTTCTTGGAGTATTTCACCCGATAAGATTGGCCCTGTTGCGGGTTATCTGCCTGACCCTTAACCCCTTGTAACCGGGCGCGGGCAAACGTCACATCGGCAGACAGGGCACCAAAGACTCCCAGTGACACGCCCGAGCCTAATACCCCCGACTGGTAGTTGCCTGCGGCCAGCCCGCCGCCGTACAGGGTGATATTATGCGGCAAACCATAAACCAGCGTGCCCAGCGCAAATACCGGAGAACGGCTGCCGTCGGTGAGGTTGCCGCCGTGATATTGACCGGTCGTCAACTCATATTTAATGCCGCCGGGCCGCTGCATCACCGGGACGGATGAAGAAGCGAGGGTGGAGACTCGGGTACTGCCATCCGCCTCTTTGATGGTGACCGTCAGGTCGCCCGCGCCCCCGGTGGTGTACAGATCGTTGAGACGAAACGGCCCCGGCGCTACCGTGGTTTGATAGACGGTATAGCCATTCTGGGAGACCGTCACCTGTGCATTGGAGTTCGCCACCCCGGTTATTTCCGGGGCAAAGCCGCGCTGACTGTCAGGCAACATGGCCTCCTCGGAAGCCAGTTTCATGCCCCGCAACGGGATACTGTCAAAAATATCCCCGCCGGTATAGGTTTCACCGGCGGTGAGCTCACCACGCAGTGACTGGATATCCCGTTGCAGGTAGGTATTACTCACCTGCCATTGGGTCTGCGCGGCGGGGGACAAACCGGCGGACCCCTCGTTGCGCTGGCGATTGTAACTGTAAGTTTGCGTACTGCGCAGACGCCACGGCCCCAGATTCAACCCATTACGAAAAGAGGCGAACAGGTTGCGGGAGCGTGATCCGCCGCCGCTTCCCTGACCGTCATAACGCCCTTCCGAACCGTTGACGGTGTAGTTCATCAAAAAGGCCGGAATGCCGTTATCCCACAGGGACGGATCGACCCTCCCGGAATGATGAGGCTGCATGGCAATCTGAGGGACACTCAGATCCAGACGCAAACGGGCGAAATCCAGGGTTGAACGGGCATGCGGGATCTGTTTCGTCAGATCCGTGATGGCGCTGTCGTTCGCTTTTCCCTGAAAAGCCGGTAATCCGCGGACATTGACGCCATACTCTTCGAGCTGCGCGACCGTTAATATCGGTTGCAGATGGCCGTTGACCAGCCTAAATTCAATCTCGCGGTTATCCACTTTATGCTGATTTAGGTAGATATCCACCAGATAGCGTCCCGGCGCGACATACCCGGCGTTTTCATACGCCGAGAGATCGACATGACTGCGTTCACCGTCAGCCCCCATTAGGAACGCCGGATTAAAGTATTCCCGCGCAGAGGCAGGCAGGGCCGTCGCTGTCAGTGAACACAACAGACAGACATATACCGGACGGGGCCGGAAACGGCCCGGCTGACCGGACGCGCGTTGGTTACCCGCCCGCAGCGCAGACGGAAATAAAATGTTTATTGCCATAGCTCATCTCTGCTTCTAATTAAGCTTATGCTGTTAATCTTGAGGTCACTTTGCCGGTATACCGTCCGCAGATGCGGCGGGTTTATAACGGGACGTGGCGATCCTGACTGTCGCCGGGAAAACGCCAGACCAGTGGGCCCGGAGTCCCGGCGGTAAACGAATGGGTTTGAAACAAATAGGTTTGTCGGCCTTTCGGGGGCACTATCGCCTGACGGGTGGGGTCATCCGCATGCTGTGTTCCCACTTTCAGGACCGAAAAGGTCAGAAAATAGGGCGTGGGATTGTCTACCCGCAACTGCGTTCCCTGAAGGGAAAATTTCACCTGTTTAGCCACTGTGGCGTTATCCCGAGCGGGGACGCCCCGAGGGCGATAAAACAGCCGGATGTTCATCTGTAAGGCGACCTGCACCTGCGAATTCTTGCCGGTTTGGCGCTCAGGCGCTCCTGTGTCCGGTATAGCGACACCCGGGATAGCCCGCAGCGAGACCACAAAGGCTGATTCCCGATCCGGCGGTAATTTCTCCCCCAGCTGGCGAATACGGAATGAAAATTTCCCGCCGGCTTCGACTCGCTTTAACGGCGGCAGGACGACAAAAGGGGGAACTTGCCCGGTTTTGGTGTCAAAGCGACCGGTATCGGGGTCCATCGGGCTGACAAATCCCTGGACCAGATAGCCTTGTTCGGTGTGATTCGTCATGCTGAGCGTCACGCCGCCTGGGCTATCTTTAGCCACATACGATAACTGCATCGGGGAGAACGACAGCCCCTGATTCTCCGCCGCCTGCGCCTTTAACAGGCCCCCTAGCAGCAGGGCGAAACAGAAGGGGTAAATCATTGACCCACCGCAGGCTCGCACCTTCCCGTTACTGACTCTCTTCACTTTCCACCTCTGGATAAAACACGGGCGAATTTAACGCGCCACTTTGGCGGTAAATAGGTTTGAAGCCCCGCCGTAATCATTAATCATCGACCAGCTCACTGATTTTTTTCCCCCTTGTCCGACATAGGTCACACAGTCCTGCGGCGCTATCATGGAGGGATAGCGGTTCAGATCGAGCGCCTGTCCGTCCAGCGTGAGGCTGTCCAGCGACAGGAAATAAGGGGTGGGATTGCACGCCTTAATGCCATCGGGTTGCGACTGGAAGCGGAGCTGTCCATACGCCTCTTCCGGCAGCATCGGCAGGTCACGCGGTCGCCAGAAAAACTTGATCCGCATCCCGACACTCATCGACGCCTGATCCCGAACAGGCTCATCCGTCACTGACTGAGTCGCGGGGATGGCATTCATCCGCACATACCCGAGCGATTCCCGATCCATCGGAAAGGGGGGACGGTTAAACGCGGGCAAAATACGCAGGCTGTTCTGACTGTTAGCCTCCAGCCTGAACAGCGGTGGTGTCACCACAAACGCCGGTGCGGTTTTCTCCTGATTTTCCGTTATCCTGACCTGCACCAGCCACGCCTGCGGGGTGGTATTGACCACCGTCAGTGTCTGCGCCCGTTCCCCCTGGGTAAAAATCACCCGGGTTTTATTCAGACTGAGACCGGCTGCCTGACAGGGTTCTGTGCCGGTCATGCCTAACCCCAGCCAGAATAGTAGTGCCCGACCTGTTTCCACAATGCCTCCTGAAACCGGTTACCTGAGCGGTACTCAGTGATAGTCAAATTGAAATTGAATGTACGCGGTCAGTTTACCGGGGGTCGCTGTGCCGGATTCATGTCGCATGTCCATCTGGAAGGTGATTTGACGGTCTTTGGCCGCGTTACCCGGTGAGGCCAAATCCACATAATCGCCATTTTTCAGGTAGTCCCCCAATTTGCCTGCCGGTGGTTGATAACGCAGACCAAAACCCACATTGCCCGACACTGTGGAGGCTTTATCCCGAAATAACGTCGGGTCGCCTTCTGACGTGGAACCGGCTATTTTAATGGCCGGGGTACGGCCCGCGCGGGCTGACCCGGCACAGCCTGACAACGCCAGCGTAATGGGTTTGCTGCTCACAGAATCAATATGTCCCGCACTGTTCTGCACCTCGGTGAGCGGTACGGACGAAAACTTCACAGTGGAGGATGTCTGTACATTAAGCTCACAGGTTGGCTGCTCCAGCGTTAGTGCTAACGTCAGTTCTGCCGTGTTGGGATTCGCTCCCCCGGACAGGGGGGCGGTGCAGAGCAGGCTGGCCAGGGTGGTCCGTCTGATAAGGGTCCACGGTTTTAACATTACGGTATCTCCCCCTGATAGGATGATGCTCCGCCGAGGTCATTAATCACCGTCCAGCTGACTTTGGTCGGGTAATGCGTCCCCTTGAGCGGTAAAGCCAGAGCAGAGAACGGCGAGACCATGTTCTCTTTCTGTTGCTTCGTCATCAGCTCCTGTCCGCCCACTTTCAGGGAGATGAAGGTGATGTAATAGGGTGACGGATTCGTGACCGTTATCCCTGCGGCTGTCGGTTTGAAGCGCAGTGAACCAAATCCTTGCTCCGGCAAAACCGGCAATCCTGACGGGCGATACATCAATTTAATCGTGTGGGCCAGAGCAAACTGGATCCCGCCGGAGACACTCTGCCGGGAATGTTTATCGGATTCGGTGCTTAACGGGATGGCCTTCGCGGTAAACCAGAACAGGGATTCCCGGTCGGCAGGTAGCGCCTGACCGGTTTTGATAATGCGCACCTGATTCTGGCTGCCGGGCGCCATACGAAACAGGGGCGGCGTCACCAGAAACGGCGCGGACTTCTTCTGCTTCTGCGCAGGGTCGGCACTGACTGCCACCTGCATCAGATAGACGGCCTCCTGACTGCTGTTGCGCAGTGAAGCAGTGGCGGCGTGGCGGTCCGCCGGGTAGATAATGCGGGTGGCATCAATACTCACCCCTCCCGCTTTCGCGGCAGTGACCGCGCTGCTTAACAGACCGGCCACCATCATTGCTGTCATCAATCTTTTCACTGAGTCACCTGAATGTGTCTGATTTGGTGTTGAGTCAGTAAGAATTGGACCTCCCTGTCCAATTCCACGGCTATGTGTTCCTGATGCCTAACGGCGTTGATTAGTTATAAGTTAGCTTGAAGGTCAGATCTGCTTTGGATTGTGCTGCGGCTACCACACCTGTACCAAGATTAACCAGCCCTGCCTTAAGCATGATGGCATTATCATCGCCTACTGCGGCTTTGTATTTGGCATCGCTTAGGTCAATTGCTGTTCCTGATTTCACTTGCTCACCATTAATCGTCAGACTAACCGCATGGTCTGCGATTATAGGGGTACCAGAAGCGGTGCTTTTAAGCTGAAAGTAATTAGTGCCTGCTGGGGCACCTGTAACCTCCAACTTAGCTTTGGCCTGGTCATTGCTCCACTGGGGGCAGTTTTGTGTTTCAATCTTGACCTCTTCTAGTCCACCTGCCAGTCCGCCTACTGCCTTAGGAAAGGCTGATGTCGAAGCGACGAGATCAACAGTAGGTATTGCTTTAAACGTACAAGTCCCTGCGGTCACTGTTGAGTTCACTGTCAGAGTACCAGCACCATTAACCGTATCAGCCATAGCCTGCGACATTCCTCCCAAGCACAGTGCAGCTGCCACACAAGTCTTCAAAATTTGCTTTTTCATTTCATCTATTCCTTTTATCTATTCGATACATTTTGCCTAAAACAACATCACGACAGATTAAACAGTCGGCCGCTAAAGCGGTGCGTTTACTAGTCATTTAGAGTTATTTTGTTCGGTTATTAACTTGATGAAATATTTACAAAAAAATATTCACGTCATGAAATGACTTCTGGCTTATATCGTTTAGTTTGAGGATCTCAGCCTTTAGCATGAGAAAACGAATATCACATCGTTCAAAAAACAACCTTTCGACGGCCCGCAATATTCATAATGTAAGAAATAATTTCCTTTTGAAATCAAAAAAATAAGTAATTTTTTACAAAAAGATACAAAAAATAGCTTTTAAATTATGAAATTTTCCATATACTGCGGCGGCGGTTGAAGATAACCGAACAAAATAACTCTAAATGTTCGGTTTTTTGTCCCGTGTCAGAAACTGGCTTCCACTGAAAGCGCCATCACAACCTTAAGCAACTTTTTCTTCGCGTTCCGTCCGTTCCTATCGTTGCCCAAAAACCAAGACCTCCAGATTCGCAAAAGAGATACATTAGCTATTTTTATGAATTTTTTGGTATTGAGCTTTAAAAAGGCTTTCTGTGTAAACGGCACTGTTAACCTTCATGACAAAATATCGCTGTGGCGGATAAATTGCTTTGGGAGGGATAATTACTTTTTTCTTTTTCTATCAATAAATTAATGACAGTTTTCAAATTACCCTGAATCATATTCTGTCTATTTAGTGATAAAAAATTATTGTCATACGATAACTTTTAAAGTACTTTAACGACAGTTTAGTTGAACATGTATATGGAATGACACAATGTGTGGTAAACAGGAGTTTGTAACGAATCCCAGAATCAAGCTACTCAGCTTTCTGGCTATTATTATTGCTGCTGTTATGGCAATTGGTGATATGGGGTTCCATATTGCGTCTTGGTCGTTATGGCATGATACCACTCGTCAAGCTGTTCTTCAGGCATATAGCGATCTAATGCCTGCATTAATTGCAAAAGGATTTAAGCAATCTTTATTAAGTGAGGTGCTTTATATCTCGCTGGATACGATACCTCTAATCATATCAACTGTTTCTTATGTGTTAATCGGAATTTTATTTTTCCGGCTTGCTAAAGGTGAAATATGGAGTAACCGTAATATTTCCGCTTCATGTATTATTGGTTTCCTGATGATTTTGGAGCAACTGCTTTACCCTGTGATTAATACATTACAAGGAATGGCGTTATCTGTGGATTTAGTAAAAGGACAACGGGTATTTAGTTTCTCGTTTGGCGTTAATTCAGAATCTCTGTTTATTATTATGTTTGGTGTATTCCTTTTGATATTTAGCTTAATTATGCGTGAATCTAAGAGGATCAGCGATGAGCAACGTTATTTTATCTGAGAATCATCATGAGTATTATAATAAGATTGGATGTGATCTTAGCGAAAAGGAAAGTAAAGTCTAAAGAATTGGCTGCAATTATTGGTATCACCGAGCAAAATCTATCATTGCTGAAAAATGGCAAAATAAAAGGTATTCGTATCGAGACGCTGGAAAAAATTTGTAAACATTTGCAGTGTCAACCTGGAGATATATTGGAATATGTGGAAGATGGAGAGGATAGCCGTTAATACAACAAATAAAATCACTGTATGTCTTTTGGTATCTTATAAGATGGAACTTTGTATTTATTAGCCAGTTTTAAATGCATGAAAATATTAATTATTTCATGTTTTTTATCTAGCCTGTTACTCTTTGGTGTTAATGGATCACCAATAAAGCAGGTTTTTCTTGGCGATAAGAATATATATTTCTCTCTGAGGGGATATTGTTCTGATATTCCGTGGAATGCCAGAAAGATAAAATGCATATGTAGATATTACTTACTCGAACGTAAGAAATGATCTCTCTTTTTATATGGTTTTTCATTTAAGTTAAATTTTTATAATATATACAGCAATTTAAGGATATTAGAAATGAATAAATTTCTCATTGCTTTGTTATCAATATTTATGATTACAGGATGTTCCATGCCACGGTTAAGTGATGCTTATGTTTCAACCTGTGGTTATCTTGAATGTAATGTCAAAGATATAATTTCGGGTGAAGAAGTCAAAGTCAGTACCACGCATCCTATGCCTGATTTTGATAAAAACACATCAATCCAAGACAGACAAATTATACAATCTGGTGGAAGTCCATCTTTTGAAAAAGAGAGTTACCGTATTAGAGGGACTTTTAAATTCTAATTTAATTTCCCTGATTATTTTCTTTAGTGTTATTTGAGGCATTTTTTTATGAATTCCATAAAAAAAATCACCATTATTCCTTTAATTATATTATTTACTTTATTAACCGGTTGTACATCGTGGGAAAAACCAGGAGCAACTCAGTATGAAAGAGACAGGGATTATTCTGAATGTAAAGCCCTTGGTTATTCTCAATTACCATCAGACTGGACCAGAGAAGTTGTTCATTCTTTCGAGACAAAACGTTTTTCCTGTAAAGATAAAGACGAGGACGATGATAAATCCTGTAATCATTACATTACTTTGCCAAAAACAGAGGTTAAGCGTTGGGATAAAAATGAATCGTCAAGGCGTTGGATAATTTCATCCTGTATGTATAAAAAAGGGTGGCATGAAGAGACTCGCTATTGGTTTTAATATATACCCGTTATCTTTCAAGTTGCTTCTTTGTTGGCTGCACTCGCTCACCCCGGTCACATAGTTCGCTATGCTCCCGGGGATTCACTCCCTTGCCGTCGCGATGCATCTTGAAATCCATAGGGTATAGTCCATTTTTCCCACCAGCAGGAGTTACGTAGAGCTGTTGCTGGTGGTTCCTCACATATTTGTTATTATTCCTTTCTGATAGCCAGTTTTAGCCCCTCGGTTTTATTGATTTGAGCTACATTTATAATCTAATGGAATCGTCGTTGTGTTTAAAGTCAATAAGTGATGATTTGGTATCTATACTTTTTAAATAAATACTTAACTATTTCCTTGCGGTAATGATTCATTATATCTATTTATACGTTTCAAAAGGTTAGGTGAAAATATCCTTCTAGAGGATTTATTAGCCTATTAGTTATCAATTTTTGCTAATTTTTAAAAAAAATTGTTAAAATTTGCAGGTTTTTATGATTTAGCTCAAGGTCTTTATGGACAGCTGGTGAATACTTTGTTACTTTTATGGCCCTGTAATTTAAATTGGTATTACCAATTGACTCCGGCAGGGACCGAAGCAATGTTTATCCATTAACTGGCTTACAGTAAATATGGCTTATAGCAAAATCCGCCAACCAAAATTATCAGATGTTATTGAGCAGCGTCTCGAGCATCTCATCCTTGAAGGATCTTTACGTCCAGGGGAGAAATTGCCGCCTGAACGTGAGTTGGCGAAACAGTTTGATGTGTCACGCCCTTCACTGCGCGAAGCTATTCAACGGTTAGAATCCAAAGGTTTTCTCTTTCGCCGTCAGGGTGGGGGAACATTTGTCCAGAGTAACTTATGGCAAAGTTTCAGTGATCCATTGGCGCAACTGCTGGCTGGTCATCCAGAATCTCAGTTTGATCTCCTTGAAACCCGCCATGCTTTGGAAGGTGTTGCTGCCTATTACGCGGCACTGCGTGGAACTGACGAAGATTTTGAACGCATTCGGCAATATCACCTTGTTATTCAACAAGCTCAGGAAAGTGGTGATGTCAATGCTGAATCCGAGGCGGTTTTGCAATATCAGCTCGTCGTTACCGAAGCAGCACATAATGTGGTTCTCCTTCATTTATTACGCTGTATGGCACCCATGCTGGAACAAAATATCCGGCAGAATTTTGAGTTTTTGTATACCCGCCGGGAAATGCTGACGGCTGTCAGCGATCATCGGGCGAAGATTTTTGAAGCGATAATGGCGAGGCAACCAGAGAAAGCCCGCGAGGCATCCCATCGCCATTTAGCTTTTATTGAAGATGTCTTATTGGATCTCAGCCGCGAGCATACTCGCCGCGAGCGATCACTACGACGTCTTCAACAGCATCAGGAATAGAATTAGCTGTGTGGATCTTGAAGTTTGCTGCGTCCGCACAGCTAAGTTGAGTCCCTTTACTGAGGGCGCTAGCGGCAACAACAGTGAGGGCCTATCTTCCAGTCATGACCGGCTGAACGTCAAAGGGTATGACGGGAAGGTAGGCTCCAAAACAATCATTAGAAACAGATAACAGATAAGGAATACACCATGTCAGACATTTTGAAAAATGACGTGGATCCGATCGAAACTCGCGACTGGTTACAGGCGATCGAATCGGTCATCCGTGAAGAGGGTGTTGATCGTGCCCAGTTCTTGATTGATCAGGTACTGAACGAAGCACGTAAAGGTGGCGTGAATGTTGCGGCCGGTGCTGCTAATCGCGATTATATCAATACCATTGCTGTTGAGGATGAACCTGCTTACCCTGGCAATCTGGATTTGGAGCGCCGTATTCGCTCTGCTATTCGCTGGAATGCTGTGATGGCTGTTTTGCGGGCATCCAAAAAAGATCTGGAATTAGGGGGTCATATGGCTTCATTCCAGTCTTCGGCAACCATGTATGAAGTTTGTTTCAACCACTTCTTCCGTGCCCGTAATGAAAATGACGGCGGTGATTTGGTTTATTTCCAAGGCCACATCTCTCCGGGCGTCTACGCGCGTGCTTTCCTTGAGGGCCGTCTGACTGAAGAGCAGATGAATAATTTCCGTCAGGAAATTCATGGTAACGGTCTCTCTTCTTATCCGCATCCAAAATTGATGCCTGAATTCTGGCAATTCCCGACGGTTTCAATGGGATTGGGGCCAATTGGTGCTATCTACCAGGCTAAGTTCCTGAAATATCTGGAACACCGTGGTTTGAAAGACACCTCCAAGCAAACCGTTTACGCATTCCTGGGTGACGGTGAAATGGATGAGCCGGAATCCAAAGGTGCGATTACTATCGCAACCCGTGAGAAGCTGGATAATCTAGTATTTGTTATCAACTGTAACCTGCAACGCCTGGATGGCCCGGTGACGGGTAATGGCAAAATCGTTAACGAGCTGGAAGGTATCTTCAACGGTGCGGGTTGGCAGGTTCTTAAAGTTCTTTGGGGTGAGCGTTGGGATGAGTTGCTGCGTAAAGATACCAGCGGCAAATTGATCCAACTGATGAACGAAACTCTGGACGGCGATTACCAGACGTTCAAATCCAAAAATGGTGCTTATGTCCGTGAGCATTTCTTCGGCCGTTACCCAGAAACGACAGAATTAGTCAAAGATATGACTGATGATCAGATTTGGGCGCTGAACCGTGGTGGTCATGATCCTAAGAAAGTCTTTGCTGCTTTGAAAAAAGCGCAGGAAACCACCGGAAAACCAACCGTTATCCTGTCTCAGACCATCAAAGGTTACGGTATGGGTGATACGGCTGAAGGCAAAAACATTGCTCATCAGGTTAAGAAGATGAATATGGAAGGCGTTCGCCATTTCCGTGATCGTTTCAATGTCCCTGTTGCTGATGAGCAAATCGAAAACTTGCCATATGTGACTTTCGATAAAGACTCTGAAGAGTATAAATACCTGCATGAACGTCGTGCAGCACTTGGTGGTTATTTGCCAAGCCGTCGTACTCATTTTGAAGAAAAGCTGGAACTACCAACGCTGGAAGATTTTGGTGCATTGCTGGAAGCACAAAATAAAGAGATTTCCACCACTATCGCTTTTGTTCGTGCACTGAATGTGATGTTGAAGAACAAGTCAATCAAAGATCGTCTGGTTCCAATCATTGCCGACGAAGCGCGTACCTTCGGTATGGAAGGTCTGTTCCGTCAGATTGGTATCTACAGCGCGAATGGTCAGCAGTATACTCCGCAGGACCGTGAGCAGGTGGCTTACTATAAAGAAGACGCGAAAGGCCAGATCCTGCAAGAAGGTATTAATGAGCTGGGTGCAGGTTCATCATGGCTGGCGGCGGCGACTTCTTACAGCACCAACAATCTGCCAATGATTCCGTTCTACATTTACTACTCTATGTTCGGGTTCCAGCGTATTGGCGACCTGTGCTGGGCAGCCGGTGACCAACAGGCTCGTGGCTTCCTGATCGGCGGTACTTCAGGCCGTACAACCCTGAACGGTGAAGGTCTGCAACACGAAGATGGTCATAGTCACATTCAATCTCTGACTATTCCTAACTGCATCTCTTACGATCCGGCGTTTGCTTATGAAGTGGCTGTGATTATGCATGACGGTTTGGAGCGTATGTATGGTGAGAAACAAGAGAACATTTACTACTACATCACCACGCTGAACGAAAACTACCACATGCCGGCGATGCCACAAGGTGCAGAAGAAGGTATCCGTAAAGGTATCTACAAACTGGAAAGCCTGGAAGGTAGCAAAGGTAAAGTTCAGTTGTTAGGTTCTGGTTCTATCCTGCGTCATGTTCGTGAAGCAGCGCAGATTCTGGCTAACGATTATGGTGTGGGTTCTGACGTGTACAGCGTCACTTCATTCACTGAACTGGCTCGTGATGGTCAGGATTGTGAACGTTGGAATATGTTGCACCCAACAGAAACGCCACGCGTACCTTATGTTGCTCAGATCATGAATGAAGCACCGGCAGTGGCTTCTACTGACTATATGAAGCTGTTCGCGGAACAGATTCGTAACTTCATCCCTGCAAGCGAATTCCGCGTATTGGGTACTGACGGTTTCGGTCGTTCTGACAGCCGTGAAAACCTGCGTCATCATTTTGAAGTTGATGCTTCCTACGTAGTAATTGCTGCTTTGGGTGAATTAGCTAAGCGCGGCGAAATCAACGTGAATGTTGTGGAAGAAGCGATTAAAAAATACAACATTAACCCAGAAAAAGTTAACCCGCGTTTGGCATAAGAGGTAAAGATCAATGACTATCAAAATCAACGTACCGGATATCGGTGCAGATGAAGTTGAAGTCACCGAAATCATGGTGAAAGTTGGCGATACAGTGGAAGCTGAACAATCGCTGATCATGGTAGAAGGTGATAAGGCTTCGATGGAAGTTCCATCCCCTCAGGCGGGTGTTGTTAAAGACATCATCGTTGCGGTTGGCGATAAAGTTGAAACCGGCAAGCTGATGATGATTTTTGCTTCCGCAGAGGGCGCTGTAGAAGCTGCACCTGCTGAAGAATCAGCGGCGATACCATTATCCTCTCGTATGGCAGAACCAGAACCTGTGGTTTCCGTGACCATGGATGTTCATGTACCGGATATTGGTGGTGATGAAGTTGAAGTGATCAAAGTGATGGTCGAAGAAGGTGATGCGGTTACAGCGGAACAGTCACTGATCACCGTGGAAGGTGATAAAGCCTCTATGGAAATACCGGCACCATTCGCCGGTACGGTTAAAGAAATTAAAATCAAGGCCCGTGATAAAGTAAAAACCGGTTCTATGATCATGGTATTCGAAGTGGTGGGTGCAGCACCTGCACCTGTGGCTTCTGCTCCGGCTCCAGTGGCTGAACCTGAGAAAGCTATTCCTGTTCTGGAGAGCAGAAGCAGCTTTGCAGAAGAAGATAAAAACGATTTCATTGAAAATAGTGCTTATGTTCACGCAACGCCGGTGATCCGTCGTCTGGCGCGTGAATTCGGCGTTAACCTGGCTAAAGTGAAAGGTTCAGGTCGTAAAAACCGTATTCTGCGTGAAGACGTTCAGTCTTACGTGAAAGACGCGATTAAACGTGCTGAATCTGCGCCTGCATCAGCCGGTGGCGGTCTGCCGGGTATGTTGCCTTGGCCGAAAGTGGATTTCAGCAAATTTGGTGAAATTGAAGAAGTTGAACTGGGTCGTATCCAGAAAATTTCGGGTGCTAACCTGAGCCGTAACTGGATGATGATCCCACATGTTACACAGTTCGACGAAACGGATATCACAGAAGTTGAAAACTTCCGTAAACAGCAGAATCAGGAAGCTGATAAGAAACAGCTTGGCGTGAAGATCACCCCACTGGTGTTCATTATGAAAGCGGTGGCAAAAGCGCTGGAAGAGATGCCGCGTTTTAACAGCTCTATCTCGGCAGATGGTCAGAAACTGACGCTGAAAAAATACATCAACATTGGTGTGGCGGTTGACACGCCTAATGGTTTGGTGGTTCCGGTGTTCCGTGACGTCAATAAGAAAGGCATCATCGACTTATCTCGCGAGTTGACAGAGATGTCTAAGAAAGCCCGCGCAGGTAAACTGACTGCATCTGATATGCAGGGTGGATGCTTTACTATTTCAAGCTTGGGCGGTATCGGTGGCACAGCATTTACGCCAATCGTTAACGCACCGGAAGTGGCTATCCTTGGCGTATCCCGTTCATCCATGAAGCCGGTTTGGAATGGTAAAGAGTTTGTACCACGCCTGATGTTGCCTATGTCACTCTCTTTCGATCACCGTGTGATCGATGGTGCTGATGGTGCGCGTTTCATTACATTTATTAATCATGCAATGAGCGATATCCGCCGTCTGGTGATGTAATCTCAAAGGCCGGCCATGTGCCGGCCTGATTGTTATTGTTGTGGCAGGGAAACCGCTTGCATCTGGTTGGTTTGTTGCGAGTTCTGTCACGTTAACGCGCTTTTCAGGTTATTAACAATTCTGTAAACTGCTCGCGGTGTGTAGGTCCCGGTGGAATATATCGTTTTTTGGCGTCTGACCCGCCGGACAAACAATTAAGAGGTCATGATGAGTACTGAAATTAAAACCCAGGTTGTGGTGCTTGGGGCAGGTCCAGCAGGGTATTCTGCTGCTTTTCGTTGCGCGGATTTAGGTTTGGAAACCGTCCTGGTGGAACGTTACTCTACCTTGGGTGGTGTTTGTCTTAACGTGGGTTGTATCCCTTCCAAGGCATTGCTTCACGTAGCAAAAGTTATTGAAGAGGCTAAAGCGCTGGCAAATCACGGTATCGTTTTCGGTGAGCCAAAAACTGACATCGAAAAAGTCCGTGTCTGGAAAGAAAAAGTTATTAATCAGCTGACCGGTGGTCTGGCTGGTATGGCTAAAGGCCGCAAAGTTAAAGTAGTTAATGGTGTTGGTAAATTTACCGGTGCTAACACGCTGGTTGTTGAAGGTGAAGGTGGCGCAACAACGATTAATTTTGATAATGCCATTATTGCCGCGGGTTCCCGTCCTATCCAATTACCATTTATTCCTCATGATGACCCTCGCGTATGGGATTCTACCGATGCACTGGCGCTGACAACGGTTCCTGGCCGCTTATTGGTCATGGGCGGTGGTATCATTGGTCTGGAAATGGGAACTGTTTACCACGCTCTGGGTTCTCAGATTGATGTCGTTGAAATGTTGGATCAGGTTATTCCTGCGGCTGACAAAGATGTGGTGAAAGTATTCACCAAGCGCATTAGCAAACAATTCAATCTGATGCTGGAAACCAAAGTTACCGTGGTAGAAGCCAAAGAAGAGGGTATCTATGTCACGATGGAAGGCAAAAATGCACCGGCAGAACCACAACGTTATGACGCGGTTCTGGTTGCTATCGGTCGTGTACCTAACGGTAAAATGATGGATGCGGGTAAAGCCGGTGTTGACGTTGATGACCGTGGCTTTATCCATGTTGATAAGCAAATGCGTACCAATGTACCGCACATTTTTGCTATCGGTGACATCGTTGGTCAGCCAATGCTGGCGCATAAAGGTGTTCACGAAGGCCACGTTGCGGCTGAAGTTATTTCCGGTAAGAAACACTACTTCGATCCAAAAGTTATTCCATCCATTGCTTACACTGAACCAGAAGTTGCTTGGGTTGGTTTGACTGAGAAAGATGCGAAAGAGAAAGGTATCAGCTATGAAACGGCAACTTTCCCGTGGGCCGCTTCTGGCCGTGCGATCGCTTCTGATTGTGCTGACGGTATGACCAAACTGATTTTCGATAAAGAAAGTAACCGTATTATCGGTGGCGCCATTGTAGGTACTAACGGTGGTGAACTGCTGGGTGAAATCGGTCTGGCAATTGAAATGGGTTGCGATGCGGAAGATATCGCGTTGACTATCCATGCTCACCCAACGTTGCATGAATCTGTCGGTCTGGCGGCTGAAATCTTTGAAGGCAGTATTACTGACTTGCCAAATGCTAAGGCAAAGAAAAAGAAATAATTTCTTAAATCGATTAATGTAATTTACCGAAGCGGCTTTCATTTATTGAAAGCCGTTTTTTTATCTGGTATGACCTGTTTGAAGAAACACGGTATAAAAAGTATGGTTTTTGTGGGTGCTACTGGCAAAAATCAGCGGAATAATCTGTTTTAATAGCTTTGTCTACTGTTAATTCAGAATATTACTATCAGTTAATGTTACTTTTATGTGAACGAATTAACATCGCATTCAAATTTTGGTATGCTGGGTGCCCGAAGCTGGGCATAACTTGATTTGCACTTGCTAAGTTATGCCGGCAATCCTCTGACCTGGCACCCGGAACCATAACTAACAACCTGTCCCTGGAGGGGCTATTGTTGCGCAAAGACGATAGTCTGATGAGGCAGGTTCTAAGGCGGGTGCAGAGCCGGGTAGATAAAATGACAATGAGAGCGAGGAGAAAGTCGTGCTAGAAGAATACCGCAAGCACGTGGCCGAGCGTGCAGCCCAAGGTGTCGTCCCTAAACCATTGGACGCGACACAAGCGGCGGCGCTGGTTGAGTTACTGAAGAGCCCACCAAAAGGTGAAGAAGATTTCCTGTTAGATCTACTGATTAACCGTATTCCCCCTGGCGTTGATGAAGCGGCCTATGTAAAAGCCGGTTTTCTTGCCGCTATTGCGAAAGATGAAACCATTTCACCGCTAATCACGTCAGAAAAGGCGGTTGAACTGCTTGGAACGATGCAAGGTGGTTATAATATTCATCCTTTGATTGATGCTCTGGATAATGAAAAACTGGCGCCAATTGCAGCTAAAGCGCTCTCTCATACTTTGTTGATGTTTGACAACTTCTATGATGTAGAAGAAAAAGCAAAAGCAGGTAATCCACAAGCCAAACAAATTATGCAATTTTGGGCTGATGCACAGTGGTATCTGGAACGCCCTGAATTGGCAGAAAAGATCACTGTCACGGTATTTAAAGTGACGGGTGAAACAAACACTGACGACTTATCTCCCGCGCAGGATGCATGGTCGCGTCCTGATATTCCGCTGCACGCTCTGGCTATGTTGAAAAATGCCCGCGAAGGAATTGCCCCCGATCAAGCTGGTGTTGTTGGTCCAATCAAACAGATTGAAGAGCTGAATAAGAAAGGCTATCCGCTGGCTTATGTCGGCGATGTAGTTGGTACCGGTTCTTCCCGTAAATCAGCCACTAACTCCGTGCTGTGGTTTATGGGCGAAGATATCCCATTTGTGCCAAACAAGCGCGGTGGTGGCGTTGTTTTGGGCGGTAAAATTGCGCCAATCTTCTTCAATACCATGGAAGATGCTGGTGCATTGCCCATTGAAATAGATGTTAATAAGCTGAATATGGGTGATGTGATTGATATCTATCCCTATAAAGGCGAAGTACGCAATCACCAAACCAATGAATTATTGGCTGAATTTGAACTGAAAACCGATGTGTTACTGGATGAAGTTCGCGCGGGTGGTCGTATTCCACTGATTATTGGTCGTGGTTTAACCAGTAAGGCTCGTGAGTCTCTTGGTTTACCACCCAGCGATGTCTTCCGTCAGGCGAAAGCGGTTGAGGAAAGTAGTCGCGGTTTCTCCTTGGCTCAGAAAATGGTTGGTCGGGCATGTGGCACTGTAGGTACTCGTCCTGGTGAATATTGTGAACCTAAAATGGCCTCTGTTGGTTCTCAGGATACTACCGGTCCAATGACCCGTGATGAGCTGAAAGACCTGGCATGTTTGGGCTTCTCTGCGGATTTAGTGATGCAGTCATTCTGCCATACGGCTGCTTATCCTAAGCCGGTTGACGTCACCACTCACCATACTCTGCCGGATTTCATCATGAACCGTGGTGGTGTTTCCCTGCGTCCGGGTGACGGTATTATTCACTCATGGCTGAACCGTATGTTGTTGCCTGATACCGTAGGTACGGGAGGGGATTCTCATACCCGTTTCCCGATAGGTATTTCCTTCCCGGCAGGTTCTGGCTTGGTGGCGTTTGCTGCTGCAACGGGGGTAATGCCTTTGGATATGCCAGAATCTGTGTTGGTTCGTTTTAAAGGGCAGATGCAGCCCGGCATTACTTTGCGTGATTTGGTTCATGCGATTCCTTACTATGCGATTCAGCAAGGTCTTCTGACGGTTGAAAAGAAAGGTAAGAAAAACATCTTCTCTGGCCGTATCCTCGAAATCGAAGGTTTGCCAGATCTGAAAGTTGAGCAGGCATTTGAGCTGGCGGATGCTTCGGCAGAACGCTCTGCGGCAGGTTGTACGATTAAACTGGATAAAGCGCCGATTATCGAATATCTGCAATCTAATATTGTATTGCTGAAATGGATGATTGCTGAAGGTTATGGTGATCGCCGTACTTTAGAGCGTCGTGTAACGGGTATGGAGAATTGGCTGAAAGATCCTCAATTGTTGGAAGCTGATGCTGATGCAGAGTACGCAGCAGTTATTGAGATCGATTTGGCTGAAATCAAAGAACCTATTTTGTGCGCACCGAATGATCCAGATGATGCCCGTTTACTGTCTGATGTGGCTAACAGTAAAATCGATGAGGTTTTTATCGGTTCTTGTATGACTAACATTGGTCATTTCCGTGCAGCCGGTAAATTATTGGATCAACATAAAGGTCAATTACCAACTCGCTTGTGGGTTGCTCCGCCAACGAAAATGGATGCGGCTCAACTCACTGAAGAGGGTTATTACAGCATCTTTGGTAAGAGTGGGGCGCGGGTTGAAATACCTGGCTGTTCCTTGTGTATGGGTAACCAAGCACGTGTTGCTGACGGTGTAACCGTAGTTTCTACTTCGACTCGTAACTTCCCGAATCGTTTGGGGACGGGGGCGAATGTTTACCTGGCATCGGCTGAGCTTGCGGCTGTGGCTTCTTTGTTGGGACGCCTACCTACACCGGAAGAGTACCAGCAATTCATGGATAAAGTTGATGAGACTGCGGAAGATACTTATCGTTATCTCAATTTTGATCAACTGAACCAATATACTGAAAAAGCGGATGATGTGATTTTCCAAACTGCGGTGTAATTCCGATATATTGCAATACGAACGAATGGGAGGTGAAAACCTCCCATTTTACTATCTCATTATCTTTTATAAATGATGCTTATTTTACAGCAGGTTATAATTAAATAAGCAAGGTTAAAAGTTTTATATATATACCCGTAATCATTGAAGATGCTTGATTTTATCCGAAATGGAGATCATTATCCTCGCTATGAAAATATTTATTACATCAGAACAAAAAATCAAACTTGAGCGTCTTCACGACACCACTCGCGATGGTCAAGTACGAGACAGAATAAAAGCTATCCTTCTGGCTTCTGAAGGGTGGAGTTCTGTGATGATAGCTCAGGCATTGCGACTCCATCAGACCACGGTTGACCGCCATATCAGTGATTACCTTAATCACGGTAAACTTAAATCGGGTAATGGGGGGTCTGACAGTTTAC
>NZ_NMQR01000039.1 GCF_003545805.1 Photorhabdus sp. CRCIA-P01 | reverse complement strand
TGTCATGCCAATGGCATCGCCCGGTAGCTAAGTGCGGAAGAGATAACCGCTGAAAGCATCTAAGCGGGAAACTTGCCTTGAGATGAGTCTTCCCTTGACTTGAGGTCACGGAAGGAACGTTTAAGACGAAGACGTGGATAGGCTGGGTGTGTAAGTGCAGCGATGCATTGAGCTGACCGGTACTAATGAACCGAGCGGCTTAACCTTACAACACCGAAGGTGTTTTGGCGTCATAAGACAGCGGTCGGAAGACGGAGAGAGTTTCATTCAGCTTGTTCAGAGATTGGTTTTGGGTGTTGTGGCCGAAAGGGAAGCGACAGCCGGAATGGAATGAATTTGCCTGGCGGCGATAGCGCGGTGGTCCCACCTGACCCCATGCCGAACTCAGCAGTGAAACGCCGTAGCGCCGATGGTAGTGTGGGGTCTCCCCATGTGAGAGTAGGGAACCGCCAGGCTTTAATTTAGCATTGTGTAGCGACAGAAAAGCAACACAAAGCACCAGTGGGTAGCGAGTAGGACAACTCCGTCGGGAACGGATTTGAAGGTCGCGAGCAGCGACGGTCCGAAGGGCGAATGGCAGAAGGGCCATTCGTGAACTACCCTGATTGGCATTGAAATTTTATGTTGTGGTAACAGCATAAAGAACAAGAAATTCGGTGGTGCGGTAGTTCAGTTGGTTAGAATACCGGCCTGTCACGCCGGGGGTCGCGGGTTCGAGCCCCGTCCGCACCGCCACTTAATTTAGGGGCGTAGTTCAATTGGTAGAGCACCGGTCTCCAAAACCGGGTGTTGGGAGTTCGAGTCTCTCCGCCCCTGCCAATTATAAGCTGAGTAGCAACGAAGGTAGTTTATAATATTGGTGATCCGTATATGTTACTTGGGTCAGATTATTGATAAGGCGCTGGATTTTTGGTCAGCGCCTTTTTCTTAATGGGATTTTGTAAGAAAAACGGATTCGCCGTTACACTAAAAATCCCTTATGTGAACCTTTTCTCTATAAATGCTCTTACTTGGAAAATTTGTTCCCAAATATTGTCTGGTTTGTAAAGCCCAATATTGCCATCGATTTGAATTCATCATTGATGTTGTTACACGTTTTTCAGTAAGATAATTTTTTCTCAATATTATTCGATCTTATAGCAATAAAACCTTTCTTTCTAATTATCTATTATCAAAGTGAATTCTTATAGATAACTTTTTAGACTTTTTGGCAATTTTCATACTAGTTAACCTTATATCTTGATTATCACTTTTGCAGAGCGATAATCCCCTGACTGATCATCAGGGATGCTGTTGTGAGTTTGTTATCATTAATCTGAACTTTAGAGTTGTCATTCAATAAAGTTCGTAGTTCAGAGTAAACCACAACAGCATAGCCTCTTTATCGCCTTTAAGATTGAACGGTATCTTGTGCCTTGAGCATCTATTTTATAAGTTTAATCATGGCGATATCTCCTATGTTTCTGACAAAGAGGATAAACTTATATGACCAATTGAAAAATATTTCTCAGATAGAACATTCAAGACTTCGAAGCATAGTCAGCTTTTTGTTGGAAGTTGTATTGGATTTAATTGCGTATACATTCCAACCGAAAAAGCCGAGCTTAAATTTACGTGATTCTGAAATTGTTATCCTTAAGAAAAGCTGAGGTTAGTTAAAATCCTTCTGAACTAAGTGTCTAGAGGATATGTACGAATGGATCTTGGCTAATATTTTGATTGTGAAAGTTTTCTTCTTAGAAAAAGCTCGGTTTGAAGGAAAGGGTACCTGAAACGATAAGGTAGGAACACTACGTCTGATTCAGGTCACAGTTTCAAACTATACGTAAGGATTACTTGGGTAAGTAGGGCGCTATATGTGGGAAGATGGCAAAAGTAATCCCACTTTATGCTCGATCTAAGATTTCTTTCTCCCTTACTATTTTCACTCCTATTTTCGTATAGTATTGCTATCCATAAATTTTGCAGAACATATACTTGCTAATTAAATGATTTATATGGATGCTTCTTAATCTCTTGTAGAAGTATTGATGACAGGTATTTTTAATAGCTGCTGAATCAATGCTTGTTGATCGTTGTTCTGTAGCCATATAGCGTATAATGGGCGTTCAATTAGTTCAGTATTTGGGTAAGAGACAAGTTTTGAATATTCGTTTTGCCAGTGTATTGGTAGGAATGCGGCTCCTCTGACACTGTTGAGCAGCTGGCGAGCTATATGTGCCGAAGTGGTTGTAATGATGGGCAATTGTTCACTTTTTAAAATCCGTTGTTCTTGTTGATGGAAATCAGCTCCCCATTCTAATTTGATGTAGTTTTCAACTTGGTATTGCAGATTTTCTTCCGTCGTTAATAATTTCAGGCAAATATTCCCTAATAATAAGCTTTGGAATTCATCCATTTTAGGTGGTTCAGTTGTTATTAGTAGATCTAACTCACGCGAATGAAGTTGTTTAACAAGGGATTGCCGCGTAGAAACCCGGGATTCTAATCTTAGTTCCTGATGTCTTTTATAGAAATCCTGTAGCCAAGGGGTTAAATATGCTTCCCATAATGATGCGGTAGCGCCAATTGTCAATTCAGTATGTTGAGATGCATGTGTTATCTCTTTTTTAGCCAATTGCCAGGTATTCATCAGTGATTCTGCATACGGCACAAGGCGTTCGCCAGCGGCTGTAAGACGGATGTTATTGCGATGACGCGTGAAAAGATTAGCACCTAATTGGTTTTCTAATTGGCGTATGCGAAAGCTGACTGCTGACTGTGTCAGGTATAGTGATTCGGCTGCCCGACCAAAGTGACGAGTTTTACTGACCTCCAGAAAGGTTTTCAGTAATTCAGTGTCCACATGTTTCTCCAATAATTTTTATCGTTAAGATTTAAATGTTTTGTTTTACAGAATGCCAGGCCTATCTAATACTCCGCGCCATAATTAGCATGATAGTAACAGTAATAGAATTAGGAGTGTGTCAGATGGCCGAAAGCTTCATCACGACTAATCGTTTTTTTGATAACAAACATTATCCTCGCGGGTTTTCCCGCCATGGCGATTTCACCATTAAAGAGGCGCAATTGCTAGAGCGTCATGGTTATGCGTTCAATGAGTTAGATCTCGGTAAACGTGAGCCTCAAACAGAAATAGAAAAACTGTTTGTTGCTGTTTGCCGGGGTGAACGTAAGCCTGTGACGATGGAAGAAAAAGTATGGACCAAATATTTGGCAAGGATTAGTCGTCCAAAACGTTTCCATACTCTGTCAGGTGGTAAGCCTCAGGTTGATTCTTCTGATGACTATACCGACACTGATGATTAATATCATCACAAGTTATTAGTACAGGGGCTTTGCCCCTTTTTTCATTTTTAACCTGATTGTTTTTGTAACTGTATTAATAGTCTGTCCATACTACGGTAGCTTAAGGCTTCCATAATATGTAGTTTTTCTATCTCTTTTTTTCCTTCTAAGTCGGCGAGTGTCCGGGATGTCCTCAGAATTCGATGCCATGCTCGGATGGAAAGTCCTAACTTTGTTAGTGTTTCTTCCAGAAACACGGCATCGTTAGGTTTGAGCTTACAAAATGTTTCTGTCTCTTTACTATTCAGATGAGCATTAATTTTTCCACAGCGTTTCAATTGTATTTTTCGGGCTGTCAGTACTCTTAATTTCACATCTTTGCTGCTTTCGCTTGATCTAATTGGGCTACTCAATGTTCCAATGGGTAACAGAGGAACTTCAATTGAGAGATCAAAACGATCTAAAAAAGGCCCGGAAAGTTTTGCCAGGTATCGAAGTATTTGCTGAGGATTACTTCGATTGTGAATTCCTTGATGATGGCCTGTAGGGCTGGGATTCATTGCTGCTATTAATTGAACCTGAGCAGGAAAACAAACTTTTGCCCTGGCTCTGGATATGATTATTTCCCCTGACTCCAGTGGTTCTCTGAGGGCATCAAGGACTCTGCGTTCAAATTCAGGAAGTTCATCCAGAAACAGCACACCGTTGTGAGCAAGTGATATTTCACCGGGTTTAGGAAGTCCACCACCACCAACCAGCGCTGCCATTGAAGAACTGTGATGAGGTGCTCTGAATGGGCGTGTATGCCATTGTTCTGGTGGAAGGTAGGTATCTACCAGGCTATTGATAGCGGCAACCTCAAGGGCTTCTTTGTTTGTTAATGGCGGTAATAAATTGCATAGGCGGCTTGCTAGCATCGTTTTTCCTGTCCCTGGAGGGCCCAGTAGTAAAAGATTATGTCCGCCTGCTGCTGCGATTTCTAGTGTGCGTTTTGCTTGTTCCTGACCAATAATATCCTGAAGATCCGGTTGTGATTGTTCTGTTGAAAATTCATGCCGGATTGTTGTTGTCAGCAGTTGTTTTTCTCCTTGAAGAAAGTGGCAGATATGCAAGAGGTGTTCTGCCATTAACGTTGCATCCTGAGATAAGATGGCTAACTCTGTTCCGTTTTCTGTTGATAGAATAAGTTGCCTGCCTGCGTCTCCCGCGCTTAGCGCAGCTGGAATTGCGCCATTAACTCTCCGTAAGCCCCCGGATAGCGCGAGTTCACCAAGAAACTCATAACGGTTCAGTTTATCGGCAGGTATTTGTTCTGAAGCTGCCAGAATAGCGATAGCAATCGGCAAATCATAACGGCCACCTTCTTTGGGAAGGTCTGCTGGTGCAAGATTGACGGTGATTCTTTTAGGCGGATAGGTAAACCCGCTGTTGATCAACGCGCTTCTGACACGATCTCTTGCTTCTTTTACGGCTGTTTCAGGCAAACCAACCAGAGTTAATCCAGGTAAGCCATTACTAATATGCGCTTCAACAGTAACAATGGGGGCATGAATACCTATAGTCGCTCTGGTATAAATAACAGCGAGGGCCATCCTATTCTCCTTAGTAAGAAAACGCATATGATGGGCTGAAATGAGATAATAAATAGTGTCTTATTATTTTTTTGCGAGACGGCTCTAAGAAATATTCTACGAGGTGGCTAAAAGAATTGTTTTCTTAAATTTTCGTTAGATAACTTTTATTTAAATTAATCGGTGTTTATTTGTTTTATATCCGTAAATTTAATCATGTAATTTGTTTTTATATTATTGTCATGATGGTTTTTTATTATTTTTGGTGCTTTAATATTGGTTTTTTTATTTATTTTGAATTCAAGTTTATATATTTTTTCACAGTAAGTTAAATTAGTGCTTTATATATTTTTGCTTTATTTATTAACTGGGGTTTTTGTCACCCAAGTGATTAATAATAAGATATTTACTTGGATTTAGTTGAATGATTTGTTTTATTTGTTATTTATTAATGTGATATATTGTTTTTATATAATAATCTGGATTTTATCACCTAAATTTAATTCATTTATGGGAAAATAATCTAATTGCAAAATATCTTTTTGAAAATAAACAACATTTTTTCATGTTGAGGAATAAAACAAAATAAAAGTTGTCAAGCTGTGAAGAACGTGATAACTCTTAAATATAGATTAAACAAACGAGTTAAAACGACCAAGATTATGAATATATTTGTCCAAGTGATTAGCCTAATTATTGTCAGCGTGGTGGTGATTATTATCCCACCGTGCGGGGCTGCACTTGGACGAAGAAAGGCTTAGAAGAACAGCCAGATCTCTCGAAGACCCCCGCACCGAAAGGCGCGGGGGTTTTTTTTCGGCAAGCAAAATCAGATAGAGACGGAAACATACAACAGAACAAAATCTGGTCTCACAGGGTAAACACAGGGGATATGAAAAATGAACGGGGCGCAGTGGGTTGTAAAAGCATTACGAACGCAGGGTGTTGATAAGGTTTTCGGCTACCCTGGTGGTGCGATCATGCCGGTTTATGATGCTTTGTACGATGGTGGTGTGGAGCACTTACTTTGTCGGCATGAACAGGGTGCGGTTATGGCTGCAATCGGCTATGCGAGAGCCAGTGGTAAGCCGGGAGTTTGTATTGCTACATCGGGACCGGGAGCAACAAACTTAATCACTGGATTAGCCGATGCGTTGTTAGATTCTGTTCCTGTTGTTGCTATCACTGGTCAGGTTGGTTCTGAATTGATTGGAACTGATGCCTTTCAGGAAGTCGATGTTTTAGGTCTCTCCCTTGCTTGTACTAAACACAGTTTCTTAGTGGACTCACTGGAAAATTTACCCCAAATGATGGCGGAAGCCTTTTCTATTGCCACTAGTGGTCGACCTGGCCCAGTTTTGATTGATATTCCTAAAGATATTCAGCTGAAAGAGGGGAATTTGGTACCACATTTGGTACCCGTTGAGCAAAAGGAGCCCTGCTCGGAAAGTGAATTAGAACAAGCCCGGAAGATGATTGCGGCTGCGGCAAAGCCAGTGTTGTATGTCGGTGGTGGAGTAGGGATGTCTCAAGCAGTTTCTGTTCTGCGAGATTTTGTTGTGGAAACAGGTATACCGGTTGTTTCTACGTTGAAAGGTTTGGGAGCTGCCGATTCAGAACATCCGTGCTATCTGGGAATGCTTGGGATGCATGGTTCGAAAGCGGCCAATCTTGCCGTCCAGTCATGTGATTTACTGATTGCTGTAGGTGCTCGTTTTGATGATCGCGTGACTGGCAAACTCAATACTTTTGCGCCGAATGCAAAAATCATTCATCTGGATATCGATCCAGCAGAGTTGGGTAAATTATGTCAGGCTCATGTGTCGTTACTGGGGGATGTGAAGGAATTATTGCCTCGTTTGCGGCAACCGTTGTCAATTATGCCTTGGCAACAGGAAGTTAAGTATCTGAAAGCTGAATATCCTTGGTGTTATGACCATCAAGGAGAGCGTATCTATGCGCCTTGGTTATTGAAGCAAGTTTCAGATCGTAAAACATTTAATACGGTTATTACTACCGATGTTGGGCAGCATCAAATGTGGACAGCTCAGCATATGACTTTTGATGGACCTGAAAATTTCATTACATCGAGTGGATTGGGCTCAATGGGATTTGGTATCCCTGCTGCGATTGGTGCTCAGATTGCTCGACCGGAAGATATGGTGATCTGTGTATCTGGAGATGGTTCTTTCATGATGAATGTTCAAGAATTGGGGACAATTAAACGCAAGCAATTACCAGTAAAAATTTTATTGTTGGATAACCAGCGATTGGGAATGGTGCGGCAATGGCAGGAACTGTTCTTTGATAAGCGATATAGCGAAACGACGTTAACAGATAACCCTGATTTTGTCACATTAGCAAAAGCTTTTGATATTCCGGGGCAACATATCACTGAGAAATCACAGATTGATGAAGCGCTGAATGCATTATTCACCAGTAAGGGCCCTTATTTATTACAGGTATCCATTGAAGAATTAGAGAACGTTTGGCCGTTGGTCCCTCCCGGTGCAAGCAATGAAACTATGTTGGAGAAATCATTATGATGCAGCATCAACTTGCAATCCATGCTCGTTTCCGTCCTGAAATATTAGAGCGTATCTTACGGGTAACGCGTCATCGTGGATTTCGGATATGTTCAATGAATATGGATCAAACAATGGATGGCGATAATGTTAATATCGAATTAATTGTCGCCAGCCAAAAACCGGTTAATTTGTTGTCTTCACAATTGACTAAATTAGTGGATGTCGCTGGCGTCAAGATCCTGCAAAAAAAATCACAACTCATACGTGCATAACGTAGAAATAAAGGAATAAGAGAATGACGAAGCAATCCGATTACATTTGGTTCAATGGTGAAATGGTTCCTTGGGCAGATGCTAAAGTTCACGTAATGTCCCATGCTTTACATTATGGTACATCTGTTTTTGAGGGAATTCGCTGTTATGATTCTCATAAAGGGCCAGTGGTTTTCCGCCATCGTGAGCATATGCAGCGTTTACATGACTCCGCAAAGATTTATCGTATGCCGTTGAGCCAGAGTGTTGATGAATTAATGGAAGCATGTCGGGCAACCCTTCGTAAAAATAATTTAGTCAGTGCTTATATTCGTCCACTGGTCTTTATCGGTGATGTTGGCATGGGGGTTAATCCACCTGCTGGCTATAAAACGGATGTTATTATTGCCGCTTTTCCTTGGGGGGCTTATCTGGGAGAAGAAGCCCTGGATCAGGGAATTGATGCGATGGTTTCTTCATGGAATCGTGTGGCACCAAATACAATACCAACTGCGGCCAAAGCAGGTGGTAACTACCTATCTTCACTTTTGGTGGGTAGTGAAGCCCGTCGTCGTGGATATCAAGAAGGTATTGCACTGGATGTTCATGGTTATATCTCTGAAGGTGCGGGTGAAAATCTGTTTGAAGTAAAAGATGGCATATTGTTCACTCCACCATTTACTTCATCTGCATTACCAGGAATTACCCGTGATGCCATTATTAAATTAGCGAAAGATTTGGGGCTGGAAGTACGTGAGCAGGTATTGTCGCGCGAATCTCTGTACCTGGCTGATGAAGTTTTTATGTCTGGTACAGCGGCTGAAATCACACCCGTTCGGAGTGTTGATGATATTCAGGTTGGTATCGGTAGATGTGGACCTGTTACTAAGAAAATTCAACAAGCCTTCTTTGGCTTGTTTGACGGCACTACAGATGATAAATGGGGCTGGTTAGATCCAGTCAATCCTCAATAGAACTATAAATAATTTAACGGGCGGTTCGTTCCCCGCCTGTTTTGATAACATGGGAGTG
This sequence comes from Photorhabdus sp. CRCIA-P01, assembly GCF_003545805.1. GTDB lineage: Bacteria > Pseudomonadota > Gammaproteobacteria > Enterobacterales > Enterobacteriaceae > Photorhabdus > Photorhabdus antumapuensis. Next base: position 31,400 of record NZ_NMQR01000039.1, on the reverse strand, counting down.
AAGATAATGCCTAAGTACCGTTCTGCCACTACGACTCATGGCCGCAATATGGCAGGAGCTCGCGCTTTATGGCGTGCGACAGGGATGACCGATGCGGATTTCGGTAAACCGATTATTGCGGTAGTTAACTCATTTACTCAGTTTGTTCCAGGGCATGTTCATTTGCGGGACTTAGGTAAACTGGTTGCGGAACAGATTGAAGCATCAGGCGGTGTTGCAAAAGAGTTCAATACCATAGCGGTGGATGACGGTATCGCAATGGGGCATGGTGGTATGCTCTATTCTCTGCCGTCACGTGAATTAATTGCTGATTCTGTTGAATATATGGTGAATGCACATTGTGCGGACGCTATGGTGTGTATTTCCAATTGTGACAAAATTACCCCAGGTATGCTGATGGCAGCATTGCGTCTGAACATTCCGGTGATTTTTGTTTCCGGTGGTCCTATGGAGGCAGGTAAAACTAAATTGTCAGATCAGATCATCAAATTGGATCTGATCGATGCCATGATCCAAGGTGCTAACCCGAATGTCAGTGATGAGGATAGCAATCAAATTGAGCGTTCAGCTTGTCCAACCTGCGGTTCCTGCTCAGGCATGTTTACTGCTAACTCAATGAATTGCCTTACAGAAGCACTGGGTTTGTCTCAACCGGGGAATGGCTCATTACTGGCTACTCATGCAGATCGCAAGGTGCTGTTTCTGAATGCAGGCAAGCGCATTGTTGAGTTGACTAAGCGCTACTATGAGCAAGATGATGATAGTGCTCTGCCGCGTAATATCGCAACGAAAGCGGCATTTGAAAATGCGATGATGCTGGATATTGCCATGGGCGGTTCAACAAATACTGTACTTCACTTACTGGCTGCGGCACAGGAAGGCGAGGTCGATTTTACCATGGCGGATATTGACCGCCTGTCTCGTCAGATTCCTCATCTGTGTAAAGTTGCCCCAAGCACACAAAAATATCATATGGAAGATGTCCATCGTGCTGGTGGTGTGATGGGTATCTTAGGTGAGCTGGATAGAGCCGGTCTGTTGAATCGTCAGGTTAAAAATGTTTTGGGGTTGGATTTGTTACAAACGCTTGATCAATATGATGTGATGCTGACGGTAGATGAATCGATAAAGAAAATGTATTCAGCAGGCCCAGCGGGTATCCGTACTACTCAGGCATTTTCACAGGATTGTCGTTGGCCTTCTTTGGATATTGACCGTGTAGAAGGTTGTATCCGTGACCTCAAACATGCATACAGTCAGGATGGTGGCCTCGCAGTTTTGTTTGGCAATTTGGCTATAGATGGCTGTATTGTAAAAACCGCAGGTGTTGATGAGAACAGTTTGACATTTCGTGGTCCAGCTAAAGTTTACGACAGTCAGGAGGATGCGGTTGATGCGATCTTGGGTGGCAGAGTCGTTGCTGGTGATGTGGTGGTCATTCGTTATGAAGGGCCAAAGGGTGGGCCTGGCATGCAGGAAATGTTGTATCCGACAACTTATCTGAAATCAATGGGGCTAGGTAAAAGCTGTGCATTGATTACCGATGGTCGTTTCTCTGGTGGTACCTCGGGTTTATCAATTGGTCACGTTTCTCCCGAAGCGGCTAATGGTGGGCTAATCGGTTTGGTTCAAGATGGCGATATTATTGATATTGATATTCCACTGCGGAAAATTCAACTTGATATAGATGAAAGGATACTTGCTACCCGTAAAGAAGTGGAATTTGCCCGTGGTGATAAAGCGTGGACACCAAAAGCTCGTGAACGTCAGGTATCGTTTGCCCTGAGAGCTTATGCTTCATTGGCGACCAGTGCGGATAAAGGTGCTGTCCGTGATAAATCTAAGTTAGGGGGATAATCATATGGCTGCATTTCTTCCCTTAACTTCTGCGCCAAATGGTGCAGAGTATTTGAAAGCAGCATTAAGCGCGCCTGTTTATGAAGTTGCTCAGGTGACTCCTTTGCAGGAAATGGAGAAAATTTCTGCCCGCTTGGGAAATACTATTTTGGTAAAGCGGGAAGATCGGCAACCTGTTCACAGTTTCAAGCTCCGTGGTGCGTATGCCATGATTGCGAGTTTGACTGATGAACAAAAAAACCGGGGAGTGATTACCGCGTCAGCCGGTAACCATGCTCAGGGGGTTGCACTTTCTGCCAATCGCTTGGGAATTAACTCTCTGATTGTTATGCCGGTCACTACAGCGGATATTAAAGTCGATGCAGTCCGTGGTTTTGGTGGTAAAGCTCTGTTATATGGTGCTAATTTTGATGAGGCTAAAGCCAAAGCAATAAAAATGGCACAACAGGAGGGCTATACCTTTGTTCCTCCGTTTGATCATCCTGCTGTAATCGCAGGTCAGGCAACATTGGCAATGGAGCTTTTGCAACAGGATGTGCGTCTGGATCGAGTCTTTGTACCTGTTGGTGGTGGTGGCTTGATTGCTGGAGTGGCAGTATTGATTAAGCAACTGATGCCAGAAATCAAAATTATTGGGGTGGAAGCGGAAGATTCAGCTTGCTTGAAGGCAGCAATGGAAGCTGGACATCCGGTAGATTTACCACGAGTTGGTTTGTTTGCTGAAGGTGTTGCTGTTAAGCGTATCGGTGATGAAACATTTCGTTTGTGTCAGCAATATGTGGATGATGTTATCACAGTAGACAGTGATGCTATTTGTGCTGCGGTAAAAGATCTGTTTGAAGATGTACGTGCGATTGCTGAGCCATCCGGTGCATTGGCACTCGCTGGATTGAAAAAGTATGTTCAGCAACATCAGCTTAAAGGTGAACGACTGGCACATATTCTTTCTGGTGCTAACGTAAGCTTCCACGGGTTACGTTATGTCTCTGAGCGTTGTGAATTGGGCGAGCAACGGGAAGCATTGCTGGCAGTGACTATTCCTGAACAGAAAGGGAGTTTCCTGAGTTTTTGCCAGAAATTGGGCGATCGGGTGGTAACAGAGTTTAATTATCGTTATACGGATGCAGATCCTGATCAGGCTTGTCTTTTCGTTGGTGTTCGCCTGAGTCGTGGTGAGGTAGAACGACGGGAAATTATCGAGGAATTGCGTACCGCAGGGTATCAGGTTGCCGATCTTTCAGATGATGAGATGGCAAAATTACATGTTCGCTATATGATCGGCGGTCGCCCATCTAAACCATTGAAAGAGCGCTTGTTTAGTTTTGAATTTCCTGAATCACCAGGGGCTTTACTCAAATTCCTCCAAACTTTGGGAACTTACTGGAATATTACGTTATTCCATTATCGCAATTATGGTACAGATTATGGCCGGGTGTTGGCCGCATTTGAATTGTCAGAAGCGGAAGTGCGTTTTAAACGCCATCTTGATGCATTAGGCTATGCGTATCACGATGAGACGGATACCCCCGCGTTTAAATTCTTTTTAATGTGCCAGGCGTCTGAAACAGCCGGGGGTTGATCGGTGTCTTTCTAATGAGAACACATGTTCTATAGAGCAACAAAATAGCGCCTTGATAAGGTGCTATTTTGACAAGATTTAATATTTGCTGATGTCCCGCTGGAAAGAGCTCAATAATAAGTTCTTTGATTATTTTGCCATTAAATACTGACAGTTCTGTTATCAAGCTTATTTTGTTTTATTGATCATTGTGTTATTTCTTTTCTCCAACCGTGGGTTTTGCCAACCAGATAAAGAGCAGCAGGATCAGAAAAATAAAGCCAAATAGCCAATAAATCTCGTTAGCAGCAATGATCAATCCCTGATGAGTGATTTCACGTGCCAGAGAGTAACTGGCTTGGGCTTGTGACATCCCTAATTGTTCCATTTTCTCATAGGCTTGTTGGGCAATAGGATTATGGGGAGTTATCGATTCAGTTAACTGGACATGGTGGACAGCTTCACGACGGGACCACATGGTAGTGGTAATGGAAGTACCCACGGATGTTGCCAGAGTGCGTAAAAAGTTAAATAAACTGCCCGCAGAGGCGATTTTAGCGGGTTCAACATCAGATAATATAATGGCTGTGAGTGGCATAATTAAACAGGCGATAGCAAAGCCCTGAATAAATTGTGGCCAGGCAGCAGTGGCAAAATCCATTGATAACTCAAAGGTATTCGTTCGCCAAAAGAAACAGAGTGCAAAAATAATAAAGCTAAACATAACTAAATAACGCATATCAATTTTTGAACTAAAACGACCAATGAGTGGAACCAGCATTATTGGCACTATCCCTAATGGAGCCATTACTAATCCTGCCCAAGTGGCTGTATAACCAAATACTACTTGCAATAGTTGAGGTTGCAAAACCAGAGTGCCTATATGGAGTAGGAAAGCCAAACTGATACATAAGGTACCGATAGTAAAATTACGTGATTTAAATAGTGATAAATCAATGATCGGATCATCATCGGTGAATTCCCAGATGATCAGGAAAGTTATGGCAATAACTGCGATAATGGCTAATGTAATAATTTCTGTTGAGTTGAACCAATCAAGCTCTTTTCCTCTATCAAGCAATAGCTGAAAACAACCAACACCGATGACCAATAAAATTAGTCCTACGATATCAATTGACCTAGCCGTTGTTTCAGTTTCCCGGTCCTTTAACAGCATCCAGGTAATAGCAATGGCGGCAAAGCCAACCGGAACATTGATGAGAAAGATCCATCCCCAATGGTAGTTGTCGCTGATCCAACCGCCGAGTATTGGACCACAAACCGGAGCGATAACGATAGTCATTGACCACAGTGCCAATGCCATATTGCGTTTTAGCGGAGGATAGTTGTTGAGTAGCAAACTTTGCGAAAGGGGCATAATTGGCCCGGCTGAGATACCTTGCAGGACGCGGGAAATAATCAACATTTCCAGGCTATTGGCAATACCGCACAACCAGGAAGTTATCACAAACAGTAGCATTGAAATTAAGAAAACCCGGACTTCTCCGAACCGTTTTGCTAACCAGCCTGTTAATGGGATAGAGATCGCGTTAGCAACAGCAAATGAGGTAATAACCCAGGTCCCCTGCGATACTGATGAACCCAAGTCTCCGGCAATCGTCGATATTGCGACGTTAGCAATGGTCAGGTCCAATATTTGTAAAAAAGCGGCTAATGCTAAAGCCAGGGTTAACCAGCCAAGTTTGGCTCCTGATAATGGCTCTTTTAGCATGTTAACCTCACTTATTTTGACTGGTATTAACTTGAATGATTTCGTTAATTAGCCGATCAATTTCTCCTGTGTTGTAAGACAAGACGTTGGTTTCATAAACAATGCCATTACGAGGAGTGTTGGCAAGCACCAGTCCATTCCGATTTCTGGTATCAACCGTGGCGTGCATGGATAAACCGATGCGTAAAGGATGATCAATAAGCTGCTGTGTTTCTAGTTCAACACGGACAGGCAAGCGTTGAACCACTTTGATCCAGTTACCGGTGGCATTTTGTGCTGGCAATAAAGAAAATGCGCTGCCAGTACCCATATCAAGACCTACGATCCGGCCCTTATAAGTGACATCACTACCATAGAAATCGCTAATCAGTGTTACGGGTTGACCAATACGCACATTGGCAAGTTGAACTTCTTTGAAGTTCGCTTCGACCCAAAGTTGATTAGCTGGCACGATAACCATTAGTGGGGCACCGCTTTTTATTTGCGATCCGACTTGAACCCCGCGACGTGAAACGTAGCCGGTTACCGGCGCGACAATCTGGGTGCGTTGTAAGGTTAACCATGCATCGCGGAGCTGAGAAGCGGACAGTTTAATGGAAGGTTGTTGATCTAATGGGGTGTCTATAACTAATGCTTTGTTGGCATGATATTGTTGTCGGGCAACATTCAGCTCAGATTTTGCCATTTGAACACGATTGCGGGAATGAATCAGATCTTCTTTGGCGATAGCACCTGTGAGTCCCAGATGTTCACGTCGTTTTAAATCATCTTGAGCCTGTTGTAATGCCGTTTGTTTGAGCTCAATGTTAGCCAATAGCTTTTCATTATCAATAATGGTTTGGTGAGTTTGCCTGACATTGTTAGCTAATGTATTTTTCGCTCGCTCAAAAGCATGTTCCGCATCAATAGAGTCTAAACGTAGCAGAATGTCGCCCTGTTGAACGAAATCGGTATTATCGGCATGGATAGCTGTTACGCTACCGGTGATCTGGGCCATCACTTGTACCTGATTACCTACAACGTAGGCATCATCAGTAACTTGCTGATGACGTAGAGAAACAAACCAATAGGCGAAGTAACCTAACCCGGCAAAAACAAATAAGAGAGTTGCGAGGATAAGTGCTAACTTACGCTTTGACTTTTTCTCATTAAGCGGAGGTGATTGTACTGGAACTGATTGTATTTCTCCGGCCATGTTCCTCTCCCATCACGGTGATTAAAAATAAATTCGTCTTATTAATGTGCTTATGTTTGATTAAACACCTTGGAGTCGACTACAAGGTCAAGCTCTTCTCGTCTTGATAAAATGAAAATTGCTAATATTTAGCCCTTAAAGCCACAAGTATTATTAGTATTAAAATGATTTATTATCGTTATTAACATTTGATCAGAGAGGCTGGATTGCCTATCTGACAATGATTAACGGTATTTTGTGTCAGTACCCAGAATATTTATCTGGGTACAAATAACCGCAAAATAGGGATACGAACCCATTGATGTTAATTGCTTAACTGGTTCAGGCAGTCATTCCTCCGTCAATAACGAATGTTTGCCCGGTAATGTAACGTCCTCCGAGGCTGAGCAGGAAATTGATTGTCAGAGCAATATCTTCCACTGAACCCAAACGGCCCAATGGGATGTTAGATAATAATTTTTTCCTATGTGGCGCGGGAATATGATCCAGCATTTCAGTGTCAATCAAGCCTGGCGCAACGGTATTGACCCGGACATTAAATCGGCCAACTTCAACCGCTAATGAGCGGGTAATACCGATCATGGCGGCTTTGGTTGCAGCGTAGTTAACTTGCCCTGAGTTAGCTTTAAACGCAGTAACTGAGCTCATGTGGATAATGCAGCCTCCCGCAGTGATCATTTCAGGGAGAAATGCGTGATTGACTAAATAGACAGAAGAAAGATTGGTGGAAATTACATTGTGCCACTCTTCTTCTTTCATATTTATCAGCAATGCATCTTGTGTAATTCCGGCGTTATTGATGATGGCATAGGGAGCGCCATATCGTGAGATAAGCTCTGTTGACAATGTTGTGACTTCTTTAGCGTTTGAGACGTCACATTGATAGCCCTCACAGCGATAACCTTGCTGTTCAATTTCCTGACACAATATTTGAGCTTCATTTATGCTTGATTTATAGGTAAAAACCACGTGATAGTTTTGAGCTGCCAGCATTTTTACTATGCCTTTGCCGATACCACGTGATCCTCCTGAAATAAAAACCCAAGGGGTGTTGAGATTCATTAAGTGATTCCTCTAAATTTATGCCATCCGTCTGCTAATACCGCATTCATCAGATCTTAGTTGGCAACCTGCTTTCTTTTTGTTGTTCCCATCAGACTCATCTCAACAACTAAAGAGATTTCGCCATTCAGCCAGATCGGGATTTCCAACGTACCGTATAACGAACCATCAACATCGAATGTATCTTTTGGTAGGATTGTATATTCGATGTTCGGCATTTCATCTGGGATTTGGCGATTAAGCAGCGCTGGAGAAAAGCTCACTGTATGCATAACATGCAAGACAATCAGGTCCTTGAGGCATGTTTCATCATGTTCTTGTTTACCAAAATAGGTTTTAAATTCTGTTGCTAGTGCGGTTTTGGCACTTTGCTGCATAAAAAGATAAAACATCAGAGCATCAAGAAAGATCCAGAATTCATTGACTCCCGGAAAGGTATGTTTGAATTCGATGGATTTTTTTATTGTCTCTTGTATGGGAACTTGGCAACGTGGTTTTTCGGGAAAGCTAGTTTTTTGTGAAAAATCGAAACAACTATAGTGACCAACCAGAGGTCTCAGGTTGGTTGTTTCGTCTTGCAGGTTAAAGGTTGTTTTCCCATTCCGGTCAGTGTGCTTGGTTTTGACGCAATAGCAGGCATCCAGCGGTACGGGATTGCGTAAATTAACGTGCCACTGTCTGCCCATTTCCCCATTTAGTCGTGACAGATAATCGTATCCGCTTTTGAGCGGGATCATTGCCAGCATGCCGTGTACTGCAATACCACCCAACCCAACTTCTCTTGCGATTTTTTCATCAAAATGGATAGGATTGTAGTCTCCAGAGAATTTAGCCCATTGACTGAGATCTTTTTTGCTAAATTGAACGTTCATCTATCGGCCTTCCTGAAAATAAGTGCACAGTTTGTGCCACCGAATCCGTAGTTAACATTTAAAGCCGTGTCAATAACTTGGTGAGTTCGGTGGATATTGGGGACATAATCCAGATCGCATAGCGGATCAGGGTTATTCAAGTGCATCGTTGCGGGAATCGTTGCTGTCTCTATCGCTTTGATACAGAAAATGGATTCAATGGCTCCTGCTCCGGCAATAAGATGGCCTGTATAGGATTTTGTACTGGAAATAGGAATACGATAAGCGTGCTCGCCCAGGCTCATTTTTAGAACATCGGTTTCGTTAATGTCGTTTAGTGGGGTTGATGTTCCATGAGCATTAATATAGTGAATATCTGAGGTGGAGAGCTTAGCCTGTTCCAGTGCCATCTGAATCGCCATGACCCGCCCTTTGCAATCAGGTGCCGGGGCTGTCATATCTGACGCATCAGAGTTATTGCCATAGCCAATCACTTCCGCCAGTATTTTGGCTCCCCTGGCAACAGCGCTGTCATAGTCTTCAAGACATAATATTGCGGCACCCTCTGACATGACGAAACCACTACGATCTTGACTGAATGGGCAGCAGGCTTTTTCGACAGATTCCTGTTCTTTACTCAGTGCTCCAAGAATGTCGATACTCCAGACAATGAATGGATCTCTGATGCTTTCACCGCCCCCTGCCAGCATCATTTTAGCGCGTCCACTGCGGATAAGTTCAAACGCATCACCTATTGCCATACTGCCGGTTGCGCAAGCCGCAACCGGGGTATTTTGATATCCCCGTAAATTCCAGTTCATTGAAATCGCCGCCGTCCCTACGCTGTGCATAGACATAATATTGGTCATGGGTGAGGCAATGCCTTGATCAGCATAGGAGTGGCTGTTTTCAACGGTTGCATCTTCTCCCCCCCAGCCAGTGCCAAAAATAACACCGCGTTCAAAAGGAGAATAATTTTCGTCAAGAGCGGCTTTATCGTTACCAAATGCCATCTTGATTGCTTCATCCGCCGCAATCAGCCCAAGTTTGCTGAATTTGGGCAGGTTTTTTAATAACTTTTTGGAAAACCGTGATACATCGGGAGAAAAAGGGATATTGCCGAAAAACTTTGCTACGACAGAAGCGTCTGGATGGTCTTCCTTTTTGTAGCCTACACGATAGTTTAGGATTGCATCCCAAATTTCCTGGGTATTTTGCCCAAGAGAGCAGATAGAACCATAACCTGTGATGGCAACGCGGTGATAACCATTTTGAATATTCATGAAACATTATCTCCAAAATTTATTTCCTGGTGACATGCTTTATTGTTAATACAACCAAATAATAGGATTGGTAGATAAAAGCATCATAAAAATGAATGTTAGCTGCGTTGTGATATTGTCATAGACAGCTAACACCCAGGTGTATTGGTAATGATTATTTTGTTAATTCACTGAGGTAATTGACGAAATCACCGATTGTCGTCGTGTTATCTCGCTGGAACTTATCGAAATTCAGTTGAATTCCCATTTCTCTTTTTAAAGCAACCTGAATAGAAACAAAATCCAGACTCACCAGATGAATATCATCAAGCAGGGTGTCAAGAGTAATATCTTCTGGTTCGATATCAGTTAATTCAGTAATTTGAGATTGAAGTAATTCAAACAGTTTCATATTAATGTCCCCTAAAAGTTTAAATAATATTGGCGGATCTTAGGTGCGGGAATATAGGTATCAATTAATAAATGCGTTATTCCTGTCACACCGTCTTTTAAATGTCGTTTGGCTATTATTCCTGGGTGATTAAAGATTTCCCTGAAATTTTAAGTAAGTCATACGTTTCTCGTTTGATGGCGCTAGCCAGCATCTCAATATCATCTTGGCTTGTGGTATATCCGAAGCTAATGCGTACTGCACTATCAATACGATCATCGGGTAACCCCATAGCAGCCAGAACGTGAGAACGTTGTGTTGATTTGTTATTGCTACAGGCTGATCCTAAAGATAAAGAGATGCCGTGACGTAAATCTAACCGGCTAGCTAATGATTCAGCACGAATACCAGGGAAACTTAAATTGAGTGTCCAAGGTGACTGAAACGCTGGATTGGTATTACCATTAATCAGGTAGTTAACATGATGTTGCTCTAGCTGGAATAGTAAGGTTTCTCTGAGCGTTTTGTAAGTATTGAAGTGTTTTTGCAATCCGTTCAGTGATTCTTGAGCTGCCGCCGCCAATCCTGCAATGCCTAAGGTGTTCTCAGTGCCGCTGCGTACTCCTTGTTCTTGTCCTCCTCCATGTAGCAAGGGATTTAATTGAATACCTGGTGCATGGTAGAGCCCGCCAATACCTTTCGGGCCGTTAAACTTATGGCCGGAGAAAGATACGGTCGTTACACCAGAAAGTGTGTCACAGCTAAAAGGAAGTTTACCAATAGCCTGTACTGCATCAATATGCAGATAAACACTGGCCTCTTTTGCTAAAGAAGCGACCGCTTCATAGGGCTGTATCACGCCGGTTTCGTTGTTAATCGCCATCAATGTGATCAGGCGTGTTTGTGGCCGCAGGTTTTCACGGATGCTTTGTACACTTATCCGCCCCTGATTATCAGGATCGATCAGCGTCAGTTGAAGCCCACGTTGTTGGTACCAGAGTAACGGCGCTAGAACAGACGGGTGCTCAATAGAAGAGCTAATAACATGATATGCAGACAGATCCGAACCGGGAAGCGTTGCTAACAAGCTGGATAATGCCTGGTTATTACTTTCGGTTCCCCCTGATGTAAACAGGATTTGCTCAGGGGCTGTGCCCATCAATGCAGCCATCGATCTTCTAGCGTCAGTGAGCAACTTTTTAGCCATGCCGCTTAAGCTGTAGTGGCTGGACGGATTAGCAAAAATAGACATTGCGTCTTTAATCGCCAACTGCGCTTTAACACTTAGCGGTGTTGTGGCGTTGTAGTCGAAGTATAGGCTTGTCATATTTTTCCCTTTAGCTGCTCAAACAGCTTATGCAGCATATCAAGGCAGTGTTGCTGCGCGGGTTCTAACTCGCCTAATAATGCATCTATGCCCTCAGGCGATAATGCGTTCAATTCTTCGAGAGTCTTACCTTTAGCATGGCGACAAAATTGGTTAGACATTGCCAAGGAGGCGGTACATCCCCATGCACGAAAACAGGCATTATTTACCCGCCCTTGGTTATCCAGTGTCAGGTCGATATCAACCTTGTCACCGCATACAGGGTTACCTAATACCAGTTTAATGGTGGGGGTGGATAACGTCCCCTGGCAGTCAGGATTGCAAAAATTGTCAATAATGATGTTATTAAACATAATTCCACCTTGCTATTTATACAGCGGGTGTCGCTGAAGTATCTTCATCGTCTGACATTTTTCTCTCAAGGTTGACTGCACAGCAACCAAACTCTTTAGCAGCGGCGGTACGCATAACAAACTGAACTCGCTGAGAATTACGCCAGGATTTATTAGGATCGGTGCGCAAGTAGACCAAATCTTCTGTCAATAACATGCCGGGAGTGGAAACGGAGAGTGGATCTAGGATCACTAATTGTCCGGTTTCACCATCAGGTAGCTCACGTGTTAAATCATTAGGATCACGGACGGAGAAATGAATATAAGGAGGAACATGCTTATGGTTATATTCATCTTCGATGGCAAGAAGGTTTGCTTCAACCAGACCATACATATCACGTGTCCGGGAAGCTGGAATGCCCATCCATTCTTCGATATCTGCATTCAATTCGCTGCGGGAGATCATATCCCCGGTAAAACGTTTCCAACCGCCCATAGTAATTACCATGCTGTCGCGATCTAAAGTGAGCTTGGTATTATTCTCTTTTAGGAACGTGATAAAACGATGGATCATGAATGGAGGACCAATTAAATGACGAGTGAACTTACCTTTCCACTGGATTAATTGATTCAGTGCCTCTTCTGGAGAAAAATGGTCCTGATTAATCATATAGCGTCGAGTATCTAACAAACCTGTCAGGAAATTAAAGATTTTAACCAGCGCCATTTCTGGAATATCTTCTGTTGACGGGCATAAACATAGGCCGGCACCGCCAGATACTTTGAACATACTGCGATAATTAGAATAGACAGCCAATACTGTATGATCCATCGTATCGTGGCAACGACGATAAACGCTAGGAATTCCACTGGTACCCGTTGAGCGCATTTCATGTTCGATTTCAGATAATGGCTTGCTTAATAAACGGTGACTTTCGGCTGATTTATAAGTTGCAACGGGGATCAGTGGGATGCGAACTAAATCATTATAATTCTGGATATCTTCTGGCTTAATGCCTTGTTTTTCACAAATATCTTTATAGTAAGGGTTATTATGATAATGGAAATTAAAAGCGTCCTTAAGCAAACAGGTTTTTAGCTCTTGTTGCTCTTCTTTAGACAGCTTATAGAGCAGGTCGACATCGGCTATTAACCACTTCAGCGGATTACCGCCACGAGATTTCATACCGTCATATATATTTTTGATATTTTCCATTTTTTTCATCTCCGGTAGGGTAAAGAGTAGATAAATTAATCTTTGCTTATTATAAGTTATAGCAATGAAGCATAAGTTACGTAGGAAAAAAGGATAGTCATTAATAATTTATTTTTATTGAATAAATTGGCTATATTATTACTTTGATCATTATATGGATTTATCAATATTGTTAAAATTATGCTAAAAATAGCTGATTTATTCAAAATATTCACTTTAGTGATAATATGACCAGTTAATTCAAGTAAATTTCTTAATTGTCTTTTATATTTTTGTGAAGTTCGTTGTTTTTTGATCTATTGAATGTTCTTTTGTAAACTTTTTCATTGTCCTAAGATCTCGATAATGATAAAAAAATACAGATAAATACCAAATTAAAAAATGAGTATGCATGATGAAGATGGATTGCTTAATTGTAGGTGCTGGTCAAGCTGGATTAAGTTTAGCCGCCATGCTAGCGGCTAAGAATATTAACGTTTGTATATTAGAGCGGGAGGCGCGCATTGGTGATGTGTGGCGCAGGCGACCAGATAATATGCTATTATTCACTTCACGCGGTATGACTCAACTTCATGGCTTACCGTTTCCTGGAATAAAAGAAGGCTATCCAGATAAAAATGAGGTTGCTAATTACCTTGAGAGCTATGCTTCACATCATAACCTTGCGATACATACTCAAACCGAAGTGGTTGAGGTGAAGCATGATACAGATGGCTATCGTGTTAAAACAAAAGATGGAAAAGTATTTCATGCGCCTTGTTTGGTTAATGCAGCAGGGGCTAATCAATTAGTTGATATTCCGGTGCTCACTGAACAGCTTTCTACCGATATACAACAAATTGCAGCAGATCAATATCGGGAACCTAAGCAAATTAAAGCGGGCAGCCGAGTTGCTGTCGTTGGTGATGGTGCGAGTGGCCGGCAGATTGCCAGAGATTTGGCAGCAACGACGAAGGTGACGTTATTTTGCGGTTCTTCCCGTCCTCTCTTACCTAATAGAATACTGGGCAAAGATATCTTTTGGTGGTTAAGTAAAAGTGGTCTGTTATTTGCCAATTATTACAGTCTGGTAGGGAAAATCATGCGGCGGCGTAATCCCATCCCTTGTGGAGAGCTGAAAAACCATCGGTTAGCCGCTTGGGGTATAAAAATAGCGAATAGGTTAGTTGATATAAAAGATAATAAATTATGTGATTTGTCTGGCAATCAATATGAGGTAGATACGGTTATCTGGTGTTTGGGGTATAAAGATGATACGGCGTGGTTAACTCTTCCTGGTGCTGCGGATGCCAACGGATTCGTTTGTAAAAATGGGCATGAAGAAGGCGGGAAAACCCCTTATCCTGGGTTATTTATCGTTGGGCGGAAATGGTTGAGTAGCCGTGGTTCAGAACTGATATTAGGGGCTTATAAGGACACTTGTCGTGTCGCTAAATGGGTAGAAAATTACCTGAAAGAGCATGTATCATTAAAATGAATAATTAATACAGGATAGTGATATTCCACTCTGTATATTCTATTTGTTGTGGATTCATGAATTATTGGGTGGTATTGCTATGGTGTTATCCTGAATTCTGTATCATTGCTAAAATTATATAATATTAGGAATAGAATGATACAGAATCGCTAACGTACTGGCTTTGATAATGACAACTATGAATAGAATTTATTTATTTTAGATGATTTATCAAAAATACTATTTATTCATAACATAGATATTTTGCTTTGTAAAATTTAGACCTGTTAATGTTGATGATAAATTGAAATATTTTTGTTGTGCTTGTTGAATTCTGTTCTTACTGGCATGTTTTAATTCAGAGGGCCTTAATCCATATAGCGTCATACAGGTACGACTGAAGTGTGCACCATCGGAAAATCCGCTATTACAAGCTAATAAAGTCAGTGAATCTGATGAATGTATCTCATCAATAGCATGATGCAGACGTTTCCATAATAGATAACTGCGGAAATTAGTTCCCATTTTTTCTCTAAAGAGATGTAAGAATCGACTTTCGGATAAATAGAGTTGATTTGATATTTCACGAGAAGAGATACATTTAACCGGTAATTCAGTAATAAGAGAGGCTGCTTTCATGATTCGTTTATCCTGATAACAATGGCAATCTTCTATTTTACCTAAAAGGTTATTTAAGATGAAAATATCTGGAGAGGTTTCTGACTGTAAACAATTAATAAAGTAATTTGCTATCAAACTAGATGATTCTTGATTTAAATATATTATATCTGAGCCTCTCATCTGATGTAGTAATAAATGACATAGCGGGTTGGCTAGGTCTATCAGTAAATTAAAGCAGAGTTGCCCTTCCGAGTGTAATTTATGTTTAATATTAGAAGAAATAATGAATCCGTGTGCTTGTCTTGATTTATTTTCGGTATCAATCCTCATGAGTGAATTATGTGATGATACACTTAATTGGATACAAGGATGATGATGCCATTCTGTTTGCATATTATAAGAGAAAACGAGATCTTGTAGATGGAATTTGTAGAATTTAATAAAATACGGTGATTTGTCTATTTTGTGTAACATGATGGTGTCCTTTATTAAATTGTTGTGTGTATTTGAACTAATTGTTTTATATAATTATTATAAATCCTTGGTGTTATTTTTTAATTAAATTATATTAACTGGTTAAATGATTATTATTAGTTACTATATCATCGCAATACTATTAAATAATTATTGTGAGGTTACCTCCTATGGTATCTAGGGGAAAATAATTTCACTATTGGGAAATATCGTTATGACATGGCATGCCATGGAAAATTATTTTCCACTCTGTTTGTCGCTGGTGGAATATTCAGTTTTAGCCAATCTTAACAATATCTGAATTGTTCAACGTTAAATGGCTATTATCTACTTGATATAATTAAAAGTATTTTCTTTAGTGACATAATTAATGACCAAAAATTTAATGAGGAGCCAATATTTTCATATAATTATTTTGATTGGTTATAACTTATATTAAACATATTATCATGAGAACAATATGGTTATATTTTTATGCTCTTTGTGAATTAGGCCACATAAATTATAAGTATGTTGGCATAATACCGAAAATAGGTTGCATCAGGCTTGTAATGAATAAACAGACTTGTTAACGAAGTTTGTTATAATAATCCCCAAAATGCTTTAATTAAGGGTTCATTAAGCCGTTTTCTCTGTACGCACATACCCAACTCAAACGGCTCTACTAGAGAAATATTGTCCAATAAAGATATGCGACTGCGTACCGGTTCAGGACTATTTTCTACAACAACATTGGGAATTAATGCCACTCCACAACCCAATGCAACCATAGAAACAATGGCTTCATGACCGGACACGGTAGCGTAAATCGATGGATTAGTAATTTTATGATGGCGGAACCAGAACTCAATGCGCTTACGTGAAGGGCCATGTTCCGGCAAAATAAAAGGAATGCTATTCCAGTCAGGGTACTCTTGTATTACAAGCGTACGTACAGTACAGGGAAGGGAAGGTGCGATCAGTACCAGTGGGACTTCACCGATTTTGGTGAAGCTGACATTATCTGGTAGTTTTTCCGGCTTACCGGCGATGCCTAAATCGGCATCATCAGACTGTACCTTATTGACAGCATCTGCGGCATCACCCGTGGTGAGTTTGATTTCAACCATAGGATGTTCTGCACGAAAACGGTCTAGGATCTGTGGTAAGTGACTGTAGGCTGCGGTGACTGAACAAAACAGGCGTAATTCTCCACTTAAAGATGGGCTTTGCTGGTTCAATGAGTGTTTTAGTTGCTGATATTGTAACAGCGTCTGTTGAGCGAATTGTTTAAATTGTTCGCCGGCAAAGGTCAGTTTTACGGTGCGATTATCCCGTAAAAATAATGGATGCCCCAAAATATCTTCAATACGTTGAATTTGGCGGGATAATGTGGATGGGCTGACATGCATTGCTTTTGCTGTGTGGCCAAAATGACAGCTTTCAGCCAGATGTAAAAACAGTTTGAGATCACGTATATCCATAGCCCATTCTCCTTTTTTTGCCCGAGAATTTGTATTGCATAAAATGCAATGTAGTATTGTTAATATATCAATTTAAGCAATGGCTTTCATGTCATATATTGAAAATATATAAACGCCTCACAGGGTGGGGAAATCTAAAAAATAGTCGCAGCACTTCATTGCTGAGCACAACATGATAACGGAGTCACTAATGGCTAATTATTTTAATACGCTGAATTTGCGTCAGCAGTTGGCGCAATTAGGTAAGTGTCGTTTTATGGCGCGCGAAGAGTTTGTTGATGAGACAGGATATTTAAAAGGCAAAAAAGTGGTTATCGTCGGTTGCGGAGCGCAGGGGCTGAATCAGGGCCTGAATATGCGTGACTCCGGTCTGGATATCGCTTATGCCCTGCGTAAAGAGGCTATTGAAGAAAAACGCGCTTCATGGCGTAAAGCAACGGAAAATGGTTTTCAAGTTGGTACATATGAAGAGTTAATACCGCAGGCTGATTTGGTGATTAACCTGACGCCAGATAAACAACACTCTTCTGTTGTTCGCGCGGTTCAACCGTTGATGAAAGAAGGCGCTGGATTGGGTTATTCTCACGGCTTAAATATTGTTGAAGTAGGTGAACAAATCCGTAAAGACATCACTGTGGTGATGGTAGCGCCTAAGTGTCCTGGTACGGAAGTGCGTGAAGAATACAAACGGGGTTTTGGTGTGCCTACTTTGATCGCGGTTCACCCAGAAAATGATCCGAAAGGTGAAGGTATGGCAATCGCTAAGGCGTGGGCAGCGGCAACGGGAGCGCATCGTGCCGGTGTTCTGGAATCTTCTTTCGTGGCTGAAGTGAAATCTGACCTGATGGGTGAGCAAACTATTCTGTGTGGTATGTTACAGGCTGGTTCACTGCTGTGTTATGACAAACTGGTGGCAGATGGCGTTGAACCAGGTTATGCAGGAAAGTTGATCCAGTTTGGTTGGGAAACTATCACAGAAGCACTGAAGCAAGGTGGCATCACCCTGATGATGGATCGCCTGTCTAACCCGGCAAAACTGCGGGCGTATGCGCTGTCTGAGCAGTTGAAAGAAATGATGACGCCGCTGTTCCAGAAACATATGGATGATATCATTTCGGGTGAATTTTCCTCCGGGATGATGGCTGACTGGGCCAATGACGACAAGAAACTGCTAGGTTGGCGTGAAGAAACTGGCAACACTCCGTTTGAGAATTCACCTGAATATGGCGGCAAAATCAGTGAACAGGAATATTTTGATCACGGCGTTTTAATGGTTGCCATGGTGAAAGCCGGGGTTGAATTGGCATTCGAAATTATGGTTGATACCGGTATTATTGCTGAGTCTGCCTATTATGAATCGCTGCATGAATTACCGCTGATTGCGAATACTATCTCTCGTAAGCGCCTGTATGAAATGAACGTGGTTATTTCCGATACCGCTGAATATGGTAACTATCTGTTCTCTCATGCTGCGGTTCCACTGCTGAAAGAGAAGTTTATGGATGTACTACAGGCTGGTGATTTAGGTAAGTCTGTTGCCGATAGTGGTATTTATAACGCCCAATTACGTGATGTTAACGAAGCTATTCGTAACCACCCAATTGAAGTCGTTGGCCGTGTGTTACGTGGCTATATGACAGATATGAAACGCATTGCTGTTGGTGGTTGATTAAAGTTGAATTGAGTAAAGAGGGAGGAATTCTCCCTCTCAGACATAGATAAATCTCGTTCAAAATACAGGGTTAAGACCTTGATGCCCGCGTGATTTAAATTGTCTAATTTTTAGGGGAAATTCACAAGACCGGGATAATTTTGACTTCATATTCTTTGAATAAATATTAGTTACAAAAAATCTACCTACTCTTATTGAATATTGTTTGCAAAATAATTTAATTTTGATCATTACTTTATAAATGTTCTTTTAACTCGAATAGATATAATAAAATAAGGTACCCATATACATGCATAAAGCATAGTTCTAAAAAGCAAGAAAAGATAATTATAATCCAGTTTTATTTCATATACATAATGAGCCAATGCTAAATCAGTGATTACAAATAATGAAGTGAAAACTAAAAGAATAATGTAAAATAAAGGTGTCTTTTTCTTTTTTCTAAAGAAAAGAATAGATGTATAAAGTGCAATTGCAAAAATAATCATAAAACAAATAAACTCAAATCCTATAAGGATACGTAATTCACCTAGAAAATCATAACCAGAGATCAAGATTGTCATTGTTTTATATGAACTAAATAAAGCGCTGAATATTGTAAAAATAATATTTATTGCCGGGAAATAGAGAAATCCACCAATTCCACTCAGTTCTTTCTCTTCGCATGCTGCACAAAAGTCTGATTCACTTAATGCTGGGTTTTCACATTTAATACACTTCATAAAATTTCTCCAAATAGTAACTTCAATCAAAAGATTGATTATTAATTTACGTAAATCATACAGGTGATGGTATATAAACCGATAACTTATTAGTCCAAAAAATACCCCTATTTTTAATAACATTATTTATCTCTTCAAGTGAAAAAATAAATATTCCATCTATAAAAAACCAAGACAACCATCTGATAATAAAGAAATAGTTAGATTCATAAAAATATAACTAATATCCATATGATGTTTTTAATAAAGAAAAATTTTACTCGATCATTCTTTGAACCTCACATTTTACAGAGTTTGAGCCAGTCCCACTGGCTGTATTCCAGAATATTGTGCCCACAGACCGGAATTGGCCGTTAATGCTCCAGTCCACTCCCTTCCACAGCCCATTATCTGGCAAGAGAGTGGCGTATTACTGCTACAGGCTTTCTCGATTTCAGTCTGCTTATCCTGTTACCATTTCTCAACCGTACCTTTTTTATTCGCTTCCGCTGCCAGTACACTCGCTAGTGTATTATTCTCTACAACGAAAAAAACAGATAAAGCCAAACAATATAAAATAATCTAGATAACCATAATAATGTATTTTGAAGACTTATTTCCATTTCAAAAATAAACTCTTTTATGAATTCAATATTATTTCTATGTGCAAATTTTCTTTTTGAGAAAAATCTGCAATGAATAAAAAAAACAAGAATTGCAAATACTCCAATAAAATAGCCAGTAAAGAAAATTAAGCTTCCATTTTTAATAAATTCAAACCAAATTCCAGATATATAAACAATAAATAATATCATCATGGAAAAATTAGCAAGTTTGTTTTTATTAAAAAAACAAAAATCAAAAAATAGCAATGGAGATTTTACACTTCTTAGTGAAACTTTTCTGCTCAAGCCAAAATAGATGAAGCAGGCAAGAAACCCCAACAGACTCAAAACCATCAAAATAAACGGAATATATACAATCATGCTCATTTATCCTTAAACTCATGTTTATATATTTCAGTGCCAACTTTGCCATTCATGTCTGTTTCACCTAATGGAGTTTCCCTTGAAATACCACCCCAGCCAATTGAAGGCCCTACACCAAGTGATACACCTATTCCATCTTTTCCTGCTGATATTCCAAATGAACCATCGCCAAGAGCATTATTTTCCACAATAGACATTTTATTTCTCCTCCTTGTTTTTGTTTAATGAAGGAATTTTCTTGCAAAATTCTTGTATTAGACTAAATAAATAAATAAATAAAAAATCCAAATATTGCCCCACCACTACCGCCTACTTTTATACTGAATTTTAATCCATTAATAGCTGGTTGAATATCTAAAAGAAAATACCCTTCTTTAAAAAAGATAATAAGGTACGTTAAAGGAATACTAATCATACAACATACTGAAAAAATCATTCCCCACCCCAATACTAGATAGATAAATTGTTTTAGTCTAAAAATAATGCCCCTTTTATTGTCCATTTTTTCTTCCTTGTGTTTTCTTTGCTCCTTCTTCTGCAATGTAATCTGTTGCAGTTCCAGCATAATTTCCGATAATTGTCCCACCAACCTCGGAAGCTTTATTAGAATAACCTTTAGAAAGCATTGCATTGGTAAACTTACCCCCCACTTTATTACCAATGACAGTACCAACTGCATTACCTAACATTGGGGTTGTAGGATCTTCTCCTTTAACTTTACTTCCTAAATAAGCGCCTCCTGTATTAACAAGAGTGCTAAATAGTGTTCCTTTACCTTGAGTTAATGCGCCTGTTCCTACCGCTATTAGTGTATCTGGCACTATAGTGTTCTCCTGGTTTAATGTTAAAAGCTGTTTGGTGTCATCTGTTACTCCTCCTAAAATACCGCCACCAATTACTGCCGCAGCCCCAGCAACAGGAGCAACTATAGTTCCTCCCACAACAGAAGCACCTGCACCCCAAGCGACCAACAATCCTCTTACCGGATCTTGTCCTTCCGGGTGATCACCTTTGGCATGTTTTGACAATGCTGCCGATCGACCGTAATCCGCCATCCCTTTTGGCAAACTCAGTGCATTATTGTCAGTTATTTTTTACTATTGCTTCTATTACTCCAAAAAGCCATAAACCAAGACCCAAAACAAATCCTATCCCTCCTCCAACTTTAATTGCATATTTTGCAAAATCTATAATGGAGTTCAATTCAATTATAATATTACCAGTTTTAATAAAAGCTAAAATTATTCCTAAAGGAATCCCCAGCATACATATTAAAACTCCAGTGATGGTCAAACCACACACAAGATAAATAAGTAATTTAATATCAAAGACCTTCTTATTTTTTTTCATCATTTTTTCCCACATTTTTGATTGTCCCTTCAATAGAATAATCAGTAACAGAGCCAATACCACTGCCAAAAACTGTACCAACAACTTCGGATTTAAGAGGGGAATGACCACGAGAAAGCATTGCATTGGTAAACTTACCCCCCACTTTATTACCAATGACAGTACCAACTGCATTACCTAACATTGAGGTTGTAGGATCTTCTCCTTTAACTTTACTTCCTAAATAAGCGCCTCCTGTATTAACAAGAGTGCTAAATAGTGTTCCTTTACCTTGAGTTAATGCGCCTGTTCCTACCGCTATCAGTGTATCTGTTGCACTATAATTTTCTCCTGGCTTCAACGTTAAAAGCTGTTTGGTGGCATCTGTTGCTCCTCCTAAAATGCCGCCACCAATTACTGCCGCAGCCCCAGCAATAGGGGCAATATAGTCCCTCCTACAGCAGAAGCACCTGCACCCCAAGCGATTAACAATCCTCTTGCCGGATCTTGTCCTTCCGGGTGATCGCCTTTGGCATGTTTTGACAATGCCGCTGAAATCTCTTGAGAGGATTGACCTTTATTTGACATAGCGGTAGCCAGACTTGATGCTGACCGACCGTAATCCGCCATCCCTTTTGGCAAACTCAGTGCATTATTCTCAATATCAAGTCCATTCAAAGGAACCGTCTTCTAATACCCAAACAGCACCTCCTGGGCAAGCTTCATCAAAAAACCAAATACCGTCCTCCATCTCAGTTTCCGTTTTTGGAAATGCCTGACGGAAACGTTCTATCTGTTCATCCACAGTACCTTCAAGGAACTGACCATGTTTAGCAAGTTTTATGCGCCTTTCTTTTAAAAGATGTTCGAACAACCAGAAAAAGAGCTTTTTTCTATCTTCAAAACTGAATTCCCTGATGTCTATATGATCAGGGATACTATAGGCCCATAATCCATTTAAAGCTTGTAGCTCTGCTGCTGCTGCTGTTTCTTCATATTCTTCTTTAGTTAACATATTTATCACCTAAATTTTATTTCCACCTGTCGCCCATATTTATGCGCAATATCAGACAATTGTGAATTTCCTCTTATATCAACAGTCCACCTGGCACTTGTTTGTACTTCTGACGACGACACATTTCGTAAAGTAACAGTAGTACCGTCACCCAATTTCGCAGTATAAATCCCAGACCTAACCTGCTTGAGTGGAGTATCTCCTGCTAATTGTTGAGCATAGTTATAAATTTGCTTATCTGTAAGCTTTTGGCTCTCGAAAATTTTTGTTGTGCCATATCGACTAGCCCCTTCTCCCTGGCGGATAGTCTGACCATCAATGACCAGATCTTGTGCTGGATGGCTCTTATCGTATACTTTTGTCAACTCATTGAATCGATCTTGTTGCTGATGCTTGATCAGCTCCCCATTTCTGGTCCTATGTTCATCTTCAGGTCCCCAACCTCCTGGGGTTCCGGTTCCAAAACCACCAAGTTCGGCTTTCTCTGAATCTGTCAGATCCTTTGATATATTGGGTTGGTTTTCATCATCCACATAATCTGACGAACATACCCGGCCAAAGGAACATTGAGTTGCCTTATCTACAGCCTTTCCCATCTCTTTCAGCTTTTTGTCCAAAGCTGAGGCTATCGTCTGATTGGCTTCGTTCACGGCTTCACCCGTGTTTGAACCCGCTATCGGTGGCGGTGGCATTGGCACAGCTAGGGCATTATTGTCCACAACAACTCACTCCAGTGCGAACTTCACCGACGAACGTCAATTTTCCTAATTCTATCAGTCAGTTACAACCCATTTTTTCCAATGTCCGTTCACCGACGAACCCAAAACTCCCTGACGCGCTTTTCGCCCCCGAAGGCCCGTTTTTCCCGCCGTGCCCTCGTCAGCCTGCACCTTAAAGACAACTGGCTGGAAGAAGCGGGCTTTGCCACCGGGCAGGCAGTACAAGTAACCATTGAATGGGGGCAATCGATTATCCGGCTCGTTGAGAACAACTGAGGGTTAAAGAGAAAATCCCAGCGCCTTGGCTGGGATCAATACAAGGGATGTTCCTAAAATCAAAAAAACTAATATTTAGTCTCAGGTGTGATTAAATATCTTTCAAGTACATGAACATCTTCTACATTACATTCTGGATAAATCCATTCCGCCCAATTATCTATAACCCATTGAGTACTTAATCCTCTTATCTCATTCAAACTACATTCTGCCGGGAATTTTACCAACATCAAACCTGCCTTATGTCCAGAAGTAACAATTAATCCATAAGGACGCTCACTACTTGATAAATCAACTACCATAAAATCGACAAACTCTTCATAAGGCCATTGTCCCGGCACACGGAAAACATTCCCGCTTCTTAAGGTAGAAGTCTTAATATCTATTAACTTTGTCATATTTTTCATACTATTTAACCTTTAAATCATGCCCGCCTGACTTATCAATACTGTTAGCTATGGCTTTCATTCCCATATCCACTTCACCTTGATGCTTACCTGTTTTGGGATGTACTTTCTCGAAACGGCCATGCTGTGTATCTACAGCATAGAGATATCCATCATTTCCTCTATAAACATCTCTATTATTCAATTTAGTTAACCTATTATCTTTGGTCATTCCATTTGATGAAACAACTAATGTCACCATTTGCTTAATTTGTGCCACTCGCTCTCCGGGACGGAGATTATGTATACTTTCTTCAAAATGGTTGACCTGTTGTCCATTTGGAAGCTTATCCGTATTTCCATTATTTACTTTTGTCCCTTTAACTCCAGCCTTACTAATCCCTCCGGCCACTCCGGCAGACGCAGCAATTCCCGTCTGCCCCATAATCTTCACGATTTCCTGGGTGGTTTCTTCTGAGCCGCCGGTGACTTGGGCACGATGGAGCACCAAATTGCGGGAGGCATCAATATTCGACATCGCACCCCGTAAATCAGCCCATTCCCGCACTTCTGCCGGTGTGAGGGAATCCAGCCCCTGCATTCTGGCTTTTTCCTGAATTTCGCTCATCCGGGCACTGTAATCACCCTGTAATGCCCGCAATTCTTTGGCAACCGCAACGCACTGGTCAGCCCCTGAACACGTTGCTATCCGCTCCTGAACCCGGTCATATTCCTGCCGATATTTATCCCTGACAGTCGTACGGCAACTACTATCTCCCTGACAGTTGACCAGTTCCTCGCTCCTCGAATGATTCTGGTCAACGCTTAAGTGATTATTGTCCACATGAATTGCAAGGTGGATAAGTTTCTAGCTCAAAGACTATCCATAAATATTTATTTTTTCCCACTGTATATCAGGCAAAATATTACGTAATAAATTCCAGATAAAATATCTAACTGCGTCATGGTAATTACAGAAAATGCATAGCCCATGTCTTCCTCCTCTTTCTGAATAATACGCTACCCAGAGACCTTCCTCTAAATGCAAGCAATATTTGTCATCTATATCTGGTTGATTAAGAGCATAGACATCATCCATCACTCCATGCTCAGAGAGTAACCTATTTATTTCATGAAATATTTCATCAAGAGGTAATTTCATATTAACAACTTTTGCCAAAATATTTTCAGCCAAATCACGTTCTAATCTCATTGTTCAACCTTCTTGATATATTTGTTCTTGATCAATTCTTCTATCGTATCATTCAATTTATATTGAACACCGCCACCAGGCTCTCCAAATGCAGGAGCAATAGTCCCTTTTTCTGCTGGGATAGGTTTTATAACTTCATACTTAACAGGCGGATATGCTGCTGTTCCTGGAGCTAACGAACGCTCGGAATAAGGAACTCCTGAAGGTGATACAAAATATCCTTTTTCAGATCCAAATCTATCGAGGATAGTTCCTTTTGGGATGGTTGTTTGTGAAACACTTCCTGAAATAGCGCCATTATTTGGGGGCCAGTTCCAGTCCCCTTTTTCATTTCGATATTTACCATATTGAGACCATCCGGCAGCCTCTTCATCCACAGCAAGCGTATTCTTTTCTGCAATACGATTGGGAAGTTGTGTTGAAGGCTCTTTTGTAACATATTTACTCAAAGACAGATACGCTTTTGCTGCCGCAAACTGTATCAGTTTCGCTTCACTGTTGGGTATCCCACCGGCAACAATTTCCGCCGCTTTCTGTGGCGTCATCTGCTCATTTGATAACACGACATCCAACGGAACACCAAAAAAGTTACCCCACGCAATAATCAAGCCTTTTGCCGGGTCCTGACCATCGGGGACTTGTCCTTTCAAGTAGTGAGTTAAGGCTGCGTTGGGCTTTACCACAGGGAAGCCGATCACTATTACCAGCGAAGCCGGGCAGTTAATCATTCAACTGGCTGAGAATGACTGACGGCTAAAGGAAGAGTCCAGTTTTTTAGCTGGACCCTTTGGATAACAACAGGTTAAGGTTGATAATCCTCATATTCCCAGGCAAAGACACGAGATAGCTTTTGCGCTATCTCCATCCAATCTTGCCCCTCGCACTGATCGATATAGTTTGTAATGGTCTTTTTAATTTCATCCAAATTATACTCACGTACCAGAAGCGTATGACGTATCAATTCCGGCTGCCAATGATGATTACACAGCCATTCAGGTGTACAGATAAAAAGATCAAAATATTCACTCCCACTTTCCAACTCTGGCCCGATTAATAGGGATAAGGTTATATTAATAGTTCCGTCATCTTCACCGGAGTACATGACTGGATCTTTATGCATACAATCTATGCCTTTTAGTACTGCTTTCACTAATGCATCCTCTTTTAATCCAGAATATTTAAATGACCGTTTCCAGTCTTATTTGTTTTTCCTTTAGAATCAATAGAATAAGTTTCAAAATTGGCTTGCACACCAGTAGTGGCATGGGCACTATTAGGTTTCTCTGATGGCGGCCTATAACCTCTCGTACCATCCGCACTAACCCAGCCATTTCCGGTAGTCTTCTTGGCTCCATCTCCTACCCAGATTTTGCCTAATCTATCCGCTTCTGTTCGAGTTCCAGTGCCAATGCCATAATTGAGCTTACCATTATCACCTTTAACTACAGCCGCCAACCTTGGATCTTGCGAAGCAATATGACTGAGGTTTCGTTGCACCAAGTCTTCTTTTAACTTCGGATAAGTTGCCGCATTTTCCGCACCACTTGTGTTTTTCCCTGTTAACTCAGGCTGAGCATCTTTGCCGGCATTATTTTGCGATGATTTTGGTGACGACTTCGGCCCTTTGGCTCCCTCCATCACAATAGGCAGCGTCATCGCCATTGCAGCGGCAGTCTCTTGACTCATACCCATCGCTTCAAAGCGTTTTGTCCAGCCGAGTTCACCTACCTTGCCTGTGGCCGCCTGACCTAACGTATTCACTGCCGACAGGTAATTTCTGAACTCAACCGGCAATGTGCCATCCCGGTCCATATTTTTGAGGGTACGCTCAAACACCGGCCACTGATCAACCAGATAACCATACTTCTGCGCGCACTGGCTCGGGTTGCTGTTGCAGAAGTTCATCATTTCCTGCTGATTACGGATATTGGTCTCCACCATATCCTTGATCACTTGTTTGCAGCTCTCGCCGTCACAGGTGCGGGCTTGGTGCGCAAAGCGATCCAGGTCATTGACGCTTAAATGATTATTCTCAATAACAACAATGTAAAAACCCTTGTAAATAGCCAAGGTTAGTCCGGTCATCGATCAGATGGTGGTTCTTAATTCTCATGATTTCCTTTCAAACGAGATAAGACCCAGATTCCTATTCCAGTGGGTATACCTGTCACTACCCCTTTTTTTACTGAAAAAACAACATCATCATGCCAACTAAAGACGAATGTTTCATTTTTCAAATAAACTAAAATCGCAGCACACAAGCATCCTGACAAGACCACCATAATCATAATAATTGTGCAGGATAATAGAAGAATCAGTAATGACTTTAAATGAGTTATCATTTCGCTCCTCCTGATTTATCCAGCTTATCCTCAACTTTACTACTTGTAACTTCACTGGCTATAGCACCACCCGTAGCTCCTATAATACTTACCGTCTTATCCGATACTATAGGGAAATATTTATTTCCAACGTCGATTACTTTCCCTCCAACAGTACCTACAACATTACCAACCGCTGCACCTGCTACTGGTGCAACGGGATCTTTACCCTGCAATTTCGCTCCGACATAGGCACCAGTTATACTCGCCACTTCTGTAAACCAAAACCCTTTGCCCTGCGTTACCGCTCCCGTTCCTGTGGCTATCAGTGCATCAGTAATATTCACAGGACCATTTGTAAGCTGATTACTAATGTTGGCCGTTCCACTAATTACACCTCCAGCAAGAATACTTCCTACTGTTGCTCCCGATGGCAGCAATAACGGTGCCGCTACCGTGGACATTCCTGCACCCCAAGCGACCAACAATCCTCTTACCGGGTCTTGCCCTTCCGGGTGATCGCCTTTGGCATGTTTTGACAATGCTACCGAAATCTCTTGAGGGGATTGACCTTTATTTGACATAGCGGTAGCCAGACTTGATGCTGATCGACCGTAATCCGCCATCCCTTTTGGTAAACTCAGTGCATTATTGTCCGTCACTATTGTCTATGTATGGTGATCTTTCTAATATCTCTTCAATTTTTTTCTTGGCTCTTAATACCCACTTTTTATCTAATACACCTAATATTTCCAGCTCCTTTTCAAAATAAGCCCTACGAAAATCTTTACTTTCATCATTCCTGTTTTTTAATTCATATTCAGATGCCATTTGGCTAGCTACATTTTCCATTATCCAATATAGAAGCTCATTTGAATCCTCAGTTGTTTGCCTAAATATTTCATATCCCCTTTCAGAGTAAATAATATGGTATTGATTATTATCAATAATTATATATGCAGAACCATCACTAACAGGCTCTGAATAAATTATCAATATTGATTTAGGTGCATTAATCTTAGCACCTAAAGACCACACTTTTTCTTGTATTTCATTTATGGTTAGCATTCTTTACTTCCTTTACATATCCATTTTTTATAAGCCAATCAACATTCACTCTCTCAGGGAGATTCGGCAATATCTGAATTCCTCCTCCGGGCTGATCAAACGCAGGCGCAATTTTACCTTGCAGTACCGGAAGTGGTTTAATTACTTCATATTCATGGTATTTTCCTGCTTTAGAGCCTGGAGACAATGCTCGATTTTCATAAGGAACTCCTTTAGGAGATAAAAATGAGCCGTTTGCACTACCATATCTATCCAGTCTAGTACCTACAGCTAAAACATCTTCTTTCGGAGGTTCAGCAAATCCTAATTTAGGTGGCCAATTCCATTCAGTATTAGATTTTCTAAATTTATCATAGGATGAATACCCCCCCGATTCATTATCTGTTATAGCACTATCTTTATTAAAGTTTCTTGATGTTTTTTCCGAGCCAGATGATACTTCTTGATATTTACTCAAGGACAAATACATTTTTGCTGCCGCAAACTGTATCAGTTTCGCTTCACTGTTGGGTATCCCACCGGCAACAATTTCCGCCGCTTTCTGTGGCGTCATCTGCTCATTTGATAACACGACATCCAACGGAACACCAAAAAAGTTACCCCACGCAATAATCAAGCCTTTTGCCGGGTCCTGACCATCGGGGACTTGTCCTTTCAAGTAGTGAGTTAAGGCTGCGTTTATTTCTTCGGGTGTTGCCCCAGACTGGACCATTTTTTGAGCCAGTGAACCCGCGCCTTCAAAATGTTTAGCACCTTCGGAACCAAACAGATTTCCCATGCTAAGGGCATTATTGTCCACCGAATTCTTCCCAGCCTGTGCCCCAGTGAGCGCGCTGGCGCTGGAATCACCGGCAATGCCGCCGGCCAGCCCGGCTGCCAGAGTAGAAAGGGTGCTGACAGTTTGTTTCTGCTCCTCCGTTAACTCACTGACTTTAGCCTTGTCGCCGTAAAGCTGTTTTATCAGGACTTGAGCCGCCAGTTCACCGGACGCGGCACCCGCTGCTCCTGACAAGGCATTGTTACCGCTCACTTCCGCCGCCACCGCGCCTAAAATCGCATGGGCCAGCGTATTGGTGGCGATATCCACCTGATGGGTTTGCGGGTCAGTAGTCAGTTCTTTAATCACGCCAGCCAGATACGGCGAAGCACCGCCGGCCAGCGCCTGACCGAGATTGTTCCCCGCCAGGCCCTGAATCGCTGCCGTAGCCGCCTGCAAGGCTTTCTGGTATTTACCGCCGGTTCCCAGGCCGGAGTCATTCAGTGCCTGAGTGTAAGCCGTGTCATAAATTTGTTTACTGATATCCGCCGAAGTCGGATGTTTATTGCCTGCGTTGATCAACTTTTCTCTGGCATCGGCTTTATCCTGTTCACTGATATGGTCCAGTTTCGCTTTCGCCGCTTGGGTGGCGATAATTTTCCCTTCCGTCCCGGCTATCTCGGTCATCTGGGCGCTGAGTTCGCCAATCAGTTGCGCCTGTTTCAGCCGCTGTTGTTCTTTCTCCTTATCAAATATCGGACTCAAGACATTGGCGGCGTTATCGGTATCGCGACTTAAGTTCGCGGTATCCTGCGTCTGGTGCGCTTTGTCCCGGATAATCAGGTTGCCGTCACTGACCGCGGCATGCGTGGTACTGCTGTCATGGCCCTGATTATTTGAGCCTGTCAGCGCATTGACCGCCAGATTATTGAGGACCTGCCCGGCGGTTGGTTGACCAAGGCTGACACCCGCACTCTGCTGTTCGACAGTAAAGTCCGCTTTATTTTGAATATCTTTAAAGCCCAGTGTCCCGGTGTTGAGGGTGTTTTTGGCTTTGTCAGCTTGACTCGCTATCACCGCACCGTCCAGTTGGGTATGGTCGCCGACGTTAACCTGATAGCCGCCTTTACCGGCAAACAACCCGGTCTGCTCCTGCACGCTGTCATAGTTGCTGTGTAGTTTGTTGCGGCTGGCATTGAGGCTTGCTGTACCGTTGGTGAGCGGGCCTACGGTGGCACTGACGCCCATGCTGGCATTCTGTTGTCGGCTGTCATAGCGCTGGCTGTCTTGTTCACTGCTGAGTGTCAGATGACGTTTCACGTCGGCAGTAATCTGTTCACCGCTGACTTGTGCCCCTTTCAGGGTGGTATCCCGGCCACTGTTGAGGGTAATGGTCTGTCCTGCGTCTAACGTGGTGTTATTGTGGCTGACACCATTGCCGTTTTCACGGCCGTTGCCCCGACTGACATTAGCCGAAACATTCAGACCGGTGCCTCCGGGGCCGGCGGTCAGGCCCACGCCCAGCGAGCTGCCGTGGCTGCTGTTTTTGCCGGTGGTCTGTTCGGTGTTCTGGCTGGACAAGAGCGCAATATCCCGACTGGCATTGAGTTGCAGGTCTTTACCCGCCTGTAACTGGCTGCCCTGAACGCGGATATCGCCGTTCAGACCTGATGTCCCTTTATCGTCACCGTGAGCCGTTATCGTGAGATTATCCCCGGCAGTGAGATGGCTGCCCTGTTGGGTGGTCTGACGGGACTGCTGTTCTGAACGGGAAGACTGACGACCGTAGGACAGGCTAACCCCGGCCAGGTTGTTATTGCTGCTGCTGTCACTGCCCTGAGCTTCCGCCAGTCGGGCGGCTTGAGTCGCCTGTACCCCGCTCAGCGCGGCTTTGGTATTTTGCAACGCTTTCAGGCGCGGGTCGGCAGTCTGTTGCGCTTCATGGGCCGTTTGCACGGCGCTGTTGATAGCACCTCCTGCGGCGCCGCTCAGCGCTACCGTCAGGCCGCTTTGTTTTTGTTCGGTTTTTGTTGTGGTGTTATTGCGGTTTTCCGCACTGGTGACCGTGACCTGTTGACCGGTCAGCGTCAGGTCTTTACCGGCAATCACTTCACTGCCGTGAACCCGGAGTTGTTCTCCCGCGTTGAGCGTCACGTT
>NZ_NMQR01000038.1 GCF_003545805.1 Photorhabdus sp. CRCIA-P01 | reverse complement strand
AGTAAACTGTCAGACCCCCCATTACCCGATTTAAGTTTACCGTGATTAAGGTAATCACTGATATGGCGGTCAACCGTGGTCTGATGGAGTCGCAATGCCTGAGCTATCATCACAGAACTCCACCCTTCAGAAGCCAGAAGGATAGCTTTTATTCTGTCTCGTACTTGACCATCGCGAGTGGTGTCGTGAAGACGCTCAAGTTTGATTTTTTGTTCTGATGTAATAAATATTTTCATAGCGAGGATAATGATCTCCATTTCGGATAAAATCAAGCATCTTCAATGATTACGGGTATATATTGCTTTCACCCTAATTACGTTCTTTTGCCAGAAAGTGGCATATCATGGATATGCCACCAGCTTAACGAATGGATTTAAAAATAAATGGATTTAAAAATAAGTAGTGATACCGGCACGAAACGTTCTGCCCGGTGAAGGGATATAACCGAGGCTAAGAGGCTGGATATAATATTTGTCGAACATATTATCCACACCAAACTCAAATTCGACATGCTTATTTATACGGGCAGTCAGAGAAATATCGGCCACGGTTGCAGGCCGCCAGATAATAGGTGCCAACAGAGGAGCAGAACCGCGTCCTGGTTTTGCCGCCGGGACAGATCTTTGACCATAATGGGAAACTCTGGCGTTGACAGATACGTTGTCATTTAAAAATCGCTGTGTCAGATCGAGTGATACCGCATATTTAGGAGGAATGTGATTAGTCGCATAATCCGAAGGGAGGCTACGTGCGACGCACCCTTCATTTTCCGTACAGAATCTGACTTTTGTGTAGTAATTCATCGATAAACGTGCATCAAAGTGATCGCTATGGTAAACACTTGCCAATTCCAATCCGGCGAATTTAGCCTCTTTAATATTACTGATATACATACTCCAGTAATCATCCATCCATGACCGGCTGATATAGTCCTTCACCCGGTTATCAAAGTAGGACATTGTGATATCGAAGCTATCATTTTGCGCAACTACATTCTGGAAGCGTGATGTCAGCCCGACTTCGATATTCTTTGCAATTTCAGGTTTTATATGATCGTCAACGTTCATCATATAGCCACGAATACCTTCAACCATTGATGGAAAACGTGGTGCATAGGCATATTTGGTATGTAGCGCTGTTTCATTATTAAGCTCAAACTTAGCGCCTATCCAATAGCCATGAGCATGATCCCGCTTATTATTTACTTTCCCTGAGGTGAGTTGGGGTAACCGGGGGTTACCTGGACGAACTGGACTATAATCTTCGATCAGATAGGATTTGTAATCCCATCCGCTCATTAGGGTCAGACGTTCAGTAAGCATATAATTTCCGTTCAGGAAAAAGCGGCCTTCTTTACGTTCTCCTTCCCGATTGACGGCATATTTCCATTTACCCGCGCTTGGGCCAGTGCGTTCACGAATAAAGTTGGCACCGTAGTTCAATTCAATATCTTGCATTGAAAGCGCAAATAATGAGGTGTTACTCAAATTCACCCCAATTGTCCGCATGAATTTTTTATCACCGAGGGTATTATTTGCGGTTCGAGGGCGATCGTTAACGCGTGTTTGCCATACTCCGATATCCAAATTAATCCAGGGATTTGATGTAGGTTCCCATTTATAGTTGAGGCTGTGCCTGTTCATGTTGAGCCGTGTCAGTGGTCCCTGTTCCAGGATCATAAATGTTTGGCTCAGGTTTGCCATATCCGCGACATAGGATTCTCCGTAGAGATTTTGGTAATGACTAACGATAGCGGAAATTTCATGGCCATCACCAAAACGAACTTTTCCTTTACCCAGTAATGACTGGCTATTTTCAGAAGTATTTGGGACGGTATCTCCCATTGCATACAACGAATAACCTGCCATCTGTTCACTGAATTGTGGAATGAGGCAATCTTGTGGATCACTCTCACACAAATAGCCTGGCATGCCACGTTCCTTCGCGCCCGGTCCGTGTTTGCCAGAATGGTAATTACCCCGCTTGCGCTGAGAAACGCCAAATAGCAATTCATAGGAAGGCTCGGCCATCGCGAAAACAATACTCCCGGTGCGATTCTTAGCGTCGAAAAGAGAGGTTTTTGATGGGGAAGGCCAGTCGTTGCGCTCATAATCGTCAGGATTGGAATGGTTGTTCAACAGACTTCCTTTCAGGCGCACTCCTACCTTTTGTCCATCGAGGAGGATATCACTGGCTTCAATGGTTTTTATCTCCACGGTACCGCCAATGGCGCCCATACCGCCTTTTCCTGTCGGGCCTTTACTGATATCTACCCGGCCGATGAAATCGGGATCAATAAAGGAACGGTTGGAGACACCTTGATAACCGCGGTAGAGCGCGGTCTGGTTAGATGCGCCATCAACGGTGGTTAAGACTCGGCCTTGTCCTTGCAGGCCCCGGATATTCACATCGAGGCTGCCTGAACTACGCGCTTCGCCGGATAATACCCCCGGTGTTGTTTTGAAAATATCAACGGGGTGGATCACACCGAATTTTTCAATATCTTTACCTTGGATAGTGGTACTGCCGAACCGCAGTGGTTCATTACCTGCGTATCCGCGATTGCCTGCTACCGTAAGGGGATTTAGTACTATTACACCCTTGTTGGTCATATTCTCTGCTATTTTTGCTAGCGTGTAACTGCCATCGGTACGTTGGGACAGTTGTAAATGACTGCCTGTGAGCAGTTGTACTAAACCTTGATGAGCAGTAAAACTGCCGTTTAATGAAGGCGCTGTTAGCCCGTTGGTTAAATTAGGATCGAAGGAGAGCGCCGTACCGGTTTGAGCTGCAAAGTGGGACAAAGAATTGCCTAATGAACCTGGTGGAATATGAACGGAATAGCGTGTATCTGCTGGTGTGGTGGCGTAAAGGGGACGTGCCGGTAGCAGTATTAATGGCAATAACAGTGCGACTAAAGACTTTTTCTGCCAACGTGGTTGTGAATCTTGGCAGTCAATATGATATGGCATAGTAAGTTCTCCATAACTTTGTTTGTTGGCGGACGCTGAATTTTGTGCCCAATGCCACAATAACGCCTTGTTTGGTTTGTACTTTGAATGGGCGAGCCGGATGACGGCTATCTGGCAGTGACCAGCGCTGGATTTGCCCCGTTTTGGTGTGATAATCGCCAGTGAGAAGCTGAAATTGATCAGATTGCCAGAAGAGTGATGATGCGCCAGCCGGTATTAACAACATGAGTGTAAGTTTTCTGATGGCTTCTCGACGGGAAAGGGTCTGTTTGTTGTTTAACACAGGTGAGGCGATATGCGGTGGCAAATGGCGGATGCGTGTTAACAGACATTGTGCCCGCTCCCAGGCTTGAGCATATTCTGGGCTTTGCGCGCACCAAGCAGCGCAGGCATTCCGATCAGCTTCGCTGGCATGACTATCATGTAAAATGGTCAGCCATTCTGCGGCTTCGGCAAGTATCGTTTCAGAAGGTATACTTGATGAAGAAGATGTCTCAGTGGAAGCCATACCAATCCCTCTTATGCCATCGCTATCAGGCATTGATAAAAGCTTTGTTTCATATAACGTTTTACTGTAGACAGCGAAATATTCATCTGATTTGCAATATCTTCATACTTCATGCCTTCTATCTGGGAAAGTAAAAAGACAGTTTGCACTGGCGTGGGGAGTTGGCTGAGCATGATATCAATTTCCTGAAGTGTTTTGAGGATGATAAGTTTTTGCTCTGGTGCGGGAATAAGCGTTTCAGGCAGACTGACGAGTAAATCCAGATAAGACTGTTCAAGTGAGCGGCGACGATACCAGTTAACCATCAATCCCTTAGCAATGGTGACGATGTAGGCACGGGGTTCATTGAGTTGCTGTGGTAAAGGTGAACGAAGTAATTTAACAAAAGTGTCTTGAGTCAGGTCTGCGGCAGTTTCATCGCAGTTAAGACGATGCTTAAGCCAACGAAATAGCCAATCATGATTGTGGATGTACATGCACTGGATCTGTTGAGTGTCTGAAACATTAACGGTCATTTTCACGCCATGCTATCAATGTAAATGCAAATCATTATCATTTTGGTATGTTACAGGTAATTGCTTTCCGTTACCAATAAATAATGGGTGGGCGGATAGGCGGCCATTCGATTCTTGTGGCGCGAATGGTTGAAAGTATTGAAGCCACTTTCAGACAACGTGTGCCTATTGCGGATATCTATGTTGCTCCGACCGTCGCGCGCATAGCGGCAACCTTGGATTCTATGAAATTTGATGCAGGTGCGGACAGCCAAACTGCGAAAGGCGATTGGGAATTCAAACCCATCAGCTTTATTGCCGACACTCAACGTTCATCCCATTCTCAGGAGAAGTAAACCGTGCGGAATCACAATACTCTCGCGTTTGAAGAAACGCTTCGTCTATACACGCTTGAGCATGGAGTTCTTGGTGCTTATCCACTTTCTGCGGCGCAAAGACGTCTCTGGCTGCTGGAGCAACTGTCTGACGCTGTGACGATGCCGGTAACCGCGCGTTATCAGGTGACTGGACAGCTCGATATTGCTGTTGTGCAGCTCAATTTAAGCCGCCTGATAGCCGGAACAGAGACGCTGTGCAGCTCGTTTACTGAGGTGGAAGGGAAACCGGTGAGACTATTGATGCCTTCGGGACAAGTGCAGCTTGAGTTTTTTGATACAGAGGAGGGATGCGATGTTGACAGTGGATTGGTGTTCGCATCAATAGCTCAAGGCATTCTTAAAGTGTTTGATTTAAAAAAGGGTCTTTGCTGCGGGTCTTCATTACCAAAATTTCAGATGATGAATATGAACTCGTGCTGGCCGGACATCCTATTGTCTTAGCAAAAAACCGCCGTAAACCCTTGCCCAGTGCGGGCGGGGATATAAGGCGAAAATCCCAAAGGGCTTTAGGGCTGGCTACTCCGGCGTATTCTGACTGGCAACGTACGCTTTTCACGTTTCTCTCGTTGCGCTACAGGCAAAGTATGACTTCGACCACAGGAGTCTGATTTTGCTCTGCATCCGCAAATGCACATGATCACCCTCACCCTCCCTCTCAACCTTGTCGTGAATATTACATGCACAATCCGTTGATATCTTCCTGTAACCGGCTAAAATGAAGGCACTCTCTCAATGAGCACTGAATATGTTAAGAGCGACTAAAGTCCGCCTCTACCCCACACCCGAACAGGCCGAGTATCTTAACGGCCAGTTCGGTGCGGTCCGTTTTGCGTACAACAAGGCGCTGCACATCAAAAAGCAGGCTTACCAACGTCACGGCGTGAGTTTAAATCCGCGCAAGGACCTCAAACCGCTACTGGCGGTCGCGAAGAAATCACGTAAGTACGCCTGGCTCAAGGCATATGACGCCATCGCGTTACAGCAGGCGGTGATCAATCTGCATACCGCGTTTGATAATTTCTTCAATCCGAAGTTGCGATCCCAGTTTCCCATGTTCAAACGCAAACAGGGCCGGCAATCCAGCTATCACTGTGTTGGGATAAAAGTACGGGATGGCGCAGTGAAGATCCCGAAATTGTCACCGATAAAGGCGCGCCTACACCGAGAAATTGAAGGAGAAGTGAAGAGCATTACACTATCCCGAACAGCCACGGGAAAATATTTCGCTGCTATCCTGTGTGACAATGGCAAAGATGCGCCGGAAAAGCCGGGTGTTATCACCCGCGTGACAGGGTGTGATATGGGGTTATCCCACTATCTTATCCAGTCGAACGGGGAGAAAGTGAATAACCCTCGTCACCTTATTAATGCCACCCGTAACCTGCGCCGTAAGCAGAAATCGCTGTCCCGCAAACAAAAGGGCAGCGCTAACCGCCGCAAGGCCCGCTTACGTCTGGCAGCCGTCCATGAGCGGATAGCCCATGCTCGCGCCGATTTTCAACACAAACTCTCCCGGACAATGGTTGACGAAAACCAAGCGGTCATTGTTGAGACGCTGAAATCGGCCAACATGATGAAGAATCACCCCCTTGCTCGCGCTATCGGGGATGCGGGCTGGCATGGTTTCCTGATGAAACTGGAATACAAAGCCGCAGTGGCGGGCGTCCATCTGGTCAAACTGGATCAGTGGTTCGCCAGTTCGAAAACCTGCCATTGCTGCGGTCACAAAGTGCCGGAAATGCCGTTGCATAAGCGGAGCTGGCCATGCCCTTGCTGTGGTGTTGAACATGACCGCGATATCAATGCGGCAATCAATATCCAGCGTAAGGGCATAATGGAGTTACAGGCGGCGGGACTCGTCGTTTCTGCCCACGGAGGCCAGCGTAAATCCGTCACACAGACGGTTGCGGCCTGAGAAGTGGGAAGCCTCGCCGTTGACGGCTAGGAGCAGTCACATGAACATTCTCTGAACCTCATCGCGGAATCCTTGTTGTTTTCTCCGTCAAATTATCGCGAAGACGTCGAGCGATCTGAGCAGAGCGGTGATTTAACGGCGATCTTCCAGATTGAGCAGGCACGTATGGGGAATGACGCCGTGAAAACGGCGATGCGTCACTGGGGGCAAACTTTGCAGGCACCTGCTGCGACGGAGATTCCCTCTGAGTTTCCACGCCCGACAGTGAAAGGCACGCGGCGGAAAGTGCATAAAACCCAATTGCCTCCGACATCAACGGCTCAAACGTTGGAGAATTCCGTTACATGAATTCTTTAGAGTGCCTACGCCAGCGGCGGTAGCTGAAACGATAGAAATTTATCGCCGTGAGGGGCTGACATCATTGTTGGCGCGTCAGCATGCTCAGACGTTGGAAAAAGATGTCTGTCTGGATGAAAAAGTTCATCCGGCGGGTTTGCCCAATGCCAATTGGTACAACCCTTCGGTTGTCTTCCTTACTGGCGCTACAGGGTATTTGGGGCTGAATCTGATCGAGCAATTGCTGAAACGAACATCGGCCAAAGTGATCTGTTTGTGCCGGGCAAAAGATCAAGAACATGCCCAAGCAAGAATTCTGGAGGGATTGCAAATTTACTGTATTGACATTGCAAACCAATGGGATCGGGTAGTCTGCCTGGTTGGCGATTTGAGCTTGCCGCACTTTGGGTTAACAGAGCAGAAGTGGTGCTCATTGGCCAATGAGGTGGATGTGATTTATCACAATGGGGCGTTGGTTAACTTTGTTTATCCTTACAGTGCCTTGAAAGCAACCAACGTTGGCAGTACCCAGACCATTTTGGAATTGGCCTGTACTACGCGCTTAAAGAGTGTCCACTATGTTTCTACTGTTGATACATTGCTGGCAACACACAGTCCACGGCCATTTATCGAAGATGATAGCCCGTTGCGTTCCGCTGTTGGTGTTCCGGCGGGTTATACCGGAAGTAAATGGGTAGCGGAAGGCGTAGCTAACCTTGCTCGTCTGCGTGGTATACCGGTCAGTATCTTCCGACCGGGTCTGATTTTGGGACATACGCAGACAGGTGCTTCGCAGATCATCGATTATCTTTTGGTCGCGTTGCGGGGATTCCTGCCGATGGGCATCATCCCCGACTATCCGCGTATTTTTGATATTGTCCCGGTGGACTATGTTGCTGCTGCTATTGTGCATATTTCGCAGCAATCGGAGAGTAAGGGAAAATTTTTCCATCTGTTCAATCCGGCACCTGTGTCTATTCGTCAGTTTTGCGAGTGGATTCGTGATTTTGGCTATGAATTCAATATCGTTCCTTTTGAAGAAGGTAGACGAAGGGCTCTAACGGTTCCCCCGGGGCACGCGCTCTACCCGTTGGTCCCGCTTATCCGTGATGCCGATCCAGAACCACACCGCGCCCTTGATCCTAGCTATATGCATGAGGTGAACCCTGAGCTGGAAGGACGGCAAACATTTGCGCTTTTAGCTTCTTCGGATATCGCGCTTCCACAAACCATGAAGGAGTATGCGCACAAAATTCTACATTATCTGATCGATATCGATTTCCTTGTTGCACCAGATATTCAGCACACTCATAACAAGCAGGAGTCATGATATGGAAAAATTATCTTTTCCAGTCGCCCGAACCCCTTTCATTCTAGGATGTCCGGAAGATTTGCCCGTTAGCGAAGAAGGGCTGAAAAAAGTGCGGACGTTGGCTAACCACGTATTAGAGCAGCTTGATGCTACACAAGTGTGGCGAGATACGGCAACTTTGATACAAGTTTTGGATCAGTTGCTCCAGCAATTGCCCTCTGCTTCTTACGGCATTATGACGGACGATCCCCGAGAAAATCAGGAAAACAAGGATAATGACGAGGCATTTAACATTGAAAGGCATCATGGGGAGTGCCTGGAGCTGCTGATTAGTGCCACTCTTGAAGCCACTGTGCAGGTATGTGAATTAACCGAAAAATGGGGTACTTCATTGACTCAGGAGGAGTGGAGCGCCGTCACTTCAACGGTAAAAGCTATCTTGCATATCATTGTTGATCCGCGTGCCTTGCCGCAACAGCATGATGATCTCCCGCTTTCGGTGGGTTTCCTACCGGAAGATGCTGCCGATCCTTTGCGGCGCTGGGTTCGCGGCCATTTGTTATTTATGGTGCTTTGTCAGGGAATGAGTCTTTCTTTGAATCTGATGATCACTGCGGCAAAAGATAATGATAGAGAACTCGCTGTTGCTCAGGCAAACAAGACGATTGAGCTGATGAGTATTGCTCAAATCACGCTCAAATTTGCCACGGATCTCAGTAAAGAACAGTATTTAGAACAAATCCGGCCTACGTTAATGCCACCCGTTGCGCCACCCAAAATGAGTGGTATTAACTGGCGTGACCACGTCGTGATGATTCGTATTATGCGTCAGTCCACTGACACCTGGAGTTTTATTGAGCAAACGCATCCGGAAACGGTTCAACGTATGCGTTCGGCATTATCCGATATCTATACCGCTCACCGTGGGGTGTGCGAAATGTTTGTTGGTGAGAGTACCACCAGCTTGCTTGCTAGAAAAAACGCTACTGTATCTGCCGGGCAGGTTTTGGAAGGGTTAAAACAATCGCGTTTAAAGTCCTTAAACACAATGGCGCACGAAAAAATCAAATGAAACCAGTGTGAATGGCTATATCACTCGCCCCATGGCAAGTGATGTAAGAACCAATAAGGAGGTCAGTATGGCTATGTTCCTCGGTGAGGACGACTCAGTTCAGTGCGTTGTGGTTATCAACGCAAAAGGGCAGTACTCAATCTGGCCTTCCGGGCGTGAGTTACCGCTAGGATGGTCCAATGAAGGGTTTTATGGGTCACGCAGTAGTTGTTTAAAATATATCGCTGATGCTTGGGCCACTCCAACAGCATCGACATGAAACGACAGCAATAAATCGCCAGATAAGCTAAATATTAATCAATTAATTCACAGTTAAGGAAGGTAATATGACATTCACCCACCGTACTACCGGCAATGTAAAACCAGCCATACTCGATATGCAGGGGGTGGCTAGTATTCTTTTCGGCCATGCTGCTTTTCAGTACCTTCAGGCAGCATGTGAATTGAATTTGTTTGAAACCGTCAACGTTCTTGGAGAGGCAACTAAAGCAGAAATTAGAACAGAGCTGAACTTGGAAGAACGGGCGACAGACATTCTGCTGCTAGGTGTGACTTCTCTCGGTATGTTGGTGAAAGAAAATGGGATTTACCGGAATGCGGATGTCGTGTGCGAATTAATGACTACAGACGATTGGCAACGCTTTAAGGACACTGTAGCGTTTGAATATTACATTGTGTACGAAAGCCAGCTCGATTTTACTGAGTCAATACAGAAAAATACCAACGTTGGGCTTAGACGTTTCCCAGGAGAAGGGCGTGATCTCTACCATCGTTTGCATCAAAATCCTGAATTGGAAAAAGTCTTCTATCGTTACATGCGCTCTTGGTCTGAACTGGCTAATAAAGATTTGGTTCGCAACCTTGACCTTTCCAAAACGAGCCGCCTTCTGGACGCAGGGGGAGGGGATGCGGTTAATGCTTTGGCCTTAGCCCGAGCTAACCCTGAATTACGAGTGACTGTACTGGATATTGCGCATGCATTACCGGTGACACAGTCCAAAATCGACGAATCGGGGATGAGCGACCGGGTTGAAGCAAAAGTGCTGGATATCCTGCATGAACCGTTCCCTGATGGTTACGATTGCATTCTTTTTGCTCATCAATTGGTTATCTGGACTTTGGAAGAGAATACCAACATGTTGCGTAAGGCTTATGATGCGTTGCCGGAAGGTGGCCGAGTTGTGATTTTCAACTCAATGTCAAATGATGAAGGTGACGGCCCGTTAGTCGCTGCCCTTGACAGCGTGTATTTCGCCTGCTTGCCAGCAGAAGGCGGCATGATCTACTCCTGGCAACAATACGAGGATTGCTTAGCGGAAGTGGGCTTCAAAGATTCACAACGTATTAGTGTTTCAGGCTGGACACCGCATGGCATTATCATTGCTCATAAATAATTATGTATCAATCCGGCTCGGCGTTATGTAGAGCCGGATGACTCATGCCCTTTTTAGGAAGGATGTGGATATGGGGATTTATCATACAGGCATGTATACCATGCCACTGGAAGCCAGAAAGCTCTTATATAGTCAGTTGATATCACAATCCATTCAGACATTTATTGTGCTAGGTTTATCGGATGTAATGGATATTGAAGCCTATGACGTTGCGACATTGGCGGAGAAAACGAATACGCATCCAGCAGCCCTGCTACGATTATTGCGGGCGCTGGCTCAATTTGGCGTCGTATCTGAAGCGGGTGGGCAATTCACGTTGACCCCTTTAGGGCAAAGTATGACGAATAAAGTACAGGCATCCGTTCAACCTACAGCATTGCTGATCAACGGAGAAATGGGGCAATCTTGGCGCGGTTTGACCGAAACAATACGCAGTGGAATATCCAGCTTTGAGACGCAGTACAACGCCACCTTGTTCGATTATTTTGAGGCGAACCCGGAAAGAAGGGCTATTTTTGATCGTTCGCAGGATATGGGGCTGGATTTGGAAGTTCCAGAATTGCTGGAATATCTCGACATTCAAGATGGCGCAACTATTGTGGATATTGGTGGAGGTTCAGGCCATTTATTGATGCACATGTTGGAAAAATGGCCGAAAAGTCAGGGGATTTTATTTGATCTGCCTGTCGCGACCGAAATAGCGCAACAACGGCTCCGTGAATTAGGGAAAACGGGATGTTACGAAATCGTTTCCGGTGATTTCTTTAAAGCACTGCCTGAAAACGGTAGCGTATATGTTTTATCTCATGTGCTGCATGATTGGAGTGACGAAGATTGCCGAAAAATTTTAGCAACGTGTCGTCGAAGTATGCCGAACAATGCTGTACTGATTATTATCGATCTGATTACTGGTGGTGAAGTACACCGCAGTCAGAATGATATAGCCGCTATTATGGATTTGTATATGTTATCTCTTTTTGGCGTCTTTGGTGGTAGGGAACGTTCGGAAGAAGATTTCCGAATATTAAGTGAATGTGCTGGATTTGTTGTGGAAAAGATTATGCGTTTGCCTAGTGGTAATGGAATTATTTATGCCTATCCGTAACTTGGTGAGTCGCAGAGAATATCAAATGATGTGAATAAACCCATGTGTTAATGTATATGCACTGGGGATAAATTCCTCAGAAAATATGTGTTATCTTTTTGTGGAAGCTTGAAAGGATTCTGACTGTCATAAAACCGAGCGCATAGCATTTTAATATCGTGTTTGATTAGGAAGGAATAATGCCTAAACTAATTTATTACGTCGCTGCGACAATAGACGGTTATATTGCTAATAATAACCACGGCCTGGATTGGTTGGATGAGTTTGTGCTTGGGGATGACGCAACGCCTTATGATGATTTTTATCAAAGTATTGGTGCTGTGATTATGGGGGCGGAAACATACGAATGGATAATGGCAAACTCATCGGATGATTGGCCATACAAAAATGTTCCTGCATTTGTTTTTTCTCATCGGGCGTTGCCAACGCCTGAAGGGGTGAATATCACCATAACCAATGAAACAGCGGGTAATATTGCCGCTGTGGCGAAGAAGGTGGCTCATGGTAAAAATGTCTGGTTAGTGGGAGGTGGTAAAGCCGCTAAGTATTTTGCCGAAGCTGGTGAATTACAGCAAATATTCTTAACCATGATCCCGGTATTTTTAGGCTCCGGC
Organism: Photorhabdus sp. CRCIA-P01; assembly: GCF_003545805.1. GTDB lineage: Bacteria > Pseudomonadota > Gammaproteobacteria > Enterobacterales > Enterobacteriaceae > Photorhabdus > Photorhabdus antumapuensis. The sequence continues at coordinate 28,578 of NZ_NMQR01000038.1, read as the reverse complement.
ATTGAAATTCTTCCCGTGAGTGAAAAAGTACGTGTCACACCTAAAAATCAACGTCTTTTGCGTAGTGGTGCCATTGAAATCTTGTTGGATGTAAATACCGATTAAGTCACCATCCTGTAAATAAGGGGCTGCCGTCGACATGCGAGTAATGATAGTTAGGAGAATCCAATGAAACATCTTACTTTGAGCCTGTGTTTGATGGCGGCTCTTTTCGTGGCAATTATTCAGGGGGTGGGCATGGTACGCCCCGACTCGGTTCCATCTGTATCTGTTGAGGAGCCAGGATACCAGAATGTACAGCATGCATTACGTGTTATCGCTGCTGAACCTCATCCTACGGCAGCACCAAGGCAGGCGTTTGTCCGACGCTATTTGCTTAGTGAAATGAGTGCCATGGGGTATCGTGCTATTGAGCAACCTTTCCTTTTTACCATTGCTGAAATAGTGTCACATCAGGAAAAGATTTATTCGCAGCTGAATAAGCACCAACGCTTAGCGTTTGATGCTGAATTAGTCCGCGTCGGTGCCCGCAATTTTGAGGAAGAAGTGCGCATCCGTTCCGGACTAAAACAGGGTGATTCTGCGTACGGAACCAATATTATTGCCCGACTTGATTCCCCTTCAGCTAAAGGGACATTACTGATCATGGCGCATTACGATAGTGTCGGGACTGCACCGGGGGCTGGTGATGACGGGATGGCTGTCGCGTCGATATTGCAGTTAATGCGAGATGTTGCTGGTAGGACAGATTTAAAAAACAATATTATTTTTTTGCTGACAGATGGGGAAGAATTGGGGCTGTTTGGTGCACACTATTTTGTAAAAATGCTCAACGAAACCGAACTCCAGTCAATCAATCTTGTACTCAATTTTGAAGCCAGGGGAAATGACGGTATTCCTCTTCTTTTCGAAACGTCGGAAAAAAACTTTGACTTTATTTCTAAGGTAAGTCAAGCCCCTGAGAAAGTTATAGCATTTTCGTTTACGCCACTGATATACCAAATGATGCAAAATGATACGGATTTTACAGTATTCAAAAATAAAGGGTTGGCGGGACTAAATTTTGCTGTGGTGCAAGGGTTTGAACATTATCATCGCATGAGTGATTCGGTTGAAAATATTCCGTTGTCGACATTGTTTAAATATCAGAAAACAGTACGTGAAATTGGACGTTATTTTGCGGAAGATGTAGATATTGTTACATTAAGCCAGCAAACAAAAGCGGTTTATTTTCCTGTTCCGAGGTGGGGATTAGTCATTATGCCATTATTTTTAGCGTTTACGCTTGGTGGAGGAGTTTTTATTCTTTGCTTATTATGGATAAAAAATGGTGCCGATCGTCGCCCAATACTAATGTTCATACCTTTCTTGCGTTCGATAGCAATTTTTTTGCTTGGTCTTTTTTCTATGACTTTGGCTATAAAACTACCTGAGATATCTTACCTTTTGACTTTACCACTGCTCTTCTTTCTATTGAGCCATATTATCTTGATTAAATATCATAATTATTTTATTTCCTTAGCAATAGCTGTTCTGGGGATTTATATATCAGGCATACTTTATGTACCCGTTGTGTTTCTGATAGCCAGTGGATTACAGGCTCTGTGGCTTAGTGTGATAATTGCCTTGATACCTATCGTCATTTGGGTAGGAAAAAGCATTGATTTATGGCGAGAAGCAAGTAAAAAAGTGTGAAATGATTTTATCAGCTTAAAGGGCCATTCACTGTTCCAGTGCCAGTAATATCATTGTGCCCCTCATTCTGACCGACTTCCTTTGTCACATTCGTCAACAACGTCCATTGTCCAAGCTTCTCACCTTGTTCACGTCACTATCAATCTCTTTGGTTGTCATTGACAGGGCTAAATTATAAGGATTTTAAATTGGGATCGGGAATTGAAACCGAATATTCCTTTATAATGTTACAGAACGTGGGGTGCTTCAGGGCAATTAAAATGACGATTAAGGCGTTAATGACGTATATTTTAAGGTTAAATCAATGGAGAAACTGATTATTATTTATGGCCTAATTGATTTGAGCTCTTGTTTATCCTCTATTGAGTTTTATTGTGAGTAGAGTGTTTAAGGTGTTGAGAGTATCTGAATTGTTATTTTTTTTATAGTTTCAGATTGAATTTAATATTAAAAATATTTTCACAAGGGAAAATTTAAAATAATTTTAGGTTTAGGGGGGGCAATATGATGTTGGGTTTATTGATGTGTTCCTAATATATCATGTAATTATATTTGAATATTGATGTAATGTAGGTAGTTGGAATAATAAATTTGACGTTCAAAAATAGCAAAATTCAGATATATAGCTATAATAGATGATTATATATACGGTCATTACAGTGGTTAATATATTAAAAGCTTAAATGAACGAGGGATAAGATGGAAGGTACTTTAATTATTTGTGTTGATTCGATTCTGAGATTTCGTTCAGATTACGATACGAAAATAGCTGTACCGATGTTATCAGTTCAGGAACAGTTAGGGAAAAATGATCCGTTCTTTTTCCTAAAATATTTCAGAAATAAGGTCCTAATAGAAAAAGGAGTGACAATATCAAATATATTTCTCGCGATAGAACCGTGGCAGGCTATGCTAAGCACTTGGTTGGAAGTTGATATCGCTGCTTATATTGCAGAGATTAGAAAGCCTTCGCAAGAAGAACCGATATTTGATTGGATCAGTATTCAGAGAATCACATCGGTTCATCGGGTATATCAGCGAAAAGATATGAAAGATAATGAGAAACTGTCTGAATATTTTAATCGTGAACATACCCCAACAAAATATTTTAATATTGAATCAGTTTGTATGGCATCGGGTTATAGAAAAGGAGATAAAGAGCATTACAGTATCAGTGAATATATCCACGAGATTAAAAATATCCCCGTCATTGCCAGTGACAGGCAAATATTGATTGGCTATGATGATAATAATACGGATGTTTTGAATGATAGATGTTTTGGTATATGTGATAATAGAAATATCAAATATATACAAGGAACAACTTCGTTCGCATTTTATGAATTGATGGAAGCTATTTTTAATGATGGTTTATTTTATAATTCACCACAAACAGCTTGCCATAGCTTAGATATGATAAAAGAAATGTTGGAAATTATAGATCGTGGAAATATGAATGACGAAAAGGGTAATAAAGAGTATATTAATCAACAAGGAAGTAATAGTGAAAATATTAATGTCGGTAATGATGATAGAGAATTAAATATTGAATTTTATGATGGGGCTTTTGATCCACTGATAGAGCATATAGAAACAGAAAGGGAGTATTGGAATTATATAAAATTATTATGTCATTCTTATGGTCATTTGCCAGTAAGAATTGGCACGATTAATGAGGCTAAAGTTCCTGAATATCGCTTCTATGACAATATTATTGATGATGAAAGTTAGCTTTTATGGATGAGAGATATTTCATCATCAAATGTTAAAGTGCCAATAGATATTGCATATTCATATATTTTCTAAGTGGTTTTTTTTAATTTTTTCATGTATTGTGCTGGCAAAAATATTAAATAACGTGAGTCAATCTGCGTGGTGATATATATCTTATATCCCCTTCATCTTTCAAGCTGCTGCTTTGTTGGCTGCTTTCACTCACCCCAGTCACATCGTTATCTATGCTCCTGGGGATTCGTTCACTTGCCGCCGCACTGCAACTCGAAATCTATTAGGTATAAATGAGATTGTTACTGCCTGTTTATTGGTAATGAAATTACCTTTGCATATCAGAGTGGTACCGCCATATTCAGTTGACCTGTTTTCAGCTAAACAGGTTCAATGTTACAGCCATATGTATTGCCCACATTAATCGTGCCATATTGATGGCGCGAAAGTGGCGCGATTATCTGAATTGCGCCATAATCGCGCCATATTCTTACTGGAATCTGTTGTTCACTATGAGTTCAATGACTAATATTTATGAGACTTTGCGTATTGCATCACAACCTATGTCCGTTTCGGATTTATTGGTGGAGCATCCCTCTGTTCCTAGAAGAACTGTCCAACGTTGGTTAGGGCGACTTGTTGAAGATAAGAAAGTACTGATATTGGGTGAAGGTCGAAGTCGCCGCTATGTTATCGCTACAAGGGAAACATCAGATCCGGTGGCTGGTAGATCAGGTAATTTCCCGAGCTATATTCTACTGTCTGAAGATAGTAAGGATATTCTTCGTTATATTGATCAACCCATGAAGTCGAGGACACCTGTTGGTTATCAGCGAGAGTTTCTGGAATCGTATAAACCTAATGTCACTTATTATCTGTCGGTTCCAATTCGTAATCAGCTTTGGAGAATGGGAGATACGAAACAAATTTCACAACCAGCGGGAACCTACGGTAGAGTTATTCTGGACCGTTTGCTCATTGATTTATCATGGGCTTCGAGTTATTTGGAGGGAAACACTTACAGTCGATTGGATACGGTAAAGTTAATCGAATATGGAAAAATTGCGGTAGGAAAAGATGCGATTGAAACTCAAATGATCCTTAACCATAAAGCCGCAATTGAATTACTGGTGAATGGCATTGAGGAACTTGATTTTAATCGATACACCGTCCTCAATTTACACAGTTCATTATCTGAAAATTTATTATCCAATCCTGTCTATGAAGGACGTATCCGCCAACATCAGGTTGAAATAGGAAAAAGTGTTTTCAGACCGTTATCGGGTGAGGCTCATCTCAGTGAAATTTTGGATTTGTTGCTTGGGAAAGCACGAGCTATATCAGATCCATTTGAGCAATCCTTTTTTATGATGGTCCACTTGCCGTATTTGCAGCCTTTTGCTGATGTAAATAAGCGAACTTCCCGTCTGGCAGCTAATTTGCCATTGATTCGTTCAAATCTATGTCCATTAACTTTTGTGGATGTATCGGAAGAGGCATATAGCCGTGCAATGCTTGGTATCTATGAAATGACCCGAGTTGAATTATTACGGGATCTTTATCTATGGGCTTATGAGCGTTCTGCCCAAGAATATCTGGCTGTCACGCAGGAGATTACTGCTCCAGATCCGTTAAGATTACAATATCGAAATATGATTAAGCAGATCGTTTATCAGGTCGTTGTCACACCAGAAACGGATTCAATTGACGTTATAGATAAATTAGTTTCCGATGAATTAAGTCAATCTGAGCGTGACACGTTAAAGGCATTGGTTATTGAAGAACTACGGCGATTACATGAAGGTGTTTTGGCAAGGTATGGTCTCCGACCTTCACAATTTGAAAAATGGAAGCAAAAACACCGATAGTCTTTGTATTCACGTTATTGAATGGCCGTATGGTAATAAAAAATTTCCGGATTAATTACTCTATTATTTTAGATAAGCTATTAATTAGCTCTTTCGTTTATGCCGTCGTATCAGGGCCTAAACTTATATCCTTCATCTTTCAAGCTGCTGCTTTGTTGGCTGCTTTCACTCACCCCAGTCACATCGTTATCCATGCTCCTGGGGATTCGTTCATTTGCCGCCGCGCTGCAACTCGAAATCTATTAGGTATATACAGATAAGGATTAAAAGCGATTTGTGGAATAATTGTAATTGACATCGCTAAACACCCATCGGTACTTTCATCTCATCTTGGCCTGACATCATATACGCAGGGTTGTCAATGTAAATGAACCCTTAATAAAACGGGTACAGACTTTACATGTAATTATCTTTATTTATCAAATAGATGAATATAGATTGGCTACCCGGTCAAACTGCTCCTTGCACTATGATGTTACTTCAATTCTGGCTTATGTTCAGATGGGTAGGTCAAAAATTATTCTGTTTAGATAATTAGTTTTTATACAGAATTATCCTAAAAAAACAGAAACTAGTATTTTTCTGATCTAAATTTTCGCATTATGTTCTAAAAATAGGTAAAAGAGATGTTTAAGTAAGGATTTTAGATGGAAATGCCGATTTATTTTCAATATTGGGGTAAGGCGAAGCGAGTCTTAGAGGTTGATAGTGCGGATTATCATCTACTTCCTTACCATTGTTTAGATGTTGCCGCGGTAGGAATGCAGTTACTCTCTTTAGAAAGATCGTTAACTAGAGATCTTGCTAACTTTTTAGCGTTATCTGCGCAGCAGTTACGCAGCATGGTCTCTTTTATATTGGCTTTGCACGATATTGGTAAATTTGCATCTGCTTTTCAAAAATTACTTCCCGGCTTGGCAGTAGGTCTGCATCGACCAGATTGCCCCAAAGAGTATGATGGCCGTTATTTTTGTCATGATCGTATAGGATTATATTTCTGGGAAAATATCAAAACGGAGTTACTTAATAGACTTGTTAATATTGAAGGTACTGGGCAAAGAGAACAGCGAGAGATGTTTGATACCTTAATGGTATTCATGGATTGTGTATTAGGGCATCACGGCCAGCCAGTTGATAAAACAGGCTATAAAGCGATTAAACATTCTACTGAACCTCATAATTTTAATGCCGCCACACTCTTTGCACATCATTTGGTTGAATTATTTCAACCTGAGTTTCCCATTGAAAAATTACAATCCAAAGAGTGGCGACGGCGATTAGAACAAGTGAGCTGGCAGTTTGCGGGTATTGCAATATTGGCCGATTGGATTGGTTCTGATAGGCATTATTTTACGTATCAATCTAAACCTATGCCGTTAACAGATTATTGGAAACATGCTCAAGCAATGGCAAAAAAAGCGGTTATGGCGATAGATTTAGGTAGAACGCCGGTAGTAAAACCGTTTATTTCCATTCAGGAATATTACGGTTTTGCTGCAACACCATTGCAACAATGGGCCGAATCAATACCTGTAGATGATTCTCCTCAACTGTTTATTTTAGAAGATGTTCCTGGAGCAGGTAAAACAGAAGCGGCGCTTGCGCTTACACACCGTTTGATGCAGGCAAAAGCCGCTGATGGTTTTTATTTCGGTTTGCCTACAATGGCATCTTCTAATGCAATATTTAGCCGGATTGCTAAACATTACCAGCAAATGCTATCAATAGAGGATAACAGTAAACCAAATATCGTTTTAGCTCATGGCCAGTGGGGGATAAATAATCAATTTCGTGAACCCGTTTTAGCGTTAGGTCATCCAGATAGAAACGATGGTAAAACAGATATTGCTGCTTCAGCGCAGTGTAATCAATGGCTAGCTGACCCACGTAAGCAGGCGCTATTAGCGCCTGCTGGAATCGGAGCGATTGATCAGGCTTTATTGGCTGTATTACCAAGGCGCTATCAATCATTAAGATTATTTGGGCTTAATCGTAAAGTATTAATCGTTGATGAGGTTCATGCGGCTGATGAATTTATGTTTAATTTACTGGAAAATTTATTAGCGCTGCATCTTTATCAGGGCGGTTCAGCTGTTTTATTGACAGCGACATTGACCTTTAAACAGCGTCAACGTTTAACGGATATTTGGCTGAATGTTGGCGGATTGAATTCTCAATTATTGCAAAAAACCGATTTTCCTTTAGCAACAAAAATAAGTTTAAATGCCATCTTGCCCATTATTGAACAACCGTTATCAAGCCGAAAAGATGTTAGCCGGGAAGTCAAAGTTGATTTCTTAAATAGCTTTGGCAGTTGTATTGAAAAAGTATTAGCCGCCATTGTACAAGGGCAATGTGTCGTTTGGATACGAAATACAGTAGATGATGCTATTGAGGCTTATCAGACATTGCGAAGTTTACTTACTGAACCTGAGCGTTGTCTGTTATTTCATAGCCAGTTTGTATTGCAGCACCGAAAAGAGATTGAAGATCATGTATTGACTATTTTTGATAAAAATAGTCAGGGTGAAATGCGGCGGGGCAAAGCATTAATTACCACACAGATATTCCAGGAGAGTTTAGATACTGATGCCGATGTCATGATTTCGGATATTTGTCCTATTGATGATCTTATCCAGCGAGCCGGGCGTTTGCATCGCCACACTCGCGATAGTGATGGTATTTATCGCGCTGGTATTAAAGATTCACGCCCTGCACCAATATTGTTTATCCATGCGCCTGAATGGCGGGAGCAATCTGGATCAGATTGGCTAAGCCATAATTTTCGCAATACGCAATCTGTTTATCGCTCGCCTGCACGTTTGTGGTTAACCATGCGTGTGTTGAAAGAACTGGGGGCTATACGTATGCCTGCGGAAACTCGTCAATTAATTGAAGCGGTTTATGGTCATGCTTATGAGCAGGCACCTGAAGTGTTAAAACATCAAGATAATGAATTTATTGACGAAGAGCGAAGTCAGACAGCTAAAGCTAAGTCTTATTGGTTACAGTGGCAATTATATGGTTATTGTGATCGAAGTGCTGATAATTGGTATGAGGATGATTCAGATATTAATGCTCGCTACAGTGATATTGAAACCGTTGAGGTATTATTACTGAAAAAAGGTGATTCAGGACAACTGGTACCTTGGGTAAATTCAGCCGAATTTTCAGTGTCATTGAGTACGATTAAATTATCCAGAAATAAATATGCGGATAAATTAGCGCCAATTCCAACAAAATTAATACCTGCTCTCAAGGCATTGCAACAGAGATATTACCAAATTAGATATTTGCAACCTTGGTTGCCAGATCAAGATCCGAATTTTACTTACTCTTCAACAATAGGCTTTTGTGAAAGATAAAAGCAGGAGGTGTTATGAACTTAGTTCAGGACCCGTGGTTGCCCTTTCGGTTACGTGATGGCAGTGAAAAAGTACTGCCCATTAATGCGATATGTGATCATGATGTTATGGACTTTGCTTTACCGCGAGCTGATTTTCAAGGAGCAGCTTACCAATTTGCCATTGGTTTATTACAAACCGTTTTTGCGCCGGAAGATAAATATCAATGGTATGCTCTGTATGAAACATCACCTGATAAGAAGGTATTACAACAAACTTTTAATAAAGTGATACATGCCTTTAATGTTACCGGTATAGGGCCTCTTTTTATGCAGGATTTTGATCCGCTGCAAACAGTAAAATCAACCACTGTAGCTGGATTGTTAATTGAAGCACCGGGAGCGAATGGTTTAAGACTTAATACGGATCATTTCATTAAACGCGGCATCGGAGATGTAATGTCTCTTGAAATGGCGACTTTGGCACTGTTTACCTTACAAATTAATGCACCGTCAGGAGGGGTGGGACATCGAGTAGGATTACGAGGTGGGGGACCATTAACCACGTTAGTGATGCCGCAACAAACGGATGCCACATTATGGCAAAAACTGTGGTTAAACGTTATTAGTCGAAGTGAATGGCATTATTCAGAACCTGATTTAACCAGTGTTCAGATTTTTCCCTGGTTAGCGCCAACAAAAGTGAGTGTTAATGAAGGGACAGAAATTCATGCTACCGATGTGCATCCCTTACATATGTATTGGGCAATGCCAAGACGTATACGTCTTGTCGTGGAAAAGGGTGAGAATATTTGCAAAATTTCAGGTAAATATTGTGAGCTCACCGTCTCTGAATATCGGACACAAAACTATGGTGGCAATTATTCCGGTAATTGGACCCATCCGTTAACGCCCTATAAATGGGATGCTAAAAAACCAACACAACCCTTATCTATTAAAGGCCAACCGGGCGGGGTGACATATAAAATTTGGGATGCTTTAGTATTTACCAGCCATGAAAGGGGGCAACGTTGTGCGCCGGTTGTGAGTCATTTTTATTTTTTATGTTGTCATTTTGCTGAACTCCGAAGGGCAATGCCTCGTCTGTGGGTGTTTGGCTACGATATGGATAATATGAAAGCACGTTGTTGGTATTCTGTCACTGTGCCGTTGTTTTTTGTCTTACCTGAACAACAGGAAAAGATTCTATATCAAGTCAAAGAGCTGCAAAAACTGGCAATCAATATGATTTGGCTATGTCGGAATCAAATAAAAGCGGCTTGGTTTGAAAAGCTCGCGGATGTGAAAGGAGACACTTCCTTTATTGACCTGACTTTTTGGCAACAAAGTGAATCCCTGTTTTTTTCTGTGGTACATCAACTTATCAATAATGCAAATGCCGATGCGTCTTTTCTGACACCAAAACAGGCCAAACATTGGCTTAATACCTTGCGTCATCTCTGTAGAGATTTATTTGATGAATATGTTGCTTTATCTGAATTAGGTAATGAGCGTTCAATGGCGAAACGTATGAGAGCGCGTCAGCAGTTAATTATCGGGTTATATGGACAAAAAGCGTTACAAGAGATCAAAACATTTATCACCAATCATCATATTCACTCCGGTAAAGAGGAGATGTAATGGACAGTAAGAGTGAAATTATATTATTGCATTGGTGGCAAAGTATGTTTATGTCACCAAAACAGTTAAAAGAGAAAGGTATTATTCCAGCTCCTTCTACTTATAGAGCCCAGTTAAAGCGCTGTGAAAATGTTGAGATGGCCATGTTAACCGAAGGCTTTCGGGCTTTATGGCTCAGCTTACCTGATGAAATTAACTTATCGGATAATCCGGTAAAATTGGAATATTGGGCCACGATGGCGGTGGCATTAGTTTATGTTAAAAACAACAGTGATATTAAATTGGCGGCAGCGGCGGGTAAGAAAGGAGGCGGAAATAAACCGGTTGTCAGTGAATTAAGATTTTCACAATTACAAAATTCTAAAACACCGAATGAATTATTACGTCGATTACGTCGGGTTTTACAGCAAATCAAAGGCAATATTTCTGTTTTGGCTTTAGCGCGGGATATTGAGGAGTGGTTTGCTGAATATGGGCAATTACGGCCATGTAAGGCGGATAGGCGTATCAAAGTGAGGTGGGTTATGGATTATTACCATGCTGCTAGTGGTAAATCGGTTGATTTATCGGATTTTCATTAATTGAGTTTAGGATGATCATTATGAGTCAGTTTATTCAATTACACCTATTAACTTCCTATGCGCCATCTAATCTGAATCGTGATGATTTAGGCCGGCCTAAGACAGCGAAAATGGGTGGTTTTGAACGTTTACGTGTAAGTTCTCAAAGTTTAAAACGTCACTGGCGTACTTCTGAATTGTTTGAGCAGGTGCTATCAGAGAATATTGGTATTCGCACCAAACGACTGGGTATCAAGGTATTTGAAACGTTGATCAATGTTGGAGTGAAAGAAAAATCGGCTAAAGCATTGGCTACAACTATTGCCGGTGTTTTTGGAAAAATGAAAAAAGATGCTTTAGAAATTGAACAATTGGCACATATCAGCCCGGAAGAGCAACAATCCGTCATGTCGTTGATTGCGGTGCTAGCGGAAGAAAACCGGGCACCAACGGCGGAAGAGCTTAATTTATTAAAAACTAAGCAAACTGCGGTGGATATTGCTTTGTTTGGTCGGATGTTAGCTTCAAGTCCGGCATTTAACGTCGAGGCTGCCTGTCAGGTCGCTCATGCTATTAGTGTACATAGTGTTGTTATTGAAGATGATTATTTTACAGCGGTGGATGATTTGAATGATGGTAAGGAAGATACGGGGTCGGCCCATATAGGGGAATTGGGTTTTGCCGCCGCGCTGTTTTACAGTTATATCTGCATTAATAAAACGCAATTAATAAAAAATTTGGATGGTGATGAAGCCCTTGCTAATAAAGCGATTAAAGCATTAACAGAAGCCGCGGTGAAAGTATCGCCTACGGGTAAACAAAATAGTTTTGCTTCTCGTGCTTATGCCAGTTTTGCTCTCGCCGAGAAAGGCGAACAACAACCTCGTTCTTTATCTGTTGCATTTTTAAAACCCATTCATGACAGCGACCAGGGCCCATCGGCAATTGATGCATTAGAGAGCCAAATGCGCAATATTGATCTGATTTACGGTACTTGTGCCGATGACCGCTATAAATTCAATACATTCACGGGGGAAGGAACTTTGACCGAGCTGCTTGAATTTGTTGCACGGTAATGGGGGCAGGAATGAAAGCATATTTAGTCTTCCGATTATATGGCCCGATGGCAAGTTGGGGCCAACCTGCGGTTGGGGGAGAGCGGCCAACGGAATTGTATCCTGGTCGCTCTGCAATTTTGGGATTATTAGGTGCCGCGTTAGGTATTCGACGAGATAATGAGTCTGAATTAGCAAAATTACAAAAAAGTGTGTTAATTGCGATTAAGCAGACAGTTCCTGGCTCTTTAATGCGTGATTATCATACTACGCAGGTGCCGACGCACAATAATAATGTCGTTCATCAGAACCGTAAAAGTGAATTAAGGTCAGATAAACTTAATACCATACTGTCTAATCGTGATTATCGTTGTGATGGTATTTGGATCGTTGCTATTACATTAACTGAACACGCTTATTTTACGCTTGAACAATTACGGGATGCTTTACTTAAACCTGTATTTATCTTACATCTTGGACGTAAATCTTGCCCGCCTGCTTTACCTCTCAGCCCTAAACTCATTACGCCATCGGCATTAAAAGTGGCATTGGATATCTCTTTTCCACCGCTGATTCATTCTGATGGAGAAGATAAGGTATGGCTAGGCGCAAATGGTATTGTGACTTATTTTTGGGAGGGGAATAAAGATGAAATTATCTCTTCAAATATCTTAATCAGCTATCCTTGGGATGAGCCGATTAACCGGGGGCGTTGGCAATTCCGGCAACGTGTTATGTATCAACTTTCTATCGAGGAGGGTGTTGATGTATTTGTCTAAAATTGTGCTTCGACAATCGAGTCAAACAGCAAATATATTAGCAAAACTGGGTGCAAATGGCGTTTATACTTCTCATCAATTGTTATGGAAATTGTTTTCAGCAGACGAAAAACGTCAATTTCTATTTCGGGAAGAGATCGGAATAATGGGATTACCTGTATTCTATGTTTTATCTAAAACCTCACCTCAAACTCAGTCACCATTGTTTGAGGTGGAAACGAAAGCATTTTATCCTCAATTGAAGGAGGGGCAGCGTTTAGCTTTCAAATTACGCGTTAATCCAACCATCTGTATTACCGCTCCTTCTGGAAAACGTCAGCGTCATGATGTCTTGATGCATGCTAAGTTTCAGGCAAAACAGCAAGGTGAAACGGAACAGGGGAAAATAAAAGCTATGATGGAGGATGCTGCCCGTAATTGGCTGTTGAATCATCGTCGTATGCAGCAGTGGGGTATTCAGTTTGACGATTTACTGGATATTGAAGGTTATACTCAGCATCGAAGTGTAAAAAAGCAGGGGCAAAAAATACAATTTTCCAGTGTTGATTTGCAGGGGCTTCTGACGATTACCAACGGTGAGCTATATTTGGAACAGTATGCAAAAGGCTTTGGTCGTGCTAAAGCGATGGGATGCGGATTGATGTTAATCAGAACGGTATAATGGTATTGATGTCATTTAAATTTATTTTTGTTGAAGATCGCAATGCAATATTCTTTGTTGTATGGGGATATTGAGGTTAAAGGTAGCAAATTCGCTGTTGTCACGAGCTCGTGTTATGCTTCAAAAGCATGGTAAAAAGTGATATTGCTAGCTAATATCATTCTGTAGAGTAAGGCGTGGTCGTTACTCTCGGAAATATTGATAAAATAATTACCGTGTTCCTCATCTCTGTGGGGATGAACCCGAATTTTGGTATACATTTGAGCAGGGAAGAATATGTTTCCTGTGTTTAATGGGATAAACCGCTATAATTAATGAGAGGATATCGTGTTAGTGAGTGTTCCTGGTCATTACCGGGGTAAACCAAACTCGATAAATCTCGTCAAAGAGAGAATTTAAGTGTTCCCTGCATTTGTGGGGATAAACCGCGTCACGAGTGATGCTTTACTATGTTCACTAAATGTTCCCTGTACTTACGGGGATGGACCTAGCAGTGCTCCAAATAGTTATAAAGCTAAGGATGTGTTCCCTGTATTGTACTAACGGGGATAAACCGTACAAAAATAACACTGATGATTGGCTTCCCTGGTTGTTCCCTGCTTCCGCGGGGATAAACCGGACAGTAACAGTGATGTAGTCGGTAGTAATCGGTGTTCCTTGTGTCCACGGGGTGAACCGAACTGATACTGTTGTGTTTTGGATTTGGAAGCGTGTTCCTTGTACTAACGGGGATAAACCGAACAGTTAGCGTTTGAGCTGGTAGAGATAGACTTGTTCCCCGTTTCTACGGGGGTAAACCGCTAAATACAGAACTATCTCCATCTGTTGCAATTTGTTCCCCGTAATCTACGGGGATCAACCGTCATCCGTAAGGGCAATTGACATAGAGGGTCAGTGTTCCTTGAATTTATGGGGATAAACCAGATTCAGGTTTCATGATGATAGCTGAATGTAGAAATGCTCCCCGTTTTTACGGGGACACGGTGATTGTGTTGTTGATTATATTGCAGTTATCCCTGTTATTGATAACCCTTTATTTGGGTTAATGCTAAAAAACAGATTAAAATTAATACAACGAAATTTTGGCCGTTTTGGCCGGTGACGGTTTACAGCCCCTATACTGAAACCTTATTTTGAAGTTGGCGTGACTGCTCCCCGCCGTCAACGGCGAGGCTTCCCACTTCTCAGGCCGCCACCGTCGATATAACGGATTTACGCTGGCCTCCATGGGCAGAAACGACGAGTCCCGCCGCCTGTAACTCCATTATGCCCTTATGCAGCGGCATTTCCGGCACTTTGTGACCACAGCAATGGCAGGTTTTCGAGCTGGCGAACCACTGATCCAGTTTGACCAGGTGGACGCCCGCCGCTGCGGCTTTGTATTCCAGTTTCATAAGGAAACCATGCCAGCCCGCATCCCCGATAGCGCGAGTAAGGGGTGATTCTTCATCATATTTGCCGATTTCAGCGTCTCGACAATGACCGCCTGGTTTTCGTCAACCATTGTCCGGGAGAGTTTGTGTTGAAAATCGGCGCGTGCATGGGCTATCCGCTCATGGACGGCTGCAACTCGAAATCTATTAGGTATAGGAAGACAGAGATCAATCCCAATCAGTTAATCCCCAAGAATAAGGGGAACAGGGGGAGGGTAAAATTTTTTTAAATAGAGTCCATATGATGGAGCTTAATTAATAATTAAATGTTCATCAGATAGCAAGAATTTTTTTAAAATTTACAAAAATATAAATTTGTAAGAAAGTGTTATAAACTCGATATGGAATCAAAGCTATATCAAGCTATCTTGAGTTCACTATATTAATCTTTGATTAAAAAATATCTTTATTACAATCTCTTATGATGATTAATGGCATTATCTATTTATACCCGTTATCTTTCAAGCTGCTGCTTTGTTGGCAGCGCTCACTCATCCCAGTCACATCGTTATCTATGCTCCTGGGGATTCATTCACTTGCCGCCGCGCTGCAACTCGAAATCTATTAGGTATAGTCGTTGTTTTAATAATTTCGTTAGTGCAACCGGAAAGGCGCAGTGAGAGAAGAGAATCTTATATGCATGCTTCGTTTTTGCATGCGGTTTGTATTTCCTGTTGATTGATAGGAATGGTCTGTAATAGTAATGCCAGTCGTTATAGTTACTGTATTTAATATCAAATAGGTGATGATAATGATATTTAAATACCAGTGCAGCTTGATAGGGCTAATTTGAAAGCACCGCAGAAACTGCACTCGATACCGAGTTAAGTATCACCTAATCCCATCGTTAAATTCATTCCCAATCCCATAAGAGATGGTAACGATCTCGTGACCAGCGATAATAGAGCGCTAGAAATGCATTAATATTGTTAATGGGAAGTTGTTCAAAGTCGAAATCTTCATCTTCATCCAAATCAAGTAATTCGCTCACCCATTGTCGTGTTTCTACATATTCCTCATGGTCAGGATCATTCAGTGTTGCGATTAAATTTTCATAACTGTCAATCCCGCCGGTATCTTCCAGGGGACAGGCACGAGCACCATCCAGACAATAAAAAGGAAGTGGAAGATTATTTTCAGGATACTGACTGTTTTCTAAAATAATTTCGTGTTCCCAACCATCGCCAAAATCATAGAGATAAGTAAAAGATCGCCCTTTTTGTTTAATCAGGTCAACCAGACGGTATAAGTCTTCTTCCTTGCCATCAGATGGGCTTTCTGGCATTTCTGTTAGTCGCAGTTTACCAATACGAAATTCATGTAGATGACTATCCTGCCATCCCATCACGATCTGTATCACGTCATGCAGCCTATCGAATGAGATAGAAGCGGGAACGACAAATCGCCGCCAAATAGCGGGTTTTGAGTCTGTGAGCGTTACTTTTAATTGATAGAATCTTTCATTCATCACTAACCTCCTAATGGTTTTGAGATGATCCTTTTTTCCATGTGTTCCATCTATTGTCAATATTTTGTTGAATTTCTCTGGTTAATATTTTCGGAATACCAGACATGTTTAGCTACCATACGAAAATCTTTAGTCATATCATCAATTCTAGTAGCTAATATCCATAATAGCTTTTACAACAGATAATCTGGCCTGACCAGTTTGCACGTTGACTGAATTCCGTTTGTGTGGGTAGTCTCTTTGTGCATGGGTTATATATATTAAGTATAGTTTAAAATCACGAGTAGGATCGATATATTCAGAGCCTTTGTTATTAACAGAAAAAACGCATATTATTTACATGCCGTTCATCAAATATCGAAGATTAATAACTGTCCTAACCTAGGAAATACTTAACCAAAATTGGTAAGGGGTTTGTTTATGCATTGGTTCAATTGATTCAGTGTAGCCATCTGAATGATGTTGCTTGAAGTTGTATCATGATAATAGTCGATTAACTACAGATATTCTTATTGTAAAACCATTCTGATTAATAAGAAAAGGTTACGAATTTTTTAGTGTTTTAGCACATGGATTAAGGAAATGATTGCATATGTTGTTGAGCAAAAAAATCCAAGAAAATTTAACTTTGATATGCTTATTTGGTTTTATTACGCTGGCCCATTTAAGCCTTGGGTATCAGCTAAAGTTTATCTATACCCTTTATCTTTCAAGCTGCTGCTTTGTTGGCTACTTTCACTCACCCCAGTCACATCGTTATCTATGCTCCTGGGGATTCGTTCACTTGCCGCCGCGCTGCAACTCGAAATCTATTAGGTATATATCCGTTTTCGAAAGATGGAATGTTAAAGACAATATTGGTAATCTTATTGGCTATCTTTCTCATTCTCCAAATATTCAAATAGTTGATTAAATTTAACATTATATAAAAATTTAATAAATCGACCATAAAATATTAAAAGTCAGCAAGCCATCACTGGAAAGCAGAGTATAATTTCCAGTGATTTTATTTTTCTTAATTTTTGTGAAAATATCCATTCATGTAATAATAGTGTTTGTTATTCAAATTCGTCCTGGATACCTATTTTTATTTGATTGTGTTATCTATTAATTTCCAAAAAAAATTATTTTAAAATTAATTATAAGAAATAATAGGTCGTATCTTATGATGTGAATAATTATTATATCGTATAAAAACCCTCATCAGTATATGGACGAGGATTTTTACAATTGGAAGATTTTTTGTTTCCAAGAGAAATAGTTTCTCATACTACATGTCTTACATAAAAAAGAGATATTGAAATTAATCGAGTCCTTTTACAGGAGCCTCCCATATCTTGAAGAATCGCTTTACATTGCTTGCGGTGTAAATAACGGTATGGGATATATTTCGATGACCGAGATAATCTTGAATAAGGCGTGTATCTCTTCCTAAATCAGCGAGAGCATAACCACAGGCATGTCTTAACATATGTGGATGAGGTGAAATATTGACTAATGCTTGCTTGCCATAACGCTTTAATAAACCATAAACTTGCTGGCGTGAAATAGCACCTGATTTTTGTGATAAAAAGACCCATGCTGTATCTGATTCTCGCCAACTTTTTCTAATATTAAGCCATTGATTTAAAGCTTTAATTTCTTCTGGTATTAGTGGATGTGTTGTTGATAATCCCCCCTTTAATCGTCTGACATGAATAATTTCTGAGTTAAGATCAAGATCGGATAATGTTAGATTACATAGCTCGCTCACTCTAAACCCATGAATGAAGCACATCAGTAGCATGCAATAATCTCGCTCGGCGTGACGTCCCTGACGTGCTTTTTCTAAAATCGCATTAATTTCATATCTGGTTAAGAATTTACGTTTCTTCATGAAAATAATTCCTGTGAAATTTGGGCAGATAGTTATAGGTAGAAGAATAATATTAATCTACCGGAATATATCAATTAATAGAACTTTTATAAAATTATTAGCTGATAACTCTATTTATTTTGACCAAAATCTATAAATACCGTTTTTAGATAGTTATAAATAGCCATTTTTTAATAGAAAATATCAGCTTGTAAGCTTTGTAATTATATATTTGAAAACTATTTGACAATAAAAAGAAACTAAACARAATGCACCAAACTGTAAATATGTTCCTATAAAACGACCGATTAAGTCAAATTTTGTGTAATGCCAAATTGCCAATATTTAACTATTTATAATATATGGCTTTTTTTCATTATTTTTTACTATTTTTCATGCTTCATCATAAAATTTTTGTAAAAAATTAGTGGGTTCATCTGAATTCAATCAAATATTAATTCATTAATTAGATTATTAGATCAAATTAATGTCTTTTTTCGAATGTTAACTCCGAAATGTTATTCCCTCTTAGTTTTTTTGACTGAAAAAAACAGTTTGGTGCATTTTGTTTGGTTTGAAAAATATTAATTCGAGATTTTTAAACTATTTTGCGCTGAATCTTGGGTGCATGGAGCTGAGTCCTGCACGGTTATTTTTTTATGGTTATGGGTATTTTATCCTTAAATTCAAGGAATTAGTTTACATGAAATTGAATAAATTGGTTATGGCCCTGGGGTTAGGTGTGGTTTTGGCTGCCGGTTCTGTCAATGCAGCGAATCCTAGCCAAGGTCACGGAACGGTGACTTTTACCGGGTCTATTACTGATGCACCTTGTTCCATCACCCCAGAAACGGTTGATCAGGTAGTACCAATGGGCTCTATTTCTAGCGCATCTTTGAAAAACGGTGGCCGCTCTTCTTCCACGCCATTCAAAATTTCTTTAGATAACTGTACGACTGAAACAATAAATACGGTAACTACGACGTTTGTTGGTGCCAAATCCAGCATCACCGGCGGTGATGGTTTGCTAGGTATTGAAGGAATTGCCAAAGGTGCGGGTATTGCGATCACTGATGCGGGCGGTAACCAAATCAAACTAGGTACCCCCTCATCGGCTGTAGCTCTGCATGATGGTGATAATGATCTGCATTTTGCTGCCTATCTTCAGGGTGATACTTCACCTGATGCCGTTGTTCCGGGTAATTTCACCGGCATTGCCAACTTCCAGCTGACTTACCAATAAGTCTTTTCATGCACGGAAACGCTTACAAGGAGGCGGGCGTTTCCTATATCAAAAGTTTTGCATAAGTTTAGCTGGAGAGAAGTCATGAGCCGATATGCCGCCGTTGTTGTAGTGCCCTGCTTGTTAATGTTTCCCTGTGTGATTGAAGCTGAAACGGCTGCTCCACAAGGAACGCAAGGATATGGTCGCGTTAGCATGCAAGGCACCATCATTGATACGGCCTGTGCGATTGACGCAGGTAACCGTGACCAGACGATTGAGTTAGCCACGATCCCGGTAAGCCGGATGATACATGATGGACAGGGACCAGCGCGCCCCTTTTCCATTCGCTTGATTAACTGTGTACTGACTTCTGCCACCTTGGGTAAGTCTGATTGGCGCCACTTTCAGGTGACGTTTGATGGCGTACCGGATGGGAACAATTTCCGGTTATCTGGTGTGGCTCAGGGAGTAGCGTTACAAATTACGGACATATACGGTAATCAGGCACATCCGGGAACTCCACTGCCGGTGGAGGATTTACCGGCAGGGCGGATGACCCTTAATTACGCGATGCGATTGGTGGGTAATCACCAGTTATTGCAAGCGGGGCAGTATCGAACCTCGGTTCGGTTCAGGCTGGATTATTACTAATCATCGATCTGGGAATGTTATGGCTTTATTTTTGGGTTGGACCACTGAATGCGACAGCGTGGTCTCGGTTCGGTGTGTCCTGAAACCTCTTATTGTTCTGGTATTGCTTGCTTTAATAGGTACTCATGCTGTGTCTGCGGAAGAGGAAATTGAATTTAATACGGACGTGTTGGATGTTCAGGATCGTTCTCGGATTAATTTAAAAGAATTTTCCCGTGCGGGTTATATCATGCCGGGGGATTATCAGATGGCGGTACGGCTGAACAAAAGCGAACTGCCGGAAATGCCGGTTACTTTTATGGCACCACCGGATGATCCTCAGGGGAGTGTGGCGTGTTTGCCACCTGATTTGGTGAAACAGTTAGGGCTGCGGGCGGAATGGGAATCAAAGATTACTTGGTGGAACAATAACCAGTGTCTGGAGCTTAAAACGTTGCCTGGCATGACGGTGCGCGGTGATTTGAGTAGTGACATGTTATACCTGAGTGTGCCGCAAGCCTATCTCGAATATAGCTCACCCGACTGGGACCCGCCGTCACGTTGGGATGAGGGGATTTTCGGGATAATGTTTGATTATAACGTCAATGCTCAGGTCTCTAAGCCAGCGCAGGGAAGTGAAAATCAGAATGTCAGTGCTAATGGTACGACCGGGATGAATTTGGGGGCATGGCGTCTACGGGCAGACTGGCAATCACAGTATAACCACATCACGGGTCGGGCTGGGAGCACAGAGAAGAACTGGGATTGGAGCCGTTATTACTTGTACCGGGCAATACCGTATTGGCAGGCTAAGCTAACGTTGGGTGAGGATTACCTCAATTCGGATATCTTTG
Organism: Photorhabdus sp. CRCIA-P01; assembly: GCF_003545805.1. Taxonomy (GTDB): domain Bacteria; phylum Pseudomonadota; class Gammaproteobacteria; order Enterobacterales; family Enterobacteriaceae; genus Photorhabdus; species Photorhabdus antumapuensis. The sequence goes on along the minus strand of NZ_NMQR01000038.1, from coordinate 7,786 downwards.
ACAGCTTCCGTTTTACCGGGGTGAGTCTGGTGACGGATGACAATATGTTGCCGCCGAACCTGCGAGGTTATGCGCCGGAAGTGACGGGGGTAGCGAAAACCAATGCCAGAGTGACTATTCGTCAACAGGGGCGCGTGTTGTATGAAACCCAAGTTGCGCCAGGTCCATTCCGCATTCAGGACATCAATGACGCAGTGAGTGGCAAACTGGATGTGCGGGTAGAGGAGCAGGATGGTGGTTTACAGGAATTTCAGATCGATACCGCGAATATTCCCTATTTAACCCGTCCGGGCCGGGTTCAGTACAAACTGGCGGCGGGTAAGCCGACTAACTGGAAACATCACAGTGAGGGATCGGGCTTTGGTATTGGGGAGTTTTCCTGGGGAATAAACAATGGTTGGTCGCTGTACGGCGGAATGTTGGGGGCCGGGGATTATAATGCGCTGTCATTGGGGATTGGGCGTGATCTAATGGTCTTTGGTGCGTTCTCCTTTGATGTCACTGAATCCCGCGCCCATTTACCGGATGAGGACCAAACATTGACGGGCGGCTCTTATCGTCTCAGTTATTCCAAGCGTTTTGAGGAGTATGACAGTCAGGTGACTTTTGCCGGTTACCGTTTCTCGGAACGTGATTTTATGAGCATGAGTCAGTATCTGGATCGCCGTTATCATGATGGCGATGCGGAAAGTAATAAAGAACTTTACACCATTATGTTGAATAAGCAGTTCACGCATATTGGTACCAGTATCTACTTAAATTACAGCCACCAGACTTATTGGAATCGCTCGAATAACGATCGCTATAACTTATCGATATCACGTTATTTTGATATTGGCAGTTATAAGAACATCAACCTGAATCTGTCTGCTTACCGTAATAAATATGAAGGTAAAAATGATGACGGGATGTATATGACATTATCCCTGCCGTGGGGTAATTCAGGCACTGTCAGTTATAACGCAATGGTCAATCGGGAAGGTAACTCCCACACGGTGGGTTACTACGACCGGATTAATGAAAACAGTAACTATCGTTTAGCGGTTGGCACCAGTATTGACGGCAAGGCCGCGGCTAACGGTTATTTAACCCATTACGGTGATCGTGCTCAACTGACGACCAGTGCGAGTTATCAGGATGGACGTTATACCACGGCGGCGTTTTCCATCCAGGGGGGCATGACCATGACACCGGAAGGTGCGGCATTGCATCGCATTAATATGCCGGGTACCACCCGTTTGATGGTAGATACCGATGGTGTCGGTGACGTACCGGTGAAAGGTTTTGGTGCGATTACTCATACCAATATGTTCGGTAAAGCGGTGATTTCTGATGTGAACAACTATTACCGCAACAGCGCGAGTATTGATTTGAACAAACTGCCGGACAATGTAGAGGCAATCCGGTCGGTGCAACAAGCGACGTTGACGGAAGGGGCGATTGGTTACCGTAAATTCCAAGTGATATCCGGTGAAAAAGCGATGGGCATCATCCGCTTGCCGGACGGTGGCACGCCGCCGTTTGGGGCGACGGTGCTGAATAAGGATAAACGGGAGATTGGTATCGTCAGTGACGGTGGGAATACCTATCTGAGCGGGATAAATCCGGCAGAGAAACTGGATGTGCGTTGGGATGGGGAGTTGCAGTGTGTGATTGAGTTGCCCTATGAATTACCGAAAGTAGAAGAGATGGCTTCGTTATTATTGCTCTGCCAGTTAGCCGACGGCAATAAACAGCCATAACTTTCATTGACTGGCGGAGTAAAAACCTTGTTGCTGTCACCGAAGCTTACCGCGGTGACCCATAATAATGCTGAAATGACATATTTTCAGAATGAGTAATTGAGTATGAAATTGAAGAATACAATCAATGTAATCACGATCGCGACCCTAAGTCTGTTGGTGATCGGTGAGTCAATGGCAGCCATTGCGCTGGATCGTACCCGCGTCGTGTTTAACGGTGAGGACAAATCCACCAGTATGGATATCAGCAACCAGAACAAAGAGTTACCGTATCTGGCTCAGGGATGGATAGAAGATGAACAGGGTAACAAAATCAATGGTCCGTTAGTCGTCACACCACCGGTGCAGCGGGTGGAGCCGAGCGCTAAGAGCCAGGTGAAAATACAGTCGCTGCCAACAACCGCGCAGTTACCACAAGATCGGGAGAGCTTGTTCTATTTTAATTTGCGTGAAATTCCGCCTCGCAGTAAGAAACCGAATACCTTGCAGATTGCGCTACAAACCCGGATCAAGCTGTTCTATCGTCCGAAAGCCATTTTTGCCGGCCGTACCGATTTGGATAATCCGTGGCAAGAGAAGATGACGTTGACGCGTCAGGGGGACCGATATCAGGTGAACAACCCGACACCCTATTACATCACCGTGGTGGATGCATCGAGCCAGCTTAAGGGAGAAACGGTAGCGGACTTTAAGCCATTTATGATAGCGCCCAAAAGTAGTGCGGTGCTGAGTGGTAGTGCAGGGGCATTAGGGAATGCGCCGGTGCTGACGTATGTCAATGATTATGGTGGCCGACCGCAATTGACTTTTAGTTGTACGAGGAACCATTGTCAGGTGACTAAAAGTTCGTCGTGACGGGCGAAGCCGGGAGGAACAACGATGAACATCAAGCGGATAAGTTGTGTACTGACACTGGCGATCTGGCTGATGCCAGTGATGGAGAGTCAAGCAGTGGAGAAGCGGGCAGCAGATATTAAGGGCGTGTACGGTGAACTGTATTTGTTTGGTGGGCTGACTGAGGCGGCTTGTCGATTGGACATGAACTCTGCATGGCAGGAGGTGAATTTGGGGACCACGCCAAACAGTGATTTGCGTCGGCCAGGTGATAAAGGGACACCGATACCGTTCACATTGAAGTTTCGTGACTGTCTGCGAACCAAAGGCACGGCAGGTGATAGGCGGACCGGTAATTTGACGTGGAGTCATTTACAGCCGGTGGTGACGGTCAGTTTTGTGGCACCGGCGGATCGCGATTATCCCCATCTGGTGCGGGTGACCGGTGTCACCGGGTTGGGGTTACAGATAACAGATACCGCGAACAATGATATCCGGTTGGGCCAGTGGGGGCGTCCCCATTTTGTGGCATCGGGACAGGACAGCCTGGAATATTACGTGACGCCAATACGGACGCCGAGAATGCTGGGGATTGGGCAATATCGCGCGGTGGTGGATTTCAGGGTGAATTATGACTAACTCTCTGTATTCTCCGCGAATAAAAAAACGGTATCGCAGGCAAAAAAACGGGAGCGTATTACTGTTTGGCTGTTTACTGAGTGTTAGTGCTCAGGCCGATTTACCGGCAGGAAGGGTAAATATAGCGGCAAGAGCTGTCAGTCATTTTTCGGGTAAAACACCGGTCAATATTTACGGCGTGGTTATCGCACCTCCCCCTTGTGTGATTAACAATGGCAATACTATAAATGTGGATTTTGGCGAGGTGATGATTACCCGGATTGATGGGGTCAATTATATGAAGCCCGTTAAATACACCGTGAAATGTGAAAAAATGCCAGCTAATGCGATGAAAATGATGATATCGGGTAACACCGCCAGTTTTGATCCAGCGGTGTTACAAACCAATCATATTGGGCTTGGCGTCGCCGTTATTCATAATGGCAAAAAATTGCCAATCAATGACTGGATGAAATTTAACTATCCTGATTTTCCTGAATTACATGCGGTGCCGGTAAAAGATATGGCCGCGGTATTGAAAGGCGGCGACTTTGGCGCGGGTGCGACCATGATGGTTGAATACCAGTGAACAGGAGACATGCAATGAACCATTTGAGCTATCGTGTTTTCTGGGCGGTTTGCTTAGGTTTCATCAATGTGATGCCGGGACAGGCGGCAGATAATATGTGGCTTCACGGCACACTGCTTGAAGCGCCTCCTTGCGTTATTAATGACAACAATATGATTGATGTCGATTTTGGTCACAATATTGGCATCCATCAGGTGGACGGGGTGAATTATACCCAGCCGGTGAATTACCAATTGGTGTGTGCGCCGAATATCTCAGGTTGGCGTTTGGGATTGACGGTGATTGGCCCACAAACCGCATTTGATGCCGCCGCGTTGCAAACCAACATTACCAATTTGGGTATTCGTCTGACGTTGGATGGTAAAGCATTCCCCCTTAATAAGCGTATTCCGGTGACATCACAGAAACAGCCGGTGATACAAGCGGTACCGGTAAAAAAACCCGGAAGTACATTGCCGGAAGGGACATTTGAAGTGACGGCGACATTGCTGGCGGAATACCAGTGAAAGGAAAACTAATGAAATATTTAAAATTATTCGTATTGCGCGTTGGTTTTATGGTTATTGCTGCCACGGTTTATAGCCATCAAGTGGTACAGGCTGCGGATAATATGCTTTTTCACGGTGCATTGGTTAAAGAACCCTGCACGATTAAACCGGGTGATGAAGATATCCAGCTCGATTTTGCCGCAATTTCTGAAAAATATTTGTATCTGCATGGCAGGACCAATAGCGAATCTTTTCTGCTCAGGTTATCGGGTTGCGACATGAGCGTGGGAAAATCGATCAAACTGACATTCAGTGGCATGGAAAATCCGCAGTTGCCGGGCTTATTAGCGTTAAGTGCGGGAAGCCAAGCCGCAGGGATTGCCATTGGTATAGAAACTGTTGAAGGCAAACGGTTGTCGTTGAATAAAGCGGGGGATGCCTATCCGTTAAAAGAGGGGGAAAACTTGATTGTATTGCAAGCGTATGTGCAGGCAGAACCCACTGCGCTAGCGAACCAGACGATTACGCGAGGTACATTTCATGCGATTGCGACATTTAATCTGAATTATGACTAAGTTGCACAGTTTGGCTTTTTATTTTATTAGGTAACTTATAATGAAAAAGTTATTCCCTGTTTGCCTGGTACTTTTATCGCTGTTTTCATCAAGTGCGGTTGCATCAATATTTTCGTATATCACTAAATCCGAGGGTATTCCTACAAATGCCTATTATACTTTTGTGATTGAGCGTTGGGATCAGGAAAACGATTTTACGCCAAATCCCTGTTATGGTTATTCTGCGTGTTGGATATCGGTTAATCATCGTCATAGTGTTAATGGTTATTCAGGGCAGCCCTATAGGCTATTTAATACTCGCGTAGAAAGATTCAGGACAATGAAACAAGTTCAGGCGGAGATATTGAAATATACCAGTTTTCCGATCACTGGAGTTGCAAAACATTTTGGCCCTGCGATTCGATCTCATCAGGAGTGTGTCGGGTTATTTTATGAAACTGATCAAAATGGCTTTCATGGAAGATTGTTGCCCGGATCTTTATGTGGCGTTGCACCACCGCCGATAGGTTCTTGTCAGGTCAGTGAAGGCTCTGTTGAACTTAATTATGGGAGTATTGATGAGGCAAAACTAGAAGGCGCAACCAGAGCGGAAAATATCAATGTGACCTGCAATACAGACATAGAGATTATCGTGACAGCGACGGGCCCTGATAGGGGATTAGTATCTTTAAGAAGCGATGGTAGTTTGAAAGCTAAGTTGCTATTAAATGAGAGAAATGGTGAAGACGGTGTTGCTGTGTTTGTACCGGCTGGAGGCAGCGTACCCGTTACAGTGAAATCAATTTTACAAAAAAATGGCAGAGTAGAGGCAGGACCGTTCTCAGGATCAGGGGCGATAATTTTGGCAATGCCATAAAAAGGTGTTTTTTTAATTTAAAGGCTGGGATGAAAATGAAACAAGATCATCTATTAGTAGGGAAGCGTATTCAAAAAAGAAGGAAAGAGTTGGGTATAACCGCTGTAAAATTGGCGGAAAAAATAGGTATTAGTCAGCAACAACTCTCACGTTATGAGAGAGGGATAAACCGAATTAATTTATCCCATCTGGTGCGGATCGCTTCAATATTGGAGACGCCGATAAATTGGTTTTTCCTTGATTGTTGTTATCCTGCAACCAATAACAGCATCAATAAATTAACAGACCAATATATTCCTATTGCGGAGGCTACATTGGGGAAATTTGGATGTTAACTGATCTCAGCTCAAATAGGGGGATCTATAAACCGGTTGATGACTGAGTTTCGTGACCGACGGAACGGTCACTTTTATGATTTCTTCGTTAGCCATGTTATTACTACAAATCAAAGAATCCATTCTTATCTATCTCCCCTTTTGAAGAAGTTATTAAAGTTCAGATATTGATTTAATCATGTAATAGCCGGGTCATCCATTAAAACCAGAATTCTTAGGATTCATGATTTTTTCCAATCTGTGAATTAATTACGAACACCTGTTGCTGATAGCTATCTCCCGATCCGAAATAGCATAGCGCCAGTTCTGCCAACTTGGTTAAAAATCATCATCTGACCTAATCAGAAAAGATAATATCTCATCACCGATTTACGACAATCATCACTTTGCAAGTAATTTCATCCTGAAATCAAACATCATAAATGTGATATTCATCACATAATTAACACAAAAAATGAAATTAATTTGAAATTATTAATATTGGTTATTAAATGATTAATATTAATCTGTTTTTTATACAATGTTGTCACAAAACAATCACATTGGCCTGTTTTTTGCTCTGCACTATAACTCCTTGTTTTTGCTGCTATCTTAACCAATTCCCCTATTTTAGATGCCCGGTTGATCATCAATCCTAAATATTGATCGCTAAGCTAAATTCGTGGTTAATACCGCTTCGACATTGTGGAATAGAAAGTCAATGAAAAGCAGTATTTTAGTGTTTGCGATTTTTTATAGCGTGATTTCAGGCAGTCAGGCCGCAGACCTTTCAGAACAACAACGCATCCATCAACAGGCACGCCAGCCAGCCCTGGAGGCTCAATTAGCCCCCCCTGCGGAGGTTCACCTGTCTGTACCCGAAACCCGCCGGTTTCCAAACCTCCCCGGTCACGGCCGGATTCAACCTGTCTTGGCAGTATTAATTCAAATAGCAAAACTGCCAGTGGGTAGTGTTGTGTGGAGCAAAAATCATGAACAAGCTGTTATATCGTATTATCTTTAATCAGGCCCGCCAGCTGTGGATGGTGGTGGCCGAGATAGTGTGTGCCGGGCGCGGACGAACGGGACGTCGTGCTTGTCGGCCATCTCTGCCGTCGTGTCGTTGTCGGCTCACGACGTTACGATTCAGTCTCTTGTTAGCGCTGGGCGGGATTTCACTCACGGCACAGGCGACGATTGTGGCCGACGGACAGGCGCCGGGGCGTCAGCAACCGACCGTCATTCGCAGCGCCAACGGCACGCCGCAGGTGAATATTCAGACGCCCGGTTCTGATGGCGTTTCCCACAACAGCTACCGCCAGTTTGATGTGGATAAACCAGGGGTTATCCTCAATAACAGCCATCAAGCCACGCAAACCCAACTCGGCGGCAGGGTGGCCGGTAATCCGTGGTTAGCCAAAGGGGATGCCAGTGTTATCCTCAACGAAGTCAACAGCCATGATCCCAGCCGCCTCAACGGCTGGATTGAAGTGGCCGGGCATAAAGCCGAGGTGATTATTGCCAACCCGGCGGGTATCACCTGTAACGGTTGCGGGTTTATTAATGCGCATCGCACCACGCTCACCACCGGGCAAGCCCTGATGGAACGGGGCCGATTGAAAGGGTTTGATGTCAATCAGGGGGAAGTGCGCATTGACGGGCACGGCATGGACAGCACCCGGCAAAGTTACACCGATATTATCGCCCGCTCCGTGGCGATTAACGCCAAATTACATGCGCAAGACCTGAAAGTGACCACCGGGCGCAATA
>NZ_NMQR01000037.1 GCF_003545805.1 Photorhabdus sp. CRCIA-P01 | reverse complement strand
GTGGATGGGGCGGGTTACAACAAAGCTCATCTTGTGAAGGAGTGGGCTTATGTTAGCAATATTGAGTTACATTACCTTCCTCCATACAGCCCAAATTTAAACCCGATAGAGCGATTATGGAAGGTCATGAATGAACAGGTTCGAAATAACCGTTATTTCGCTGATAAGCATGAATTTCGAGACAAAGTCTTCAAATTTTTCACCACAACGTTACCTGATATAGCGGACTCGCTGACGTCTAGAATTAACGACCATTTTCAGGTGCTAAAAACTGCATCTTGAAGTTTCTTGGGTATATAACGTTTGAATATTGATAAATTGTTTATTTTATATGTTATTGAAATTGTTTTATAAATTTTCCCATATTGATTTTGATGTGTTTAAATAAAATATTTTACAGTTTAATAATTCTGTAATTTGTATTTTTTGATTTAATAATCTATCCTTATTTAAGGAAGGTAATAATAACTAATTGAATTAAATGATTTATATTGTAATGTTCTATTGTTATTAATTTCTTATTTATGTCTAAATTGTGATTTAAATTATTATTTATGTCGTAAATTGTATTTCAATTTAATAATACCGAAATTCATTTTTGTTCCATTGAGTGATATACCTAATAGATTTCGAGTTGCAGCGCGGCGGCAAGTGAGCGAATCCCCAGGAGCATAGATAACTATGTGACTGGGGTGAGTGAAAGTAGCCAACAAAGCAGCAGCTTGAAAGATGAAGGGTATAAAACCATAAATAAAGCAAGGAGAGAAGCATGCATTTGAATAAAAAATTTTTCCTTATTTCCCCGTTTTTATTAGCGATTAGTAGTTTCAGTATGGCCTGTGTGGAAGATCCGGAGGAAGTTAGAACTGAGGTAAAAAAAGTAATAAGAAGCAATGGCCTGCAAAATACTGAAGTGATGTCGCTGTATGAAAATTGCAAACTTAGAGCGAAATTAAGCGGTTTTGAAAAGAGAAATGACGTTGAATTAAATAACACTTCTACTCATAACCAGGATTATAATGCAGAAAAAGCAAGTTATTGGTATAGAGGGATGGGCAAAAATGAATATATATCATTAGACAGCAATAAATATAATGCAATCCCTTGTGTTACAGAAGAAAGCTATTGTGGAATTACACCTGAATATACTTATGCAATAACATATCCGAAAAGTGAAAAGCCCAAAATTACTATAGAATTCACTACAGAAGGATCTGGTTGGTTATATAAAGAATTCAGTACACCGGTAAACAAAGGAGGACATGGGTGTGGCCTTAAAGCGGAAGGTGGGGGGACATATGGGCTTGGTAGAACAGGAACATCGGGTGCTAAAGTGAGTAGCTGTAAGCCTCCTGAATATAGGGTAGGCGCTGAATTTAACCAATGGTTATCAGGAAAAAGAATACAACATAAAGTTGCTTATGTATTGTTACCGAAAAAGCCATAAAAATAAGGTTTAACCTCTGTTCTGTTACCATATAATTATCAACATTAAATTTGTGCAGATAAATATAAAGTGCCGCAATATGCGGCACGATTAAATTGTTTTTTGCGGTTCATTACGTGCACCGTTCTGCTCTGTTATCGAATTTATCCATATTGACGTCAACTAAGATCCATTGACCACCAATATATTTGCCAAGGTTTTCAGCGAGATGTTTTGGTACTTTGGATTTCGCCACGTCTGCCATAATTGCGGAGTTGTATTGCAATGGGCCATCAATGATCAGATCTGGACGTTTTTCCTACGCCAAACAAGCTGCTTCAAGAACTTTCTAAGCGGTTGGTGATTTGGCTTCTTGAGAACAAGTTGGGGTAAAGAAAATCCCAGCGTAATAGCTGGGATCGTTTTCGGGTTAATCTTCGTATTTGAGATTTACATTGATTTTCACTTTTTCAATATCAAGTGTGATAACACAGGAATGCCAAAAAGGTGGTTTTTCCGATTTAAAATTATCTAAAAGATAGATCCTTAACTCAACCAGTAAATCTAACAGTTGAGGACTGGCATCATAAGTATCATTAATCCATTTTTCTTCGCCATTCTTATTAACGTAATCGTAAATAAACTCACCGCTATCATTTTTGGGTTCTAATGAAGCATTAACAATGACCTTAGATGCATCATCAGGAGCTATAGAAAATAAAACCTTACCAATATCATTATAAATCTCTTGATCATCTCTCATCATTTTTCGCTCGGAGCATTTTTGAAGACTCTGTCAATAACTCTACCATTATCTACTGAATAACTCACAGTAAATTTGTCAGGTCTAAGACTATCATTAGAATAAGTAGGCTTTATCTTCACATCAACTGTCTTACCAGTTTTTAACGCATCAGCCCAAGTTCTCTCCATATCTCTCCATGCACCATGTCTATTTAAGCTGGATTCCATCGGCACCATGTTAAGCTTTTCACCTGGGCCATTGAAAATAGTGCCTATCAAATGACCTCCATCATCTCCTGAATTGCCCTGGTGACCAGTTTTGCGTTGCTGATAGTAATTACGATCATTACTCGACAGAGTTAATGAAGCCTCAATGTTAACAGGTCTGCTCAAGGAATCAGTATGGTATGTTTTATTTCCATCCACATGATAAATCGTATTTGGTTGAGGTTTGTTTAGGTCCTTGTTCCAATTTCCTTTTTTGCCTGACTCTGTCTTTATTACAACTACCTCTGGCGCAGAATTTGACGGATTTACTTGTTGGTTATGGACTCGTGTTTTGATGCTTTTTCCTGTCATCGAAAATTTGGTGTCTTCGCCACCCAGAAATTTTGCACCGTTAAGCACATATTCCAGTGATTGACCAGTTCCATTTGTGTAATTGTCAATGACGGCGTTATCCTTAGCCGATTCTTCATGGGTGAATGCTACAACACTACGATCAAAATAAAGTCTGCCGATAAGGGTGTCGACGGACTCTAGTGCTTGATTGGCGTACTCGCGAAGTGTAAGAGCGCAGATGGTCGGATGAGCTTGGCACTCTGCTTTGACGGATTCCCGCTGTTCTGCTAGGTTATTGCGCTTTCTTTCAAAGATAGAGGCTGTGTCTTCACCTTTCTCTTTCGCTGCCTTGATTGCTTCGTCCAACTCAAGCAGATCATGCGCAAAGAAGTTATGCTCAAGAACGATTTCACTCGCATTTGCGCCACTGTTAACGCCTTGTGCACTATTTGTAGCAAATGCACCGGCAATACCGCCGATGATTTTGCCGCCTGCCAGAATTTGTGCTGGATCATTAAATGTCTTAGCCAGCGTCACGGCTCCAAGTTCAGCGGCGAGTGCGCCAGCGGCTGCGCCCCTTGCATCTCCACCTCCAATGTGTGCAGCAATAGCTGATACTGCTGCATGGCTAATGGCCTTTCCAGGAATGCCGAGTACTTTGCCATAGTCTCCTATAACATTCGCTCCTTCTGCATTAATTTGATTGCCGGCACTGGCAAGCAATGCTGTAGCAAAATTATCTTTAAAGCTGCCACCATTAATTGTGGTATTTAAACTGGAACTGATAATTGATTGTCCAGCAACACGTTGAGCGACTTTGCTCCAATCTGCGCCTTTACTTAATAGAGGGATATTTGAATGGGTTGATGAAGCCGCTGCGTTAGCGCCATCTTTAGTGGCAGTCCAACCCATCGCTTGATCGAACCCGGTCAGTGCACCACCAATCGCCATTGAAGTAATGGTGGATTTTACCGTGTCACTATTACCTAAATCTCTAAAGGTTTTAGATAAGTTTCCTTGGTTATTAACCAGAGTAACCGCTGCCTTAGAAGCTAAAGACGATATACCTGCAATGGTTGCGCCGGAAACAACAGCGCCTGTAGTCGTTGCTGTTGCGGCTGTCGCTGCACCAACTCCCGTAGCGGTAGAAGCCGCAGATGCGCCAGCAGCGACAACTAAACTCGATCCCGCAGTCACTGCTGCTACGGCTATTGCTATAACAGCAGAAGCTACCGGGCTTAATTGTTGGTTACTGTAATTCCAATTCTCATAAGCATCCTGAACTTCATTCCATTTTACATCATGTCGATTGTTTAAATCTTTTAACCAAGCAGTTTCTGGATTTTCTCCAAGCATCTTCAATGCAGTTTGCAGAGATTGGCTTTTTTGTGTCTTAATATCAGCGTTAATTCCTGAATTAGCATCTACAGTAAATAAGCTCCCAGCAGATATCGCTGGTAATGTCCAAGTGGTGTTATTATGTCCACTATTAGATTGTTTAATGAAAAAACCTTTCGAATGACTAGTCGTTTGCTCAAATGAAGTATTTGGCATAGATTTAAAATTAACTGAACCATGAGTACTAATAAGTCTAATGTTTTTACCTGCTTCTATTTTACTCGCTTCATAAGTACTGTCATCATGACTTAGCATAGTAATATTTCCAGCCGCAATAAATTCGCTTACATCATGGCCAGTTTTATGACTAACTGTCGTGGTTGTTTTAGTACCACCAAAGAAACCTCCGCTTGAACTTTTTCGGGTTATTTTATGTTTCTCTGAATTCATTTGTGCTTTGGCATATAAATATCCACCTTTAGCCGCAACATCGATAGTCCCTATACGCATTGCTTCTGCTTTATTATGGGCATCTATATCAGTTTGTAATTTTATTTCAGAATCACCTTTATTTTTAGCCTCTTGTTTAGCTTGGGCTAATTGATTATTAGCTGTATATAATACATTTGTAGCTTGTTTAAATTTAGATTCTATTTCATTTAACTCAGTAAGTTTGAGGGCTAATTTTTCTCGTTTTTCTTTAGTAGCCAAATCTCTCATGAATAATATACCTTTGTTACCATTAGGCTTTCCATTTCTTTTTGTTTTTTCATGAAAATCGTTAAATGGAGCTTCTATTTTTGCAATAGCCAGCTTTAAATCATTCACTTCTTTTTCTAAGGGAGCTTTTTCCTTTTGAATAATTTCAAGCTTTTCTTGAGCATCTCGTACTTTGGATTCTACATTGACTACCGGACCACTATGGTTTGACACAGGAATAGGATCTTTCCAAACAGCTCCTAACCCTTTCGCGGTTAATTTAGTTGCTTCAAATAAAATACTTCCATTGGTAAATAGTTTTAAAATACCACCAGCAGTTAATTCAGATACTTTATTGGTTGTTTTTTCAACGCGTCCAGTATCTTTAGAATAGTTGCGATCAGAAATAGTCACTGACTCAAAGTTCATATTATCGTCAGAAAATGCGATAATATTACCATTAGCTGATAATTTTGTAGCTTCTGCTAAAAGCTTTCCACCGGTTGTTAAATTTATATCTTTATCAGCCTTAATCGTTGTAATAATATAATTCATATTTATAGACGGATTTTTAAAAGGAAAGAGATAGTTCATTATCTCTATCATCGTTTCCTCAAAAAACTTATAAGATATCGATAATAAATTTATTGAGTTTCCGGCTAATAAATTGGTTGAACCTTTCGTTAAAATGTCTGAGCCTTCTAAAGTGATATCATGCCGTGTATTGATGAGTAAATTATTGCCAGATTTAATATGAGTTTGGAGATTTGGAAATCTGGCGATAGTCGAAACTCTGAAATTCTTAGGATTAATTGCTTTTATATAATGATTAAAATCGTAACCAGCATATAGTTCAATATCTTTATCAGCTTCTAAATTTACTCTGTTTAAAGATAGACTTCCACCGCTATTCATTAAAATTGAACCAGATGAATTTAATGTTGCTGTGGGAGATAAGCTACTGAACAGTTCTGCTTCTCGATCAACTGAAATTGGTTGCATTATGTTATGATGGTTCAGTAAATCATCTGTGTGTTCAATAGTAATATCTTTATTAGCATTGAATGAAATATTTTTACTTTTGGATGCAAATAACGTATCTTTAATGTAAATGTTTTTTCCAGCAGAAAAACTTAAATCGTCAGATGCATCTAATTTGTTTAGCCAGCGGGTATTATCTAAATGAAAAGATCTTAAAGGATCTTTTATATTTAAATTGCCATTATGACTCATCAAAGCAACGTTTTTACTTTTTAAATTGCTTTGTAATAAGTTAATGTCATTAAGTGCCGTTATAGCAATATTTTCTCCAGAATTTAAGGCGGATAAAGATACTTTAATGGTGTCGTCAGAGATAATATTAATATCATTATCTGCTTTTATCCCGGTTGAAACATCAATGCCTTTGGCGTGCAGCAAAATATTCTTTGCATTTAAAGATATCTGGCTATTATCAGATATTATTTGATCAATACTGTTGGCTTCATCAGGTAATTTATTTTTTATCAGAATTGATTCTTTAAAATCAAAAACCAAATTATTTCCGGCGCTTAATTTTGATTCTAAAATTCTATTATTTTTCCATTCAGTTCAGTAGCCCGGCTGATAATATCGACATAATCTGTTGACTGGCCATTTAACCCTTTGCCACCAATGGTGATTTGGCCTTTTGTCACTTTCAGGGCTTCAAGTGCACCTTGTTTATCAAATTGCGGTGTCAATACTGCTCCTGAGGTATTAATAAATCCACATCCATTACAGGTAATACCATTGGGGTTGGCTATCATGATGTTGGCTTTCTGGCCGGCAACCTCCAGCTGTCCCAGTAGTTCGGAACGGTTGCTTCCAGTGACTTCGTTGATAATAAGTTGGGCTGCTTTTCCATGCAGATTGGCGTTGGCATTGATTTGGCCGGCAAGTTGAGAGTTAACTGCTTGTGTGGCGTTATTTAATACTGCGCCCTGAGTGCCGGTATTAAACTCTTTATACGTATTGTGAGATATCCCAGCGTTAAATTGTTTTATAAATTTTCCCATATTGATTCTGATGTGTTTAAATAAAATATTTTACAGTTTAATAATTCTGTAATTTGTATTTTTTGATTTAATAATCTATCCTTATTTAAGGAAGGATAGATTATTAATTGAATTAAATGATTTATATTGTAATGCTCTGTTGTTATTAATTTCTTATTTATGCCTGAGTTGTGATTCAGATTGTTATTTATGTCGTAAATTGTATTTCAATTTAATAATAGCGAAATTAATTTTTGTTTCATTTAGTGCTAAAACCATAAATCAAGTAAGGAGAGAAACATGAATTTTAATAAAAAGGTTTTCTTTATTTCGCCATTTTTATTAGTTATTAGCAGTTTCAGTATCGCCTGTATGGAAGATCTGGAGGACATTAGAAATCAGGTAGAAACGCAATAACGGTAAATGGATTGACAAAGACCAAAATAATGTCTTATATATGAAAATTGTGTTCTTAAATTTACAGTCAACACATCGAATAAACTTACACTAACGAATAAGAAAACTGAAAATAGTGATAATGAGATAGAATTATTTACAGGGTCAGGAATGTAGATATACCCGTTATCTTTCAAGTTGCCTCTTTGTTGGTTGCACTCGCTCACCCTGGTCATATAGTTCGCTATGCTCCCGGGGATTCACTCCCTTGCCGTCGCGATGCATCTTGAAATCCATAGGGTATATATAAGACAGGGATTGAATTTAACAACTGGTTATCAGGACATAAAATACAATCTCAAGTTTCTTATGTATTATTATCCAAAAATCCGTAAAAATAGCTGTAATATTTGTTCTGCAACTCATGTTATTATTAACTTTAAATTTGTGCAGATAAATATAAATGTGAAGTGCCGCAGATATGCGGCACAATTAAATTGTTTTTTGCAGTTCATTGCGTGCAGCCTGAGCCAGAAAACCGCTTCTGCTGCTATATTCAGGATGGTCATGTACAATGGTATCAATACGATGTAATAAACGATGTGGCAAGGTAATGTTGATCCGTTCTGCTCTGCCATCGAATTTATCCATATTGACATCAATTAAGAACCATTGACCACCAACATATTCACAAATATTTTCAGCGAGATGTTCTTGCATTGTTCTGGCCTTGGGGAGTTCTGATTCATTTTGCGCTAATAATTCAAAATGTGCCTCAATAGCACTTTTTGCATCTTGCCAGGTTTCTTCAAGTGTATCGCCAGCAAAATAACAGCCGGATACATCAGGAAACCAGCCGCTTGCACTGCCATCTGTATCAACTTCAATAAAAGCGGGATATAACATATTTTCTTCTCCTGATTTGAGTATTTCTGGTTACTTCATTTGAGATCGGCATCTTTCATAATCTTGTGTAATGTTCCAATTTTTATGTCTTTCCGTGGATGAGGAACGGTTATAACTATCGAAAAATCAGGATGCCTGAATTGATGATGGCTACCTTTTATTCGCTCTAAAGCCCAGCCATTTTTTTCTAACAGTTTTATTAACTCTGATTATTAACTCTGAACTTTTCACCATGCTCCGTGTGTTGTTGATAGCCACATATTACACATTATACACACTATCGCAATGTTAAAGCGAGTAAGGTAAAGGAAAATAAAAAGGCCGAACCCAGTGAAACACAGGATTCAGCCTTTATCAGCCATTAATCTGCTATGGATAAGAAACGGTTACGCTTCTCCCTGCGCTGATTGAATCGCAGTCAGTGCGACAGTGTAAACAATATCGTCTACTAAAGCGCCACGGGACAAATCGTTCACTGGTTTACGCATACCTTGCAGCATTGGCCCGATAGAAACCAGATGTGTCTGGAAGATTAGTGAATAAAGTTTAATTTTATATTTTTTTGTGATTTATTGTATATCAGTTGTATTGTATTTTTAATAAATTATAAATAGTAATTAACAAGCGAAAGAAATTATAAAAAGGTATGGGTATAACCCTGATTTATAATTTCATGAAAATCACAGCATATAATGATATTAAATCTCGAAGTGTGTCTGGGTACTCGTAATTATTTTAATAACTGATAACATAGTTTACTCGATAGAGTAAAACCGTAATTAATGAAACTAAAATAACTAAGAGTATAAAAAAATGGAATATAAGTTAATTATAGAAAAAAACACACAAACGGTTTCATCATGTAATATAACAAGAAATAAGGAAATTAATTTATTTATATTCAATGATCAACAAGCGAGCCTACTTCACTATTTTTCTGAAGATATTGCTAAACGTGGTGGTCCACAGGTTATCGGAGTTAGAATGATTGTGGTACAAGCTGGGATAGAATTAAAACAAACATTTTCAGAAAGCCAACGAGAAGTGGTTAGAGTATATTCTGATGGTTTAATGTCTGCTCTGATTTTTGAAGGGATGAAAGAAGTTACCAATGACATACTCCCTAATAAATTACCCTCATTTTCTTCACTAGAGAATCAATATCCTATTCTTTATTTGGCTGCTCGCAATCAAATCTTGCTGGAATTTGTTGAGCATAGAGCTTTTGCATATGATATTGAAAATTATGGAAAAATAGTACGTCTGGTTGCTCATTTTAAAGGCGGAGGTTTGCAGGACATTGATTCTGAAAATAGTAAAGTAGAATTAAGTTCTCATTCAGGTTTATCTCTTGGCCCTCATACCGAAGGACCATATTGGAGTGCAGTGAAAGCTAAAAATGGTCATTCTCCTTCACCATCTTCTTTGATTTTATCATCAATGTGGAATCCTCTAATGGAACCTACACTTGTCATTCCAATGCCTGAAGTATTAGAAAGAGTAGGTGTAACTAATGTTTTGGCTCTGTCGTCATACAGCTTTAATTTTACATACAGTGATTCTTATGCAGACGGAGAGGGGGAAGATGGTAAGGATGTATCTATAATAGACTTTAATGAAAAATTCTTTTTTTCTATCCGTTATAATTCCTACCGTTTTTCCGTTGATGAAAAATCCTCAAATATTGTCAAACAAGCATATGAAATATTTTGTCAGGCAGTTAACGACGCTATACCGTACCAATGTGTATTAACACAAGAATCCGCAATTGTTATTAATAACTATCGGGCATTACATTGTCGGGATGTAGTAAAGGACAATCGTAGATTGTTGGTACGGTTGTTTGGTCTTGCAAAATATGCGGAAGGAATTGTCATTTCGGATGATCCTTTATTACTTAAAGGCTAAATCATTTCTCATTATGTTGTTGCAATAAAGTAAAATATAGTTATTATTTCGTATTCTAATTATATTATATGGAAATTTTAAAGTAGCGTTACACCGATGCTTTTTTTAATCGAATTTGTAAGTGTATTATATTCTACGACGTATAAGGGCTGGCTGAATGTAAAGCACAATCATGAAAATCTATTTGAATAGCTTGCATTATTAATAATTCAAGCTATTTTAAAACGTTTAATAATATGTGGAATCATGATGGAATGGGACCTAATAGGCATACTAGCAACTATTGCTTTTTTGGCGGGTTTTTTTGATGCAATAGCAGGTGGTGGAGGATTAATAACATTACCCGCGCTATTTCTTGCAGGAATAGAACCTATCAGTGCTATGGCTACCAATAAATTCCAGGCAACTTCGGCTAGTATATCAGCTACTGTAACTTTTGCGCGTAAAGGGTTAATTGAGTGGAGAAAGTCAGTGTTTTTAATACTTTTTAGCGCATTAGGAGGAGTTATTGGTGCATTATTTGTTAGTATTGTTAGTAAGAGAGTATTAGAAGCTTGTGTGCCAATATTATTAATCGTCGTCGCAATTTATTTTATCTTCGCTCCGAAACTTAGTGGGAGAAGTAATAGGAAAAGAATATCTGTATTGTTATTTTCATTTTTAATCGCGCCAGTACTTGGCTTTTATGATGGCATATTTGGCCCAGGAACGGGTTCTTTTCTCATGATGAGTTTTATGTTCTTCTGTGGCCTCGATATGATGCGGGCAATGAGTTTTACTAAGTTAGCAAACGCTTCATGCAATATTGGTGCGTTATTTATCTTTATCACTAAAGGCGTCATTATATGGCCATTGGCTTTAGCAATGGCCATAGCGTCTTTTGTCGGAGCACAGTTAGGTGCTCGTTGTGCTGTTAAAGTAGGTCCTCGTTTAATAAGACCGATGCTGATATTGGTATGTTGTGTGTTAGCGATTAAACTTATTAGTGCTGAAAACAACCCATTACGGGTTATGATCCTTAATCTTCTATAAATTGTATTGAATTAAAACAAATCACCAGACAGACTAATTATGCCCAATTTCATCAAATAAGATTGGTGTAGCGTTTATAACACAGAAGAATAAATTCAAAGGTCTGAACCCTGTAAGAAGGTCAGACCTTATTAATGTGATTAGCGTGTGCAAGAAACGGTTACGCTTCTCCCTGCGCTGATTGAATCGCAGTCAGTGCGACAGTGTAAACAATATCGTCTACTAAAGCGCCACGGGACAAATCGTTCACTGGTTTACGCATACCTTGCAGCATTGGCCCGATAGAAACCAGATCCGCAGAACGTTGTACGGCTTTGTAGGTGGTGTTACCGGTGTTCAGATCAGGGAAGATGAACACGGTAGCTTGACCGGCAACCGGTGAGTTTGGTGCTTTGGATTTCGCCACGTCCGCCATGATTGCGGCGTCATATTGCAATGGGCCATCAATGATCAGATCTGGACGTTTTTCCTGTGCCAAACGAGTTGCTTCACGAACTTTTTCAACATCACTGCCCGCACCGGAGTTACCGGTAGAGTAGGAGATCATGGCAACGCGCGGTTCGATACCAAACGCTTTAGCTGAATCCGCAGATTGAATGGCGATTTCAGACAGTTGTTCAGCCGTCGGATCTGGGTTGATTGCACAGTCTCCGTAAACCAGAACCTGTTCTGGCAATAGCATAAAGAATACGGATGATACCAGCGAGCTACCCGGTGCGGTTTTGATTAATTGCAATGGCGGACGGATAGTGTTTGCCGTGGTGTGTACCGCACCGGAAACCAAACCATCAACTTCGCTCTGTTCCAGCATCAACGTACCCAGAACAACGTTGTCTTCCAGTTGTTCGCGTGCAACGACTTCGGTCATGCCTTTGTTTTTACGCAGTTCAACCAGACGTGGGACATAACGTTCACGCACAGCAACTGGATCAACAATTTCAATACCTGCACCCAGTTCTACGCCCTGAGCAGCGGCAACACGACGGATCTCTTCTGGATCACCCAGTAGAACACATTGCGCGATACCGCGATCAGCACAGATAGATGCCGCTTTCACGGTACGAGGTTCGTCACCTTCCGGCAGAACAATGCGTTTGCCTGCTTTGCGTGCCAGTTCTGTTAATTGATAACGGAATGCGGGTGGAGAGAGGCGGTGTGGGCGTTCAGAGTTCGCTGTCAGGGAGTCGATCCACTCTTTGCTGATATGGTGTGCGACGTAGTTTTGCAGTTTTTCAATACGTTCATGGTCATCCGCCGGGACTTCCAGGCTGAAACTTTGCAGGCTCAGGGAAGTTTGCCAGGTGTTGGTATCAACCATAAAGACGGGTAAGCCAGTGTTGAAGGCACGTTCACACAATTGCTTAATTGATTCATCGATGGCATAGCCACCCGTTAGCAGAATCGCACCGATTTCAACGCCATTCATAGCCGCCAGACAGGCTGAAACCAGAACGTCTGGGCGATCAGCAGAAGTGACTAGCAGGGAACCGGGACGGAAGTGTTCCAGCATATGTGGAATGCTGCGTGCACAGAAAGTCACGGATTTCACACGACGGGTTTTGATCGCACCTTCGTTGATAATACGGGCATTCAGGTGTTTTGCCATATCGATTGCACGAGTTGCAATCAGGTCGAAATTCCATGGAATGCAACCCAAGATTGGCAATGGGCTATTTTTGAACAGCGTGTTCGGATCGATGTTGGATACGATGGCTTTTGAGGATTCGTCAAAGATTTCTGACAGATCTGGACGGGTACGGCCTTGATCATCAACCGGCGCATTCAGTTTGTTGATAATAACACCGGTAATATTTTGGTTTTTGCTGCCACCAAATTCAGCACGAGCCAGTTCAACACGTTCTTTCAACTGTTCCGGGGAATCGTTACCTAGCGCCAATACGAATACGATTTCAGCGTTCAGGGTCTTGGCAATTTCATAGTTGAGAGATTGAGCGAATGAATGTTTGCGGGTTGGAACCAGACCTTCAATCAGAATGACTTCCGCATCTTTGGTGTTTTCGTGGTAAAGGGCCACGATCTTTTCCATTAGTACATCTTTCTGATTGGTTGTCAGCAAGGATTCTACATGCGCCATGTTCAGCGGTTCAGCGGTCTTTATGCTGGCATGAGAGCGGATAATGGTGGTGGTTTGATCTTGGGTGCCACAGCAACGGGGTTGGGCGATAGGTTTGAAAACACTCAGGCTGACGCCTTTTTGCTCCATTGAGCGGATTACACCTAAACTAACACTGGTCAGGCCGACGCTGGTGCTAGTAGGGATCAACATAATTGTACGGGACACGGAAACCTCTTTACGGTTGCTCGTTGGTCAAAAATAGTACCGCCAGCAGTGGCTGGCGGTTGGTGAAATGATTACGCGGTCAGGCGCGCCGCATCTTGAGCGATCACCAATTCTTCATTGGTTGGGATCACTAAAGCAAGACGACTGTTGTCGGTAGTGATAGCACCGGATTTACCGAAGCGGGCCGCCAGGTTGCGGTCGTGATCATATTCGAAACCTAACAGGGCCAGTTTTTTCATCACCAGTTCACGAACCAGCGAGGAGTTTTCACCAATACCACCGGTAAAGATAATGGCATCCAAACGGCCTTCCATCAGTGCGGAATAAGCACCAACGTATTTAGCCAGACGGTGGCAGTAGACATCCATAGCGCGTTTAGCATCGGCTTTGGTTTCATAGTTATCTTCTATATAACGGCAATCACTGGTGACTTCGGTCAGACCGAGTAAGCCAGATTCTTTGGTCAACAGTTTGTTGATTTGTTCAACGTTCATGCCCAGTGAATCATGCAGATGGAAAATGATCGCCGGGTCGATGTCACCACTGCGGGTACCCATGACCAGACCTTCCAGTGGCGTCAATCCCATGGAGGTGTCAACGCACTGACCATTAACGATAGCCGAGATAGAGCCACCATTACCCAGGTGGCAGACGATAACATTCAGCTCTTCAACCGGTTTGTTGAGCGTTTTTGCCGTTTCACGGGAAACGAAGAAGTGGCTGGTTCCATGAGCGCCATAACGACGAATGCCGTGCTCTTTATACAGGTTGTATGGCAGGGCATAGAGGTAAGCCTCTTCCGGCATGGTCTGATGGAAAGCGGTATCGAATACAGCAACGTTTTTGTCAGTCAGGTGTGGGAAACCTTTTTTCGCTTCTTCAATGCCAATCAAGTGAGCAGGGTTATGCAATGGTGCGAATGGAACCGCATCTTTAATGCCCTGAATAACTTCATCATTGATGGTGACGGATGCGGTGAACTTTTCACCGCCGTGAACAATGCGGTGACCGATGGCGGCGATTTGAGCAGAAAGTTCTGGTTTTTCGGCCAGAATCGTATTAACAATAAAGTTCAATGCTTCACTGTGGGCTGCACCAGCACCTAAAGCGGCTTCATGTTTTGCGCCATCCATTTTCCACTTAATGCGGGCTTCAGGCAGGTTAAAACATTCAGCTAGACCAGAAAGATATTCTTCACCGTTAGCAGGATCGATGATAGCAAATTTCAGAGAAGAGCTACCGCAATTGAGGACCAGTACCAGCTTACTTGACATGGAAGTACCTATATCGTGTTTGTCATTGAGTCTTACAGATAAGACATGTGATTAATAAAACGTCAATTACTCATCAGCGTAGAGCATATAGTGATGACATTAAATGATTAACATCATGCTAAGTGCGAAGAGCATGATGATAAGGTTTAAATTTTCAAAAAACCTTTTTTGCTAGCTCTGATGTTAAGAGATAGAGTGATTTGTTAACAAAATGAGCCTAAATGCAGTAAAAAAAGTAAAATATGCCGCTTTACTGCTGTGTATAACATAAAAGTGAATGTAGGATACCGATAGCCAGCAGCAAAGACAAAATATACTTAATCCTACAAAAAATATTTTATCATTTACAATGTTTTTTTAAAAAATGTGTTTTTAATTGATTGAGGTCATGATGAGCGCAATACCTCCCGCCAGTAATGGATGGATGAGAAAGATGCAACTGGGACAGCAATACATGAAAACTTGGCCGATTGAGAAACAGTTGGCGCCCATGTTTCCTGAAAATCGGATTATTAAGGCAACCCGCTTTGGTATCCGGTTTATGCCACCGTTGGCTATTTTTACGCTGACGTGGCAAATCGCACTGGGTGGTCAGCTTGGCCCAGCGGTGGCGACTGCGCTGTTTGCCTGTAGTTTACCTATGCAAGGATTATGGTGGTTGGGGAAGCGGGCATCAACACCGTTACCAGCGGCATTGCTGAAATGGTTTCATGAAATCCGTGATAAATTTGCCGCAGCCGGTATCGCAATGGCGCCAGTGCAGCAAACGCCAACTTATCAATCTCTCGCAGAATTGCTGAAACGCGCATTTAAACAACTCGATCGGTCGTTTCTTGATGATATTTAAGATTCATGATGAAAAGTAGACACATTGTTGATCGCAACTGGAGCTTTTCCCTCAATAAAATGGTCTACTAGCCAAGTTTTCGACACTAATATCTTCTTTTTTGTTGATAGAGGCCATTTTGAATAGCGAACTCTTGTGGGTATTGACCCTGCTGCTGATAGCTATTGTTCTTTTTACTACCAATAAACTGCGCATGGATATTGTTGCATTATTGGTGATTATCGCGTTTGTCATGAGTGGAACGTTGACGCTCGGTGAAGCGACCAGCGGTTTTAGTGATCCCAATGTGTTGCTGATAGCTGCCCTGTTTGTTATTGGTGAAGGGTTGGTGAGAACCGGTGTCGCTTATCAAATGGGGGATTGGCTAGTAAGGGCTGCCGGAAACAGCGAAACCAAAATGTTGGCGTTACTGATGATGACGGTTGCGGGGCTTGGTGCTTTTATGAGCTCTACGGGGGTGGTTGCGATTTTCATTCCGGTGGTGCTCAGTGTGGCGGCAAGAATGAAAATTTCGCCGGGGCGGTTGATGATGCCCTTGAGTTTTGCCGGGCTTATCAGTGGCATGATGACATTGGTCGCAACGCCACCCAATATGGTGGTTAACAGTGAGTTGATACGGGAAGGGTTGCCCGGTTTCAAATTTTTCTCTATTACCCCTATTGGTGTTTTGATTCTGTTTGCCGGTATTGGTTATATGCTGATCGCTCGCCATTGGTTGGGAAATAATCAATCGGATAAAGGTCATGACAAATGGAATCGCCGCACTTTTCGTGATCTTATCCGTGACTATAAATTATCAGGCCGCGCGCGTCGTCTGGCGATCCGCCCAGGTTCCCCGCTGATAGGTCTTTCTCTTGATGAGTCAAATTTGCGTGCTCGCTATGGGGCTAATGTCGTTGGTATTGAGCGTTGGCGGCGTTTCCGGCGCGTTATGGTCAGCGCGATGGGCAATACCGAATTGAGAGAACGGGATGTATTGCTGATTGATATGTCAGACAGTGAGGTGGATCTGCGTGAGTTTTGCAGTGAGCAATTATTAGAGCCAATGGTGCTGCGCGGGGAGTATTTCTCTGAACGATCTCGTAACGTAGGTATGGCTGAAGTTTCTCTGATCCCGGAGTCGGATTTATTAGGTAAGTCACTGCGGGAAATCGGTTTTCGTACCTGCTATGGTTTGAATGTTGTTGGTATTCGACGTGATGGTGAATCGTTGTCGGGTAAATTGGTCGATGCGCCACTGCAACTTGGTGATATTTTGTTGGTTATTGGTGACTGGAAACTGATACGTGTCCTGCAAACCAAAATGCGCGATTTTATTGTCCTTAATCTGCCGGTTGAGATCGAAGAGATGGCCCCGGCAACGTCTCAAGCGCCACATGCGCTTTTTAGTCTGGCGCTGATGGTAGCCATGATGCTTACCGATGAAGTACCCAATGTGATTGCCGCATTGATAGCTTGCCTGTTGATGGGAAAATTCCGTTGTATTGATATGGAAAGTGCGTACCGTTCTATTCATTGGCCCAGTATTATCCTGATTGTCGGGATGATGCCGTTTGCACTGGCATTACAGAAAACCGGCGGGATTGATCTGATTGTCCGTGGCTTGATGGATATTGCCGGTGATATGGGGCCGAGGGTGATGCTGTTATGTCTGTTTATACTTTGTGCCGTAATCGGTTTGTTTATTTCCAACACGGCAACGGCGGTATTAATGGCACCGATAGCCATTGCTGCGGCGCGTGAAATGGCAGTATCTCCCATGCCATTTGCCATGATTATTGGTGTGGCCGCTTCCGCCGCATTTATGACCCCGGTTTCGTCCCCAGTGAATACGCTGGTTCTTGGCCCCGGTGGTTATAAGTTTTCCGATTTTGTCCGTTTGGGCGTGCCATTTACCATACTGGTGATGGTGATAAGTGTGCTGATTGTCCCTTGGTTGTTTCCATTCTAATGTGGAATATCAAGGCTAATTTCGTCCAATGACAGGCTGAATCCCGGTACAAAAACTTTCATAAAGTAATCCATCTCCTGGCTGTGACGATCAGCCAGGGTTTTTTCAAGTCGGGCTTTCGCCAGATTGAATTCATGGTTACCTGCCGATAATTCTTCCAGACATTTGAGGTAAGCACATAGGGAATCGGCCTGTTTAATGATAAAAGTTTCTTCTGTTGTATGCTGGCTGTCATCTAGGATTGGACGGAAATCCTCTTGCAGCTCTGTTGGCAGCATTTCCAGTAATTTTTTCCGCGCGATTTTTTCTATCTTTTTGTATTCCCGTGCGATATGTGGATTGTGATATTTGACCGGAGTGGGTAAATCTCCGGTGATAACTTCGCTGGCATCGTGATACATAGCCAGCAACGCAATGCGTTCAGCATTCACATTGCCACCAAATTCGCGGTTTTTGATAATGGCTAAGGCGTGTGCGACAAAGGCCACCTGTAAGCTATGTTCAGATACATTTTCTGTACGTACATTGCGCATCAGAGGCCAACGGTTAATCAGTTTCAAACGGGAAAGGTGGGCAAAAAAGTGGCTCATAATCATCTCTTACAGTAAATGTTGTTTTTATTGTGAGCGGTGGAGAGGGGTAAAGTAAACCTTAAAATCGTTTCTTATTTTTATCCCTTGTTTTAATAGGGAAATTGGCTATTTATCTGGTACACATTAAAACTGGTATCCAGACTGTATAGAAAGGTTAATGTGATTAATTTACATTTACTATTAACTGGCAATGTTATAATCGTAATAGATATATTTTTTAAAAGAAATTTATGTTTTTACTCCATTTTGCATACAATTTATATACAAAAATTTCATATAATTTACAATGGTTTGTTATTTATTCAGGTGTTCTCTTTTATTAAGTTTAATAAATGCAATGTTTAATTCTTTTATATCTTGCTAATGCCTTATATAATCACTGCAAAAATCGGCCATGAAAATAAAAAAATTAGTCTGTGTTACCGGTAAAAAATGAAAATTTATTGACCTTATTTTGCAGAGAGTGATCATTGGGTATCAATAAAGAAAGTTATGGAAGTGGTTATCAAGGATTTCTATCTGACAGGTGAGGTTTTCACCAGTGAAGAAAAAGCGGGTAGGCTAGACTTATTGGAATAGAAGAAAGAGGTTTTCTTCTATTCCAATAGAACGCATGGTATGAATAATGTCCGTTATCAGTAATATTTTTCCATGAACGGCTCTTATTTTTACTGATGATATTTGCCAATAAATCGGGCGAATTTCTGAATTGCCATCTCCAGTTCATCAAGCCTTGGTAGGGTTACGATGCGGAGATGGTCAGGTTCCGGCCAGTTAAATGCAGTTCCCTGCACTAACAAGACCTTCTCTTGTAATAACAGGTCAAGCACCATCTTCTGGTCATCGTGAACATTAAAACGTTTCGCATCAATTTTTGGAAACATATATAAAGCGCCTTTAGGTTTCACGCAGGAAACGCCGGGGATTTGATTAATTAATTCCCATGCTCGGTTACGCTGCTCATACAAACGGCCACCAGGTAAAATGAATTCACTGATACTTTGGTAACCGCCTAAAGCAGTTTGAATAGCGTGTTGCATTGGCACATTGGCACATAAACGCATTGATGCCAGCATCTCCAAACCTTCAATATAGCTCTTGGCGTGTTTCTTCGGGCCGTTTAATACCATCCAGCCTTGACGAAAACCTGCAACCCGATATGTTTTGGATAATCCATTAAATGTTACCGTTAACAGATCAGGCGCGAGGGCGGCAATTGAATGATGTTCTGCATCGTCATATAAGATTTTGTCGTAAATTTCATCAGCAAAAATAATCAAATTGTGTTGCCGGGCTATTTCAACAACTTCCAACAACAGTTCCTTACTATATACAGCACCCGTTGGATTATTAGGGTTAATAATCACTATTCCACGTGTTCGAGGCGTAATTTTGTTACGGATATCATTTAAGTCAGGAAACCAATCTGCTCCTTCATCACACATATAATGTACGGCTTTGCCACTGGAAAGTGAAACCGCCGCAGTCCAGAGAGGATAATCAGGTGCAGGAACCAGCATTTCATCACCCGTATTCAGTAATGCTTGCATTGCCTGAACGATTAATTCAGAAACACCATTGCCGATATAAATATCTTCAACGGTCACGTCCATCATATTCCGGGCTTGATAATGTTGCATGATAGCTTTGCGTGCGGAATACAGACCTTTAGAATCTGAATAACCCTGTGCGGTGGGTAAGTTACGGATAACATCCACCAAGATTTCATCTGGTGCTTCAAAACCAAAGGGGGCTGGGTTGCCAATATTTAATTTGAGGACTTTATTACCTTCTTCTTCGAGGCGTTTA
The DNA here is from genome assembly GCF_003545805.1 of Photorhabdus sp. CRCIA-P01. Lineage (GTDB taxonomy): Bacteria > Pseudomonadota > Gammaproteobacteria > Enterobacterales > Enterobacteriaceae > Photorhabdus > Photorhabdus antumapuensis. The sequence continues at coordinate 21,832 of NZ_NMQR01000037.1, read as the reverse complement.
GCTTCCTTGAGTACAGGGCCACGGATGTCATAACAAACATTATCCAATTTGCTGGATTTTTTAACTGTTAGCATAGAGAGTCTTACCTTATCTTGGTAAAAAAAGTCGCCTGGCATATAGCGTGTAGCGTTTAATGTACTCCTCCCTCTGAATGTTTTGAAGATGCATTGATATATTTAGTTAAAACGGTTGTTTTAGTCGGAGAGCGGTTATTTGAGTATCTTTTTATGTAAATTATGTTGGATTTAAAGTCTGAATTTACCTATAAGGTCAAATTTATAATCTGAATTGTTGTGGTTTTCTAGTGTGAAAATGGCGAATTTTTAACGTGATAGTGGTCTGGCCGTGCCATTGTGGGGAGAAAGTGAGCATAGCTCAATTTGCCAATAAAAATTGTTGTGTTTGTATAATTTATTCTTATGTATAAGATTTGGCTTGAATTGGCAATTCAGAACTATATATTTTAGAAAGATCGAACAATATTTTTGATCATTTCTGGAAACTAGTTGTAAATTTATCTGAATAGGATTATTAAACATTAGTGATATTGTAGATTTTTACTTTATATTTAGTTTTTCTGATATAACTTATGTTATTCTTTGACGTGAGTCAGAAAACAAAATAACCAAACTAGAAATTACATATAGGGTGTTGTAAATAGGGATTGTCCTCAATTTATTTAGGAATCCGAGTAACTTTTGCTAAGAAGAGGAGAAAAATAAAACCCGCAATGGGTTCAATAGGTAAAAAAACAGCAGTAAATCTTTGCCCTATTTAATAGAGTAGAGTACTGTCTAAGCGATGTTAATTTAATTTGATAGTGCTTACGTAAAAACACCAGGTTAGTTAGTAATTAAAATCAAAAAAAAGTGATGAATAAACAATGATAAATGCAAATCGTCCGATAATGAATCTCGATCTCGATCTGCTAAGAACTTTTGTTGCTGTTGCTGATTTAAATACTTTTGCAGCAGCAGCAGCAGCAGTATGCAGAACGCAATCGGCTGTAAGTCAGCAAATGCAACGTTTGGAGCAGTTGGTGGGCAGAGAGTTGTTTGCCCGTCACGGCCGTAATAAGCTTCTTACAGAGCATGGTCTTCAACTTCTTGGTTATGCAAGACAAATTCTGCGCGCTAACGATGATGCCAGCGCATCATTAACCTATAGCGATGCGGAAGGTGAACTAAGAATCGGTGCATCCGATGATACAGTGGATACACTGCTCCCTTTTTTGTTAAATCGCATCGCTTCGGTTTATCCACGGATGGCAATAGACGTCCGTATAAAGCGTACTCAATTTATTGAAAGTATGCTGGATAACCATGAGATCGATTTGGCGCTCACAACCGCGAAAATCAGTCATCATCCAAGGACTGTTCTGCGCTCAACACCGGTATTATGGCATTGTGCTCCTGATTTCCAGCTACAGTCAAATGAACCTGTGCCACTGGTTGTGATGGATGAAACTAACCCATTCCGTCAGTTGGCGTTGGATACGCTGGATGAAGTGGGAGTATCGTGGCGGATTGCTTATGAAGCGGCTTCTCTATCGGCAGTTCGCACGGCAGTGAACGCGGAAGTTGGTATTACTGCCCGTCCTCTGGAGATGCAAAATGCTGATCTGCGTATTTTAGGGGAGAGTGAAGGGCTTCCTCGTTTACCTGAAACCCAGTTCTCTCTGTATAGGCATAGTAATGAACAGAATGAATCTGTTCTAACGGTTTTTAGTGCAATAGAGAATAAGAAAACGCCATACACGATAACGGGTGTTTCTGAAGAACTTCCTGATAACGACGATATTATTGATGAGTAATATCTGAAACACTTCTCTTTGCTAATACCTCCATTATGGATGGAAGGAGGTATTAGCTCCCCGAATATATTTATAAGTAATCATCAACTAAATTCACCTTATTCTGTTGTTATCGTAATCATTAAATATACGGTGGCATTTTTCTTAACACCCCCTGATTTGGTTAACAAATTGTTATATTGTTAACAAAGTAATAATTTGCCGAATTGATGAAATAAGAATTTCTATAGTGAACGGGAACTTTTCTCGTCGCTAATGGATAAAAATATAATTTCTTCAGATTTGAATGAATTATCATCAGCAGTAAAATTTTTTCTGTCAAATTGTGTACTTGATCAAAGAAATACTCCCTATGTAGCAGTGGAAAGGCAGGTTTTTCCTGAGATAATGATGTAGTAAAAGCGAGTTATCGGTTAAACTAGTTTCCGTCACTGTTCGCATGCCAGTTGACTGACACGTTTTAGCAGTGCGGCGGCACGATCCGTTAAGACTAAGTTTGTTGTTTGTAAATAAATGTTAGATTAATTTTGTCATAACAGACAAAATATTGTTGAGAGGAGTAAAAACCAAGAAGATTCACTCCATCAATCATTGATTAGCAGTGTTTCAGATTTGGTTGTTACCCCTTCCCTTGAATCGATGTGGTGCAACACTGCCAGACAAAAGAGCAGACATTTTTGACACCACTTTTGATGAGTAAGCAATGAGTATGTCAACATCCACTGAACTCTTTGCCCATCACTGGGCATTCGCGGTATTTCTTTTAGGTGCTTTCGGTCTGTGTGCTTTGATGCTGTTAGGGGCATTTTTCTTGGGCGGAAGAGCGAAAGCCCGTGCAAAACATGTCCCTTATGAATCCGGTATTGATTCTGTCGGTAGTGCTCGTCTCCGTATGTCGGCCAAGTTCTATCTGGTCGCTATGTTCTTTGTCATCTTCGATGTTGAAGCCCTGTTTTTATATGCATGGTCAGTCTCTATCAAAGAGAGTGGCTGGTTAGGCTTTATCGAAGCAAGCATTTTCATTTTGGTGTTACTCGCGGGCTTGTTTTATCTGGTGCGTATTGGGGCGCTGAATTGGACGCCATCTCGCTCAAGCCGCCAGGTAAGTAAACCAAGTGTTGTGATTAACATTAACAATAGTCATCCGCAGTAATAGCGAGGCATTTAAAAATGGATTATACGCTCACCCGCATAGATCCGAACGGTGAGAATGACCGTTATCCCCTGCAAAAACAGGAAATTGTCGCAGATCCACTGGAGCAACATGTCCACCGTAGTGTTTACATGGGCAAACTGGAACACTCTCTGCATGATTTGGTGAACTGGGGACGTAAAAACTCCCTGTGGCCTTATAACTTCGGTCTTTCCTGCTGTTATGTGGAAATGGCGACATCATTTACTGCCGTTCATGACGTCGCCCGTTTTGGTGCTGAAGTTTTGCGTGCGTCACCCCGTCAGGCGGATTTTATGGTGGTCGCTGGAACCTGTTTCACCAAAATGGCTCCGGTTATTCAGCGCCTTTATGACCAGATGCTTGAGCCGAAATGGGTTATCTCAATGGGAGCCTGCGCCAACTCTGGTGGTATGTACGATATCTACTCCGTGGTTCAGGGGGTTGATAAATTTATCCCCGTTGATGTTTATATCCCTGGTTGTCCTCCCCGCCCTGAAGCTTATATGCAGGCTCTGATGTTGTTGCAGGAGTCGATTGGCAAAGAGCGTCGTCCGTTGTCTTGGGTCGTGGGCGATCAAGGGGTTTACCGTGCCAATATGCAGTCAGAAAGAGAACGTAAGCACGGGGAACGTATCGCAGTGAAAAATCTGCGTACACCAGACGAAGTTTAGGGCTTTTAGCCGTACAGCGTAACCAGAGCAATGTGTTGCGATAACAATACCTGATCAAAACAAACACTGATCAAAGCGTTGTGGTGAAGAATGATGATAGATCAGATAGCGCAAGAAAGCGCCCGGCCTGCGTGGAAAACTCATGACCATCTTGATGATCCGGTTGTGAGTGAGCTGCGTAACCACTTTGGCCCGGATGCCTTTACTGTTCAGCCAACCCGCACCGGTATACCGGTGGTCTGGGTGAAGCGTGAACAATTACTGGAAGTAATCACTTTTCTGAAAAAACTGCCTAAGCCTTATGTCATGCTATTTGATTTGCATGGCATGGATGAACGCCAGCGTACTCACCGCCAGGGGCTGCCTGACGCGGATTTTTCTGTGTTTTATCATTTGCTTTCTATTGAACGTAACCGCGACATTATGTTGAAGGTTGCGCTTAGTGAGAAAGATTTGCATCTGCCGACGGCAACTCCTCTGTTCCCAAATGCCAACTGGTATGAACGCGAAACATGGGAGATGTTCGGGATTGTCTTTAACGGCCATCCGAACCTGCGCCGCATTATGTTGCCGCCGACTTGGGAAGGGCATCCGCTGCGTAAGGACTATCCGGCTCGTGCGACAGAATTTGATCCTTTCGAGCTAACCCGGCAGAAAGAAGATCTGGAAATGGAAGCGTTGACTTTCAAGCCGGAAGAGTGGGGAATGAAACGGGGTACCGATAACGAGGACTTTATGTTCCTCAACCTTGGTCCTAACCATCCCTCTTCTCATGGTGCATTCCGTATTATTCTTCAACTGGATGGCGAAGAGATTGTCGATTGTGTACCGGATGTCGGCTATCACCATCGCGGTGCGGAAAAAATGGGTGAGCGCCAATCTTGGCACAGTTATATTCCCTATACCGACCGTATTGAATACTTAGGTGGCTGTGTTAACGAAATGCCTTATGTGCTGGCGGTGGAGAAACTGGCGGGAATTGAAGTACCCGGCCGGGTAAAAACCATTCGTGTCATGTTGTCGGAGTTGTTCCGCATTAACAGCCATCTTCTGTACATTTCGACCTTTATTCAGGACGTCGGTGGGATGACTCCGGTGTTCTTCGCCTTTACCGACCGCCAGAAAATTTATGATCTGGTGGAAGCGATTACTGGTTTCCGTATGCACCCGGCATGGTTCCGTATTGGCGGTGTGGCGCATGATCTGCCGCGTGGTTGGGATAAATTGCTGAATGATTTCCTGGACTGGATGCCGAAACGCCTTGATTCCTATGTGAAAGCGGCGCTGAAAAACAGCATCCTGAAAGGCCGTTCTATTGGCGTTGCTGCCTATAATTCCAAACAAGCCCTTGAATGGGGCACCACTGGAGCGGGTTTGCGGGCAACGGGTATTGCGTTTGATGTGCGTAAATGGCGCCCATACTCTGGTTATGAAAATTTTGAATTCGACGTGCCGATTGGTAATAACGGCGACTGTTATGACCGTGTGATGCTGAAAGTTGAAGAAGTCCGCCAAAGTATGCGGATCCTGAAACAGTGTCTGAAAAATATGCCGGAAGGCCCATTCAAAGCCGATCACCCACTGACGACGCCACCACCGAAAGAACGCACTTTGCAGCATATTGAAACCATGATTAACCACTTCCTGCAAGTGTCATGGGGGCCGGTAATGCCAGCAAATGAGTCTTTCCAGATGATTGAAGCAACCAAGGGTATCAACAGTTACTATCTGACCAGTGACGGCAGTACCATGAGTTATCGTACCCGTGTCCGTACACCGAGTTTTCCTCATTTGCAGCAAATTCCTTCGGTGATCCGCGGTAGCTTGGTTTCTGACCTTATCGTGTATCTGGGCAGTATTGATTTTGTTATGTCTGATGTGGATCGCTAACTATGCAAAGTGAAATTAACGCGAATGCTCAACAGGCGCGCCTTGATGTGGTTAACGTGACAGAGTCTCAGGCAAAAGCAGATTTTGTACTGAGTACCGAAGAGCACGATGCGATTGAGCATGAAAAACACCACTACGAAGATCCGCGTGCCGCTTCTATTGAAGCATTGAAAATTGTGCAGAAGCATCGTGGTTGGGTGCCGGATGGCGCCATTTACGCGATTGCTGATGTGCTTGGTATTCCCGCCAGTGATGTGGAAGGTGTGGCAACGTTCTACAGCCAGATTTACCGTCAACCTGTGGGCCGCCATATTATCCGTTACTGTGACAGCGTGGTTTGCCACATTACCGGTTATCAGGATGTCCAGGCCGCTATTGAAAGGCATTTGAAGATCTGTCCGGGGCAGACGACACAAGACGGGCGTTTTACGCTGCTGCCAACCTGTTGTCTGGGTAACTGTGATAAAGGTCCGACCATGATGATCGATGACGATACTCACAGTTCTGTCAAACCTGAAGAGATTGAGAAGTTACTGGAGCAGTATCCATGACAGCACATTCAGGAATAAAAGAAATTATCCGTACTGAGGAAACCCATCCTCTTACCTGGCGCTTGCGTGATGATAAACAGCCGGTATGGCTGGATGAGTACCGCAGCAAAAGTGGTTATCGCGGTGCTGAAAAAGCGCTGAAAGGCATGGCTCCGGTTGAAGTGGTTTCTCTGGTAAAAGACGCTGGGTTGAAAGGCCGTGGAGGTGCCGGTTTCTCCACCGGTCTGAAATGGAGTCTGATGCCAAAAGATGAAAGCATGAATATCCGTTATCTGCTGTGTAACGCAGATGAAATGGAGCCGGGTACTTACAAAGATCGCCTGTTAATGGAGCAACTTCCTCACCTGTTGGTGGAAGGGATGCTGATCAGTGCGTTTGCCCTGAAAGCTTATCGTGGCTATATCTTCCTGCGTGGTGAATATGTGGAAGCGGCGGTGCATCTGCGTAAAGCCATTGAAGAAGCTAAAGCGGCAGGTTTGCTGGGTAAAAACATTATGGGCAGTGGCTTTGATTTTGAGCTGTTTGTGCATACTGGTGCAGGGCGTTATATTTGTGGTGAAGAGACCGCGCTGATTAATTCCCTGGAAGGCCGCCGGGCTAACCCTCGCTCAAAACCGCCATTTCCAGCCACTTCCGGTGCATGGGGCAAACCCACTTGTGTCAATAACGTTGAAACCTTATGCAACGTTCCCTCAATTCTTGAATTTGGTAAAGAGTGGTATATCGGCCTGAGTGCAGGCAAGAGTAAAGATGCCGGTACCAAACTGATGGGATTCTCCGGTCGGGTGAAAAATCCGGGGTTGTGGGAACTGCCATTCGGTGTGACTGCCCGTGAAATTCTTGAAGATTATGCTGGTGGCATGCGTGATGGCCTGAAATTCAAAGCGTGGCAACCGGGTGGCGCAGGAACAGACTTCCTGACCGCTGACCATCTGGATCTGCCAATGGATTTCGAAAATATCGCTAAAGCGGGCAGCCGTCTGGGCACTGCATTGGCAATGGCTGTTGACCACGAAATCAACATGGTTTCTCTGACCCGTAACCTTGAAGAGTTCTTTTCCCGTGAATCCTGCGGCTGGTGTACACCATGCCGTGACGGACTGCCGTGGAGCGTGAAAATTCTGCGGGCATTAGAACGTGGGGAAGGGCAGCCAGGGGATATCGAAACGCTGGAACAGCTCTGTCGCTTCCTTGGGCCGGGTAATACATTCTGTGCTCATGCACCCGGGGCCGTGGAACCCTTACAGAGTGCCATCAAATATTTCCGTGATGAATTCGAAGCTGGAATTGTGACCAAAAACTATGGGAATTCCCACCTGATTGCGGGTATCCAACCAAACCTGCTAAAGCAGCGTTGGTAATGGGTTCTTCACGAAATTAGCAGAATTTTTGATTAACACTTGCTGAAAAGCAGGTCACTTGGAAGCATGCTGACTATGGCTACGATACATGTAGACGGCAAAAAATATGATGTAGACGGGGCTGATAACCTGTTACAAGCTTGCCTCTCTTTGGGGCTAGATATTCCTTATTTTTGCTGGCATCCAGCGCTGGGAAGCGTTGGCGCTTGCCGCCAATGTGCGGTAAAGCAATACCAAAATGCGGATGATACGCGTGGTCGTCTGATTATGTCCTGTATGACTCCGGCAATGGATGGCACCTTTATCTCTATTGATGATGAAGAGGCTAAACAGTTCCGTGAGAGTGTGGTTGAGTGGTTAATGACTAACCACCCGCATGATTGCCCGGTGTGTGAAGAAGGGGGCAACTGCCACTTGCAGGATATGACTGTGATGACGGGTCATACATTCCGTAAATATCGTTTTACTAAACGGACTCATAACAATCAGGAATTGGGGCCATTTATTTCTCATGAAATGAACCGCTGCATTGCCTGTTATCGTTGTGTGCGCTACTACAACGACTATGCTGACGGCACGGATTTTGGTGTCTATGGCGCTCACGATAATATCTATTTCGGTCGCACTGAAAGCGGCACTTTGGAAAGTGAATTCTCCGGTAATTTGGTCGAAATCTGCCCGACCGGGGTATTCACGGACAAAACCCATTCTGAACGTTATAACCGTAAATGGGACATGCAGTTTGCGCCAAGCATCTGCCAGCAGTGCAGTATTGGTTGTAACACCAGTCCGGGGGAGCGTTATGGTGAATTACGCCGTATCGAGAACCGTTATAACGGGACGGTAAACCACTACTTTATGTGTGACCGTGGTCGTTTCGGTTACGGTTATGTCAACCGTCAAGATCGCCCTCGTCAACCACGGCAATTGCGTGGTGATCATTGGATCTCGCTTAACGCTGAACAGGCCATGCAGGGTGGGGCGGATATTTTGCGTCAGTCCAAAAATGCCATCGGTATCGGTTCTCCCCGCGCCAGTCTGGAAAGCAACTTTGCCCTGCGTGAACTGGTGGGTGCGGAAAACTTCTATAGTGGGATTGCGGCGGCTGAACAACAACGGCTTGATATGATGCTGGAAATTCTGCAACAGGGTGGTGTTTATACACCGTCGCTGCGTGAAATTGAAAGTTATGATGCGGTACTGATTTTAGGCGAAGATTTAACGCAAACCGGTGCCCGGATGGCACTGTCCGTTCGTCAGGCTGTGAAAGGCAAAGCCCGCGAAATGGCGGCTGCTCAGAAAGTTGCTGATTGGCAGATTGCCGCGGTGATGAATATTGGTCAGCGTGCCAAATATCCTCTGTTTGTGACCAACGTGGATGATACCCGTCTGGATGATATCGCAGCGTGGAATTATCGTGCGCCGGTTGATGATCAGGCTCGTTTTGGTTTCGCGGTCGCTCATGCATTGGATAACACGGCGCCGGCAGTCGAGAATTTGCCTGACGAACTGAAAGCCAAAGTGGATATGGTTGCGCAAGCATTGCTCGGCGCGAAGAAACCGCTGATTATCAGCGGCAGTAACGTGGGTAGTGATGCGATTATTCAGGCGGCAGCCAATGTTGCCTGGGCGCTGAAAGATCGAGGCTCGGATGTCGGTCTGTCGTTTGTCGCGATCTATGCGAATAGTATTGGATTGGGAATGATGGAGGCTCAGCCACTGGATGTTGCGCTGCAACGGATAAGCAGTGGTAAATCTGATACGGTTATCGTGATGGAAAATGATCTCTATCGGCATGCCGCAGCAGATAAGGTGGACGATGCACTGAACAATCTGAAAAACCTGGTTGTGATTGACCATCAGCGCACTGCCATCATGGATAAAGCCCATTTGATTCTGCCAGCTTCGAGCTTTGCGGAAAGTGACGGTACGCTGGTGAATCAGGAGGGGCGTGCACAGCGTTACTTCCAAGTTTTCGAACCCTCTTTCTACGACAAATCGGTGGTGATGCTGGAGAGTTGGCGTTGGTTGCACTCCTTGCATACAACTTATTCTGAACGCCATTTGGATTGGACGCAACTTGACCATGTAATTGATGCCTGTGTTGAAGCAATGCCACAGCTCAAAGGTATTGTTGATGCAGCGCCTGATTCTACATTCCGCATCCGTGGTCAGAAACTGGCACGTTCACCGCACCGTTACAGCGGTCGTACTGCTATGTTGGCGAATCTCAGCGTACATGAGCAACGTCAGCCGCAGGATGTTGATTCGCCATTTGCTTTCTCAATGGAAGGTAACAATAGCCCTAATGCCTATCGCCAGCAGGTGCCATTTGCATGGGCACCGGGCTGGAACTCACCACAGGCTTGGAACAAATTCCAGGCGGAGGTCGGTGGTCATCTGCGCTTTGGCGATCCTGGTGTGCGTCTGATTGAAACAACTGACGGGGGTTTGAACTATTTTGATCAAATTCCGACAGCATTTACTGCACAAAATAACCAATGGACAGTGGCTCCTTACCATCACCTGTTTGGTAGTGAAGAGTTAACTCAGCGTTCCGATGTGATTCAGGAACGCATGTCGGAGCCTTATGTGATGCTCAATAGCAAAGATGCGGATCAATTGGGTGTGAAAACGGGTTCTGTTCTGGAGTTTGATTGTTTTGGTCAGCAACTGCGTCTGGCAGTTCGTCTGAGTGAAAATCTTGCTCAAGGGCAGATTGGTTTGCCAATGGGAATGCCGGGTATTCCTCCGGTATTGGCAGGGGTTTCCGTGAATAATCTGCGGGAGGTTGCACAATGAGTTGGTTAACCCCCGAAATTATTGATGTGCTGATCGCTGTTCTGAAGGCAGTAGTGATCTTGGTAGTGGTGGTTGTCTGTGGGGCATTGATGAGCTTTGGTGAACGTCGTTTGCTAGGGCTGTTTCAAAACCGTTATGGACCTAACCGCGTAGGTTGGGGCGGATCGTTACAGATCGTCGCTGACATGATCAAAATGTTCTTCAAGGAGGACTGGGTCCCCCGTTTTGCGGACAGAATGATCTTTACCTTGGCGCCGGTGATTGGTTTCGTTTCTCTGTTGTTGGCATTTGCCATTGTGCCGATCACGCCGAATTGGATGGCCGCTGATCTGGACATCGGCATTTTGTTCTTCATGATGATGGCGGGTCTGGCTGTCTATGCGGTGCTGTTTGCTGGATGGTCAAGTAACAACAAATACTCGTTACTGGGGGCAATGCGTGCTTCCGCGCAGACACTGAGTTACGAAGTGTTTATTGGTCTCTCTTTTATGGGCGTTGTTGCGCAGGCAGATTCCTTCAATATGGTGGATATCGTCAATGCACAAGAGCATATGTGGAATGTCATTCCTCAGTTCTTTGGCTTCTTGACTTTTGCTATCGCGGGTGTGGCGGTGTGTCACCGTCATCCATTTGACCAGCCGGAAGCAGAACAGGAGCTGGCTGATGGTTATCATATTGAATATTCCGGTATGAAATTCGGTCTGTTCTTCGTGGGTGAATATATCGGTATTGTCACGGTTTCCGCCCTGATTGTGACAATGTTCTTTGGTGGTTGGCATGGTCCGTTCCTGCCGCCGTTTGTCTGGTTTGCGTTGAAAACGGCATTCTTCATGGTGATGTTCATCCTGATACGTGCCTCTTTACCGCGTCCGCGTTATGACCAGGTGATGGCGTTTGGCTGGAAAATCTGTCTGCCGCTGACCTTACTTAACCTGCTGGCAACTGCGGCAGTGATTTTGTACAACGCTCAATAAGGGGGGAATGAACCATGACATTGAAAGAGTTAGTGGTTGGTTTTGCCACCCAGGTACGCAGTATTTGGATGATTGGCTTGCATGCCTTTCATAAGCGCGAAACCCAAATGTATCCAGAGGAACCGGTTTATCTGCCACCCCGTTACCGTGGCCGTATTGTGTTGACGCGCGATCCGGACGGTGAAGAGCGTTGTGTTGCCTGTAACCTGTGTGCGGCAGTTTGCCCGGTCGGTTGTATCTCGTTGCAAAAGGCCGAGCATAAAGATGGCCGCTGGTATCCAGAGTTTTTCCGCATTAACTTCTCACGCTGCATTTTCTGCGGCTTGTGCGAAGAGGCTTGCCCGACCACCGCAATCCAGTTAACACCGGATTTCGAAATGGGAGAGTTTAAGCGCCAGGATCTGGTGTATGAAAAAGATGACCTGACGATTTCAGGGCCAGGTAAATATCCTGATTATAACTTTTACCGTAAGACAGGTATGGCGATTGACGGCAAATCAAAAGGTGAAGCCGACGACGAAGCAAAACCTATCGACGTTAAAAGCCTGTTGCCGTAAGGAGCGATATTCATGGAATTTACGTTTTATACCGCCGGGCTGGTTGCGATATTGGCAACCATCAGGGTGATTACACACACTAATCCGATACACGCGCTTTTGTATTTGATTGTTTCTTTGCTGGCGCTTTCAGCGGTGTTTTTTTCGCTGGGTGCTTATTTTGCCGCAGCGCTGGAGATCATCGTTTACGCCGGGGCCATTATGGTGCTGTTCGTTTTCGTGGTGATGATGCTTAACCTTGGCAGATCTGTTGTTGAACAGGAGCGTATTTGGCTGAAACCGCGAACCTGGGTTGGTCCGGGGATACTGTCAGCCGTGCTGCTTGTTGTGCTGGTGTATAGCATTATCAATGTTTCTCATGGCGATATTGCAGACAATATCACGGGTGAAGTTATTAGTGCTAAAGAAGTGGGGATCAGTTTATTTGGTCCGTATGTATTGGCTGTTGAACTGGCTTCCTTGCTATTACTTGCCGGTATGGTGGTGGCGTATCACATAGGCCGTGAGCATAAACAGGGTGAAGTGCTCAGCAACCGAAATGCGGAGGAACAACCATGATACCTCTTCAACATGGACTGATTTTGGCGGCAATTCTATTTGTGTTGGGCCTGACCGGGCTCATCATCCGCCGTAATCTGTTGTTTATGTTAATTGGCCTTGAAGTGATGATTAATGCTGCGGCCCTGGCTTTTGTTGTGGTAGGCAGCTATTGGGGCCAGCCAGATGGTCAAGTGATGTTTATTTTGGCTATCAGCTTGGCGGCGGCAGAGGCGAGTATTGGCCTGGCGCTGTTATTGCAGCTCTATCGTCGTCGCCAGAATCTGAATATTGATACAGTCAGTGAGATGCGCGGATGAACTTACTCTATTTAACAATTCTGCTGCCACTGCTGGGATTTTTGCTGTTAGCATTTTCCCGTGGCCGCTGGTCTGAAAACACATCAGCCACCGTTGGGATTGGTTCTGTTGGCTTGGCTGCGCTGGTGACGTTGTGGGTTGCTATTGATTTCAACAGCCAGAATGCGGCGGGTGATCTGATTTACAGCCAAAACCTGTGGAACTGGATGGAAGTCGGGGATTTCAGTATTCCTTTCACGTTGGTTCTTGATGGTTTGTCTCTGACCATGCTGAGTGTGGTCACCGGTGTCGGTTTCCTGATCCATATGTATGCCTCATGGTATATGCGTGGTGAAGAGGGGTATTCCCGTTTCTTCGCTTATACCAACCTGTTTATCGCCAGCATGGTGATACTGGTTCTGGCAGATAACATGATGCTGATGTATCTCGGTTGGGAAGGGGTGGGGCTGTGCAGTTATCTGCTGATTGGCTTCTACTATACCAACCCGGCAAATGGTGCCGCGGCAATGAAAGCCTTTGTCGTTACCCGTGTGGGTGACGTCTTCCTGGCTATCGGCATGTTTATTCTGTATGACAATCTGGGAACCCTGAACTTCCGCGAGTTGGCGGTTTTGGCGCCGCAACATCTGGAAGCCGGTTCTTCGGTGATGACTTGGGCGACCCTGATGATATTAGGGGGAGCAGTCGGTAAATCAGCCCAATTGCCGCTACAAACCTGGTTGGCTGATGCGATGGCTGGCCCGACGCCGGTTTCTGCGCTGATCCACGCCGCCACGATGGTGACCGCTGGGGTTTATCTGGTTGCCCGTAGCCACGGCCTGTTCTTGATGGCGCCAGAAATCCTGCAACTGGTTGGCACTGTCGGTGCTGTCACGCTGGTGTTGGCTGGTTTTGCTGCGTTAGTGCAAACCGATATTAAGCGTGTATTGGCTTACTCAACCATGAGCCAGATTGGCTACATGTTCCTGGCATTGGGGGTTCAGGCGTGGGATGCGGCAATCTTCCACCTGATGACTCACGCTTTCTTTAAGGCGCTGTTGTTCCTGGCATCGGGTTCCGTCATTCTGGCCTGTCATCACGAGCAGAATATTTTCAAAATGGGTGGATTGCGTAAATCCATTCCGTTGGTTTATGTCTGCTTCTTGGTCGGTGGTGCGGCGTTATCAGCGTTGCCAATCGTCACTGCCGGTTTCTACAGTAAAGATGAAATTCTGTGGGGAGCAATGTCACATGGTCATATCAACCTAATGCTGGCGGGTCTGGCGGGGGCATTTATGACTTCTTTGTATACCTTCCGCATGATTTTCATCGTATTCCACGGTGAGGCGAAAACAAAAGCCCATCCTGTTAAAGGTATTACCCATCATCTGCCGTTACTGGTATTGCTGGTGCTTTCCACCTTTGTGGGCGCACTAATTGTGCCACCATTGGCGGGTGTGTTGCCGGGAAGCCATTCAACGGATCATACAGGAAAAATGACCCTGGAAGTGGTTTCTGGTGTGATCGCGGTAGCGGGTATTTTGCTAGCAATGGCACTGTATTTGGGTAAACGTCAGTTAGTGAATGGTGTGGCACAAAGTGCTCCGGGCCGTTTCTTCTCCGTGTGGTGGTTTAATGCCTGGGGCTTTGATGTTCTCTATGACTGGATATTTGTTAAGCCGTTCAAGAACATTACACATTTATTGCGAAACGATCCGCTAAATTCACTGATGAATATTCCTGCGGTGTTATCACGCTGGAGTAATAAAGGTCTTAGCCTGAGTGAAAATGGACAGGTCCGTTGGTACGTTGCCTCTATGGGGTTGGGTGCAGTGCTGGTTTTAGCTCTGCTGCTACTGGTTTAATTTAAGGGATACATTGCGCCATGCTATTACCTTGGCTATTACCTTGGCTAATTCTTATGCCTTTCATCGGTGGTCTGTTGAGTTGGCAGGCTGAACGCTTCGGTACCCGTGTACCACGTTGGATCGCGTTAATTTCGATGGGGTTGACTCTGGTGCTCTCTCTGCAACTGTGGTTGCAGGGGGGCTACACCCTAGCGAATCCGCAAGGGATCCCTCAATGGCAATTAGAATTTCTTATGCCGTGGATCCCACGTTTTGGTATCAGTATTCACCTGGCTTTGGATGGCTTATCGCTGCTGATGGTGGTGTTGACTGCGCTACTGGGGCTGATGGCTATTCTCTGTTCATGGACGGAAAATCAGCCGTATCAGGGCTTTTTCCACTTGAACTTGCTGTGGATCCTGGGTGGTGTGATGGGGGTGTTCCTCGCTATCGACATGTTCCTATTCTTCTTCTTCTGGGAAATGATGTTGGTGCCGATGTACTTCCTGATTGCATTGTGGGGGCACCGAGGCTCAGGCGGTAAAACCCGTATCACCGCGGCGACCAAGTTTTTCATTTACACCCAGGCCAGTGGCTTGGTGATGCTGATTGCGATTCTGGCGCTGGTCCTGGTTCACTATAACGGGACAGGTGAGTGGACATTCAGCTATGAAAAACTGCTGAATACACCAATGTCACATACCGTTCAATACTTGCTGATGCTCGGTTTCTTCATTGCGTTTGCCGTGAAAATGCCGGTTGTGCCTTTACATGGGTGGTTACCTGATGCGCACAGTCAGGCACCAACAGCGGGTTCTGTTGACTTGGCAGGTATTTTGCTGAAAACGGCGGGTTATGGTCTGTTGCGTTTCGCTTTGCCACTGTTCCCGGAAGCTTCTCATGAGTTCACACCGATTGCGATGTGGTTCGGTGTGCTTGGGATCTTCTATGGCGCATGGATGGCATTTAGCCAGACAGATATCAAACGCTTGATTGCTTATACCAGTATTTCTCATATGGGGTTTGTGTTAATCGCGATCTATTCTGGCAGCCAGCTTGCTTACCAGGGGGCAATTATTCAGATGATTGCTCATGGTCTGTCAGCCGCGGGTCTGTTTATTCTCTGTGGGCAGCTTTATGAGCGCTTACATACCCGTGATATGAATCTTATGGGTGGTTTGTGGAAACGTGTGCAGTTCCTGCCTGCGTTATCGCTCTCTTTTGCCGTGGCGACACTGGGGATGCCGGGGACCGGTAACTTCGTCGGTGAATTTATGATCCTGTTTGGTAGTTTTAGTGAATTTCCGTTAATTATAACGATTTCTGTGTTTGGTCTGGTCTTCGCTTCTGTCTATGCCCTGTATATGATGCAGCGTGCTTACTACGGTGAGTCAAAATCAGATGAACCACTAAGACGGATGGATATGCGAGAAGTATCCATTGTAATGGTGCTGTTGATATTACTGGTGGTGATGGGTTTCTACCCACAACCTATCCTTGATACTTCAGCGGCAGCGATGGATAACATCCAGACCTGGTATTCAGCTTCAATTTCAACTACAAGGCCGTAATTCGCCATGACAATAACTCCTCAACAACTGATCGCGCTGTTACCGCTGTTGATCGTCGGATTGACGGTAGTAGTTGTGATGCTGTCCATTGCGTGGCGACGCGATCACTTTATTAATACCACTTTGACCGTGATAGGTTTGAATCTGGCTCTGCTGTCTCTCTATTTTGTCGGACAGCAAGAAGCGATGGATGTCACTCCACTGGTTCATGTGGATCGCTATGCTATGCTCTATATCGGTCTCGTGCTGGTTGCAAGCCTGGCAACGACGACGTTCGCCTATTCCTGGCTAGAAAATTATCCAGATAACAAAGAAGAGTTCTATTTACTGGTGCTGATTGCGACAGTGGGCGGGATTCTTCTGGCTTGTGCAAACCACTTGGCATCATTGTTTATCGGTATTGAGTTATTAACTTTGCCGCTGTTTGGTTTGATTGGTTATGCCTATCGTCAGAAACGCTCTCTGGAAGCGGCTATCAAGTATATGCTGCTGTCCGCGGCAGCCTCTTCTTTCATGCTGTTTGGTATAGCGTTGCTCTATGCGGAATCAGGCGATCTCTCTTTTGCCGCATTGGGGCATCGTTTGTCTGACAGCTATATCTATCAACCTTTGATACTGTCAGGCTTGGGTATGCTGGTTGTTGGCCTTGGCTTCAAATTATCATTGGTACCTTTCCATCTCTGGACACCGGATGTTTATCAGGGTGCGCCCGCGCCGGTCTCTACCTTCTTGGCAACAGCCAGTAAGATAGCGATTTTCGCAGTAGTGATACGTCTATTCGTTGAAGCGCCAATGGCGGACAGTGAAGCATTGCGTACGGTATTAACCGTTATTGCGATTGCTTCTATGTTGTTCGGTAACTTGATGGCGCTGACCCAGACGAATATCAAACGTCTGCTGGGTTACTCTTCTATTGCTCACCTGGGTTATCTGCTGGTGGCGCTGGTGGCGGTACAGAATCACCAGCTTTCAGAAGAAACGGTCGGTATCTATCTGGCCGGTTATCTGTTTAGCAGTATCGGTGCATTTGGCGTTGTTAGCCTCATGTCCAGCCCATATAAAGGGCCGGATGCAGATTCCCTCTACTCATACCGTGGCCTGTTTTGGCATAAACCTATCTTGTCTGCGGTGATGACCGTGATGATGTTGTCACTGGCGGGGATTCCAATGACGTTTGGCTTTATTGGTAAGTTCTACGTCATTGTCTTAGGTGTGCAAGCGGAGCTGTGGTGGTTGACGGGTGCTGTGGTTGTGGGTAGTGCTATTGGCCTGTATTACTATCTACGGGTCATGGTCAGTTTGTACTTGCCTGCGCCGAAAGCGCTTAATCGTGACACACCAAGGAACTGGGCATCGACTGCCGGCGGGATGGTTGTTCTGATTTCCGCATTATTGGTACTGGCGCTAGGTATTTGGCCTCAACCGTTGATTGATGTGATACAGCAAGCGAAAATTATTCTCTAAATAGCCAGTCGGTTGTTACGGATTATTTGGAATATAAAAACCCGGTAAGATTATCCTTACCGGGTCAGTTTTGAAAAGACTTGGGTTATAAAAATAAAATCTTTTATTTATTAAAACAGTCTCGTCATATGATTTTAGGTTTTCTCTTAAAACCATGTCTATTTAAATGATGTTTAAATAAATCAGTAAATTCATTTAATAATATTTTATTACAGGGAATCGGATTCTTTATAAACGATTATTTAACTGGCTGATAAAAAAGTTTAATTCCCAGTTGAAAACGTTATTAAAATCGGTTGATTTTTTAAATATATTGCCTTGTTAACCTGTTTTATATTCTTATTTGCCTTTTTTACGGGGTATAAATGAGATTTCAAAATGGTTATACATCTTATGTCACTTATAATTCTATGTATAACAATGAGTTGAAAATGGTCATGTGTAGTAGAATTATGAAACGTTATTTATAATCATTAATAAAGTTAATTATTTTTCTCATTTTTCACTGATGGCT
Source organism: Photorhabdus sp. CRCIA-P01 (assembly GCF_003545805.1). Taxonomy (GTDB): domain Bacteria; phylum Pseudomonadota; class Gammaproteobacteria; order Enterobacterales; family Enterobacteriaceae; genus Photorhabdus; species Photorhabdus antumapuensis. Next base: position 3,807 of record NZ_NMQR01000037.1, on the reverse strand, counting down.
TTATGATGAGCAGGTTTTAAACGGCTATTAAAAGCCATTTTTTTAACCTTTGGTTTTAATCGTTGTTTTTACTGCTCTTACTACCTGATTTCTATTAAGTTTAATCATCATGGTATATACCTAATAGATTTCGAGTTGCAGCGCGGCGGCAAGTGAACGAATCCCCAGGAGCATAGACAACTATGTGACTGGGGTGAGTGAAAGAGAGTTTTCTTATTTTTCAATTAAAAATTCATTTAATTTCTCTAATTATCGCATCCAATCTGACTTATTCAAGAATATATTCAGGATAACATCTTTCACAGTAAACAACGTATTTAGAAATACGCCTTTGGCACATATCCAAAGGCGCGTCCTCAACAGTTCGTGTTAGTTGTAGTTTACCCAGCAGTCATAGGATGAAATGTACGGCGGCTGATACAACCCGACCGTGAGATTTCCGACTTTCATTTGCAGGGTAATCCTACAGTCTGCTGGAACATTCGCTCCTGCGGCATTGATCGTGGCCGAGTCGCTGGCTACATCCAGAAATGCTTCCCATGCCGTAGAATTATCCGGGGTGCTGATGAAAAGACGCAGCGTGATTTGATTTTGCCAGCCAGCCCAATTGACTCGGTCATAGGTACACTGAATGCTGTTCACAATTCCTGAAGGCGCCGGTCCGTTCGAGGGAGCTAAGGTTGTACCAGAAATATACGCTCCGCCTTGAGTTGGTTTAGGGCCGAAACCCGAACGATACCAACGTGGTCCGGTCTGTTGCGTGAGACTGTCCTCGGCTTCAATTTGCTGTTGTAGCAACTCCAGCAGAAATGAGTCTTCTTTGGTTAGGTCTACTTGGGTCAACGGAACAGTTTGTTCCTCTTTCAACAACATATTAGAGGGCAGAATTAGTTTGTTCACTTACATTCTCCTAGTTTATATCGAAAAGATGGTGGCGAGCATTAAAACATCACTCGATCATGCAATACAATCGATCATGCGACACAATCGATAATGCTGGACTGATGCTTATTAGAAGGGGAGATTTGTGAAAATCTTTCAGTTTCCGCGTAATGATATTATGTCTCCAATCTAGCAGACATGCGGCCCTGCTTATGTCTTTGGGGATGTTTTTAAATGGGTTGGTCAATAACCTGACCCGGTAAGATTATCCTTACCGGGTTATTGCAACTCATTGATAATACTCTTTTCCCCCTGAACTGTACTTCATACGACTTTTATTCACTTATCGTACTTAATAACTTGTATTGCCTGATAAAGGTCAAGGGGAAAGTTATATTTATTTCAGTAGAAGTCCGCTGTACTGCGACTCCAGATTATCGAGGTAATCTAACTGATCGTGTATGAGTTTAGTCAGGTTTTTCTGGTTGGTTTGATCCTCTATTGTTTCCTGTAGTTGGTCAGCAAAGATGCTCCATACTTGTTCCAGTTTAGTTGCCTGGAGTAATAGGGTAGCTCGTTCTTTGTCGATTTGATGCACATCATTTATCCCGGCAATCCGTTGTTCCACGTCTTTTAGCTGGGTTTTAAAATCGTCGCAATCCTCGGTTAATTGAGCGATTTGTTTATCCAATTTGATTCTGGCATCAGCTAGTTCAATATACTTGAGTCCAGTGGAGATATTGCTCAGAATCTTTTTAGCGATTTCAACTCCTTGTTTGATCGCCTGTTTTATCAGTTCTTTTTTAGGGCTATCCAGATTCAGTTTGTCCAGTTCACTGGTATTGGGAATATAGTCCTTAAACATATCGGCCAGATTATATTGACGGATGATATTTTGGCTTTCGATGAGCTTATCGCGATCTGGGATTAGCTTGGCCTTATTTTGCTCTTTCTGCGTGATATCGGCCTGCAATTCTTCTTTTCTTTCCTGTTCTTCTTTCAGACGCTCTTCCAGACGTTCTAAAATAACCACATTACGAACATTGGCAATTTTGCTGGCCATTATGTTAGCTTCGTTGTGTAAGTTGGAAATGACATTTTTGACATCTTTATCCAGATTGCTGATCTGTTCTGAACGTGCTTCCAACAGGGTATTTCGTGTCTCGTCATCCAATTCTTGATTTTCCAGAGCAGTATCAATTTCGATAATGGTCTGGAAATAGTCTTGAGGCGGGAGTTGCCTCAGGACAGCTTGTAGTTGAGGTACAGAGGCGCGAGCGGCTTCGTCGATATCACGACTGTATAAGCTTATCCGCAGAGTTTTTTCTTGGATGATTTCAATGCCTGATTTTTGCTGGTGCGTTAAACGCCAGATGTTTTTCACTGCTTGGCTCAAAGTTTTTACACTAATTTCTGGATAAGTGATAGTTTTCTGAGGGAAAGTAATGACTTCAGTCATTTTAAGACTCCTTTTTTCTATAGTCCTATTTAATACGGGGAACGATTAGTTATAGCGATGTTTGTATTCTTTCAACGCTTCATCGAAAACTTTGACTAATTGTTTAGCGGAACCTTCCACCTCTTTCCAAGGGTTTATGACTTGCTGGAATTTAGTTATAAAAGAGGTCAGGTTCAGTGCGTCGTTAATTTGAGTGAATTTATCTTTCGATGCATTGATCTGGGTCAGCATGGATTGCCACATGTAATCCAAATGATTCAGAGCCACTTCTGCATCCAGCAAACGGGTATCAATGTCGCTAAAATCAAGGGCTAAACCAGTAATAGATTTTTGTAATGCGCGTTTACCTTTGATGCTCTCTTCCAGACTGCGCACTTCTTCTATCAGCATGTTTTTCCGTTTTCGTACTTCCTCTGCCCTGGAACCAAAAATGCCGCCAGTAATAGCGAGGCCGATCAGTCCCCCTGCGATACCAGAGAAAGCCAAGCCTACGAATTTATCGTAGTCTTTCTTGAGTTGGATAATTTCTTCTTTTTTCTCAATGATTTTATCGTCCAGATCTCCGATGCTGACCGACATCTTATTGTCTTTCATCAGCTTTCGCTTATTTTCGACTTGTGGTTGTAAACCTAGAGCAATGCTGCCGTTTGACAATCTGCCACCAATCAGCTTTAGCTTGAAATCGGATACTTTGGTTTTGACCTTTTCAGTTTTCTCACGCTGTTTTTTAATATCATTTTTTATGGTGTCAAGGATTTCCTCTAGAACAGATGATACTTCTCTGTCTTCATGGGTGTAGGTGATCTCGGCGAGTTGTCGATCCGATATTTCTCCTAATCTCCTTTTTATGCGTGTGATAATTGGCATTTCATTAATGATGCTGATGATGTTTTCACCCGTTTCGGTGATTTGTGTGCCAATAACTTCCAGGTCTATGCTTTGTTGCAGAATATCGTTTTCCACATCGCTCCAGCTAAACGAGTGAGTGCGAATTTCTTCAAACAACGTGTGAATATCTTCGGGTTCTAATCCGGCGATCTCGATCTTTTGGTAACCCAAGTAGCTCTTCACTTCCTCAAGATTAAAAGGGAGTGATAGTCCTTTTTTAACATACAGTTTGATATTAATCAGATCTTCTTTGGTAAATATTCCTCCGGGGCGTGCAACACCTTCTTGTTTACCAGTCAGTAATTGCAAGGTAGCCGAGGGAATATCTGTTTCGTTCAGTGTTTTTTCCGCTGGAAGTTGAGCTAATAACATATATTTCTCCATTATTGGTTCTTGCTTTATTGAAAAATTATTAAATACATCAAGGCACAACCGAACGTCATAATACTCATGTTGTTAAATTAACGTTGTGTTTTTTATTGAATAATCTGAATTAAAAATACATATATTTGCATGATTAATTGTTGTAAAAATAGTTTAATTCATGAGTTTTATTAAATAATTGTCTACATTTATAT
>NZ_NMQR01000036.1 GCF_003545805.1 Photorhabdus sp. CRCIA-P01 | reverse complement strand
GCTCAAAGAAACTGACCGTTCATTCGTAATGAATTCACTGTTGTTCACTCTTCAAGACTTTAAAACGTATTTTTTGATGATACGGTCTTGTGAGTGCCCACACAGATTGTCTGATTAATTGTTAAAGAGCAGGCTGAATTAAAAAATGACATTCTCGTTCAGCCGGGCTGCGTATACTACGCTTTTCGCCCGCAGAGTCAAGCGCTTATTTGCTTTCCCTCTGCCTGACCTCACAATGTTTATCAGCGTTGTGTCGGTCAGTGGGGGCGCATTATAGGGCGTTCTTCGGCGCTGGCAAGCATTTATTTGAAAAAAACTTTTATTCGCATGCCTTTTCAACAAAATGGCGATATAAAGAACAAAAAGCCTACTTTTTGATGCCTTTAATTGCTTTAGGTAAGTCTGCAAGACTATTTATTATCAAATCAGCCGCTTGTTCAGCTTCAGTGTTAGCGGGTTTACCTGTGCGAACCAATACCTTAGTGCCAACTTTTGCCAACGTCGCGGCTTGCATATCCTCGAATTTATCACCAATCATAAAAGAAGCCGTCATATCGATACCAAGCTCCTTTTGTGCGTCCAGCAACATACCCGGCTGCGGTTTACGGCAATCACAGCTCTTCTTATATTGCTCTTCAGTTGCATCTGGATGATGAGGACAATAATAGATGCCATCCAAATCCACGCCTCGGTCTGCCAGTGACCAATCCATCCATTCTGTCAGTTGCAAAAATTTCTCTTCATCGAAAATGCCACGGGCAATACCTGACTGGTTTGTGACTAATACCAGTGCATACCCCATCTTTTTCAATTCAGTCATGGCTTCAATGACACCATCGATAAATTGAAAATCATCTATTTCATGTACATAACCATGATCGATATTTATTGTTCCGTCACGATCTAAAAATACGGCTGGAATACCTTGTGTCACCTGATTGCTCCAAGAATGTAAGAAGCCCTCAGTATCGCACGATTTAGCCATGAATGAGAATGCAGCAATTAATTTATTCCCAGTTGACTTAGACGTCTAGACACCTTAACATCCGATTTAACTAGTGGTTTGTTTTCTCAAAAATGTTCAAACTATTAATTTTCGAATTTTTATAAAAACAAATAAGAATAAAAATGATAAAACTGTCTCATATCAATAAAATATTCCAGCAGGGTGCCCGTTCTATTAACGCGCTTTCAGACATCAGTCTGCATGTTCCGCAAGGACAAGTTTACGGTGTCATTGGCTCATCCGGCGCAGGTAAAAGTACACTGATTCGCTGTGTAAATATGCTTGAGCGTCCAACTTCCGGGCAAGTACTGGTTAATGGTCAGGATTTAACTATCTTATCTGATAGTGATTTAACTCGTGCACGTCGTCGTATTGGCATGATTTTCCAGCACTTCAATTTGCTGTCTTCAAGAACAGTGTTTGGCAACATAGCTTTACCTTTGGAACTGGATAACATTCCAAAGGCTGAAATCAAAAAACGGGTAGACGAGTTATTGGAGCTTGTGGGTCTTGCAGATAAGCATGATGCTTATCCAGCAAATCTCTCTGGCGGACAGAAGCAACGCGTTGCTATTGCCCGTGCTCTAGCTAATTCACCTAAAGTACTTTTATGTGATGAAGCAACCAGCGCTCTGGATCCCGCAACAACGCGTTCTATTCTAGAATTATTGAAAGATATTAATCGCCGTTTGGGGCTAACCATTCTGTTAATTACACATGAAATGGATGTCGTCAAACGTATTTGTGACCAAGTAGCCGTTATTAGTGGTGGGCAACTGATTGAGCAAGACATTGTTAGTGAAGTGTTCTCTCATCCCAAGACACCTATCGCTCAGGCATTTATTCAGTCAACTTTGCATCTGGATATCCCTGAAGATTATGTACAAAAAATGCAAAGCCACCCAGCACCAGATCTTAGTCCATTATTGAAACTGGAATTCACCGGTCAGTCGGTAGATGCCCCACTGATTTCAATGGCGGTACGTCGTTTTGATATTGATATGAATATATTAAGTTCTCAAATCGACTATGCCGGTGGCGTAAAATTTGGTGTGATGTTAGCTGAATTACACGGTGAAAATGGTGGCGTTGAGTCAACGATTAAGTTTTTACAAGATCATCATGTGAAAGTAGAGGTTCTCGGTTATGTCTGAAGGAATGATTTTATTACTGGCTAAAGGCGTCTGGGAAACTCTAGTAATGACTTTTGTTTCTGGTTTCTTTGGCTTCATTATCGGGCTGCCGGTAGGTGTATTGTTATATGTCACCCGTCCCGGTCAAATTATGGAAAATAGTAAACTTTATCGTTTTCTTTCAGCGGTAGTTAATATTTTCCGCTCTATCCCATTCATTATTTTACTGGTGTGGATGATTCCTTTTACCAGACTAATTGTGGGAACATCGATCGGTTTACAGGCTGCCATTGTCCCATTAACCATAGGTGCTGCACCATTTATCGCTCGTATGGTGGAAAATGCTTTACTGGAAATTCCATCGGGACTAATTGAAGCTGCTAGAGCAATGGGAGCAACCCCATTCCAGATTGTAAAGAAAATTCTGTTACCTGAAGCATTACCTGGTTTGTTCAATGCAGCCACAATTACCCTAATTACTTTAGTCGGCTATTCTGCAATGGGAGGTGCTGTAGGTGCAGGTGGATTAGGCCAGATTGGCTACCAATATGGTTATATCGGCTATAATGCAACAGTAATGAACACCGTATTAGTGTTACTGGTTATTTTAGTTTATTTAATTCAATTAAGTGGTGACCATTTAGTCAAGGCCACAACACGTAAATGATAAGATTATTTTAATAACAGTACCTTGCCGGTGCTAATAAATCAGTATTCCATAGGGATAAAATATGTCTGTTAAATTAAAAACCATCGCAACTATCAGCGCTCTCTTAGGTTCATTAATTCTGTCTGGTTGCGGGCAGGAAAAACAAGATCCAAACCATATTAAAGTAGGCGTTATCGTTGGTGCAGAGCAGGAAGTTGCTGAAATTGCAAAAAAAGTAGCTAAAGACAAATATGGTCTTGATGTAGAACTGGTCACTTTTAATGATTTTGTATTGCCAAACGAAGCTCTGAGTAAAGGTGATATTGATCTGAATGCATACCAGCACAAACCTTACATGGATCAACAAATCAAAGATCGTGGTTATAAGATGGTCACAGTTGGCAACTCTTTTGTTTATCCAATTGCGGGTTATTCCAAAAAAATTAAATCCCTGGATGAATTGCAGGATGGTTCCCAAATTGCGTTACCAAACGATCCAACGAACTTAGGCCGTTCTTTATTACTGTTGCAGAAACAAGGTTTAATTAAATTGAAAGATGGCATAGGCTTATTACCAACGGTTCTAGACGTTGTTGAAAATCCTAAGAGTTTAAAACTAGTCGAATTGGAAGCACCACAATTACCACGTTCACTGGATGATCAAAAAATTGCTCTCGCAATCATTAATACAACCTATGCAAGCCAGATTGGTCTGACTCCAGCAAAAGATGGTTTATTTGTTGAAGATAAAGATTCTCCATATGTAAACCTACTGGTTAGTCGAGAAGATAACAAAGATGCTGAAAACGTTAAGAAATTCGTTAAGGCATATCAATCCGACGAAGTTGATGAAGCTGCCAATAAGATCTTTAATGGTGGTGCAGTGAAAGGTTGGTAATCTTTCATATTACGCTCATCGATATTAGAATAATCAGGCGGACAGATTGTCCGCCTGATTTATTATGGCATCATGTTTTCGATATTTTTTGTTAACCTGATCTATTCGCTTAACTCTAACAGTAAAAATTCGAGGATCTATAATGCGTAGGCTACTTGCCTCTTTGTTAGTACTGTCCATAACAGGATGTTCAGTACAACAAACAACATTTCCTGACTCTTCCCAGTTATCAGATATGAGGCTCACAAAACTATCAACTGGAGAAAAAAAACATTTATCTTCATCCGTAAAGTTATATACCAAGAGTGAAGAATTATTAAGTACCTCATTTAAAGATTTAGGGATTGTTTCTGGTCAATCATGCCGTAGTTCCTTACAAGACCCACCAGTTAATATCACTATGGCACGCAACCAGATGATAACCAAAGCAGCTTATTTGAATGCTAACGCTGTTTTATTGCATCAATGCGAAATATTATCAGGCCAAGGATGCTACCAGATAGCAATATGTGAAGGTTCAGCCCTGCTTACTACCCAATGACCGATTTTCATTTTACTCAGATAGGGGTTATTCACTCCCCTTATAAAGAAAAATTTGCCGTTCCCCGCCAACCAGGTCTTATTGAAGATGGTGGTGGGAAACTGGTACTTCTTCCTCCCTATAATCAACCAGATGCAGTTCGTGGTCTGGAGCAATTTAGTCATCTATGGGTTATTTTTATCTTCCACCAAACAATGGATGGCGGTTGGAAGCCAATGGTGCGCCCTCCTCGTTTAGGTGGCAATGCAAAAATGGGTGTATTCGCAACCCGTTCGACTTTTCGACCAAATCCAATCGGTATGTCTTTGATTGAACTTAAAGGGATAGAATACAGAAAAGGTCGAGTTACTCTGGAACTGGGTAGCCTAGATTTAGTTGATGGTACACCTGTTATTGATATTAAGCCTTATCTACCTTTTGCTGAATGTCAGCCACACGCAGTAGCAGGTTTTGCCCAGCAAGCCCCTTCTACCAATATGGAAGTGATATTTTTACCTGCCGCTGAGCAACAACTCATATCAGTTCAAAATATTTATCCGAATTTACGCCGTTTTATCAGCCAAGTTTTGGCCCAGGACCCTCGTCCCGCTTACCGGAAAGGAGAACAGGAAAATCGGGAATATGCCGTTCATTTACTGAATTTTAATGTGCGCTGGAAAATCCGTGGCACATTGACCGAAGTGATCGCCATAGATCCCCATTAAAAATCAGCATATACCCTTTTGGCATCTTAAACTCACTGGTAGACTAAAGGCTTATTTTCGTTTTTTTATTGGCTGGCAAATTTCTGCCAGTCAGAAGCAATTTGCTGCTCTAATGGAACCTAACAATGCGTACTAGCCAATATCTGCTCTCTACACTAAAAGAGACTCCTGCCGATGCGGAGGTTATCAGCCATAAGCTGATGCTTCGTGCGGGCATGATCCGTAAACTCGCTTCAGGTCTGTATAATTGGATGCCTACAGGTATCCGTGTACTCAAAAAAGTCGAAAAAATTGTTCGAGAAGAGATGAACAATGCCGGAGCGATTGAAATATCCATGCCCGTCGTACAACCAGCGGATCTATGGCAAGAAAGCGGTCGCTGGGAACAATACGGTCCAGAGTTACTGCGCCTTGTTGACCGAGGTGATCGTCCTTTTGTACTAGGTCCCACTCATGAAGAAGTGATCACTGATCTGATCCGCAATGAAGTCAGCTCATATAAGCAATTACCACTGACTCTATTCCAGATCCAGACTAAATTTCGCGATGAAGTTCGCCCTCGTTTTGGCATTATGCGCTCCCGTGAATTCCTAATGAAAGATGCTTACTCTTTCCATGCTACCCAGGCATCATTACAAGAAACTTACGACAACATGTACGAAGCCTACAGCAAAATTTTTACCCGCATAGGTTTGGATTTTCGTGCTGTTCTGGCCGATACCGGTTCCATCGGTGGTAGTGCTTCCCATGAATTTCAGGTTCTGGCAGCCAGTGGAGAAGATGATATCGTCTTCTCCACTGAATCCAATTACGCAGCTAATATTGAATTAGCCGAAGCGGTTGCCCCCGCCCATGATCGCGCAGCACCAACAAAAGAGATGCATCTGGTAGATACTCCAAACGCAAAAACAATTGCTGAACTGGTTGAGCAATTCAATCTGCCAATTGAGAAAACCGTTAAAACCCTGATGGTTCACGCAACAGAAGAAACAAGTCATAAATTGATCGCCTTACTGGTTCGCGGCGACCATGAACTTAATGAAATCAAAGCAGAGAAATTATCTTTAGTTGCCAGCCCGCTGACTTTTGCTACCGAAGAAGAGATTCGCTCAATTGTTGGTGCAGGTCCAGGTTCATTGGGCCCTGTCAATCTGCCAATACCCGTTATTATTGACCGTAGTGTAGCAGTGATGAGTGACTTTGGCGCAGGTGCCAATATCGATGACAAACACTATTTCGGTATCAACTGGGAACGTGATCTACCAGTACCAGAAGTTGCCGATATCCGTAATGTTGTTGAAGGTGATGCCAGCCCGGATAGTAAAGGTACATTGCTCATCAAACGTGGTATTGAAGTTGGCCATATCTTCCAACTTGGCACCAAATATTCTGATGCCATGAAAGCGACTGTTCAAAGCGAAGACGGCCATAATCAGATAGTCACTATGGGCTGTTATGGTATTGGTGTTACTCGTATTGTCGCCGCAGCGATTGAACAAAATTACGATGACCGAGGTATCATCTGGCCTGACGCAATTGCACCATTCCAAGTTGCTATTTTGCCAATGAATATACACAAGTCATATCGCGTTAAAGAAGTTGCGGAGAAACTGTATGCTGATCTACGCACTAGCGGCATTGATGTTATTTTTGATGATCGTAAGGAACGCCCAGGTGTGATGTTTGCTGACATGGAGCTTATCGGTGTACCACACACTATCGTTATCGGTGACCGTAATCTCGATAATGACGAAGTGGAATATAAACATCGTCGTGGTGATGAAAAACAGATGCTGAAACTAGATGATGTCGTTGATTACCTGAAACAACAACTTGGTTGTTAATTAAGATTATTGTAGTAATTTATTGAATAGTATGGTGATAATGGTCACATCGTAACAGAACATTTTACGCTTCTTAGCCCATTATCACCATATATACCGAAGCTAGAATTATTTCTTCATATTACAAGATTTCGATTTATCGAAATGGATTTTACCTGTCTGAATCAGGGCAGGATCAAATTGCCCATCTTCCATTGAAGGACGGACACTGTAATAGCCTTCAACTTCAACATAAACCGGCGTTCCACCTTCCACACCAACTTGGTGATAGCCTTGCTCCAAATCCAGGCTTTCCGTTACAGCATACTGCTTACCTGTACTACAATCTGTAAACAAAGCTGCATCAGCCATATAACTGTATTCACCCGCCAGTTTCTTCGGTTTTACCCGTTGCAGTTCATAATTGAATGATGATTCAATTTTATTGCCTTCAATATCCAGCATTACCAGGTTTTCACCTTTCGACAGATAATAAGATTTCTGGTCGTCTGATTTTGTCAGGCGAATTTTCTCTCCATCTTTCACCCATAGACCAGATTCAAAGAACGACTGATCACCATCACGAGCGCCAAGATAAGTTTGTTCCAGAATATAAGTACCATCATTATCCAATAACAGTGTGGTATCAATACCAGAACAATCAGCGCAAGGAAGAGCACCATGAAAAGTCTGATCTACTGGCTGTGAACTCGTTTGTTGTGCTGAGTTACCTTTACATCCCATCAAAGCAGATACGCCCACAGCAACCAACGCTGTCAAAAGTTTTTTATTCACATTTATCTCCACACAGTATAATGAGTTCTATAATTCTCATCTTATAAGTAACACAAGGAACATAGCGATTATTCAAGCTTAATAGCGTAAATACTGTCCTTCTTAAGGATGTTATTCAATAATAGCAAAATAACGTGGGCCGATTTTAATACTTTTGTCAGGAAGTTGCTGTGAAATAGGACTTTTATTTACTTACTGTTCAGAATGAATAACCAAAGTTATTCATTAATCACGATTGATTTCCTGTGCTATAGTCATTAATAGTGCTTTTGAGTTACAATTTTAACAACCACGGGCGGCAATAACCGCCACTAACCATAGTGGTGAGCAAATATGTCTATAAATACTGAATATCAACCAATTAACTGTGACGACTACGATAATCTTGAGTCAACTTGCCAACATCAGCTCCACCTCCACATAAAGTTGCGGGGTGGGGAAGTTATTGAAGGAAAAGCCTGTGATTTGGTTTTAAGAAAAAAAGTTGAATACTTGATAATTGAAACAGAAGGTAAACCTCGTGAATTGCGGTTAGATCATATTGCTAGTTTCAGTCACCCTAAAATTGGCACTATTATTATTGAACACTCTGAATCTTGATAGAAAACAGCCGCCTTTGGCGGCTTAACTTTTTATTTTAACAGCGTTTTATGCCAGTTCATTGTTAACATCTCTCTTCCTTCTGCCGCTTTACTTTCCTTGGTAACAAAAACACCTAACGCCGCTATCAATTGTTCGTTGTAATAAAGCAATGGAATTCGCTCTCTCAGCCACGGAGCAACCCCAAACTCTTGCCACAATTTTTTACTATGCCGAGAATGTTGACGCCCCACAATACTTATCATTCCCTGGACACCAAAGCGAATAGTCACTCGTTCATGATCAGCCGGGGCCCTTACTTGGATACCGCGATCAGAAATATTCAATTCTCCCAAGCGATCCGGTAATACCAAAATATTGCAAATATCCCACTCAAGAATAGTGTCTCTCAAAGATTGTAATTGAGGAACCAACCAGAGTTTTTGCTTATAACGACGTATATCATATTCACCAAATTGTAGTCGAGGCTCAGCATCAGTGCGAGCAAGAACCACCTCATACCAAAGCCGGTTAAGCTGCTCTCGTGAAGGCATTTTCATCTCATGGTAACCAAACCAACGGCGTAACAAAGCATTTCGTTTAGCTTCTGAACATACAACCAAAGACGAAATACCCAAAGCACCATCTTGAATTATTAGCTCTTTCAGAGACTCATTCAGTAATTCATCCAGAAGCTGTTCTTGTTCGCCACATAAACTTGCACTTCGAGCAACAGATTGTGGGAAATGCGGCCAACGTTGATTCAGTAACGGCATAATATGTAAGCGCAGAAAATTTCTGTCATAACGATCATCTTGATTACTGTCGTCTTCAATCCAATTCAGACGATGTTTACTGGCATACATATCCAGTTCATTCCGACTATAATCAAGTAGAGGACGTAACAATAATGTATTAGCAAATACGGCGATTGAAGGCATAGAAGCAAGACCTGCCGGACCACTACCTCGCTTTAATGCCAGTAAAAAAGTCTCCGCCTGATCATCAAGATGTTGAGCTGTTACCAAAACTTCGTCTTTTTGTAATTCGCGCTTAAATACCTGATATCGAGCATCACGAGCAGCAGCCTCAATCCCCTTTTGACGAGCATCTATCGTGACTCTTGCAGAATGAAACTCCACTTGCCAGTCATCACAGATCAGCTGGCAATGTTCAACCCACTGATCTGCTTTTAGGTTTAAACCGTGGTGAATATGTATTGCCCTTAGTTGAATTTTCTGATTATGTTGATTACGCCAATTAACCAACAAATGAAGCAAAACAGAGGAATCCAGCCCACCACTGAATCCAACCAGGATTTTCTTATATTCACCAAGCTGTTCAGCCAAAGTGACAAATAGTCTCTCATCAATGTTTGTCATTATAGGTTCAAGAGTTCCTTAGCTTGCAATAATATGAATTCATTATTATCTACTTTAGTAAGTTTAAAATCTCTGTCAGTCAGATAATGTTTTTCACTACTTTCATTAAGAATATAAAATGACAAAAAGAAGCAGAAATAGTAAAGGATGGAAGTGACTGAAATTTATCATTTCCAGTCAGTTACCATCCCTTATTCAAACAATTAATTCAAATATCAGCAATAACCATATTGCATCAAACGCTGATATCGGCGGTTGATTAACTCTTCGGATGTCAAATGATCAAGCTCTGCCAGGTCAATCAACAACTGAGCTTTCAACGACGTGGATATTGCTTCATAGTCACGATGAGCGCCACCTAATGGCTCTGAGATCACAGAATCGATCAATTCCAGTTCTTTCAAACGAGGAGCAGTGATCCCCATTGCTTCTGCCGCCAAAGGTGCTTTTTCCGCACTTTTCCATAAAATTGAGGCACAACCTTCTGGGGAGATAACAGAATAAGTACTATATTGCAGCATATTCACTTTATCACCAACACTAATCGCCAGAGCGCCACCAGAGCCACCTTCACCAATCACAGTACAAATAACAGGCACAGACAGACGGGACATTTCACGCAAGTTGCGCGCTATCGCCTCAGATTGACCACGCTCTTCTGCACCCACCCCAGGATATGCACCAGGAGTATCAATGAAAGTAATAATTGGCAGTTTAAAACGCTCTGCCATTTCCATCAGGCGCAAAGCTTTACGATAACCTTCTGGCGCGGGCATACCGAAATTACGGCGAATTTTTTCTTTGGTTTCACGGCCTTTTTGGTGACCAATCACCATCACTGGACGTCCATCAATACGAGCCAGACCACCCACAATTGCTTTGTCATCAGCATAAGCACGATCACCAGCAAGCTCTTCAAAATCAGTAAAAATATGTTGAATATAGTCCAACGTATAAGGACGACGTGGGTGACGAGCAAGCTGAGCAATTTGCCAGGCACCTAAATCTGAAAAGATTTTGCGAGTCAATTCCAGACTTTTTTCCCGCAAACGTTGTACTTCTTCATCCAGATTTATATCTAATTTTTCACCTTGAAGGCTAACTGCGGTTAGCGAATCAATTTTCGCTTCCAGCTCGGCAATCGGCTGTTCAAATTCAAGAAAATTCAGACTCATAACATTCCTAATTTTAGTCAAATTCTAATTCTACCTGCTCATTACCCAGCAGAGTTCGCAAATCTGTCAGAAGGTTATCCGTTGGCGTTACCCTCCACGTCGCGCCAAATCTTAAACGGGCGCGGGCGTCTTCCCTCTGGTAATAAAGATGAACCGGTATCGTTCCCGAACGATGTGGTTCCAATGCACGACGAAGACGGCTCAACAATTGATCATCAATTTGCCTGTCTGACAGCGAGATAGCAAGCCCACGCGCATATTTTTCACGCGCTTCACTAATATCCATTAATTCACGGGCTGTCATTTTAAGACCACCATTGAAGTCATCAAAGCTGACCTGCCCCGTAGCGATTAATATCCGGTCTTGTTCTAGCAAATGCCGATATTTCTCCAAGGCATCGGAAAATAACATCACTTCTAGACGTCCTGAACGATCATCTAAAGTACAAAGACCAATCCGGTTACCTCGTTTGGTTATAATCACTTTGGATGCCAGCACCAAACCTATCACAGTCGTTACTTGACCGCGCGGGGTTGGATTCACATCTTTTAACCGCAATCCATTAGTATAGCGCTCAATTTCTTTTAAATAACGGGTGATAGGATGCCCGGTTAAATAGAGACCCAGTGTTTCCCGTTCACCATCAAGAACAATCTGTTCCGACCATTGAGAAATATTGGCATAAGAGCGTTCCACTTCTTCTGGCGCTTCAGCTAATACACCAAACATATCAGTCTGACCAGTAGCTTCTGCTTTAGCATGTTGATCCGCCGCTTTTAGCGCATCTTCCAACGAGGACATCAGTGCCGCACGGTGCGGCCCTAAACGGTCAAATGCCCCTGACATGATCAGTTTTTCCATTACTCGGCGATTTAACTTCTTGGTGTCAACGCGGGCACATAAATCAAACAGTTCTCTAAAATAACCATCTTTCTGACGAGCTTCGATAATCGCTTCAATCGGCCCTTCACCTACCCCTTTAATTGCCCCGATTCCATATACGATCTCCCCGTCATCATTAACATGGAAATGATACAAGCCACTATTAATATCAGGTGGTAAGATTTTCAGCCCCATGCGCCAGCATTCATCAATCAACCCAACGACTTTTTCTGTATTATCCATATCAGCAGTCATTACCGCAGCCATGAATTCAGCCGGGTAATGCGCTTTCAACCATAAAGTCTGATAAGAAACCAAGGCATACGCAGCAGAGTGAGATTTGTTAAATCCATAACCGGCAAACTTCTCCACCAGGTCAAAGATTTTCATTGCCAGTTCGCCATCAATACCCAGTCTCTTTGCGCCTTCTTCAAAGACAGAACGCTGTTTAGCCATCTCCTCCGGCTTTTTCTTGCCCATCGCCCGTCGGAGCATATCTGCGCCACCGAGAGTATATCCCGCCAGCACCTGAGCAATCTGCATCACTTGTTCCTGATAAAGGATGATGCCGTAAGTTGGCTCCAGCACAGACTGTAAAGATTCGTGCTGCCATTGTACATCTGGGTATGAGATCTCTTCCCGACCATGTTTGCGGTCAATGAAGTTGTCCACCATGCCTGATTGCAAAGGACCCGGACGAAACAGTGCCACAAGAGCAATCATGTCTTCGAAGCAGTCAGGACGCAGGCGTTTGATAAGATCCTTCATACCACGGGATTCGAGCTGAAATACCGCTGTTGTTTCAGCGCGTTGCAGCATATCGAAGCTCTTGACGTCGTTCAGCGGAATCGCTGCGATATCAATTGGGTCCAGATCTTTCTTCGCTCTGCGTGCGTTGATCATTTCCAACGCCCAATTGATGATAGTCAACGTCCTCAGTCCGAGGAAGTCGAATTTCACCAACCCAGCATATTCCACATCGTTTTTATCAAACTGAGTAACTGGGTTCAAACCTTCCGGGTCACAGTAGAGAGGCGCGAAATCCGTGATCTTAGTCGGGGCGATAACCACCCCCCCCGCGTGTTTCCCCGCGTTACGGGTAACACCTTCCAATTTACGCGCCATATCTATCAGCGCTTTAACTTCCTCATCCGCTTCATAAATTTCAGGAAGTTGTGGCTCCGCGATAAATGCCTTTTCCAATGTCATACCTGGATCAAGCGGTATCAATTTGGAAATTCTATCAACAAACCCATATGGATGCCCCAACACACGGCCAACATCCCGAATGACGGCTTTCGCTGCCATCGTACCGAATGTGATGATCTGAGATACGGCATCACGACCATATATATCAGCCACATGATCGATCACCAGATCACGTTTTTCCATACAGAAATCGACGTCAAAATCGGGCATGGAAACACGTTCAGGGTTGAGGAATCGTTCAAATAGCAGATCAAATTCCAAAGGATCGAGATCGGTTATTTTTAGGGCATAAGCCACCAGAGAACCTGCACCCGAACCACGTCCTGGGCCAACAGGAACACCGTTGTCTTTCGACCACTGAATGAATTCCATCACGATCAGGAAGTAGCCAGGAAATCCCATCTGGTTGATAACCCGAAGTTCAATATCGAGTCTCTCATCATATTTAGGACGTTTTTCTGCGCGTACTTTAGGATCTGAATAGAGAAATGCTAAACGTTCTTCCAACCCTTGTTTAGATTTATCTATCAGATAACCTTCGGTACTCATTTCTCCCGTAGGGAATTGCGGCAGGAAATATTCACCAAGGCGAATAGTGACATTACAACGCTTAGCAATTTCTACACTGTTTTCCAGCGCTTCAGGAATATCAGCGAATAGCTCACACATTTCCTGTTCACTACGCAGATATTGCTGAGGACTGTAATTTTTCGGACGTTTTGGGTCAGCCAAGGTATAGCCATCATGAATCGCTACGCGAATCTCATGAGCATCAAAATCTTCACTGTCGATAAAACACGCATCATTAGTTGCAACGACAGGCAGGCTTTTTTCCGTTGCCAGTGCAACCGCCGCATGAAGATAACTTTCTTCATCTGCACGGCCAGTACGGATCAGCTCCAAATAATAACAGCCGGGAAAATGCTCCTGATAAAACTCAAGGCATTGGTCCACCATAATCTGATTACCACGTAGCAGGAATTTACCCACATCCCCCATACGACCACCGGAGAGCAGAATTAGCCCTTCTTTATGGTTTATCAGCCATTCCTGTTTAATTGTCGGACCAATCGCACCATATCCCTTCTGATAAGCCTCTGATATCAGCAATGTCAAGTTATGATAACCAGTATTATTGCGCGCAAGAATGGTCAGGCTTGCGTGCTCATCACCAAGCAGTTCACTTTCCACATAGAAATCAGCACCAATAATCGGTTTTATTCCTGCCCCGTGAGCACTGCCGTAAAATCTCACCAGCCCACACAAATTAGTAAAATCAGTGATCGCAAAAGCCGGCATACCTAACTGCGCAACCTTTTTCACTAAAGGGCTGGTTTTGGCTAAGCCATCAATCATTGAATAGTCGCTGTGAACACGTAAGTGCACAAAACGGGGTTCGGCCATATATTTATCCAGATGATGTCAATTTGAAGAATAGCTATATTCAATCAACAAGTTTACTTAAAGGCCAATTGCTCTCTTAACTGGCGCAAAACTTTTACGATGATGTTCTGTCGCTCCCAACTGAGCCAACTTTTCTAAATGAAATGCCGTCGGGTAGCCTTTATGCTTAGCAAATCCATATTCGGGAAACAGTTGATCAAGTTCAGCCATTTCCCGATCTCTGGTAACTTTCGCCACAATAGAAGCAGCACTGATTTCAGCAACCAGCCCATCGCCTTTTATCACCGCTTGTGTCGGCATGGGTAATTTAGGGCAACGGTTACCATCAATCAGTACATATTCAGGAGAGATAGGCAAATTAGCCACGGCCCTTTGCATCGCAAGCATAGTTGCATGCAGGATATTCAATTGATCAATTTCTGCCGGTTCTGCACGCCCCAAGCTCCAGCACAATGCTTTTTCCGTGATCTCCAGATACAGTGCCTCGCGGCGTTTTTCACTCAGTTTTTTAGAATCAGCCAAACCAACTATCGGCCGCAATGGATCTAAAATAACAGCCGCAGTCACAACTGCACCGACTAATGGGCCTCGACCAACTTCATCAACTCCGGCAATCAGACTCGCCTGAGGATATATAAATTCCATCATTTTCCTGCCAATTCCAATACGGCTTGTGCTGCTTGTTCGTCAGCATTACAACGAATGCTTTCATGCAAATGTAAAAATGTCTGTTTCAATACTTCAATTTTTTCACTGCCTTGTAGTAACGGCAACAACTCATCTGCAAGTTTTTGCGGCTGACATTTTTCCTGCAATAATTCCTTAACCAGCTCTTCACCGGATAATAAGTTAGGCAATGAAACATAAGGCGTTTTTACCAGGCGTTTTGCCAACCAGAAAGTCAATGACTTCATCCGGTAACCAACTACCATTGGACATTTTGCCAACATACATTCCAGAGCAGCAGTACCAGAAGCCAAAAGTGCGGCATCACTTGCAATCATGATTTCTCGCGCTTTGCCATCCACAAGGTGAACATTCAGCTCTGGCGCAATTTCTTGTTTAATACGCTCAAATTGTTCACGCCGTTTAGCATTCACCAATGGCACAAATACATGCAGATTTGGCATACTCCGCTGCAATAGCTGAGCAGTCTTAAGAAAATCCGCACTCAGCATCTCAACCTCAGAATGGCGACTCCCCGGCAATAAAGCCAAGCAAACAGCCTCTGGCGGAATACCTAATAGCTCACGTGCCGTCGCTTTATTTGGCTGCAATGGCATAGCATCCGCCATGGTATGTCCAATAAACCGACACGGAACATTGAACTTATCGTAAAACGCTTTTTCAAAAGGCAAGAAAGCCAGAACCATATCTGTGGCTTTACCAATTTTGAAAACACGTTTCTGCCGCCAAGCCCATACTGACGGACTGACATAATGAATGGTGCGGATGCCCCGCTGTTTTAACCGACCTTCCAAAGTGATATTGAAATCCGGCGCATCAATGCCCACAAACACATCAGGTTTCAGTTCCGTGAAACGGGTTGTCAGATCCTTACGTATTTTCAATAAACGAGGCAAACGTTCGAGAACTTCGACAACCCCCATTACTGCTAGCTCTTCCATCTCATACCAAGCTTCACAACCTTCAGCCTGCATAAGAGGACCTGCCACACCAACAAAGTGGGCATTAGGTACTTTCGCTTTTAGTGCACGAATTAAACCTGCTCCAAGGATATCACCGGAGGTTTCTCCGGCGATTAATCCAATAGTCAGCGGACGCAGACTATTAATAGAAGAAATGGTAGTCAAAGGAGTATCCTTCATCTACTTAACGGACAATGCCACGGGTAGAATTTGCCAGAAAATCGCTGAAGATTTTTACATGCTGATTATTTTCAGCCAGCTCAGCAATTTCTTGTTGTGCTTCTTCTAACGTTTTTCCGTTACGATACAAAATTTTGTACGCATTTCTAATTGCATGCAATGAATCTTTATCAAAACCACGGCGTTTCAGGCCTTCGACATTAGTGCCAAAAGGCGTTGCATGATTCCCCTGAGCAATAACGTATGGCGGAATATCCTGTACCACACCGGAACACCCGCCCACCATAGCATGAGAGCCAATCTGACAAAACTGATGAATCGCACTCATACCACCAATGATGACATAATCACCCAGGATAACATGCCCCCCCAAAGTACCATTATTCGCAATGACACAACGATCACCGACAATACAGTCATGAGCAATATGGGCATTAACCATCAACAAATTATCATTACCGATTTTCGTTACACCGCCACCCTGCACGGTGCCACGATGAATAGTGACACTTTCGCGGATACGGTTACGATCACCAATTTCAACTCGGGTTGGTTCACCGTGATATTTCAGGTCCTGATTCATTTCGCCAATAGAAGCAAACTGAAAAATCTGGTTATCACGGCCGATTTTGGTTATTCCATTGACAACAACATGAGACTTCAGCTCTGTACCTTCGCCAATCTCAACCTGAGAGCCAATACAACAAAACGGCCCAATACGAACATTGGCACCAATAACCGCACCATCTTCTACAATAGCGCTAGGATGTATATAAGCGGTTTCATCAATCATAGACTAAACCTCACGACGGCGAGCACACATCATTTCTGCTTCGCAAGCTATTTCTCCATCGACTTTCGCTACGCCTCTACAACGCGCAACCCCTCGACGTTCCTTAATAAATTCTACTTCTAATATCATTTGATCCCCAGGCACTACCGGGCGTTTAAAACGGGCACCATCGATAGCGGCAAAATAATAGAGCTCATTTGGCTCTAACTTGCCCACACTCCTAAATGCCAGAATTCCGGTGGCCTGTGCCATAGCTTCAAGGATCAGAACGCCTGGGAAAATAGGTTTGCCGGGAAAATGCCCCTGAAAGAAGGGTTCGTTAAAAGATACGTTTTTTACTGCACGTAAGAATTTACCTTCCTCAAAATCAAGAACGCGATCCACTAATAAAAACGGATAACGATGCGGAAGTAGATCTAAAATTTCTTCAATGTGCAGAGTATGATTATCACTCATCTAAATACTCTTCCTGTCAAAAGGACTAATTGTATTAACGACACGGCCCGCTTAAACCCCAAATCCAGAGTTTCCAGGCAGGCCGCAAAAATAAGACACAACCAAAAATATAGTGCAATTAAATATAGTGCAATTACTCGCTTTCGTCTTCCAGCTTACTCTCCATTGACTTAAGACGTTTATTCATTTCATTGATATTCATAACTAAAGCTGCCGTCTTACGCCAAACTTTATTTGGTTGTGCTGGAATGCCAGAGGAGTATACACCAGGTTCAGTGATAGGACGCATCACCATACTCATCCCCGTGACGGTTACCTTATCACAGATTTCCATATGTCCATTAATTACACTGGCGCCACCAATCATACAGTAACAACCGATTTTCAGACTACCGGCCATGATCACACCGCCAGCAACCGCCGTATTGTCACCAATGATAACATTATGAGCAATCTGACACTGGTTATCGATAATGACGCCATTGCCAATAATGGTATTATCCAAAGCTCCTCGATCGATCGTTGTACAGGCACCAATCTCAACCCGGTCACCAATAATGACTGAACCTAATTGCGGGATTTTAACCCATTTACCACGATCATTCGCATAGCCAAAACCATCAGACCCGATCACTGTTCCTGACTGAATCAAACACTGTTCACCCATTTCAATATTGTGATAAACAGAGACATTCGCCCAGAGACGAGTTCCCGCGCCAATACGCGCATTTTTACCAATAAAGCAGCCTGCGCCGATAACAACATTATCGCCAAGAACAACGCCAGATTCGATAACCGCATTGGCTCCGACAGCAACATTTTTACCCAAAGTTGCCTGAGGTGAAATCACCGAGGAAGGGTGAATATCCTGTGCGGGAACCGGTGTTGTATCCATAATTTGAGCCATATAGGCATAGGCCAGATAAGGATTGGCGACAACCAACGCCGGAATATTGCAATAAGGAAGATCTGACTCGCGGAGAACGACAGCAGCAGCCTGACATTCGCCTAAACGTTCACGGTAACGGCTATCAGACAAAAAAGTGATCTGTTCGTTATTGGCCGAATGCATTGGGGCAATACTGGTGATAACAATATCGCCATCACCATGTAATTGTGCATTCAACTGCTGAGCTAAATCAGCCAATCGAATTGAAGACATCTATTATTTAACCTGTTTCAATACACTTGCAGTAATATTTTTGCCAGATACTGAATAAGCAACAGCATTCGCATCAATAACGACATCATAGCCTTCTTTGCCAGCAACCACTTTGATTGCATCCTGAATACGACTTAGAATTTTGTTGCGTTCTTCCATCTCGCGACGACGGTGATCTTGTTCAAAAGCTTGGGCTTTTTTGCCAAATTCTTCACGCTTAGCCATCACTTCTTTTTCCAGATTAGTACGCACACTGGATTTCATGGTAGAACCATCGCGCTGTAATTTCTGGATTTTGGATTGTAAGTCAGTTTCCATCCGTTGCAATTCAGATGCGCGGTTTTTAAACTCATTTTCCAACTGCTTCACAACAGCTTCGCGGGCTGGCAACTGCTGGAAAATCTCACCAACATTGACAACGGCAATTTTGTCTGCTGCCTGAGCACCAGCGGAGAAAGCTAATGCAATACCAAAGCTTGCTGCACACAACAATTTTTTCACTATAAACTCCTTAAACCACGCTATCTGTAACCTATTGGAAAACTTAGTTAATGCTCTGAAACCTGTGATTTCAGAGCTTGCTCTATCAATAATAAGATAAAAACGCATTATCACCAGGTTTTGCCAATATTAAATTGGAATTGCTCTGATCTATCACCTTCGTAATCTTTGATCGGCTTAGCGTAAGAGAACACCAGCGGACCTAAAGGAGACATCCATTGCAATGCAATACCCGCCGAAACGCGGATATTACCTGGTTTACTGTAATCAGGTATACCTTTGCTTTTCATCGCAGCAGAATCATTCCAATCGGTATCCCAAACCGTACCTGAATCAATAAAGAATGAAGTTCGGACAGAATTCGAATACTTACTATCAAGGAATGGTGTTGGCGTAATCAACTCAAGGCTAGCTACCGCCATTGCGTTACCACCTACAGCATCACGAGATGGACTCTCTTTCTTAGGCAACCCGTCCTTATTCAGGTAAATAGCTTTAGGACCAATATTGTTAGAACGGAAACCACGAACCGTACCGGAGCCACCTGCATAAAAGTTTTCATAGAATGGTAACTCTTTGCCACCTAATCCATCACCATAACCTAAACGACTACGCCCCAAAATCACCCAAGTACGATCATCATTAATTGGATAATAGGCAGAAGTATCAAGAGTCACTCTATAGAATTCATTATCCGAACCTGGGATAGTTACTTTACCATTCAACGTCGATTTCACACCGGATGTTGGGAAGAAGCCACGGTCAAGGTTGTTATATGTCCATCCCATGCTTAAAGAGAAGTCATCCGCTTTGAACTCGGCTTTACTCTCAAAATCTGGTTTCTCGCCCATAGACCGCAGATAACGCCACATTGCAGCTTGAGGAAGCATCTCAGACAGCGAGTTATGAATATAATTTAAGCCAAAATTCAGGGAGTTATTTTCATTAATCGGGAAACCGAGGAAACCACTTATACCATAGCTTTGGTTAGTGTAACCGGATAATTCAGCATCATCAGCTCTGAAATCGTTGTAAAATACCCGACCACCAAGACTCACACCATTAATCGTGAAGTATGGATCAGTGAAGGAGAGCTCCGCATAGGTTGAATAATCGTTCTTACTGGCATTAACTCCAACAGCATTACCTGTACCCAACCAGTTATCCTGCTGAGCACCAACCTGGAAACTAACGCCACTTTCTGTACCGAAACCAACACCAAAGTTCAGAGAACCGGTATTACGTTCTTTAACTTTATAAACGACATCGACCTGATCAAGGCTGCCTGGTATACGCTGAGTTTCAACATCTACCGTTTCGAAATAACCCAAACGGTTAAGGCGCTCTTTACCCAGTTCAACCAGATCACTTCCTAACCATGCTCTTTCCATCTGACGCATTTCACGACGCAGAACAGAATCTTTAGTGGTGTCATTACCAGAGAAACGAATTTTACGAACATAGAAACGGTTACCTGCATCAATATTGACATGCAGTTTTACTGTCTTGTCCTGATCATTGATTTCAGGTTGCGTCATCACTCGTGGGTAGGCATAACCATAACGGCCAAGCAAATTTTTAATTTCACTTTCCATTTTAGTCACCTGAGTCCCGTTATACAGAGAACCAGGCTCAATGTTAGCCAGTTTCGTGATTTCTGACTGATAGCCCGCCATATTACCGTTCAGGTCAATACCAGATATTTTGTATTGATCCCCCTCAGTAATATTCAACGTGACATAAATACCTTTTTTATCCGGCGTCAAACTGACCTGAGTCGAATCAATGTTAAAACGGGCATAACCGCGATCAAGGTAAAAACTGCGCAATGCTTCAAGGTCACCACTCAGTTTTTGCTTCTGATATTTCTGATCGGCAGTCAGATTCCACCACGGCACATCATCTCTAAGTTGGAAACGATTCAATAACTCATCAGAAGAAAATGATTTATTACCAACAATGTTAATTTGCTGGATTTTTGCCGAAACACCTTCAGCGAAAACCAGTTTTAAATCGACACGGTTACGTGGAAGTGGCGTAACAACCGCTTTTACACTGGCGTTGTATTTACCCACACTGTAATAGAAATCTTCCAACCCTCTTTCGATATTGGACAACATCGTGCGGTCAAGGGCTTCTCCGACCCGAACATGAGATGCCTCAAGGTTTTGTTTCAACATATCATCTTTTACCGATTTATTACCGGAGAAAGTGATGCTGGCAATAGTCGGCCGTTCTTTTACCTGAACAATAAGTGTATTGCTATCACGCAGGACACGAACGTCTTCAAAGTTACCAGTAGCAAATAGTGCATGAATGGTACGTCCGATATCTTCATCGCTGACCGTATCACCTACGCGAACTGGCATATTCAGTAATGCCGCACCTACGGCGACGCGTTGAAGACCTTCAAAGTGAATGTCCTGAACTACGAATCCGTCTGCACCGTATGCAGTGGCGCTGCCAAACAGCAGCGACGCTATGAGTAACTTTTTCATCGCCATCGTTGTAATGCGTCTTCCTAACTAGTCTTCCGCTTTAAAAACGGGAGAAATCATTGAAAAGTGCAAGCCCCATCAATAACACCAGTACTATGGCACCGATGCGATAGCTGAAGTCTTGTACACGCTCGGAAACCGGCCCACCTTTTATCTTTTCGATAAACAAGAAGAGCAAGTGTCCACCATCTAACACAGGTAATGGGATCAGGTTAATAACCCCAAGATTGACACTTATTAGCGCCAAAAACATCAAATAATACACCAAGCCCGAATCAGCCGACACCCCCGCCCCTTTGGCGATAGAGATAGGCCCACTCAGGTTGTTAATTTTCACATCACCAACGATCAGCTTACCAATCATACTGACAGTTAATCGCATCAGTTGCCAAGTCTTATCTCCTGCCTGATACATGGCAGAGAAAGGCCCGTATTGCTGAACGATTCTATATTCATCGGCTAATGGCACAACTCGCAGTTCCACACCGGCAAAACCAACTGTCCTACCACCAGATTGTTGTCTTGCTTCCGGCGTCATAGAGAGAGAAATAATATGACCAGCCCGATCCACAGAAAGTTCCAGCGGGACATTCGGATTATTGCTGACAAAGGATGTAAAAGTATGCCAAGCATCTATTTCCTGGCTACCGACTTTAACTATCCTATCCCCCTTTTGCAAACCCGCTTTTTCTGCTGCGGAGCCAAGGATAACTTTTTCCACCAGAGAATCCAAACGAGGCCCAACAGGCATAATCCCTAGTGACAACACAGGATCCTGCTTATCCGGATCAAAGTTCCATTGCTGCAAATCCAAAATTTTCTCCACTGGATATGATGAGCCTGGAGAGATAACCTGAACAGTCATGTTATCGTCACCTATCTTACCTACCAGAGCAAAACGAACTGAATTCCAATCAGGCGTTTCGATACCATCTACGGATTTTAGTTCCATTCCCGATGAAATATTTGCTTGCGCAGCGATAGAATCTGGTTTGATATCCGCAACAACAGGACGTATTGCCGGCACGCCAATAATAAACACCAACCAATAAACCACAGCCGCCAATAAAAAGTTAGCAATTGGCCCGGCACTGACCACCGCAGCACGCTGACCAAGTGTTTTATTATTGAATGCCATATGACGGTGTTCAGGAGAAACAGGTGAAACACGCTCATCAAGCATTTTCACATATCCCCCCAGTGGAATAAGGGCTATAACATATTCAGTTCCTTGACGATCTGTACGCCGCCATAAAGCTTTACCAAAACCAATGGAGAAACGTTCAACATGAATACCACACTTTCTAGCCACCCAAAAATGACCAAACTCATGCACAGTGATCAATATCCCTAGCGCAATAATAAAAGCCGCCAGATTCCAGAGAATTCCCATCATATTCTTCAAACACCGTCAAACAGAGAGATCAAAATACCAGCAACATTAGGCCAGTAAAAACAGGGATCGCCGCAGTCAGGCTATCAATACGATCCATAACACCGCCATGTCCCGGAATTAGCTGGCTGCTATCCTTAATACCCGATTCACGTTTGAACATACTCTCAGTCAAATCACCAAATACAGAAGCAATAACAACAATAGCAGAGCACAACATGAGTTTTTCAGGCATTGCAGGTACTGGAGCATATTTTCCAAACAACCATGAAATAATAGCCGCTGTCATTAACCCTCCTATTAATCCTTCCAGTGTTTTTCCTGGAGAAACTTTCGGTGCCATTTTACGTTTACCTAAAGTACGTCCGAAGAGATAAGCACCGGAATCCGCTCCCCATACGAGTAACATGACATACAGTAACCACCATGCACCATAATATGAATTATCATCATATCCCTGAGTCCGTAACACCATCATTCCACAGTAAAACGGCACTAATGTCAGGACACCAAATAAAAGGCGCAATAAAGTGGAACTCTTCCAAATTGCAGCGGAAGAAGGATAGGTAACAACTAGAAGCGTCGCGACAATCCACCAAATCATTCCCCCCCATAGGATAAAAGTGATTTGCGATTGTCCAATCAAATCAGTGAAATCTGGCAGAGTATATTGTAAAGCCAATAAACCAATAGCAAACAGAACTGCCAAAATAGCCCGTTTCTTTTGGTTAAATAAGCCAGCGAATTGCCCCCATTCCCATGCAGCAAGGGCTGAAACAGCAATAATCATCAGCCCAAACGCTACTGGTGGCAGCAAAAACAGAGCGGCAATCACAAGAGGGATTAATATCACAGCCGTTATAAGGCGGTACTTCAGCAAGAGTTCCTCCTATGATCCCACATCGGCATCGTCTGGTATTGTTCCGCCAAATCGGCGTTCTCTTTTGGCAAAGGCATTAATTGCACCTTCAAAAACGTTTTCATCAAAATCAGGCCAGAGTATATCGGTAAAATAGAATTCTGCATAAGCTATCTGCCATAACAGAAAATTACTGATACGATGTTCACCTCCGGTTCTAATGACCAAATCAACCTGAGGCTGCTGGCTTAGATTCATATAATTATTAACTAATTCTTCAGTAATATCCTGTGGCTCAAGGGAATTATCCTTAATCTGCCGGGCAATTTTCTGAACACTTTGAACTATATCCCAGCGACCACCATAATTTGCAGCAATATTGAGTTGCAGACCCGTATTATTAGCAGTCAACTTAACCGAGCGACAGATACGCTCCTGTAAACGCTCACTGAACCGGCTGATATCACCAATAACAGATAATCTAATATTATGTTTATGTAAGCTTTTGATTTCGCTATCTAGTGCAAAAATAAACAACTCCATTAAAGAGCTGACTTCCTGCTCCGGCCGATTCCAGTTTTCACTGCTGAAAGCGTACAGAGTCAACGACTCAATTTTGTGTTTAGCAGAGAAACTCACCGCACTCCGTACCGCCTTAATCCCTGCACGATGACCAAAGACTCTTAATTTCCCACGTTTCTTTGCCCAACGGCCGTTACCATCCATAATAATGGCAACGTGTTTAGGTAATAATGACGACAAATCGTTCTGATGATGATCACTGGATAATATCACTCAATTAATCCTTTACTGGTTAGGGTAATTCTCTTGCAAATTCAGGCAGCCAAACATAAAAAAGCCGTGTCTTGTATCACGACTTGGGTAAAGACCTAATTATCTGAAAGAACCCCCCAAAATCTGAACTGTTAATTATACCAGCCAACAGTTATACAAAAACTATACCATCAGGTAAAAATGCGAACAAATACCCATTTGCCAAAGCAATACTATCTAATAAATGAACTGATAGTCTTTATAGCTAAATCTCTTGCGAGCTTATCAATCTGTAAGACTTCTTCAATGCTCTGAGGTTCCGGTAAATTTAATTTTTCTACAACCTGCCGGTTTATAATTGCAATATCTGTGAAAGAGATTCCATTTTGTAAAAAAATCTTAACGATTTCTTC
Source organism: Photorhabdus sp. CRCIA-P01 (assembly GCF_003545805.1). Classification (GTDB taxonomy): domain Bacteria; phylum Pseudomonadota; class Gammaproteobacteria; order Enterobacterales; family Enterobacteriaceae; genus Photorhabdus; species Photorhabdus antumapuensis. The sequence continues at coordinate 17,674 of NZ_NMQR01000036.1, read as the reverse complement.
ATTCGCTGCATTCAAAGCCGTCGTTGCAGCCTGGCCTGCGTGACAAGCTTCAATAGCCAGTTTCAAGCATGGATACCGTTCATAATCTGGTTTCGAGAACGTCAGTGTACCTAAAGAATAAAAATCAAGAGGTTCAACCCCAGAAGCAATACGATTTGGGTATGCCATTGCATAGGCAATGGGTGTACACATATCCGGCGTTCCTAATTGAGCAATAACGCTGCCATCCTGATAACGGACCATAGAGTGAATGACTGACTGAGGATGGATTACCACTTCCATTTCCGCAGCAGATGCATTGAACAGGCAACACGCCTCAATATATTCCAAGCCCTTATTCATCATTGTCGCAGAATCTACCGAAATCTTACGCCCCATCGACCAATTCGGATGAGCACAAGCCTGGTCCGGTGTTACAAAAGCTAATTGCTCCAAAGGGGTATGACGAAAAGGCCCGCCAGATCCTGTCAGAATAATATTAGCAATTCCATGTTGTTTTAGATCTCCGCGCCCAAGGTTTCGCTGTATTACCTCAGGTAAGCTCTGGAAAATAGCATTGTGTTCACTGTCAATGGGTAATAATTGAGCATTATGTTTCGCCACGGCATCCATAAAAAACCGACCGCTGGTGATCAGCGACTCTTTATTAGCAAGTAAAATCTGTTTACCCGCCCGGATAGCAGCCAGCGTTGGCAATAAACCAGCCACACCAACAATCCCAGACATAACCTGATCAACATCATTCAAAGCAGCCAGATCACATGCAGCCTGTTCGCCGAAAAGTACTTCGGTCTTACAACCTTGTTCAATAAGCAACTGTCTAAGCTCTTTTGCGGAAACTTCATCCGCCATCGCAACATATTGAGGCTGAAATTCCAGACATTGTTCAGCCATAACCTGAATATTCTTCCCAGCGACAAGCGCCGTTATTTCAAATTTATCAGGATGATTGCGAACTACAGTAAGTGTACTTTTGCCTATGGAACCTGTGGAACCAAGGATGGTCAACCTTTTCATACTGATGCTCTGAATTGCTCTGTTTGATGTGTATTAATACTTGTCTGATTCGCCTGGCTATGAATGCCTATGGCCTCAGAGAAATGCCGGATAAAAAATAGCGCCGCACGATAGCGACGCTTGATATATCTCACGAAAGAGATTAGAACTCCATAAGTTCTTCTTCTTTCTTAGCTAAAGCTTCATCAACTTTTTTGATGAAATTATCGGTCAACTTCTGAATATCATCCTGTGCACGACGCTCATCATCTTCACTGATCTCTTTATCTTTCAGTAAGGCTTTGATTTTATCGTTAGCATCACGACGAATATTACGCACGGAAACACGTCCTTGTTCAGCTTCACCACGAACCACTTTAATCAGATCTTTACGACGTTCTTCTGTCAATGGGGGTAAAGGAACACGGATTGTTGTACCCGCGGAAGAGGGGTTCAGACCTAAATCAGAAGCCATGATTGCCTTTTCAATCGCCGGCGTCATAGTACGATCAAATACCGTGATAGCCAGAGTACGTGCATCCTCAGCGATGACGTTAGCAATCTGACGCAGAGGTGTGGGCGCACCATAATACTCAACAGTGATACCGTCCAACAGACTTGGAGAAGCACGGCCAGTGCGAACCTTACTGATTTGGTTTTTAAGTGCTTCGACGCTTTTTTCCATACGGTCTTGCGCGTCTTTTTTGATTTCATTAATCACGTTACAAACCCTTGGGAACTGGTTGTTTTTCAAGCCATAAGTCATTATGACCATGTTTGTTAAATTTGACGTATCAGGCGACTAATCATACCGCCAAACATCTCTGGTGTCTCTGAACATTATTCGTGGAAAATCAGGGTACCTTCATTTTCACCCATCACCACACGACGCAACGCACCCGGTTTATTCATATTGAATACACGAATGGGTAAGCTATGATCACGAGCCAGAGTGAATGCCGCCAAATCCATGACTTTTAATTCACGCTCTAATACCTGCTGATAAGAGAGCTTATCGAACAATACCGCTTCTGCATCTTTAGCTGGATCAGCAGAGTAAACACCATCTACTTTAGTTGCTTTTAGCACAACATCTGCTTCAATCTCAATACCACGCAAACATGCTGCCGAATCTGTAGTAAAGAACGGATTGCCGGTACCCGCGGAGAAAATAACAACACGACCATGACGTAATAAACTAATCGCTTCTGCCCAACTATAGTTATCGCAAACGCCATTTAAAGGAATGGCAGACATTAGACGGGCGTTCACATAGGCGCGATGTAATGCGTCCCGCATTGCCAGACCATTCATCACTGTTGCCAACATGCCCATGTGGTCGCCGACTACACGGTTCATTCCTGCTTCTGCCAAGCCAGCACCACGAAACAGATTACCACCGCCAATGACGACACCGACCTCTACGCCTAACTCAACCAGTTCTTTGATTTCCTGAGCCATGCGATCTAACACGCTGGCATCTATACCAAAACCTTCTGCACCTTGCAGGGCTTCTCCACTGAGTTTAAGCAGGATACGCTGATATACGGGTTTTGCATTGGTTGCCATGATGTTCTGTCCTAAGCAGAAAAGTATATTGGGGATTTATACCCTTCATCTTTCAAGCTGCTGCTTTGTTGGCGACTTTCACTCACCCCAGTCACATCGTTATCTATGCTCTTGGGGATTCGTTCACTTGCCGCCGCACTGCAACTCGAAATCTATTAGGTATATATACATCCGGGCCATTCTGGCCAGATGCAAAAACTCAACACCTACTGGGATAGGCGGTTTAGATTAGATAAAACAGAACCGCCATTTGGCGGCCCTGTTTGTAAAAATTAAGACTATTTACTCATTGCAGCAACTTCTGCTGCGAAATCAGTCTCAACTTTCTCAATACCTTCACCCACTTCATAACGGATGAAGCTGGTCACTTTAGCATTGTTTTCTTTCAACAGATCGCCAACTGTTTTGCTTGGGTCCATCACGAAATTCTGACCTGTCAGAGAAATCTCACCGGTGAATTTATTCATACGGCCAGAAACCATTTTCTCTGCGATTTCACGTGGCTTACCAGACTGCATTGCGATATCCAGTTGGATTTGGTGCTCACGATCAACAACATCAGCCGGTACATCACTTGGGTTAACATATTCTGGCTTGCTTGCGGCGATGTGCATAGCCACATGCTTAATCAGCTCTTCATTAGCACCTTCAGCCGCAACCAGAACACCAATACGCGCACCATGCAGGTAAGTACCCAGTTGTTCACCTTCTAATACAGAAACGCGACGAATGTTAATATTTTCACCGATTTTAGCAACCAGTGCAGTACGCTGTTCTTCAAACTTAGCTTTCAGAGTTTCAATATCAGAGATTTTATCAGCTAATACTGTTGCCATAACTTCTTTACCGAAAGCGATGAAGCCTGCATCTTTAGCAACGAAGTCAGTTTCACAGTTCAGCTCAACCAAAGCGCCGAATTTGTCATCAGCAGCCACTTCCGCCAGGATAATACCTTCAGCAGCAACACGGCCAGCTTTCTTAGCCGCTTTCGCTTGACCTGATTTACGCATGTTGTCAATCGCTAATTCGATATCACCATTAGCTTCAACTAGCGCTTTTTTACATTCCATCATACCTGCGCCAGTACGCTCACGCAGTTCTTTTACCAAAGCAGCGGTAATTCCAGACATTTGTTTTATTCCTCGATGTATCCCGCGGGAAGAGAGTATTCCTCATGGATAGTTCTTATATCAGATACGTAAAAGGGGGCCATAACAGGCCCCCCTAACCAATATATTTCAATACCTGGTTAATAAGGGCTCAACAATGAGCTTGCCTTATTATTCAGCTTCTACAAAGCTTTCTTCTGCCTGAACAGCCAGATCTTGAGAACGACCTTCACGAACAGCGGTAGCAACAGCACCCAAATACAGTTTTACTGCACGGATTGCGTCATCGTTACCAGGGATGATGAAATCAACACCATCTGGATCAGAGTTGGTATCAACAACAGCGAATACTGGGATACCCAGATTGTTCGCTTCTTTGATAGCAATGTGTTCATGTTCAGCATCGATAACAAACAGAGCGTCAGGTAAGCCGCCCATATCTTTGATACCGCCCAGGCTGTTTTCTAACTTACCAAGCTCACGAGAACGAATTAACGCTTCTTTCTTGGTCAGTTTGTCAAAAGTACCGTCCTGAGACTGTGCTTCTAAATCTTTCAAACGCTTGATGGACTGGCGAACGGTTTTCCAGTTAGTCAGCATACCGCCTAACCAACGGTGATTAACGAAGAATTGATCACAGCTCAGAGCTGATTCTTTAATCGCTTCGCTTGCAGCACGCTTAGTACCAACAAACAGAATTTTGCCTTTGCGTGAAGCAATTTTGTTCAGCTCAGCTAACGCGTCGTTGAACATTGGAACAGTTTTTTCCAGGTTGATGATATGCACTTTGTTACGAGCACCAAAGATGAATGGTTTCATTTTTGGGTTCCAGTAACGAGTCTGGTGACCGAAGTGAACGCCCGCTTGCAGCATATCGCGCATGGAAACAGTTGCCATTGTAAACCTCTGTAAAATATTAAGTTGGGGTTATGCCTCCACGAGCCCCATAACACCGACTCTTTAGCTGCATGTTCTGCATGAGAGCACCCCGGCGTATGTGCCGACCCGTGTGTGTTATTTACACAGTGAGTATATTTAACGCCTCTGGTGTTTTGCCTTAGAAACAAATACACAGAACGCCGGCGCGCTTTATATCACAAACCCGCCTAAGACACCAACTTTTGTTGCCATTTTCTGATAGCTCAATGTGATAAAGAAAAGCAGGGTTACGAACGGTATTCTTGATGGGTAAATAAAGGTAACGAGGGAAATAGGGCTGCCAACTGTTATTGGCAGATATTCTGTAGGCTGATACCATTAGTTCAATAATTTTTTCCTTGTTGAAAAACAGACAACCAGCAGATTCGCTGGCTTTGAATGGACAAGTTTCATGGCAATCTCAATTAAAACCTCTGAAGATATTGAAAAAATGCGCGTCTCTGGTCGACTGGCGGCAGAAGTGTTGGAACTTATTGAACCTTACGTCAAACCCGGTGTAACAACAGGTGAATTAGATCGTATCTGTCACGATCACATTACCAACAAACAACAAGCTGTCTCTGCCTGCCTTGGCTATCACGGTTTCCCAAAATCTGTTTGTATCTCTGTTAATGACGTAGTGTGTCATGGTATCCCCAATGATGATAAAACCTTGAAAGATGGCGATATTGTTAATATCGATGTGACTGTTATCAAAGAGGACTTCCACGGTGATACATCAAAAATGTTCATAGTTGGTAAACCAACCATTCAGGGTGAGCGCCTGTGCCGCATCACTCAGGAAAGCCTTTATCTGGCCTTGAAAATGGTGAAACCTGGTATTCGTCTACGTACCCTTGGTAAAGCCATCCAACAATTTGTTGAAGGCAACGATCTTTCCGTGGTCCGTGAATATTGCGGTCACGGCATAGGCAAAGGCTTCCATGAGGAACCACAAGTACTACACTATGATGCAGATGATGGTGGTGTTGTTCTGCAAAAAGGTATGGCTTTCACTATTGAGCCAATGGTTAACATCGGTGACTACCGCATCCGTACCATGAAAGATGGCTGGACAGTCAAAACGAAGGATCGTAGCCTGTCCGCGCAGTATGAACATACCATCGTTGTTACTGATAACGGCTGCGAAATCATGACATTGCGTAAAGAAGAAGAGCCCGCTCTCTCCGCAGTTTTAATTAATGAATAATTAAATAGCAAACAGCGAAGCCTTGATGAAATTACACACAAGGCTTCCAATCTCTTCATCTGCAATATCCCCTTGTTTAACACCCTACTTTCTCAGTAATCTGGCCGTTATGATTCGCTTTTCTCATAGGTTTATACTTATGTCAGCAGATATCGCCACAATTCAAGCCCCTATCCCGCCACTTTCTCCCGCTGATTTTTCTGGTGAAGAACTTCGCTATCCCGTGTTGAAACAGCACCTCGAAGAATTTCAGTTTTGGCTGGAACAGGCATTTAAAGCGGGTATTTCCGCAGAAGCCTTGATTTCCGCACGCAGTGATTACATAGACCAGTTGTTACAAAGATTATGGTATGCCTATGGATTTGATAAAATTCCATCGCTTTCATTGATTGCCGTCGGTGGATACGGTCGGCGGGAACTGCATCCGCTATCTGATATCGACGTACTGATACTCAGTGAACAACCACTCACACCGCCTCAAGCTCAGAATGTTGGGCAATTTATCACTTTACTATGGGATATCCGGCTGGAAGTCGGCCACAGTGTTCGCACACTTGAAGAGTGTTTACTGGAAGGGCTATCAGATCTAACTATTGCGACGAATTTAATCGAATCACGGTTAATTTGTGGCGATCCATCCATTTTTCTTCGATTACAGCGACATACTTTCAGTGATGGTTTTTGGCCTTCCACTGAATTCTTTGATGCCAAAATTGTCGAACAACACGAACGCCATCAGCGCTATCACAGCACCAGTTATAACCTGGAACCTGATATCAAAAGCAGCCCCGGAGGATTGCGAGACATTCATACCTTACTGTGGGTTGCCCGTCGCCATTTTGGTGCAACCTCCATAGATGAAATGGTCGACTTTGGTTTCCTGACAGCAGAAGAACGTAATGAATTAAATGAATGCCAAAGTTTCCTCTGGCATATCCGCTTTGCTCTTCATCTGATCGTCAATCGTTATGATAATCGCCTGTTATTTGATCGCCAGTTCAGCATTGCCCAATTACTGGGCTATCAAGGAGAACGTAATCAACCGGTAGAACGAATGATGAAAGATTTCTACCGGATGACACGCCGCGTTAGCGAACTCAACAATATGCTACTGCAACTGTTTGATGAAGCCATTCTGGCATTGGAAACCAATGAAAAATCCCGCCCACTGGATAGTGAATTCCAGCTACGGGGGCAACTTATTGATCTAATCGATGAAACCCTGTTTATCAAAGAACCCGCGGCTATTATGCGAATGTTTTATCGCATGGCGGAACATGAAGAAGTTCAAGGTATTTATTCTACTACGTTACGCCACCTCCGTTATGCACGCCGCAACCTGTCTCAGCCGTTGTGTGAATTACCGGAAGCTCGCCAAATCTTTATGGATATCCTACGTCACCCAAGGGCGGTTGAAAGCGCATTTGTGCCCATGCATCGTCACAGTGTTCTTGGCGCTTATACACCACTTTGGGGCAATATTGTCGGTCAGATGCAGTTTGATCTGTTTCACGCTTATACCGTCGATGAACATACTATCCGCGTACTGAGAAAACTGGAAAGTTTTGCCGATGAGAATAACCGCCCAGCCCACCCACTCTGTGTCGAGCTATACCCTCGTCTGCCTCAACCAGAGCTTCTACGTCTTGCTGCACTATTTCATGATATCGCCAAAGGGCGTACCGGCGACCATTCCGAACTTGGCGCTGACGATGCGCTAGCATTTTCACTGCAACATGGGCTCACTTCACGAGAAGCTGATTTGGTAGCCTGGCTGGTTCGTCATCATCTGTTAATGTCAGTTACAGCTCAGCGGAGAGATATTCAGGACCCAGAAATCATCAAGCAATTTTCCCATCAAATCCTCAATGAAACCCGGTTACGCTACCTGATCTGCCTGACAGTCGCTGATATCTGCGCAACCAATATCAACCTATGGAATAGTTGGAAGCAGAGCTTGTTACGGGAACTCTATTTCTCTACAGAGAATCAATTGCGCCAGGGAAATACGCCAGATTTTCGGGAGCGCATCCGTCATAACCGTTTTCAGGCACTTGCTCTGTTGCGCCAAGATAATATTAACGAACAGAAACTTCATCAGCTCTGGAGTCGTTGTCATGCAGATTATTTCCTTCGCCATACGCCAAGACAACTCGCCTGGCACGCCCGTCATCTAATGCAACATGATTCTCAAGAGTCACTGATACTGATAAGTACCAAGCCAACCCGCGGCGGTACAGAAATTTTTATCTGGAGCTTAGATCGTCCTTCCCTGTTTGCGGCGGTTGTCGGTGAACTGGATAGACGTAACCTGAGTGTTCATAATGCTCAAATCTTTACCAATCGTGATGGCATGACAATGGACACTTTCTTGGTACTGGAACCCAATGGTCATCCTTTAGCATCGGATCGCCACGAAATAATACGTAACGCACTTTTACAAGTCGTTCAGGATCCTCATACCAAAACACCGAAAACACGAAAATTACCAACCAAACTGCGCCACTTCAACGTCCCAACAAAAGTGACCTTCCTGCCTACCCATAACGAACGACGAACCTATATGGAACTATTTGCCCTAGATCAGCCGGGGTTACTGGCAAGAGTCGGTAATATTTTCGCCGAAATGGGGGTTTCACTACATGGTGCGCATATCACCACGATCGGTGAACGTGTCGAAGACTTTTTTGTTCTGGCGGATAAGGATCACAAAGCATTAAATAAAAAAGTCAGAGAAGAATTGTCAGAAAGGTTGACAGCAACCCTAAATCCAAAGGATAAAATATAACTGAATATAAGCCTATGATTCGGACGATAACCAAGGAACCGATGCAATGCAGCAATTACAATCCATTATCGAAAATGCTTTTGAAAACCGCGCAACGCTTACTCCAGCAACAGTTAACCATGAAACACGTGATGCTGTTACTCAAGTCATCAATCTGTTGGATAGTGGAAAACTGCGTGTTGCAGAGAAAATTGACGGTCAGTGGGTCACGCATCAATGGCTGAAAATGGCGGTACTGCTCTCTTTCCGTATCAATGAAAATCAGATCATCACTGGTACCGAAAGCCGTTATTTCGATAAAGTCCCAATGAAATTCTCTGGCTATGATCAGGCAAGATTTGAAAAAGAGGGTTTCCGCGTGGTTCCTCCCGCGACAGCACGTCAAGGGGCCTTTATTGCCCGTAACTGCGTATTGATGCCTTCCTATGTCAACATCGGCGCTTATGTTGATGAAGGAACAATGGTAGATACCTGGACAACTGTCGGCTCCTGTGCCCAAATTGGTAAAAACGTCCATTTATCCGGCGGCGTCGGTATCGGGGGCGTGCTGGAACCATTGCAAGCCAACCCAACCATCATTGAAGACAACTGCTTTATTGGCGCCCGTTCTGAAATTGTAGAAGGTGTCATTGTCGAAGAAGGTTCTGTGATTTCAATGGGCGTCTACATCGGTCAAAGCACCAAAATCCATGATCGTGAAACAGGCGAAATCCATTATGGCCGAGTCCCTGCCGGCTCTGTTGTTGTCTCTGGCAACCTCCCATCGAAAGATGGCAGCTACAGCCTGTATTGCGCTGTCATTGTAAAAAAAGTGGATGCTAAAACACGGGCAAAAGTAAGCATTAATGAACTCTTAAGAGCGATAGATTAAACTTCAAAATAGCGGATAATAAATCCGCTATTTTTTTGCTTTTTATCATCATTACCGACCTCAGTCAGTGTTATTAATATAGGCGGTTTGAACGCGGGCAACGTGCACAACCTGAAACGGACACAGCGTACATAAGGCGTTTGAGCACGACCCACATTCAAAATGACGCATAGAATAACCTACTGGGAAAATACCCTTAAGGTGGTGCCATGTACGATAACTTAAAGAGTCTGGGAATCACATATCCCGAAGAAATTGACCGCTATAGTCTGCGTCAAGAAGCTAACAACGATATTCTGAAAATCTATTTTCGCAAGGATAAAGGTGAATTCTTTGCTAAAAGCGTGAAATTCAAATATCCGCGCCAACGCAAAACTGTAACTGCAAACAATACAGAGCAAGGATACAAAGAGATCAACGAAATCAACACTAACCTACGTTATGTGATTGAAGAGTTGGATCAAATTTGCAAACGTGATCAAGCAGAAGTCGATTTGAAACACAAAATCCTTGATGACTTGCGTCATCTTGAACACGTTGTTGCCAACAAGATTGCCGAGATTGAAGCCGATCTGGAAAAGCTGACCCGTAAATAAAATGGTTCTATTAATTACACCGCTTATATCCTATTTGGTATAAGCGGTGTATTGTGATTATTCAATTAATTCTCCCCATTGCCTGATCCAAGGCTGAGCAAAAACTTCCGGTTCAGCTTCTTCCACCGCATCCACCATCAAAACTTCACCGATTCTTATTGCTCCTTGCTCTTGTAGCAACTCATCAAAAGTGCACCCACCACCACAAAAATTCTCGTAACTACTATCACCCAAAGCGATGACGCCATAGCGTAATTCCGGCTGATAACCTAATTCATCGCATAAAGCACAATAAAGTGGCTGAATATTATCGGGCAAATCCCCCTGCCCAGTCGTTGAAGTGATAACCAAAATCACGTGATCAAGATAGGACTGCCACTGTTCCAATTCCCCTTCTTCAAATACTTCTATCTCATGACCTTGTTGTTCAAGGATTTGCTGTGCTTCTTCTGCAACTGCCAGGGCATTACCGTAAACAGTACCAACAAAAATACCAATTTTCGCCATAGCTTCTTATCTCTTTTTAAAGGAACTATCAGTTATCCTCGCTGGCAACAACAGAAAACTCAACCCTTGCCAAATCAGGGATAATTACCTTACCAGCTAAGCCATCGCACCAAATATTGCCATTATTAAGTTCAATCTGTCATGTAAACAATATCTCATCAGCACTAATGACTAACGATATATCTGCCAGACTAATTACAGGCAGATGTACTGATCAATGACGGTGGCTATTCTACATAAAACGGTAACAAGTAATCATCAAACACATTGTTATCCGTGACAACTATTATAGAACAGCTAAAATGCAGTAACATTAAACTCAGTTATTTATCCAATAATAATTTAGTGTTAACATTACTTCTTGTAACAACTTTGTTTGATAACATTTTCATTAACATAGAAGAGTGCCACATACTCTATTTCAATAAAAATAATAGCCGAATCAGATTAATAGAACAACGTAGGCGAACAATAAATATAATGAGATCAATCACCATGTTTAATAATAGAGCCATCGTGCTTAGTGTGTTATTAAGTACAGCAAACATTACAGGCTCATCGGGTCTGATGACTTGGGTAGATGCCGTACTTAAAGATGGCGGTATGATTTTAAATGCCTACATTCCTGTTTTTTCCTATTTATTGGGGTTATCTCTGGGATGTATGACCATATCCTTTTTTATTCGAAAAATGAATATTACTTTTTTTAAAAAAATATTTTTGGATTCTTCTTATTATTAGCAACTATAAACTGCATTCTCTTTTCATTAGTTGTTTTCTTTGCCTTTTCCAGTTTGGTTATCATCAATGTTTGCTTTTTCCTCTCCTTAATGATTATGCCAGCAATGCGAACACAATATTTTGAACATATTGATATGATTCAAATGTATATCATACTACTGATTATATGGTTCCCCTGTGCAATTGGCATCATGAAAGCCATTAAATCCGTACTTTTAACCAAAAGAATCACGGTAGGTAATATCATTCAATTATTTTCTCTCGGATTTTGTCTACTTGGTATTATTATAAATTCTGGCATACTCTATTTGCTATTCACAATTATGGTATTTTTAGCTAATACAATTATGCAACCTGTTTTTTTCTCTTATTTAGGGTTATATTCAAAAAACTCTCTTTATACTTTAGGTATACAATCAGTGACTTATGTATTTATTACTATGATTATTCTCTTTTATACTACTTATTTAGGTGTTGGCGTTGAAGAAATCATTGCTGGATTTACAATATTACTAATTTCTTCAATAGTTATATCGACTATTTTTCTTTCAAGAATAAATTCAAAAAAACAACAACATTAACCAGTAAAAATTAATAAACTTACACATTGACAACCTTTATTAATAATATCTAAATCTTGCCTTTATCTCTTAATTGAATTAATTAAGAAATAAAGGCAACGGGTATTTTTTTAAAATATCTTAATCGATGAAATTTTCTATCTTATTCGCTTCATCATATTCCAAATCAGGAATAATACCTTGCCAACCAAATTGTTGTATCAAATACTGCCATGACGCATCCCATTTTGCCGTAAGCGATAATTTCTCCCCCGTAACGGGATGATCTAATTCAAGATGACTAGCATGAAGCATCAACCGGCTGGTTTGATAATGAGCGGCAACCCCTCTGTTTTGCCGTAAATCGCCATGTGTCGTATCACCAATAATTGGGTGACGAATATGTGACATATGGCGTCTTAATTGATGTTTTCGGCCTGTTTTCGGTGTCAATTCCAACAAACTAAAACGTGATGTAGGATAACGGCCTATTTCTACCGGACACTCTACCGTTGCCAATGATCGGTAATAAGTTACACAAGGCTGAGCTTCTTTATCACCCTCTGCAAATTTATCCGCGATCTTATCCAGCTCCTCAACCAGAGCGTAATCAATAATAGCCGATTCCAACACATAACCACGCACAACGGCATGATAAGTTTTTTGTAACTGATGATGTTCAAACTGTTGGGAAAGCTGACGGGCAACATCGCTGGAAAGTGCCATCAGCAATACACCTGACGTTGGTCTATCCAGACGGTGTACCGGGAAAACATGCTGACCAATCTGATCACGCAATGTCTGCATAACAAAGACAGTTTCATGACGCGCCAACCAGCTACGATGAACTAACCACCCCGCAGGCTTGTTAACTACCACAATATGATCATCCTGATATAATACTTCCAACATATCAGGCATTATCCTGCATAAATAAACAATCCAACGTACGAAGATGTTCAAGCAGTTGCTGGTAACGCCCGGTAGTATCTTCTTTATAAAACTCCTCAAAGTAAGGCGCGATAGCAAATGCCGTAGGCAACGCCAATCCCTGCGCCAACAATGCATACATTCTCGGAATCAATACCCACTGCAACCACTCTTCAGCTAACATCGTATCAATGGAAAATGGCTCAACACTTTCGAAAGCTTCCGCTTTAGGCGGATGACCCTGCCACAGATCAATTTCCCTCATGGCTTCTTCAATTAACTGTAATTTATGCAGAATTTGTTTTGCAGTACTCATATTTTCAGCCTGACTCAGTTTTTACTCAACACGACCAAGTTCGCAAGAATACCATCGATACCCCTTAAGCTGAAAATTTGCTTGCTCCACCAAATAAGAGAAGGGAGCGAACAAGCGCTCCCCTTAAGTTGATTTTATAGCAGTCCCGCTAATAATATGCTCCCTGCTCACTCCTTGACAAATTGTCCCTAGTTGGTTATCCGTTACCCATCATTTTATTTATGTTGCATACGATCCTGTTATGCATTGTGTCATCCTGACCATCATCACTCATCTGTCCTTGAGAAATTGTGCGCAATGATTCCTTTCCTGCTGAGGACAGAATGAATTAATTCGTTCGATGAAACAAGCTACACATAATGGAACCAGTAAGTGAGAACAGGGAATAAAATCTGTGATTATTTATAGCCTATTGAAATAAAATGAAAATAATAAACCAATGTGAAACTCACAAAAGTAAACCATGATATCTCTTACATGAAGTGTAAGAGATATCTCACAAATATAGCGTTAAAAATCCGGGCTTAACAAATAGAGACAGGTTCAATTGCACCAAGAAACCCAATTAAATCGGTAAATAACCGCATTCGTTTGTGGCTACCAAATTGTTCCAAGATCACTTCACCGGTCAAGTTACACAGAGAAATGATCCCCATATCATCTGATTCCATCGTTGCAATAAACGCCGTTGGCGACAGTTTCAGCCGTTTCTGCGTCACTAAATGTCCTATCAAGTTTTCCTGTAAACGGATAAAGTCATCCTCACTCCAAACCTGAATTAAACTAAACTGTTGACCTTCAAACGTTACCGTCATATCACCGGCCAATTGCGACGTATAAAAATCATGAATTGCCGGTTGTAATTGAATATCCAGTGCAACTTCGACGCTATTCAGCTTATCTTTTAAAGGAAAAGGCTGAGGAAGCCAATAAACCATGTTGTCACCAGTCTGGGTAATACAAGGTGATGGTACACCATAAAGTTCACGGCTGACAGGCGGGGATCCAGTTTCCTGTTGCCACAAATCAACATAACGACGGGTAAAATTAGACAGCGCTTCTGTAACATTAGAAATCATATTATTTTCAACCAGTAACTGTTAGGGTGTACTTAATGTTATTGTAAACCAAATATTCTGACTGTTCCCCTGCCTAAAGGCTATAGATATCTACACATCACCAAACTGACCCAAAATATTTGCGGCTAACATTACAGCGAAACCCACCGCACAACACCCCGGGGTATGGTTCACCATGAAAGCATGGGTACCGTTTTATCCATTTTTTATCGCTTACTTCGTAATAATGATGACGAGAGAGCACTTTAATATGAGCCTGTTTAGATAATACTCTTTTTCACGCTGATTTATTTTAAGTTTTCTGTTAATGGTTAATGTCATTTAAAAAGACTGCACTTATAGTTAAATTCGTCTTTTATATAAAATCTTTAATACATCTGTTTTTGTGCTTTTAAATGGTTATGGCAGGACAGGTAAATGTAAAATAAGATAAGGATAACATCGTTGATAAATACATTAAACATGATAGGGAATAATCCGTTTTTAGTCACTCTGTGCCTTTTCAAAATCTGGGATTAATGGATACCTGTTTTTTACCTTTAACTAACTAATCACCGAAAAAAGCAGCTTGCCGATCGACATCTATTTAAATGATGTTTAAATAGAACAGTGAATTAATTTAATAACACCTTATCATATCAACAATAGTGAAAAGTCTGACGGATTAATCAGCCAGAAAGATTATATACCTAATAGATTTCGAGTTGCAGCGCGGCGGCAAGTGAACGAATCCCCAGGAGCATAGATAACTATGTGACTGGGGTGAGTGAAAGTAGCCAACAAAGCAGCAGCTTGAAAGATGAAGGGTATAATGATTAAATGGGTATTTAAACGTTAACTGAGTATGAAAATAGCTTGGGAAAATAAAAATATAAATTGATTTTATCGTTAAATCACATTTAAGGTATAAAAAGAGGCATAACTTAAATCAAACGGTAGAAAAGCAATGCTATTAAACGGGATAAAGTAGTGTAAAACAAGTTTTAACGAATGTATTTAATGTATCGCAGTGTTGCATAACAAATTCCACATAACAACGCTGTAAGTCATCCATCTCGTATTCGGTTGATTTATTTATTTGCGGATTTTGTTATTCCTGTTTTTTATGAATAATTATTTAACTGGTTTATGAAAGAGTTTATTCACCGGTTGAAAACGTTATTAAAGTCGGTTCATTTTAGAAAACAGATTGTCTGATTAAATAACTTTCCAAAATGGTGCTACACCTTACCTACCAACAACCCTATGTATAACAATGAGTTGAATAAAACCATGTGTAGCGGAATTATGAAACCTTATTTAACCGATTCATATTTTTATTTATCCTTTTGTTCGTGGTATATAAAGCATTAATAAAGCCAATTCTTTTTCTCATTTTCACTGATAGATTTATGATAGGCAGTTTTTTAACTCTTATTAAAAGTCATTTTTTTAACCTCTAGTTTTAACTTGTATAATAAGGTTTTAACCATTATTTTTATTGCTTTTAATACTTTATTTTTATTAAAGTTTAATCATCACGATATATTATGTTTTACGTTTAATCAATGTACTTTTTATCTTTACTGACGCTGTTTTATTGGCAATCCTGAGTAGTTTTTATAAGTCACATTCCTTTATTTTATCTTCATAAATCAACCCATAAATAGCCTGATGGCATAAAAATACCCCTTTATGTTTTTCAGATAATATTCTTTTTCTCGCTGATTTATTTTTAGCTCTCTTTTAATGGTTAATGTAATTTCATTGAATTTAATTAATGTCATTTCATAGTTAAATCCGTCTTTTATATAAAAGCTTTAATATCTCTGCTTTCGTGCTTTTAAATGGCCATAGCAGCCCCTTTGGCATCCCCACCAGCGATTTCAGCGCTAATGCCTGCCACAACCGCATGGCTTAACATCTTTCCTGAGTGGCCTAAAATCTCCCCATTATCACCAATCAGCCTGGCGCCTTCCGCGTTAATCTGGTTACCCACATTGCTCAACAACGCCGCTTGCAGATTATCCGTAAAACTGCCGCCATTTCAGTCAATTGTAGAAGCAAATTCGCCATCGATTTTTTGCTTTTCGAGAAAAAAAACTCCTAGATCCTCTGATTCTCTTTCAATAATACCTATGTAATGAGAGATGGATGTGACTAACTCAGAATAACCTATAATCGATTGTATCTTAAAATTATCATATAAGACTTTATAGTCATCATTTAAATGAGTTATACAAATTGACCAATTAGAAGACAATTTACCGTCTTTAATCTCGCATAAATTAGCAGGAATCCATACAGGGTTACCTTTATTAGGACAGATTAAATAATCGATTCGACATGAAAGCAACATCAAACCATAAACTACATATTCAGTTCCAATCTCCAAAAAAGAATAATCTGTTTCATCTGTTTCGCCAAAACAACGGCTATCATCAGGTAAATTTTTTCCCGAATTAAAAATACATTTAATTAACATAAAAATACTCACTTAAATTTAAAATCATCAATAGCCCCTGTCTTTGTATTCTTTACATAGTGAACTTCTATTCCGTTAATATTTTGAGACATTTTTACCCAACCATCTGACGCAGGCCACCGTTTATCAGTCATAGGAACAGGGAGCTGCCGCCCCGAATTAAGATTGGATATAGCTTGCTCAAGTGCTAATTTTTCATTCAAATTTGCAGGAGTATTGCGCCCAGTAGAGCCTAAATCAAGGGGTTTATTTGCGCTCGTCCCCTTTCCAACATACAACTTCTCATTTTCAATCAAACTAGCTACGGCATGGGTATCAGGTTTAGCATTTCTTAACAGCGGTTCTGAGGCATGACTCAACTCTTCTGCCAGATTTTTCGCCCCTTCTTTGCTGTTACCTAATACTTTTACCGCTCCAGCCGCCAAAGCACCGGTCCCAACCGCCGCTTCCGGCGCAACCGCATCCGCAACAAAAATCCCCACGTTATTCAGGCACAGCGCCGGATTGGCTTTACAGCCTTCCAGCGCAATACGCCCTGCCGTTGCCATTTCAGCCGAGCCCGCAATCAGTATATGACCGCCATAAACCAGCGCATAGCCGCCTGCCGCCACGGCGGTGACGGCAATCGCGGCATTCCGCCGCTTTATCCCCTTTTTCCGCCGCCAAGATATCTTTTTGATTATCTGCCGATAACTGATACAACATGTGCTCAGTCATGTTATTACGATAGACAAGCTCCGCGCTGTTTGCCGCACTGTAAGCGCCTTCCGGGGTATGACTAATCAGGGCACCTGATAACGCCCCGATAAATTTAGCCGTCTGGGCCTTAGCTTCATTACCCGTCAGCGCTTCCTGAAGTTTATGAATTTGCCGTTCTGTTTCATTCTTATATGCCGGTTCAAATAGCCTGCTTTCCATGCTTGGCGGCTAATTCAGCCGCCAAGCATGGATTTAACCGAAAAGATGATCAGCTAATTATTGAACTTGCGTGTCAGCTCTAAAAGTTAATAAAAATAATTT
>NZ_NMQR01000035.1 GCF_003545805.1 Photorhabdus sp. CRCIA-P01 | reverse complement strand
GTTTAAGCCACTCGAATTGTATCTCACCAAATTCCTGGATTGATTTCCAGCCAGAAGCCCCACATAACACAGCAGAAAAAGCTAAAAAAATCACATCCATTAATTCATGTTTTTTATTGATGTCAGAACGTGGGTCATCTATCTTGCTGATAAAGTTGAAAATACTCATTATTAAGATCACGCTTTTATAGAATAGAGAGATCTTAACGTTTTAATGAGAGAAGTGGCTATAAAAAGTTATATTTTGGTCTTTATTTAACCCAAATAACCTTGTTAAAATTGTGAGATCTTGCCCTGTCTAAATAGGGCAGTAACTCTTCATCATATCCAATATATTCATTCCATTTTTGGCTTTCAGCCATATTAGCAATAACTGTGATCAGGCTATTGCTTTTATCTGATCTTCCTTGGTTACTTATCCAAGTTGTCTTAAATCCTGCATCGTTAGCTAAAGATATGATATTGTCGGCATAATGAACCTTATTTCTAAGCTGATATAAAGTAATATTAGAAAGTGAAATAGGTAAGGATAATATAGTAACTGGAGCTGGAGAGATAGCTTGATTGAATATCAGCATATTTCTCTGCATCGTGTCTAATGTTGGTGTTGTGGTTTTTTCATAACCGTACAAAGACATATGATCTCTTCTTGCTGATTCTCCTATCAGTAATATGTAAATATCAATATTTTTATCTTCTTGTATATAATTAAAATTTACTTTAACAGAAGAAATATTTTTAATTTTTTGATTTTCATATATTGCTTTTACCATTGCTGATGAGTTATAGAAGGGTGTTACCATTAAAAAGTGTTCTGATAGAATAATATCATCAGAATATTTTTTTCCTGAGATATAGTAGTCAACAGGCACTAACAGGCAGACAAAAATAAAAGCCCATAAACTGGATTTGAGTAATTTTTTGTCTATATTCTTTGATAACCATCTAATAGACAAAAAATATACTAACAGCATAAAAATAAAGAAAAATACATAGTATTTGTTGTAGGACAACATACCTACAGCTTCATTGCTATTTGTATTGATAAAAGTATTGGCAATAGTTGAAGAAAAACTTATCTGATGTTCATTAAAGAAGAAAAATGATGTGGATATATTAATCGACCACAATAGAGAAATAAGAAAAACCAATGGTTTAAGATATTTATAACAATAAAAAAATGCGTTAGCATTTACCAGCAAGAAACTCAGTAATATTATTCTTAACTTATACTCACCCGCTAAATCACTAATGAAGATTATCGGTAATAAAGAGAGAGTCAAAATAATAATAATTGGCCATTTATTTCGCATACAGATTAATAATTTAATTAATAAATTTAAATAAAAGAGTTAATCATTAACCTGGGATTAAAACAAGAGGTTAACTTGTGAAATAGCTCTGATTTCAAGTGGCTTCTAATGAAAATACCTCTCCCGAAGGAGAGGTTGGACATAAAAACGTAATTAGTGTGCTTTTCCTTGTGCGATACCAAGTCCTGTTTGTGATTGAATAAATTGGATTCTAAATTGTTCTCTTTCCTGTGTGCCTTGTTGTGAATTATCGGTGATAGAGAATAGCCATGAACCAATAAAGGCGATAAGCATTGAGAATAATGCTGGATATTCATAAGGATAGATGGGTTTCTCGTGACCGAGAATGCTGACCCAAATTGTTGGGCCGAGAATCATTAAAACTACCGCTGTAATTAATCCTAGCCAGCCTCCGGCTAATGCACCACGGGTAGTGAGTTTACGCCAGTACATGGATAAAAGAATGATTGGGAAGTTACAGCTTGCAGCAATAGAAAATGCTAATCCAACCATGAAGGCTATATTCTGGTTTTCAAATAAAATACCTAATCCGATTGCGATAAACCCAAGTATCACAACCGTTATTTTTGATACTTTCAGCTCATCTCGTTCATTAGCTTTACCGCGTTTAATGGCGTTTGCATATAGATCATGTGATACCGCTGATGCGCCAGCCAGAGTTAACCCCGCAACAACGGCTAGAATTGTGGCAAAGGCGACAGCAGAGATAAAACCCAGGAACAAGTTGCCTCCAACTGCACTAGCAAGGTGAACGGCTGCCATGTTAGTACCACCAATGAGTGCGCCGGTAGCATCTTTAAAGGAAAGATTTGGACTAACCAGTAAAATAGCACCGAAGCCGATGATAAAGGTTAGAATGTAAAAATAGCCAATAAAGCTAGTAGCATAGAAAACGCTTTTTCGTGCCTCTTTCGCATCACTTACAGTAAAGAAACGCATAATAATATGAGGTAAGCCAGCAGTACCAAACATCAATGCGAGACCGAGAGAAAGTGCGGATATTGGGTCAGATACCAACCCTCCTGGACTCATGATGGCTTCACCTCTTGAGTGGACAGCAATGGCTTCTTTGAACAGCGTATTGAAATTGAAGTTTACTGTTTTCATGACCATAAGGGCCATAAAGGTGGCACCAGCTAGCAATAAGATAGCTTTGATAATTTGTACCCAGGTCGTTGCTAGCATACCGCCAAACAGAACATAAAGTACCATTAGGATACCAACCAATACGACTGCAACATGGTAATTGAGTCCAAAAAGCAATTCGATAAGTTTACCTGCACCAACCATCTGAGCAATAAGATAAAGGGCGACAACAAACAGTGAGCCAATTGCAGATAACGTACGGATTGGACGTTGTTGTAGCCGGTAAGAAGCGACATCGGCAAAAGTATAGCGTCCAAGGTTTCTTAATCTTTCGGCAATCAGAAATAGGATAATAGGCCAGCCAATCAAGAAGCCGATAGAATAAATTAGTCCATCATAACCAGACGTATAGACTAAAGCGGAAATGCCGAGGAATGATGCTGCGGACATAAAATCTCCAGCAATTGCCATTCCATTTTGGAAACCAGTAATACGTCCACCCGCCGTGTAGTAATCAGTACGGGAGCGTGTTTTTTTTGAGGCCCAGTAAGTGATATAGAGTGTAAAACCGACAAACAGGACGAACATGATAATGGCCTGAGTATTGACAGGCTGTCTTTCTACGGTTTCGGAGATTGTGTTAGCCCAAGTAAGATGAGGAAATAGCACTATTGCTAATAACAGGAACTTTTTCATTTCTTTACCTCACTGAGAATTTGTGAGGTAAGGTGATCAAACTCGCTGTTGGCTCTAATTACATATAGGCCGGTTAAGACGAATGAAATAATAATTAAACCAATACCAACCGGTATTCCTCGGGTAATATTGGAACCATTATGAAGGGGAGTACCTAGCCATTCGGGGGCAAATGCAATGAGAAAAATAAAACTGACATACAGAACTAATATGATTATTGATAACAACCATGCAAAACGTCCTCGCTTTTCAACCAACTCTTTGAAACGGGGGTTATTCTCAATTCCTTGGTAAATGTCGTCATTCATCGGAGTATATCCTCTTATATTTATTATATTTTGATTACAGCCGCCGTAAGGCGGCATGATCTGTCATGAAATACTCATTGTTTGTTTTTCTTCCAACAATTTTTCTACTACTCCTGGATCTGCTAGTGTTGAAATATCTCCTAGATTGCTGGTATCGCCGGAGGCTATTTTGCGCAGAATACGGCGCATAATTTTTCCTGAACGGGTTTTTGGTAAGGAGTCTGTCCAGTGTAGGATATCTGGTGTAGCAATCGGACCGATTTCTTTACGTACCCAATTACGGACTTCTGTATAGAGTTCTGGAGAGGGTTCTTCACCATGATTCAAGGTGACATAGGCATAAATTGCCTGCCCTTTAATGTTATGTGGAGTACCTACGACAGCAGCTTCTGCAATTTTAGGATGGGAGACCAAAGCAGATTCAATTTCAGCCGTACCTAGACGGTGGCCGGAAATGTTCAGCACATCATCAACACGGCCAGTTATCCAATAGTAACCATCTTCATCACGGCGTGCTCCATCACCACTAAAATACATTCCCTTAAAGGTAGAGAAATAGGTTTGTTCGAAACGGTCATGATCGCCAAATAGTGAGCGTGCTTGTCCGGGCCAGGAATCGGTAATAACCAGGTTTCCTTCACAAACACCTTCTAGTAGTTCACCAAGATTATCAACCAGCGCGGGTTGAACACCGAAGAAAGGTAGCGTTGCTGAACCTGCTTTTAGTTCGGTTGCGCCTGGCAGTGGTGTGATCATGAAGCCACCAGTTTCTGTTTGCCACCAGGTATCGACAATCGGGCATTTGCTGTTACCAATTTTCTGGTAATACCATTCCCAAGCTTCCGGGTTAATCGGCTCGCCAACTGATCCCATAATACGCAGAGAAGTACGTTTCGTTCCTTCAATAGCTTTGTCACCTTCAGCCATCAGGGCACGAATCGCTGTGGGTGCTGTGTACAGGATATTTACCTGATGTTTATCAATAACCTGGCTCAGACGGTTAACCTCAGGATAGTTTGGTACACCTTCGAACATTAGGGTAATAGCGCCACAGGAAAGGGGGCCGTAGAGCAGGTAGCTATGTCCGGTAACCCATCCGACATCGGCTGTGCACCAATAGACTTCCCCCGGCTGATAGTCGAATACATATTTAAATGTTAGAGATGCATATACAAGGTAACCTCCAGTGGTATGCAGTACACCTTTGGGTTTGCCGGTAGAGCCTGAGGTATAGAGAATAAACAGCGGGTCTTCTGCATTTATCTCTTCAACTGGACAGTCAGCACTCGCGTCTGCTACCAATTCATGCCACCAAAGGTCACGGCCAGATTGCCAGTGGCCAATATTTCCAGTACGTTTAAAAATGATCACATTGGATACATTGACAACGGCTGCATTATTTAATGCGTCATCAACATTCTTTTTCAGGGGAATTGTACGTCCGGCCCTCAATCCTTCATCGGCGGTAATGACCAATTTGGTATTTGAATCGATGATACGCCCGGATACGGCATCAGGAGAAAAACCTGCGAAAATAACAGAGTGAATAGCACCAATGCGGGCACATGCTAACATGGCAACCGCTGCTTCTGGCACCATCGGCATGTAAATAGCAACAACATCGCCTTTTTTAATACCCAGATTTTTCAATACATTGGCAAACTGACATACATCATGGTGTAGTTCACGATAGGTTATTGTTTTGGATTCTGTTGGATCATCACCTTCCCAGATAATAGCGGTTTGCTCACCACGTTCTTTTAGATGACGATCGAGACAATTTGCGCTTAAGTTTAGTGTTCCATCTTCAAACCAGCGGATATTGATATGTCCAAGATCAAAAGAGGTATTCTTTACCTTGGTGTAAGGCTTAATCCAGTCAACAATTTTTCCTTTTTCACCCCAGAACCTTTCGGGATCTTGCAACGATAATTGGTAGTCTTGTTGATATTGTTGCTCATTCATCAGGGCATGTTCTGCAATGGCGATAGGAATAGGGTGCTTCATTATTTTGGTCATATAATATTCTCCTTACGAATGTTAATATTATGTCAAATCAAAGTTAACTAAAGTGTAAAGAGAATTTTTGTTTTTTTTTTGCGCGGAAGATCACGCAATAAAAAGAATATTTTCCACGTGATTGTCATTTAGTGTGGCGGGTTTATTTAGGTTTAATGGCTAATCAAAAATAGTAATTCAAAATCCTAATCCAATAATAATGTTTAATATAGACAAATTGACTGATAAGTCACTGAAACACAGTTGTATAATAAAACCATAATGAGAATATGGTATTGATAAACATTTCCAATAATATTTAATTAACTATAATGATCACGTTGTTCACAAGGTGTGGACTTTGAACCATTCTTATATGACTGGAGTACATGATATGAGCTATTCATTACCTTCTCTTCCTTATTCTTATGAAGCTCTGGAACCTCATTTTGATAAGCAGACGATGGAAATCCACCATACCAAGCATCATCAGACTTACGTTAATAATACCAATAGCGCCTTGGAAGCCTTCCCAGAGCTGGCAGGACTGGGTATTGATGATCTGATTCAGCAATTAGATAAGGTACCTGCTGATAAACGTACTTTTGTTCGTAATAATGCTGGTGGGCACGCTAACCATAGCTTGTTTTGGAAAGGTCTGAAATTAGGCACAACTCTGCAAGGCCCATTGAAAGAAGCTATTGAACGCGATTTCGGTAGTATAGATTCTTTTAAAGAGAAATTTGAGCAGGCAGCGGCTACCCGCTTTGGTTCTGGCTGGGCGTGGCTAGTACTGAAAGATGATGGCAAGCTGGCGGTTGTATCGACTGCTAACCAGGATAGCCCATTAATGGGTGAAGCGATTTCTGGTGCATCTGGTTATCCGATTATTGGTTTGGATGTTTGGGAACATGCTTATTACTTACAGTACCAAAACCGTCGTCCTGACTATATTAAAGCGTTCTGGAACGTTGTTAGCTGGGATGAAGCAGCGATACGTTATCAGGAAAAAGTGAAATAACTTGCTGAATAATTTCTCTTTTCTGCTATGCCGACTGATATGACAGTCGGCATTTTTATTGGTTGAATGTTAGTTTATGATGGAGTTGTTAGACTGATTTCAATAAGGAAAGTGAATTATGTATTGTCCGCAGGTATATACAGGTAAAATTGAAATATCAGGAAAACTTTCTGCCAGTGCAATTAACAAACGGATGGTTGATGGTAGCCTGCGTCTGACTTCTTTAGGATTAGAAGGTGATGAGCAGGCTGAAACCCGTTTCCACGGCGGCCCTGATCGCGCACTTTGTCATTATCCTCGTGAACACTATGATTTCTGGAAACATCAATTTCCTGATCAAGAAGATTTTTTTATTGCTCCAGCATTTGGTGAAAATATTTCCACAACTGGGTTGACCGAAGAAAATGTTTGTATTGGTGATATTTTCAGTTGGGGAGAGGTAATGATTCAAGTAACTCAGCCTCGCTCGCCTTGTTACAAACTTAATTCTCATTCCAGTATCAGCAATTTTTCTGCCATTATGCAGGAGAGTGGCCGTTGTGGCTGGCTTTATAGAATTATTGCAGTGGGAAATGTTAGCCCAGATGAACCTCTTGTTCTTGTTTCCCGTAATAGTGATGTTTTCGTTAAGGAAGCGATAGCGATTGCTTTTAATATGCCATTTGATGAAGAGCAATATCGTCGGTTGATGAGTGCCGCTGGGTTATCTGCTAGTTGGAGCCTGACTATGCAAAAGCGGGTGATGTTTGGAAAGATTGAGGATTTTAACCGTAGGTTGTTTGGGAAATAATAAAATGTGCACGTGGTGAACGTGCACATTTAACCGTATTTAGCAGTTATTAAACCACTGATACACTCGATGGGTTGAACGAAAAACAAATGGCTTTGGGGAAAAGAGACTTCCCTTGCTGCACAAAAAACAGATTTAATTTAGAATTGCCTCCGTTCCCCAAATGGTCCCTAAGTCATGTGAGTGAATTTAAGCGATTCCGCCAAAATGGTGTCGTAATACCCGGTTATCCCGAACAATCCTGTTAAGATAGAAACCACAATGTCCGATATCAATAATCTGCTGCGGGATCCGCAGTTTTTTTCCATGCTGCATAAACAGATGTTGCAGTTTGCCAGCTTGCAGTTGAATGATTTTCATCAGGCGGAAGATGTTGTTCAGGAGGCGCTGGAAGGGGCGATGAAGAATGCCTCTTCCTTTGCCGGACGAGCCTCCTGGAAGAGCTGGGTGTTTACGATCCTGCGCAACAAAATCTCGGACGCTTTGCGTATGCGTTATCGGCACAGCAGCGTGCAACTGACTGATGATGTTGATGAGCAAAATTTCGAAGCGTTGTTTGATGAATCTGGTCATTGGCCGCGAAACGAGCATCCTCAGCGTTGGCATTTACCGGATGAGGCGGCCGAGCAGGAGCAATTCTGGACGGTTTTCGAGCTTTGTCTGACACAGTTGCCAACGCAAAACGCGCGGGCATTTATGATGCGCGAATTTATTGGTCTTGAGACTCAGGAGATCTGTCAGGAGATGGCGCTCTCTGTCAGCAACCTGAATGTGATGCTCTGGCGTGCACGTATGCGTTTACGCGAATGTTTGTCACAACGCTGGTTTTCCCAGGAGGGTAAATATGCTTAGTTGTTACCAAGCTACGCGCCTGATGTCTCAGGCGCTGGATGAAAAAATCGTGCTTTCTCAACATGTTCAGCTGATGCTGCATTTGCGAATGTGCTACGGGTGCCGAAACTTCAGACAACAGCTTGCCGACCTGCGCACTATCACTTCCGCGTTCGCTCGTGGCGAAAACGAGAATCAAAATAAAGTAACGTAGGGAGGCGGAATCAGGTACGATGGCGGTAAATTAGGCGATCAAGCGAAAACCTCCCACCGCCATACATCATCAGATACAACTGAGCCGTCAGCCAGGTAGCGTGGACAGGCCAGGCATCCGGATAAACAAATATCTGAATCACCAGCGTCATTACCATTAGTGCTAGTGCGGAGAAGCGTGTCGCAAATCCGACAATCAGCAGCAGCGGAAACAAGTGTTCTGCGGTTGCGGCCATGACGGCAGCAACATCGGGTGGCAGCAGAGGAAGATTGTACTCGCTGGTAAAGAGTGACACGGAGCTGTCGGTAACGCGCGGAATCCCTAGTTGCCAGGGTGTACGTGTCTCCAGAATATCTATGTTTAATCCCACCACTTTGCTTTGGCCCGACAACCAGAATGTTGCGGCAAGGCTAATGCGCGCCAGAAGGGGGATAACACTTTCCTGCGCAATGTGTTGCCCTTTTAACACTAATATTTTGAGTAATGCCATCTTAGCGCTCCGTGTTGCTATATAGAGAAAGGATCAGCCCGTAGTGCTGCATGCGTTGTAAAACCTGCTGAGGCTCAAAAGTTGCATCCTCCCAGGCGGCGATCTCTAGGGCTTCGGTAAGGCACCGACCGGACTGGATCATGGCAACAAATTGCATTTCCGCACGGTTGAGCAACATTATTCGCACGTCATCGTCAACACGGCACAGCAGCATATGTTCCGGCTGGAATGGGTCCAGCGCCATCTCGTTTTCACTTTGTTGGTGTGAGGCCCACAGGCTGAAGACAGCATAATCTGAACTGAAGAGCCGTACCGAAGGATGGATCTCCATCAGCAACTGTGCGGGATCGTCACCGGGGACCGCTTCTGCCGTTTGTACGGCAGAGTCCGCCGCGTGCAGCGATTCAATAAACAACATTTCCAGCCGGGTGAGATCGCTCAGCCAGGGCCAGTCTGCCAATGGCTGAAACGTTGCAATCCAGTCCGGCAATTGCGCGCCATAGCCCGCCAAAACAGGAGAAGAAGGCGGTTGTTGACGTATAAACTCCGCCGCCATCGCACGGAAAAAGCACTCTCCGAGCTGGGCGAGAAGGACGGGGCAGTTTTCGGCCAGTGCGTCGATCAGCGATGTTATGACATTATTACGATAAATCGCAAAACGTACCGCCGGATCGCTACCGTTCCAGGCTGTCAGCCCCTTAGGTACCGTGAGGTCGGGGTCAAGAAGTGCTTGATACAGTTGTTGTTGCATTTTTCGTACTCTCTGTAATGTAACGCTGGGCATGGCTGGCTTCGTTCAGCAACACGTCTAATGGTGGAATATTGCTGTCCCATTCGAGCAGGGTGGAGATCGGCCCCGTTTTACTCAGGGTTTTGTTATAGAGATCCCAGACCGGCTCGGTCACATGACTGTCGTGTGAATCAATCAGCAGCAGGTCGTTTGCCCCATCGCGGCTTTCCGTATAGCCCGCCAGATGAATTTCACCGACACGGTGAAGTGGCAGCTCGAATAGCATTTGCCACGGGCAGCGATTATGGTTGATGCCACTGATATAGAGATTGTTCACATCCAGCAGTAGTCCGCATCCGGTGCGGCGTATCACCTCGGAGATAAAGTTAGTCTCGCTCATGGTTGAGGCACTGAACTCGACGTAGGTGGACGGGTTTTCCAGCAGAATGGGGCGACGCAGCGCATTCTGTACCTGATCGATGTGTTCGCAGACCCGCGTCAACGTGACGTCAGTATAAGGCAGCGGCAGCAGATCATTGAGAAATAGATCGTTGTGCGTCGACCAGGCAAGGTGCTCAGAAAAAACGGCCGGCTGGTAGCGTTCAACCAGCGCGGCAACACGTTGTAAGTGGGTCTGATTCAGAGGATTTTCTCCTCCGATGGACAGGCCCACACCATGAATAGAGAGCGGATAATTTTGGCGAATGGCGGTCAGTGCCTGATGAAACGGACCACCCGCAACTAGATAATTTTCCGCGTGAATTTCAAAAAAACCTATGTCGGGTTTATCGCGCAGAATAGCGCGAAAATGCTCTGGCTTTAATCCGATCCCTGCTCTGGCCGGAAGCCTATTTAGCATGAGGCGGTCAGGAGCATCACGAGAGACGCTGTGTGAGGGTAAAGAAATTGTCATCATATGAGCTCCTGCCTGATGCCGAAATTACACTTCTTTAAATGCGTTTAGTTGACCAAAACCGGTCGGGGAGGTAGGAGACTTCATTTTTACGCAGGAGCCCGCCGGTACCATTTTCCAGGCATTACCCTGATAATCCTTTTTTGAGGTACCAGCACAGGTGGTGCCTGCACCTGCTTTACAGTCATTTTTCCCTTTCAGAGAAACGCCATAGCATTTCTCCATTTTGCTGCCGGAATCCGCCATTGCTGAAGTGCTTCCCGTAATCAATACACTGCCTAAAGCCAGGGCCAGTAATGCTTTTGTCGTTTGCTTCGTCATAGAACGTTCCTTTTATATTTGTGTAGAAGGTAAATTACTGCTTTGCTGAAACAAGCCTTTGCTTCACTCAATTAGTCGTACCACGAATCAATTTCTTACAGTGAATATGAGAAAAAAAATGATTTTTTTATAGTTAACTGATTTTTAATGACTTATTTTTGTGACTCAGATATCGGCCTGTACAAGAAACAGGTTTGTTTTAGGATGTTTTCCGTTTTTTAAGCGGATCCCTTCATGTTTATCGTAGTAGGGGGTTTGATGCTCAGTGGAGCGAAAACTCATGGTAAGTGGCAAAAAATGTCGGAAAAATCGTTTGAATCCCCGATTTTTCCGTCTGGGGCGGCAGGAAACCGTCATGGTGAGGTTTCCGTCTACTTATGCTATCCGACATGGTTTATCAGGCAGATTTCAGCCTTGTGAGCCGTGTTGTCCTCGGCACTTGGGTTGTGGTTTTCCGAAGTCGCCTTGCATGGCGATGGCCTCATGTAAAAGAAATCACCTTGTCAAAACACGCCTACAGGGTGAGGGTGACCATCCCATTAACCTTTTTCTGTAGCTTGAAATGTGCACGTAGTGAACGTGCACATTTTATCGATTTAAGGGTGAGCAATAAAGCCAACAGCTTCATACACTTTATCTAGCGTAATCTGAGCGCGGGCTTTTGCCTTCGCTGCGCCTTCTGCCATGATTTTATTCAGCAGGACTTCATCGTTACGGAAATGATGGAAACGCTCTTGTAACTCAGTCAGCATATCGGAAACTGCATCAGCAACAGAACTTTTTAGATGACCATACATTTGGCCTTCAAATTCTGCTTCCAGTTCAGGAATGGTTTTGCCAGTAACGCCCGCGAGGATATCTAATAAGTTGGAAACACCCGGTTTTTGTTCTAGATCATAGCGAACACGAGGGGGTTCTTCTGAATCTGTGACTGCGCGTTTTATCTTTTTAGCGGCTGATTTTGGATCTTCCAACAAAGCGATAACGTTGTTGCGGTTATCATCTGACTTGGACATTTTCTTTTCTGGGTCTTGAAGAGCCATAATGCGAGCACCACCCGTTGGGATAAACGGTTCTGGTACGGCGAAGATATTGCCGTAGATGGCATTAAATCGTTGAGCGATATCACGGCTCAATTCAAGGTGTTGTTTCTGATCGATACCCACAGGAACCTGGTTTGTTTGGTATATCAAAATATCCGCCGCCATCAGTACCGGATAGTCAAACAAGCCTGCGTTGATATTTTCGGCATGACGAGCTGATTTGTCTTTAAACTGAGTCATGCGGCTGAGTTCACCGAAATAGGTATAACAGTTTAGAACCCAGCTTAACTGAGCATGCTGTGGTACATGTGATTGGATAAAAATAGTACTTTTTTCTGGGTCGATGCCACAAGCTAGGTAGAGCGCTAGTGTATCCAGAGTGCGTTTTCTCAATTCTTTTGGGTCCTGGCGGACCGTGATTGCATGTTGGTCGACAATGCAATAGATGCAGTCGTAATCATCCTGCATTTTAACCCACTGACGTAACGCCCCCATGTAGTTACCGATGGTTAATTCACCGGAAGGTTGTGCGCCGCTGAATACAATAGGTTTTTGGGAGTGTAGTGTTTCAGATACAGTGGGTTCATTCATTTTATTATGCTTCCTGAAGTTTTAAAGATGGGAGTCCAATTATGGATAGCAAATCCGAAAAATTCGCTAATATGCAATCTGGATTGCTTAATGCAATAGATTCACCGTAGTTATATCCATAAGTTAAACCAACACAAGGGCAACCCGCCGCTTGTGCTGCTAAAATATCATTACGGGAATCACCGACAAAGAGCAGTTCTTCCTTACGCAGTCCGAATGTGCCCATTGTTAAATAAATAGGTGCCGGATGTGGCTTTTTCTCTTTAACATCATCACCACCTAACACTAATGAAAAATATTCACTGATGCCTAAAGAAGCCAGCAGAGGAGCAATGAAAAGTGTTGGTTTATTGGTGATGATACCCATTGGCAAATTGTGTTTTGCCAGTTCAGCTAATGTAACTTTGACTTCCGGGAACAGTTCACTGCCTGTTGTTACCGTTGTTTCATAGAAACGGTCAAATAGTTCGCGGGTTTCTTTATGCAGTTGGGCAGTTAATTTGACTTTGGCCCATGTTAACGCACGTTCGACCATAATGTCTGCGCCATTACCTACCCAGGCAGCAACCCGCTCTTTTCCCGCAGCCGGGAAACTTTTGGTTAATAGTGCTTGATCCAGTGCATCTGCCAAACCACCGGCGCTGTCTACCAGTGTTCCATCCAGATCAAAAGCGATAGCACGAATACCTTTTAATACCTTATTTGTCATGAGATACCTTTGACAATTCACTACGCATATTATCAATAACCGTTTTGTAATCTGGCTGACTGAAAATGGCTGAACCAGCAACAAACATATCTGCCCCCGCAGTTGCTGCCGCGGCAATATTGCTAGCTTTAATCCCACCGTCTACCTCAAGACGGATATCATAACCGCTGTCATCAATGATCTTACGAACCTGACGCAGTTTCTCTAGTGTTCCAGGGATGAAAGATTGACCACCGAAACCAGGGTTTACTGACATCAATAGAATGACATCTAGTTTATCCAGGACATAATCAAGGTAACTCAGAGGCGTTGCAGGATTGAATACCAAGCCAGCTTTACAACCATGCTCTTTGATGAGTTGTAAACTGCGGTCAATATGTTCACTGGTTTCTGGATGGAAGGTAATATAAGTCGCTCCTGCTTTGGCAAAATCAGGGATAATGCGGTCAACCGGTTTTACCATCAAATGGACATCGATTGGTGCGGTGATGCCATAATCTCGCAGAGCCTGGCAGACCATAGGCCCGATAGTCAGGTTAGGGACGTAGTGGTTGTCCATAACATCAAAATGAACAACATCAGCCCCCGCTGCCAGCACCTTAGCTGTATCTTCACCCAGCCGCGCAAAATTTGCAGATAAAATGGATGGGGCAATCAGAAAATCTTTCATTATCTTCTCCAAATCGTTTCTATCATCCCTTAGTTGCGAGGCAAAAGGGGGGCGGATAAATCAGCGATATAATGCCAAGAGTTCGTCTACCTTACTGCGGGCAAGGATATTCCTGCTAATAGTACGACGTGCTTTGACAATATGAAGTGAAGCCTGATAGTACCATTTTCGTGTCATTGGCGTATCGTGGTTGGATATCAAAACAGGAATTGCACGTTCTGATGATAACTTAAATGCAATATTTGCCAGATTTTCCTGATCTGCAATGTTAAAGCTATTGGTGTGATATGCCGTAAAGTTCGCTGTTGCTGACAAAGGGGCATAGGGAGGATCGCAATAGATAACCGAGCCTTTATGTGCCTTGTTCAACGTGTGTTGATAGTGCTCACAGATAAAAGTAGCATTTTGGGCTTTTTCAGCAAACCAGTGTAATTCTTCTTCAGGAAAGTAGGGTTTTTTATAAAGCCCAAAAGGTACGTTAAATTTACCATGAGAATTATAACGACAGAGGCCGTTGTAACAGTGGCGATTGAGATAAAGGAATAACACGCTGCGGTGGAACGGGTCAGTGCTTTGGTTAAATTGCTCCCGTAACTGATAAAAATGTTCGGCTGTATTGTATTCTTGGGTGAACAGGGGGCGTGTGTGGACGATAAACTCATTAGCCCTGAGTTTTACTGTGTTGTACAGGTTAATCAGGTCACTGTTGATGTCGGCGAGGATATAAGAATCGTAGTCTGTGTTCAAAAAGACAGAACCTGCGCCAACAAATGGCTCTATCAGACAACTACCGGCTGGCAGATGACGTTTGATGTCATCTACCAACGGGTATTTTCCACCGGCCCATTTTAAGAAAGCGCGTTTTTTTTTCATGCTGTCAATTAATTACTCAATCATTCCAGAGCCGCAGATTGTACTCTGTTTAGGACAGCATATCAGCGCCTAATAAGTATTGTTTTATTTTCTTAGGTCTTGTTGCACTTGCTGCATCGTTCTAACCCAAGGTTTTTTCGCCTGAATATCGACCGGTAGAGATGAAATAGCCCCTTTGGCTTCAGAGATGGAACGGTAATCACCATGAATTAAAACAAACCAAACTTTTCCATTACGTTTAGTTTCATAAACTTTGTAATGGGTAAGGTTATGCTTTTTAGCAAAAGCGGTCAGCGTATCTGAGCGGCTGGCACTACTTAATTGCAAAGTGTAGTGGTTTGCCGGGGTTTTTAATTGATCACTACTGGTGCTACTGACCACATTGTTTTTACTGCTAGCATGATTTGTCGATGGTTTTGATTTAGCCAGTGTTTCTGATTTCAGTGGACGGATATTTTCTGATTTTTGCTGTACTACCGGTGGCGGTGTTACTGGCTGTGGTTGTTGGGCTTGATTCAGATTCTGTACTGCGTGATTTATATTACTTTGTTGTTGAGTCAGTGCATCAGGAATATTTCCTGGTAATTCAATGCGCTGATTTTGGGTTTCGCCATTGTTAGTTTGACGCTGATGAGGTTGAGTTGAAGTACCACTGACAGGAGGAACATTGATTTCCTGTGGTCTGTTAATTGTATTTGCAGTGGTATTCTCTGATGTTATGGATTGATTGTCATCGTTGTTGGATGGTGAACCTGATAAATCAATATTCTTCTCGGCAACATTTGGCGATTGCTGTTTTTCATGTTCAGTTGGGGCTTTTAAGGCAGAACTGATAGCAATAATCAGCAGTAGCAGCACTAAAATCCCAATGCCGAGCATCATTTGCTGACGTGAAACCGCAAATTTGGGTTTGTTTAATGGCTGACGAGAGCGTGAAGGACGGCGATCTGAGGTATCTGGCCTAAACTCGTTATTTGCTCTTTGTTCATTTTCTGATTTGAATTCGTCCATATGCCCTCCAAACAGAGCCAATACTGCCAATTGCAATTGAAGTCAGTCCGGCAGGCTGACTTAACGAAGATAGAAATTTGTCTGATAGAGTCGTTATTTTATGACACAACAACCAGATGGATGCAAAAAAACATTTAATTTAATGCCATAAGCATACAAATTACTTAAAATTTACCCATTTTCATAGGGTAAACACTGACGGATAGCGTCAAGAACACAGTTGTGTTCAATATCTGAGCGGAGATCAGCTTTACCTATTTTTGTTGGAAGAACCAGTCGTAATTTACCTGCTATAACTTTCTTATCTCGCATCATATGTGGGAGGTAGGCTTCTGGTGGCATGTTTTGTGGCCCGTGTACAGGCAGATTTGCCCGTTCCAACAATCGGATAATACGTTGAATATTCTGTTCAGAGAAATTATCAGCAAGTTGAGCTGTTCTTGCTGCCATGACCATTCCGGCGGCAACCGCTTCCCCATGTAACCAGGCACCATATCCCATTTCAGTTTCGATGGCGTGGCCGAAGGTGTGACCAAGATTCAGCAGGGCACGCAAGCCACTTAATTCTTTCTCATCTGCTGCGACAACTTCAGCTTTCAATTCGCAGCAACGACGGATGCAGTAAGCCATTGCTTGGTTGTCGAGAACCAGCAATTTATCCATGTTATCTTCAAGCCAGTTAAAAAATTCACTGTCGAGAATGATACCGTACTTAATGACCTCAGCCAGACCGGAAGAGAATTCGCGGGCTGGAAGCGTTTGCAGGCAATTAAGATCGACCATCACAGAGACTGGTTGATAGAATGCACCTATCATGTTTTTGCCAAGAGGATGGTTTACCGCGGTTTTTCCTCCGACGGAGGAATCAACCTGGGCAAGAAGGGTGGTAGGCATTTGAATAAAATGGACACCACGTTGATAACAGGCAGCGGCAAAACCAGTTAAATCACCGATTACGCCGCCGCCGAGAGCGATAAGCGTTGTGTCCCGGCTGTGGTTATTTTCCAGCAAAGCAGAAAATACGTCATTTAATACGGAAAGAGATTTGTACTGTTCACCATCAGGTAGAACCACTTCATCTACCCGAATTCCGGCTTGCTGCAAGGTGGCTTTTACTTTTGCCAGATACAGCGGAGCTAGGGTTTGATTCGTTACCAGCATAACTTGCTGGTCTGCTTTTAGTGGTGCAAAAGCAGAAGGGTCGTCAAATAACCCTTTTGCAATGGTAATTGGGTAACTACGTTCCCCTAAAGTGACAGTGATCTTTTCCATAAGCAGCCTTCGCCTTAATTATTTATCGCTGTACAGACTTGCTTGAATCAGTTTTTTTCCAGTAACTCAATGATTTGGTTAGCGACAACTTTAGCGCTTTGTTCATCGGTACGGATAGTAACATCAGCAATTTCCTCATATAGAGGGTTACGTTCGCTTGCTAAATTTTCTAAAACTTCGCGTGCTGGTGCATCAACTTGAAGTAAGGGACGTTTTTTATCGCGCTGGGTGCGTGCTAACTGTTTTTCAATGGTGGTTTCCAAGTAGACCACGACACCACGGGCAGACAGACGATTACGGGTTTCTCTGGATTTCACAGAACCTCCGCCAGTCGCCAATACAATGCCTTGTTTTTCAGTGAGTTCGTTAATCACTTTTTCTTCGCGTTCGCGGAAGCCTTCTTCGCCTTCCACGTCGAATACCCAGCCCACGTCAGCTCCGGTACGTCGCTCAATTTCTTGATCGGAGTCGTAAAACTCCATATTGAGTTGCTGAGCTAACTGACGACCAATAGTGCTTTTGCCGGCACCCATAGGCCCAACCAGAAAGATATTACGTTTCTCTGCCATGTTTTTGGTATTACTAAGACTATTCGTTAATGATAACCCGCCCCGCTAATCAAATCAGCAGCGGGACCTAAACTGAAACCTCATGAGCGGTAATGTGAGATCAGATAACAAAATTATCTCAGTACATCAGCCAGTTTTGCAACTATATAAATCAACGACGAGCTTTTTGTGACGGAAGCTCTGGTTTCATTGGCTGATTATTGTGATGTTAAACCCGACCACTCAATTAGCTAACTCTTGTATGCTAAATTGGTCTCAGCGTCAAATCTATAAACAGGATTAGTTGGAAAAATCTGCGCATAATCATACGAAATAGTTAAATTTTTTATATCCAACTTACTGATGTAACGATTATATTTTTCTTGTTGGTTAAATATCTATCAGTTGAGGCGTAATAAATATGACTAACTCACGTCGGCTGTGTTTATGACCTTTTTGGTTAAATAGTGAGCCGAGTAGTGGGATGTCTGATAGATAAGGTACCTTCTGGGTTTGCTCGCTTTTTTTCTGTTGAAAAATTCCACCGAGAATAAGTGTTTCACCATTCTTTACAGTAACTTGAGTTATTATTTCCTGTTTGTCGATGGTTAAATTCTCACCTCCTCCTTGACTTATTGAGATCCCTGGCATGTTTTGACTGATTTTCAGAGAGAGTCTGATTTTGTTTTTTCTCAGTATATGGGGTGTGACTTCCATTCCTAGTACGGCTTCTTTAAATTGCACAGTACTTTTCTCTTTTTCTTGGCTGACGTAGGGGATATCAGAGCCTTGCTTGATGCTGGCTAACTGTTGATGCGAGGCGGTTAGTCTAGGGCTAGCGATAATATCCAGTTGGTTTTCTTGTTCTAAGGCACTGAGTTCCATTTCCAGCAAACTGGTGTGAATGCGAGCAATATTGAACGCAAATCTATGCATGTTATCGTTGGCTGCTTGGTTGATATTGAGGCGATTTATCCCCGTTGATGTATTAATCTGCTCTCCTATTGGTATACCCCAATAAATGCCGAGTTCATGTAATGCCTCTCGGCTACTGGTCACGATATGTGCAGTGATCTGCACTTGCTGCTGTGGTGTATCTATTTCTTTCAGCCAGCTTTTTATCTGCGCGATGGCAATGGGGGTATCCTGTAAAATCAGACTGTTAGTTTCAGGATCAAAATCAACTTTACCCTCTTTTGTTATCAGTGCGGGCGTATTTTGCCTGAGATTCATGGCGATTCTTTCTGCGTCTGCATATTGTAATACGGTTGAGAGGGACTGAATTTCGGTCTCATTGACTGATTGATCAAATAACTCAACCGATTGCTCTTCTGTCTCTATCATCGGGGGAGCAAAAGGATTTCTTATTTCTGCAACAACAATCGCGGGCAGGAAAAGGATAAACAGAATAAATTTTTTAGTCATAAAATTCCTCATGTGAGGTTTCTGACAGGGTTATTTTGACGTTTAGGGATTCGTCTGATGGAGAAATGGAAAGCTGTTTGATCAGCAGCGGTGGATATAACGCTTGTAGCGCCTCAAGAAAACTTAGCATCTGTTCGTAGTTCAAACAAATTGTGATTTGCCAGAGCGTTTTTTCCCCTTCTTTTTTACGTTGCCACTCAAGAACTTGTGCGCCAGAATTTATTAATGGCTGTTGTAATTGTTTTATTGCGGTAATTTTTACCGCATTTTGTCGCGGCTTACTGAATTTATTTTCTATTTGGTTGATGTGTTGTTGTATATCTTCCAATAGCGGTAGCTGATTTAGTTGTTCATTGGCGGCTTTGGTATTGATTTGTTGGGCTGCTATTTTTTGTGTCAGGCTACTTCGCTGTTCAGCTCTTTCTTGCCAGAAGAAAAGATAAAACAGAATCAGAAATGGCATGATGATAGCTTGCTGCCAGATAAAGAGCTGCCAGGTTGGTTTGGCAAACCACCATAAATAGTCACTTTTTATCATTGGATATCTCCGTCTGCCAGTTAGCGTCAATAATA
Source organism: Photorhabdus sp. CRCIA-P01 (assembly GCF_003545805.1). Lineage (GTDB taxonomy): Bacteria > Pseudomonadota > Gammaproteobacteria > Enterobacterales > Enterobacteriaceae > Photorhabdus > Photorhabdus antumapuensis. Next base: position 23,110 of record NZ_NMQR01000035.1, on the reverse strand, counting down.
AATTGCCTGATTTGTTGTTCGGTGGTAATCATCTTTTTTAGTTGAATTTCAGATAATTGCCCGTTGTTTTCAAGATTATCCAGCAGAGACGTCATACTGGAATAATCCAGACTATTAGCAACCAGTTTTAATTGACCTGCCTGATCATCGAAAGCGGTTAACCAACTTCCTTCCGGTAATAATTCAGGTAATTCATTAAATAATTGCCAATGTTGTTGGTTCTGTTTCAGCCACGTTTGTTGTTGTTTTAATTTATAGGCTAGTTTGTTGTGAAGATTGACCGCCTCCTCTGTCTGAGTTATCTGTTGTTGCAAATATAATTGTTGCTGGTTGAGTTGCTGCCATTGCCTTTGATACTGGTTAATCGTTTCCTGTTGTTTTAATAATATCCAGACGAGCACTGTCAGCCACAACATCAATTGCAATAAGAGAAGAATCGACCACCAACGATAACGATGTTTTAGCCGGGTTTGGCGCCAAGGTAGAAAATTAACCTGATACATCGTTACTTATCATCCGGTCTGAGTGCTAAACCACCGGCTATCACATATTCCATCAGTTGAACTGGTAGTGGTGGTTGATAGCGGCGAAATGCTGTCAGCATATCCCAAGAGCAAGTTCCTTCAGGTAGGGTTTCTTGTTGGTAGCTACTGTAGTAAACAGGCTGTTCAGCCATGGATGAGGCAGATAATTGACGGATAATCTGCTGTGGAGAAACAGCCGTATTTGCTAATACCAGATCATAAGCGAAGGGGGCATTGGCAGGAGATACCCATAGCCAACCAGATTGTTGCCTGTGTAACAGCCAACTATCAGCGGGAACGCCGGCATATTGCGCTATATAGCGTAGGGCACAGGGAGCAATATCAATGGCATCTGGAAATATTCCTGCTTGTGCAAGACATTGTAGCCAGAGGTTGAGATCTTTCTGGCGAGCGGCGCTGATGTAGGCATTTTGTTCAATAATACGGTAATCCAGCGCCAGTTCTCGGGTGTTAAAGGGAAATTGTTTCTCGGCACTGGCGTTGATAAACCAGCCTTGTTCCGGCTCTTTAAGATTGATATCTGGAGGCAAAGTCAGATTCCTCTGCAATGTTTGCTGTACAGGTAAGGCGAGTCTGAAACTGATTTTTTTAGGTAATTTTTGGCGCCATTGATTTAAAATATCACATAATATTTCTGGCCGTTGTAAACGGCCTTCTGGCATAACCGCATCAGATAAAAGATATTGCCAGCAGTGGCGAAGCTGCCAGCCATCTCGGCGTTTTATAGCTGCGACGGCGCGAAGGATGCCATTTTGGATGTCCAATCCGACATACCATTTTGGTGAATACATATATCGATCTCCATATCAGTAATTTTAATAAAAGACCATATTCAAGGTGCTGTGTAACCTTTATACTACGCGCCGATTGTTTATAAACCACCCGACTAACGTGGCATGGGAAATTTCAGGTGAAGTTCGTAAAGTATTTTCTAGTCTTTGTCGTGAGTTGCATTTTTCTGGGAACGGCCTCGATTTTTGGTATGTACAAATATATCGAGCCTCAGTTACCTGATGTGGCGACATTAAAGGATGTTCGATTACAGACACCAATGCAGGTGTTCAGTGCAGATGGTGAGCTTATTGCCCAATATGGTGAAAAACGCCGTATTCCTCTTGAGTTGTCCGAAATTCCACCCATTATGGTGAAGGCATTCATTGCAACGGAGGACAGTCGTTTTTATGAGCATCACGGGGTTGACCCTGTAGGGATTATCCGGGCAGCATCTGTCGCGATGAGTTCAGGCCGTGCTTCTCAAGGGGCAAGTACCATTACTCAGCAACTGGCGAGAAATTTCTTTCTCACTCCTGAGAAGACGTTGATGCGTAAAATCAAGGAAGTTTTTCTGGCTATCAGGATTGAGCAATTGCTGAATAAAGATGAGATCCTCGAACTCTATCTCAATAAAATTTACCTTGGTTACCGGGCTTATGGTGTTGGGGCTGCGGCTCAAGTTTATTTTGGCAAAAATGTCAATGAGTTGACACTGAGTGAAATCGCCATGATTGCCGGTCTGCCAAAGGCACCTTCTACTTTTAACCCGCTTTATTCTTATGGCCGGGCGATTAACCGCCGGAATGTGGTTCTGAGCCGTATGCTCAATGAGGGCTATATTACTCAGCAGCAATATAATCAAGCTAGAAGTGAAAAGTTGGTTGCTAATTACCATGCGCCTCAGATTGCTTTCTCTGTGCCCTATTTGTCCGAGATGGTGCGTCAGGAGATGATTGAGCGTTATGGTGAGAATGCTTATACCGACGGTTATAAAGTTTACACCACGATTACCCGTAAACTTCAGTTGGCTGCCGTGGATGCGGTTCGTAATAACCTCATTGATTATGATGTGCGTCATGGCTACCGTGGGGCGCAAGAAGTTTTGTGGAAAGTGGGCGAACCTGTTTGGGGTCGGGAACAGATTGTCAAGAAGCTTAAGACCTTGCCAGATTATGGGCCGTTAATGCCGGCGGTAGTGACCAGCGCGGGTACTGATCAGGCAATAGTGATGTTGGCTGATGGCAGCAGTGTGGAATTACCCATGATGGGTGTCCGTTGGGCCAGAAAGTTCAAATCTGATAGTGTGCAGGGTGCGGTTCCTCGTAGTGTGAATGAAGTGGTTCAAGTTGGTGAACAGGTTTGGCTTCGGAAAGTAAAGGATATTTGGTGGTTGGCACAAGTGCCAGAAGTTAATGCTGCTTTGGTCTCTATTGATCCGAATGATGGTGCTGTGAAGGCGCTGGTTGGTGGATTTGATTTCAACTTGAGTAAATTTAACCGTGTCACGCAGTCATTACGTCAAATTGGTTCTAATATTAAACCATTTCTCTATACCGCAGCGATGGATAAAGGGCTGACATTGGCTTCATTGCTGAATGACTTACCAATTAGCCGTTGGGATGCAGGTGCTGGTACTGACTGGCGTCCGAAAAACTCACCAGCAACTTATGTTGGGCCAGTCCGTTTGCGTCAAGGATTAGGACAATCGAAGAACGTCGTGATGGTTCGAGCAATGCGAGCAATGGGAGTCGATTATGCTGCTGATTACCTGCAACGGTTTGGTTTCCCGGCACAAAATATAGTACGTACAGAATCTCTGGCTTTGGGATCACCATCATTCACTCCAATGCAAATGGTACGTGGATATTCGGTCATGTCCAATGGTGGCTATCTGATCGATCCTTACTTTATTACTAAGATTGAAAACGAAGATGGCGATATTCTCTTTGAGGCTAAGCCTAAAATTGCATGTCCACAGTGCGATATTCCAGTAATTTATGGGGATACGGTACGTTCAATCGAACTTTCTGAGAACTCGATTGAGAATGTTGCTCAATCTCATGTTAGCCAGCAAGAGATATTACCGTTACCTGAATTGGAAAAAGCCCCGGTAATTGATAGTCGTGAAGATGCGCAAAAATACGCTCCCCATGTCATTAGTACTCAGTTGGCATTTTTGATCCATGATGCTTTGAATAGTAATATTTTTGGTGAGCCGGGTTGGTCTGGTACGGGTTGGCGTGCCTCGCGCGATCTGAAACGCCGTGATATTGGTGGTAAAACTGGAACAACCAACAGTTCAAAAGATGCCTGGTTCTCAGGTTATGGGCCGGATATTGTCACGACGGTTTGGATTGGTTTTGATGACCACCGCAGAAGCCTTGGCCGTACAGCGGCCAGTGGTGGAGAGGCGGGTGCTAAGAGTGCGCAGCCAATTTGGGATGATTTTATGAAAATTGCCCTAGAGGGTGTTCCAGAAAAAGAAGTCACTCCTCCTCCTGGGATTGTTTCTGTGGTGATAGATCGTAAGACAGGTAAGCTTGCTGGCGGCGGCGGAGATACCCGTAATGAATACTTCATTGATGGAACTCAACCTACAGAGAGTGCGGTGCGGGAAGTTGGCACAACTTTAATTGAGAATGGTGAAAGTCAGGAGTTATTCTGATGATAAAGCAGGCACAACGGAAGCGTTGTTGTGCCTGTGAACTTCAACGGTGTTTTAAGTATTTTTGTGCCAGAAATAGGGCGCAGACATTACGCGCTTCGTTGAAATCAGCGTGATCCAATAATGACATCATATTTGCTATTGGCCAACGTATTTGCGGTAGTGGTTCAGGTTCGTCTCCTTCCAAGCTTTCTGGATAGAGATTTTCAGCAATAACAATGTTCATTTTGCTAGAAAAATAGGATGGAGCCATAGTGAGTTTGGCTAATTGTTCTATTTTTCTGGCACCAAAACTGACTTCTTCTTTTAATTCACGGTTAGCGGCTTCAAAGATACTTTCCCCAGGGTCGATCGCGCCTTTAGGAAAGCCCAACTCGTACTGCTCAATGCCGACTGCATACTCACGAATAAGCAACAATTCATCCCCAATGACCGGGATTATCAGAACAGCTTCCCGATTGGCCGGACGCATCCGTTCATAAACGCGTTTTACACCGTTACTAAATTCGAGATTAACTGACTGAATATGAAATAAACGTGAATGGGCAATGTCCTCTATGTGTAAGATTTTAGGGTTTTTCAGGTCATTCATAATTGCCCCTGATGGTTTAATATTGGTTGAGTTGAGTGCCTGTGCATTATTACGTCATAAATTATTTCATTAACCTTAGATTTTATGATGAAATTAGGTACACTCCATAGCTTGACTAAATATGGCCGATTATTTTGATAAATGATAGTGATTATCGCTGGTTATTGTTGTTGCTGTTATCTTTATCCTCTTTGGAAATAGATCTATGTTGTATATAGTTTAGTGCGTTATTATATAACTCATTGTAAAATAAATTAAAAAATAAATAGAAATAACCTAATTCAGAACTTAACGTGTAGTTGCTAATTTGCAAACAACAATAGCAAGATTGTCATGGGTATGGGGATAAAATGAGCATAACAGTCGTTATATTGGCTATCTTGATAATTAGCCTGATTGTCATGGCTTCCTTTCTGATTTTCAAATGGAAGCTACATGATAACGCCCGTTATCTGCCTTCTGTTGCTGAACCAACCTATCGTAAACTTAATGCTGATGAATATCAGACTATTGAATGTTATTTGAATCGAGTGTTGCCGCCAGTTGTAACAGACCGTATTAATAAACCAAGTTGGCCAATTCTAATGGGTAAAAATGATATGGTTTATACTATCTGTCATTCCATTACCCGGTTTTCTGTTGCTTCCGATGAACTACATAGCTGGCGTTACTATATTGATATGGCAGAAATTCATTTGCCGTTTTTCCTTGAGCCTTTTATTAAACAGCAGAATATTATTGATGTTGTGTACACCGCGACAATACCACTTGTTATTTCGATTAATGGTCACTTTCTGAAAGATTTTCAACAGGATTTTCCTTCTGCTCCGGTAATTTCAGATGTATCTCATCAGCAGGCATCGATCCAAAAAAATGGTGAAACCAGCGTAAAATTACAAAATATTCGTAAAGAGACATTGGAAGAATATCGGTTGAATCACTCATCGGGTATTTGGGAGGGGGGATTTTTGTGTTTCGGATTTTTCATTTGGTTTCTTGCGTTACTTTCACCAGCACTGCTTTTGCCGTGGCTGATGTTGATTGCAGGTAGTTTAGTCGTTATCAGTTTTTGGCCATTACTTTGCCCACTCTCAATATGCAGGCGCCAGGATATTCACTGTTTTACCGGTATACCAAAACGATGGGGATTATTTGGCGAATTTGAACAAGGACAAATGAGTAATATTTCTCTTGGTGGGATTGATTTAATTTATCCTCCTCATTGGGAGCCCTATATTGCTCACTATCTTGATCAGAAAACCAATATTGATATTTACACTAACGGTCAGGTAGTCAGGCAAGGGCATTATCTCTCTTTGCATGATGAAGAGAAAAATTACCCTTATCGTCGTTATGGAAAAAATCTCATGATGATCGTTAGCTGTTTGCTTATTATGTTACTGCTCTATTTTTATCAACCGGTTAGTGTACCGATGAAACTCAGTTTTGCCTGGTTGCGTGGCAGCAGCACAAAAGTTGTCACTGACGCTAATATGATGGAAGGGATGGAATTGCGAGTTGGGGATATCCTGAAAGCAAAAGGGGTTGGTATGTGTTATATGCCTCCAAACAATATGAATGGTAAAGGCGACACCTATTTTTCTCCGTTCGATTGTTCGGGGATATATTGGAATAGAGTTAATCCACTGCCAATACCAGAATCAGAAATTATAGAAAATGCAGCTAAACTGATTGCAACTGTTAATAAACAATTACGTTTACAGGAAAATGACGATGTAATAAATCCAGACCTTGCTCAGGAGATTTTCAAATCTGGTATGATCTTATTGGATGATTTCTCTAATATTATCTTGAAAACTAAAGAATTATGTGAAAAAGAAACAGACTGTTTACGATTGAAAAATGCTTTGGTTAACTTGGGTAGTGCTAATGATTGGCTAACTTTGTTAAAGAATGCAGAAAGTGGCAAGCTGGATGACACTCATGTTTTATTGCGTCCGGCAAGCGCTGAAGCTTTGGGGAAATTGGTTGATGCGACGACATCATCATTTATCTACCGGGAAATAGATAAAGTCGCAATGCTGCTTAATAGCCCTTCTCCTGGCGGAGTTCTACTTATCAGTGATGAAGGCAAACAACTGGTTGAGTATATAACGCCAGCCATCATCTCTTATGACCATAGTGCGTTGGAACAATGGCGTGAATTACAGCGGTTATCGGATATGGTATTGCAAACACCCTTTGAGACAACGGGAATTGTCACGGAATTGTCCGTAGATAGTAATGGAACCCGCCGGGTTGTGTTGCATAGTGAACTGGATTCCATGACACTTGCTCGTTGTATTGGTACCACTATTTTATTCTTGGCTCTTTTTACGACCTTAATCATTAATTTTGTGCTGGTTGTTAAGAAAAGTCGGCAGAACAAACAACGTTTAAACAAAATCAGGCAATATTACGATAACTGTTTTAATACACTTTTTCCGCCTGCGCGTTGGCGATAATCGACAATGGTATGTTAGGCTTTGCTTTATTTGCCAAAGCTGATGATGAGAGGAAAAATGAAGAGTAATTCAGACTCCGATCAAGCTGTCCGTCTGGATAAGTGGCTGTGGGTGGCCCGTTTTTATAAAACACGGGCTATTGCACGGGAAATGATAGACGGAGGTAAAGTTCACTATAATGGTCAAAGAAGTAAACCGAGTAAATTGGTTGAACCAGGGGCTGAAATTAAACTGCGTCAGGGTAATGATGAACGTATAGTTGAAGTTCTTGCACTAAGTAATCATCGGCGCGGTGCGCCGGAGGCGCAACAACTTTACCAAGAGACAGAAGCGAGTATTGCTAACCGGGAAAAAATGGCAATTGCTCGAAAAATGAATGCATTAACTATGCCTCATCCTGACCGCCGACCGGATAAAAAAGAGAGGCGCACGCTGATTAAGTTTAAAAATACCAAATTAAGTGGACAGGAATAACCTGCTCGAATGAGAGATATTTATGTTTAAACAAGACCAATTACACCGCTTTTTATTTGAGAATCATTCTGTACGTGGTGAGCTGGTTTTAGCCAGTGAAACTTACCAGCATATTTTGGAAAATCATGATTACCCGCAGCCGGTACAGCAGTTATTGGGAGAACTGTTGGTGGCAACCAGTTTATTAACTGCAACACTGAAATTTGATGGTGATATTACGGTTCAAATTCAGGGAGATGGCCCGGTCAAACTGGCAGTTATTAATGGTAATCATCAGCAACAAATGCGAGGTATCGCTCGTATTGATGGATTAGTGGCTGAAAATAGCAGTTTGAAACAGATGGTTGGCACAGGCTATATGGTTATTACCATTACGCCAACTCATGGTGAGCGTTATCAGGGAGTGGTTGCACTGGAAGGTGAAACACTGGCGGATTGTCTTGATGATTATTTCAGGCAGTCTGAACAACTACCCACTCGTCTATTTATCCGTACTGGCATTCAGGATGGAAGAGTTGCTGCTGGTGGTATGTTGTTACAGATTTTGCCAGCGGCGGAACAGGAGAGTGCAGAAGCTTTTGATCATCTAGCGCAACTTACTGCAACCATTAAAGGTGAAGAGTTATTTTCATTGGAAGTTAAGGAGATCTTGCACCGCCTTTATCATGAGGAGGATGTCATATTATATGAACCGCAAGCGGTCGAATTCCGTTGTACTTGTTCTCGCCAACGTTGTGCTGACACATTAGTCACACTTTCCGATGAGGATGTTAATCATATTTTGCAGAAAGATGGCAACATTGATATGGCGTGTGAGTATTGCGGCACACACTATATTTTTGATGCTGATGATCTTGCTGCAATCAGAACAGAAAAAAAGAACCGGCTCCATTGATATTCTATCTAAACAAAATTTTTCACCTTTTAAGGCGCGGATCCGCGCCTTTCTATCAATATCCATAATACTCAAAACTGCTTTTGTGTCTTTGGCCCCAGATTAAACTCAAAAAAATAGTGGGTTTTCAATTTTTTGATAACTATCGCTGTTAATTAATCATAACTATTTATTATTGCTTACAGAAAAAGCGTGACTACCCAGGAGCAATAACATGAGTGTTAAAGGCATTACCCCGCAGGAACTCGCGGACTATGGAATCCATGATGTTAACGAAATTATTTATAATCCAAGCTATGAATTGTTATTTTCAGAAGAAACCGAACCTTCACTTGAAGGCTGCGAGAGTGGCACTCTGACCAACCTGGGGGCTGTGGCTGTCGATACGGGGATCTTCACTGGTCGTTCCCCTAAAGATAAGTACATTGTTCGTGATGATGTTACCTGTGACACCGTATGGTGGGCTGATCAGGGAAAAGGTAAAAATGATAACAAACCATTACAGCAGGAAACATGGACATATCTGAAAAGCTTGGTGACTAAACAGCTTTCAGGCAAACGTTTGTTTGTGGTTGATGCTTTCTGTGGTGCTAATGCAGATACACGACTGAAAGTCCGCTTTATCACAGAAGTTGCGTGGCAGGCCCACTTTGTTAAAAACATGTTTATCCGTCCATCAGATGAAGAGTTGGCTGAGTTCAAACCCGATTTTATTGTGATGAACGGTGCGAAATGCACCAACCCGCAATGGCAAGAGCAGGGGTTGAACTCTGAAAACTTTGTTGCGTTCAACCTGACAGAGCGTATGCAGCTTATCGGTGGTACTTGGTACGGTGGCGAAATGAAGAAAGGGATGTTCTCTATGATGAACTACCTGTTGCCACTGAAAGGTATTGCGTCGATGCACTGTTCTGCCAACGTGGGTGAGAAAGGGGACGTTGCGGTCTTCTTCGGTTTGTCGGGTACAGGTAAAACCACACTTTCTACTGATCCAAAACGTAAGCTGATTGGTGATGATGAGCACGGTTGGGATGATGACGGCGTATTCAACTTTGAAGGGGGCTGTTACGCGAAAACCATCAATCTATCCAAAGAAGCGGAACCTGATATCTACAATGCAATTAAACGTGATGCATTGCTGGAGAACGTGACTGTACTGGCAGATGGCACGGTTGATTTCAATGATGGTTCAAAAACTGAAAACACCCGTGTTTCTTATCCTATCTACCATATTGAAAACATTGTTAAGCCGGTTTCCAAAGCGGGTCATGCAACTAAGGTCATCTTTCTGACTGCGGACGCATTTGGCGTGTTACCTCCGGTATCCCGTCTGACACCTGAACAGACTCAATATCACTTCCTATCTGGTTTTACGGCAAAATTAGCCGGTACCGAACGTGGTGTGACTGAACCAACACCTACATTTTCTGCTTGTTTTGGTGCCGCATTCCTGACCTTGCATCCAACTCAATATGCGGAAGTCTTGGTAAAACGCATGCAGGCCGCAGGTGCCAAGGCTTATCTGGTGAACACGGGCTGGAATGGTACCGGTAAACGAATCTCTATTAAGGATACCCGTGGAATCATTGACGCCATCCTAAGTGGTGATATTGAGGAAGCTGATACCACGACATTACCGATCTTCGATCTGGCGGTTCCGACTGTGTTACCGGGTGTTGATACCGATATTCTTGATCCACGTGATACTTATGCAGATAAATCTCAGTGGGAAGAGAAGGCGAAAGATTTGGCGCATCGTTTTGTCGACAACTTTGATAAATATACCGATACCCCGGCGGGGGAAGCTTTAGTAAAAGCGGGTCCTAAACTGTAATTGTAAATTTTTTAACCTCATCCGTGAGGATGAGGTTTATTTGATGTTCATATCGGAGGAAGGCCAAACAGTAATATTTCACTATCATCATTAATCACTCTCAGTGCTGAAAAATTCAAAAAATTGGCGTCGTAATAGTTGGCAAATGAGAAGGTATGCCAGCTAGTTAACCAGCCATGATCGGCATGGCCGCGATCTGATGCTTTGCGTAAATGGATCATATTCAAATCTCCTCAATGGTTTTTACAGTCTAATTGAGAAGAGATAGCATTAAAGCTTAAAAATCTGACCTATAAATTCAAATATTTTGAATAATTGGTGATTGAATTAATTAATAAAAAAAAGCCAGCACTTGGCTGGCTAAAGTAAACACTGGAAGCAATGTGAGCAATGTCGTGCTTTCATCTGTACCCCGAAGGCAGTTCATCTGAAAGCGATACGAATGATAATAATTATCACTATCGATTGTAAAGTGTTTTTTCTGGTCAAATATGGAATAATGGTGGAGATTCATCTTAACAATTTGATAAATATTACTATTTTTATGAATGTCGATGTGATGATCAAGGGAAAGAAAACTATTTCACTGAGTCGATTTGTTAAGTGATTACTTTAAATTATTCAGTAAATTTGACATGATATTAAGAGTCTTAACAAGGGTTACCGTAAACCCTTATTTGGGGTCTATCTGTCGAAATAATTTGATTAGGAGCTGAAACATGCTTAGACAGAATAAGCTAGAGCTGGAATTTTATTTACCATAGCCAACTATTTATTTTAAGAAATGTTTTGATTAAATAATTACGCTGTAATGAATTTTAATATGCTGCTCAATGCCAAATGTTCTCTAGAATTCAACTCATTCTGTCTAATAGCTGTTTCCTTTATATATTCTGACTGTATTTTAACGTCATGAAAGATATCTTTTCAGGTAATTATATGTGGCATTTCTTGGCGTGGATTGTGTTAACCGGTTTGACTATTTGGGGAATGATTAATCATTCACTAAATCAGAATTATCAACAACAAACAGTTTCATTTAATATTCTTTATCGAGAGCTGAGTGAAAAGCTGGCACAACATGACGCGATTGTATCGCTAACGGATACTAATATCGAATTAGATCGGCTACAGGAAAATTTTCCACAAATCGTCGGATTACAAGAGATGCCAATGAATGTATTAATATTCCCTATAATCAGTGAAGAGGGAAAGGGAAGATATTGGCTTAATAGTAAACGCGATTGCATCCGGTTATTAATAGATCTTAATATCCTGATGAAAGATCTATCATTATTGTCACAATTCCGAATGGTACAACTGGATTGGAATAATCGCCCATTGGTTACATATGGGCTGGAGAAAGAGCACTATTTTTGGAACTGGGAGAAAAAGTTAACCAATCGTTTTCAGCCTTTTGTGCTTAAAGTGGGTAACGATCAACAATGGTCTAAACTTCCGTGGGGCTATATTGTTTGTCTGAGTTTTTTATGGGCAGTGATTATCTGTTTTATTTTTTTAATTCAGAAGAATAAAAGATTGAGGAAAATTTCTGATTTACGAGCACATTTTTTTGAATTTACCCGCTTAAATACAATGGATGAAGTGGCAACAGGTGTTGTTCATGAATTAAATCAGCCTTTGACGGCGATTATGAGTTATAACCAAACCGCATTGCGGTTAATGAAAAAACAGCAATATGATAAAGTGACGCCAATACTGGATTCATCAATTTTGCAAACTCAACGCATCGCAAATTTATTAACGCAATACCGTCAAAAATTAACGACTGGGAGTATTATTTTACAACCTGTAAATATTCAAGCGATATTAGGTCGAGTTGAGATATTGCTCGATAGTGAAATTAAGGCCAGTAAGGTAAAGATAATAAAGCATATTGGTGATGAACTGCCAATGATATCTGCCGAGCCATTGTGGATTGAGCAAATATTTCATAATTTAATCAGCAATGCCATTCAGGCACAGCAAGAGCAAGGTCGGCCAGAATATCAAAATTGGATCTGCATCGATATCACCTATATCGATGACATGATAAAAATCATGATAACAGATGGTGGTCCTGGATTAAGTGATGAAGCTTTAAAGAACGTGTTTATTCCATTCTTCACAACACGCCAACAAGGTATGGGATTGGGAATGACGTTAACAGAAACATTAATTCATAAACTTGGTGGTGATATTAATGCTGGAAATTGCGAAACAGGAGGGGCGTGTTTTATTATTTGGTTACCAACTAATAAAGGTAAGGAGAAATAATGGCGGCAGTGATTTATCTTATTGATGATGATGAAGCGATCCGTGACTCATTATCTATGTTATTAGAAACAATGAATTGGCAGGTAAATTCATTCCCTGGTGCGCAAGAGTTTCTTGATGAAATTGGTAGCAAGAATATTGCAGCGCTTCAGGGATGTATTTTATTGGATATTCGTATGCCGGGAAAACCTGGATTGGCATTGCAGGACGATCTTTTAAAACTCAATAGTACATTGCCGGTTATTATCATGACCGGACACGGAAATATTGATATTTGTCGTCGTGCTTTTAAGAACGGGGCTTTCGAGTTTTTAACCAAACCTATTGATGCGGATTTATTAATTGAAACAGTTTCAAGTGCATTATTATTTCATCAGAAAGTATTTAAGCAACGTCAGATATATGAGCAGTTGAAAACGAAATTTAGCCAGTTATCTGAACGTGAAAGGGAGGTGATGAAAATTATTCTGGAAGGTAAAACCAGTAAACAAATTGCTCAACAGTTATCGTTATCACCACGTACCATTGAGGTTCATCGTGCCAATATATTTCATAAATTAGATATACATTCTTTACCACAATTAGTAAAAGAGTATGAGTTATTTAAGTCATTATCTTATGACTAAGTATTTTTACTAAGTAGAATAAGTAATTGGCCGAATAGATATAGCCGATAAATCTCATTAAGTTAGAACAGGATAATTCATCAACTTAAACTTAATGAGGTTTACCTATGAAACATTCTCTTCTCTATACTGTTTTGGCAGCAGGTTTATTTGCTCAATCTGCTTTTGCTTCATCACTAATTACTGAACGTAACATTACCCTTGAGGTAGCAAATAAATTAGCTTCTTGGGCAATTCAATCTTGTGCGGCTAATAACTACAACGTAACGGTTTCTGTTGTTGATAAAAGTGGGGTTTTGAAAGTGGTTCAGCGTATGGATAAAGCCGGGTTGCATACCGTTGAGGCGAGCAAAATGAAAGCTTATACCGCATTATCTACCCAGAGAACGTCAGAGGATGTAATGAAAACTGCACAATCGAATCTTGGTGCTCAATATTTAGGGGATATTCCAGGCTTCCTATTACTTGGTGGTGGTGTTCCTGTTAAATCTGGTGATAATGAAGTGATTGGTGCAATTGGTATTGGTGGCGCTCCGAGTGGTTCTTTAGACCAACAGTGTGCTTTTGATGCAATTCAGAAAATTTCATCAGATCTTTAAACTTTAAAATATGAATTTCTACAAATTTAATAATAATATTAAAATGTAATTAATCTATTATTATATTAATATGGGAAATTAATATCTTACAGGATAGTATTTTTAATGGAATGAAAAATTAAAAAACAAATCTTATATCCAATGGATTTTATTCTTGGTTAATGGCGTGTTTATAATAATTCATTGTTGTTATGGTTTGTGTCTGGTTATAAAGTAAATTTAAATTTCTTATTTTAAATATGTCCGATGTGTTATATACGCCATCGGACATATTTCTTTTGATTATAAAATCACTTCTGTCGACATTAATATTATCCTGGTTTGATAAATAAACTATTAACTTTCATTGTTAAGTTACATTGATTCCCAATTGTTTATTCTGTGTCGGATTTAAAATTCATTTTTATATTATCACGATATTATATAAAAATTAAATATGAAATGATGTGGATTTTTTCATTTGCAATGTAATGTATCAATGATAGTTTTGTCTATAAATAAAAAATTTAACTTTAGGTTTTATTATGATAATTAAAATAAAAAATTATTCAATCGACTCTATTTGTTATTTTGGTTAGAATATTGTTTTGTTTGTTTTTTATATTTTTGTTATTGTATAATACTAAAATGTAGTTATTTATTGACGGTTTTTTATGTTTGATGGTTGTTTTTAATAACTTGCAATATTATGAATAAATCAGATTTGATGTTAATTATCTATTCATGAAATAAAAATATTTTTCTTATCTTATTTGACGAAATGGAAAACTAGATATTAACTAAGTATTACCATGGTGATTTTTCTTATAGGTATTTGTCACCGTGAAGTTTTTAATTATGGCTATTTGAAAGTTGTATCCTGTTATGTATGGAATCTTTGTGGTACGTAAATGAACTAACGATAAGGTTGCTTGTAAATAGGCATCAATATGAATGGTTTGTAATTTAATTATCCATACAGATGTAAGAGAACATGGGTGTGTAGCCACAGACTTCTCTTATTCTGCTACATGAGGTTTAATATGATAAAACAATCAATCAATCTCGACGCTAGTGATCCTACCTCCCCCTTCTATTACCTAAAATCTAGTGGTAATAGCATCAACATAGAATTTAATGGCAGTTCATCACTGACAACGGGGCAAATTTATGGTAATGGGTTAAACCAAGCAGACATTCTTGTCATTATGCAGTTTCCGGCCGACACTACTACTCCGGGATGGACAACTGATGATAATGGGCAGTTAGTTCCTCCTGATAGTGCTCCCGTAGTCAAAGCGTCAGACAACTCTTGGTATGTCGATATGACAAGTGTCCTGACTGCCGATAATTTTTTCCCGACGTCTTATCAAGATACCCAAAATACGCCAATGAGCGAAGCCTCCTCAGCAAGTTGGTTTTTCTCTGAAGAAGAAAATGGGTTTTGTAATCTGGTCAACGCTACTGGAAATCAATCCTATCTGGTCGAGACTCAGGTTCTTGCTGCTACCATCAATGATGGAGTGATCCAGTTGCATCTATATATTATGTCTAATGAATCGACTGGTGCATCTATGGATGTGGCAGTAGCGTTGAGTGTTAGTGATTCATATGGTGTACCTGATGGAACCTATTCCACTGGTGAGAATGATCATAGCGGTTTTTGGGGGGCTGGAACGAGTAGTGGAGGTACACATCTCACCGTCCAAGCATTAGAGCCAAAAGTGTATGATACAAGCAATGTTTCATTTACATCAGGACCAACCTCCCATCCCTCTAATTCAGGCTCCAACCCTGGTGGATGTGAGGCTTATAATTTCTATTGGACCACATATTACTTAAACATCTCAGAGGATGGATATTATATTTCTTCTGTAACAACACGGGACGATGGGGGTGATCCAGGCGTTCAATTTTATGAAAAGCTCAATTCCTACTGGATGTCTGTTTGTGTTGACTTTTCTGCTTATTTTGGCCAGTCGCAACAAAATGTCGGGTTTCATTTTGATCAGGGAAGTTATACCTACTATGTCAGTGGGCCAATTAACGAATCTCCAGGTATTTGTTATTTGAATGTACGGAGTACTAATACATGTCCTGTTGGCTATTGGAATACATCGACAAATTCTACTTCTGCTGAGTTTAAAGATCAGTATGGGAATGTGGGAAAATTTACAATTTATTCTGAAGGGAATGACTATTTGTACTACGAAGCATCATCATAATTAAAAGAAAGTAGGGCAGACTACAGCATATTATTATATGAGGATTAATTTCATGATTACTAAATGTGAATGTACGAATAACTCATTCCCTAAAGACATTGAAGATGCAATAAATATTGCCGCACCTCACCTTATATGTGGTGTGAGTTATTATCCAGAAGTAGGTAATATAAAAAAATTCTGGTGTGTGAATACTTCAGAACTTACCACAAATTATTCCCGTATTTCTGAAACGGACCTGAATACTGTTAGAGAGCTTGGTACTGTTGCGTATGCTATTCTGGGTAGAATGAAAGATAATAGTGAATGTAAAGAAAGGGAACAGAGGTACTGTAATGAGCTTCAGTTACCTGTATTAAGTCTCTCATACGAGTCTAAAACTATGTCATTTATATTTCCTGACAATGAAATGGATTTGGTAGGTCGGCCTTTTATTCAGGAGAAATTTAATTGCTATACACTTATACAAGATTTTTATAAGCAAAAATACGATATCAAACTGAATGATTACCAAAAAAGTGAAAGAGATGATGATATTTTTCTTAACAATATAGAACGTGAGGGGTTTTATTCTATTTCTAAACGTGAATTAATAGAAGGCGATGTTATTTTAATGCAGATAAATGGTCCAACCGCCAATCATACTGCGATATATCTTGGTGAAGATAAAATACTTAATCATATGGGGAATAGACCGAGTGGTTATAATCAATTAAGTAGATTTAGTAAATATATCGTAGGATATTACCGCCACCTCAAGAGAGACTGAGAATTTAATTAAAGTGGAGTTAGCTGCTTTTTCTGCTAACTCCCAAATAATCATCGTTTTCTCTTTTTTTTCTAACGAGGTCCATTATGTCTCAAACATCTTCATCACAAGCTCAGACCAATTTTACTAGCTCTTCTGGTCAAGGACTTTATGTTGACCCGCGCACCGGCTGGGCAACAGCTAATTTCCTGTTGGCTTCGCTACCTGCTAATAACAACCTTGGGCCGTCAGTACAACTGTCTATTAGCTATTCCCCGTTTCTTTCTGACAATCCCTATGATGTTGGTATTGGATGTTCGTTGGGTTTATCCAGCTATAACTACGATACTAAGCAACTGACTCTAAATACGGGTGAGCAGTACTATTTGAATGATCCGGCTACTGTTTCCGGCAGCACTCAATTGGAGGTTAATCAGAAAAAACTTGATAATTTTGTGGTCTATAAAGAACAAGCACCAGGTGAAGGTTATCAGTATCGTGTGGTCTACAAAAACGGCACAGTCGATATCCTGCGCTATGTGAGTGCTGTCTTATATATGCCGGCTCTGACTTGTACCCCAGTTGGACACTATGTTACCTATGCTTGGAACGTCTATGGTGACAGTATGCGTCTGATAAATATTGTAGACGAAAGCGAAAACATCTTATTTCAGGGGGATTATTCGGACACGGAGGCCACGTTCCATTTCTGGCCGAATGTAGTGGATGAGGCATATTCTATTACGTTAATTAAGGGTAATGAATACCTTCAACAAATCACCAATGCTGCTGTTGATCCTGTATTCACTTGGACACTCACCTATTCTGTTGTTAATGGAATGAGTAATGAGCTGTTGACAGGAATCCTTGCTCCGACGGGTTATACCCAAAGCGTGCAATATGAATCGGGTGCGATGAACTTTCCTTCACAGGCCGGTGTAAAAACGGCTTTGCCTGCTGTAACACAATCTATCCAGAGCCCTGGTGCGGGCCAGCCAGATATTGTGACGAATTATAATTGGTCGTCTAATAATTACTTGGGGTATGGTTACCCCGGCATGAACAACTACCAAGACTATCAGGATAACTGTTTGCAGCAACTGGATGATTCTTTCAGCTATTCTTCCACTGCTGGCGTTTCAAGTGGTACAGGGGACGGTGCAGTCGCAGTGTCCATTCAGCGTACTTACAACAATTATCATCTGTTGATACAGAAAGTCGTCACCCAGGCTGGTTATGCGGCGAGCACTACTATAGATATCACCTATTATGCTGAGAATGGGCTATCACTTGATCAGCAACCGGATCAATATCAATGTCTTACCAGTCAAACCACTACGTACTCTGACGGTACGAACTCTCGTGCGGAGGTCACAGCTTTCACCTTTGATGAGTTTGGTAACATGTTGACCAGCCAGTCACCTGATGGTACGACAGATAACAATGGGACATTAACTACATACACTTACTACCCTGGTGATCAAAATACTTATGCTGAGGATAATATCACCTTGCTATGCCCAGCTGATCCGAATGGGATAACCCGATTTGTCCAGTCTCAAACTATTGTCCCGGCGGCGACAACGACAAGTTATGATGATGTTCCCACACAGCGTGTGGAGTACCGTTATTCCACCATTGATTGTTTGGCGGCGAATGGTGCTCCGATGGCGGGAAAGCAGGCAATTATTCAGGTGCAAGAAGACCATTACAGCCAACTGAATGGAAATGACATACATCTGTTAACCAAAGTTACTGACTATACCACTGACAGCCAGTCTGACTGGCTAGGGCAAATTACACAGATTACTTCGACGGTTTTTGGTCTTGATGATCCTAATCAGACATTTATCAGTACGGCAACCTTCAATGTGTCCATTCAGGATGGCACGACACTCTACCAAGATGTGACTTTTACTAGCCCAGATAACTTGTCATTTACTGTCAACCGTTCCCAGTCGTGTTATAGCGGTAAGGTCACTTCATTAACTGATCGCCAGGGTAATGTCACCACCTTTGATTACGATCTGTTAGGACGAGTCACCCAGAAAACGCTGAACGCGGGTGACAGCACCTACCAGACTACTCAAACCATAAGTTACACCTTAACTCCTGGTCGGGATGACACAAAAGCTAGTACTGTTCGTCAGGATGCTAATGGCAATCAGCAGGTAACTACATTTGATGGTATGGGACGCACCCTTAGTACATCTGTTAACGGTAATGCTCCGGGATTCCTAGCTGACATTTTGTATGTCATTGGGAAGCAGGCTTATGATGCTATGGGGCGCGTGGTTTTGCGCCAGTCCTTTGACTACACTAACCCTAATGAGCCTAGTGAGGATACTTCTCCTGTACCTTCGTCAACGCGTCAGCAGACAATTAGCTACGATGATTGGGGGCGGCCAGCGACAGTGATGATAACGGATGGTACAGAGGATGATTCCAATGCTGTCACCATCACATCAACTTATAACCCGGCTGTCACCAGCACAGTGAACAACGAGACTGTTACAACAGCACTTTTGTGTGCCACCGCATCTGGCATTAGTACAGGCTATCAGCAAGTTGATATCAATCCTCAGAAAAAACCGATCCGTGTAACACATCTTGACCATACGCAAACACCACTAGGGTATGTGACTCGCACGTATGATGGCTTGGGGCAATTACGTCAGGAAGAGGATGAGGTTGGTAGCATCACACAATGGATTTATGATGCCTATGGCCGGGTCAGCCAGACCACCCTGCCGGAGAATTCAACGGTCAATAAAACTTATTATGCAGGTTCATCCAAGCCGTTGATTAGTAGTATCTCAATTACTGATGGTACCAGCGTTGGTGCAACACCAATAGTTTTAGGAACACAAACCTTCGATGGACTTCACCGGCTGACAGCCCAGACAAATTGCGGGCGTAGCATGACCTATGGCTACAGTGATACACCAAACTATCAGGGTATCCAACTTTCTTCGCCAAACATTATCACTGATGCATTGGGACAGGTGGTCAATATTGATTACATTCTGCAATTGAATGAGGCAGTAAGCGGTGTCACCGCCAACAATGCTGATTGTACACCGGTCATTATGCAAACTGTGGTTTATGACCCGGTCACCGGATTGCCGGTTAGCACCAATGAGACCGACAGTCAATCCCAGACTATGAGCTACACCCTTCAAGGGAATCTCAGCAGCGAGGAGATATCACCACTGGTACCGGTGGGAGTACCGACGAGAACGGCAAGCTATGTCTATACCCTGATGGGACGGCCACAGCAATATATTGATGTCACCGGTGCAATACAGATTGTGACATATAATAGTTATGGCCGACTGATTACATTGGATGATCCGGCGGCTACTGTGACGATTGCTTATGACGCATTGGGACGAGTGTTAACACGTAAAACTGTCAGCAAGGAGACATCATATTCGCTGACCCTTGAGCTTAATTACGATGATATGAGTCGCGAAATACAGCGGGACATCACCGATCAGAATGGGGTTAGCCAACTGAGTATTGCCACCACTTACTATACAAATAGTCAGGTTGAAAGCCGGATTACCACTCAGGGAGGGACAATATTAAGACAGGAAGGCTACATCTATGACAGTCGTCACCGATTGGTCGAATATACAGTTTCTGGTAGTGAGCCGCCAGCTGATTCCTATGGAATGTACCTCAAAGATCAGATGTTTACCTATGATGCTTTGGGAAATATCACCGTCTGTGCCACGACGTTCTGGACTGATAACACCATGACGACCTCGGATACGGATACTGCCACCTTTATTCATGGCAATGCTAATGACCCGACACAGCTGACAGAAGTGCGGCACAGTAACACAACATATTATCCATCCAGCATATTTCTAAGTTACGACACCAACGGACGTATGACGATCGATGAAGCTGGCCGGACACTGACGTATGATCCGCTTGGTCGTTTGGCTGGTGTATCCGGTAATGATATCCACGGGCAGCCTATTGCCGGGGGCACGTACGGGTATGATGCGACCAACACACTGATACGGCAAGTGGTGACTGATGGAGATACGCATCTCCTGTATTACACACAAGGGGGAGAACAGAGCGTGGAGGTTCAGGTAGAGGCGCAAACTCTGCAACGACAGGTGAAACTGGGCCATACCTGTTTGGGGATAAGTGAAGAGGATGTGACTACGCCTTCATGACACTGGAATTAGAGCAACACTAAGGGAGAAGCTTGCTCTGTAACTGGGGTGGGTGAACACCAATTCAATTTTGAGGTTTTTATGTCACTAACACTGATTGGTACTGATCTGATGGACAGCGTACTGTTGTCGTTGAATTGCGAAAACAGTCAAATACAACAGACTGGCTATAGCCCCTGGGGAGGGATACCAGCAGTTATGATACCGGCTGGTGGCGTTCCAGGATTTAACGGTGAACGTATTGATCCGGTGAGTGGCACCAGCCACTTGGGGAATGGTTACCGGGCTTATAACCCAACACTGATGCGTTTTAGTAACACGGACAGTTGGAGTCCGTTTGGGGCTGGAGGTATTAATTCTTATTCATATTGTCTGGGAGATCCCATTAACCGGGTTGACCCTTCAGGGCATATGAGTGCAACAGGTATATTTTCAATAGTTTTTGGCGTAATCGGAATAGCCCTTGCTGTTGTGACTGGTGGGCTTTCCCTCGCGGTTACTGAAACAGCAGATGCTGCTATTGAAGGGATAGATATTGTTGCTGGCGGAGAAATGGCGGCATCAGCGGGCAGTGAGGTTGCAGGCAGTAGTGAATTGTCGGTTGATACCTTTTCATCTGTTGTGAAAAAGGGAGGTAAACTGGCTAAAAAGCTGGCCCCTAACATTATGGATGTTATCTCCAGCTCAACGTCTATTGCCAGTGCTGCCGAGGAATCAGAGGGCAATGATCACGTTGCTAAGATCCTGGGTATAACTTCACTGGTTTTCTTTGGTATTGGCATTGGGATTAATACTCCTCGTATTTATCATGAATTAGATGAACTGTCGCATAAAGGAACTCATATTTCTTGGCGTGAATCGCTAACTTTAGTTGAAGCGGGTGATATTCTGGCAGAGGTGGGGCTTCAGGCTGGAGAATTGGCTAGCCGGAGAGAGGAAAGTCAGGATGATGATGACACAGCAGATACATCCAATAATGTACAGAACGATCAACAGTATACTCATTCTTGGAAGCCGTCTGAAAATCAGCATCATCAGAAGAAGCTTATACGTTCTTTTTTGCCTCCATTGTTACCAGCCATTTTTCAAAAAGAGCGATCGTACGATAACAGAGTAATTGCGCTCTCTTCACTCTGGTCAACTTCATTAATTACTACTGAAAAAGCGATGATCCAACATACTTGGATAACAGCCAACCAAAGGAGAACGGTGGTTAAATGGTAATAGTGGGTAATGTAATAACGAAGCATTCACATCCTATTGTATTTCAACATTATGTTGTTTTTCTTTTTCAGGAGTGACTATGACCTTTTATCTTACTGCTACTGATCCGATGGATAGCATTTTACTGTCATTGAACAGTGAAAACAGCCAGGTACGGCAAACTGGTTATACTCCTTGGGGAGGAAGGCAAATTGCCATGATACCATCCGGGGGTACTCCGGGGTTTAATGGTGAACGTATTACCCGGTGAGTGGCACCAGTCATTTGGGGGATGGCGTGAATGCATTTAAGAAAGAATTCAATGATAAAGATGAATGGAGGAAGCTCACTAATAAAAAGGCAGGAAAAAAATATAACTTAATATTCGCAATATCTGTGAATCCGATGTTTCTAAAGACGTCCAGAGATTATTAGGAAAAAATAATGAGTGGTTAACTGTTAAATTATTTTAATTGTTATTATTATATGCAGTTAGATGAATGATTAATTCTTATATACTCTTCATCTTTCAAGCAGCCAACAAAGCAGCAACTTGAAGGATGAAGGGTATAAAATGGTTTTAATTATTCAGTGTTGGTACGAAATTAATACATTGTTGATGGCGTCATTTAAAATTAAATTAATGATTTTGGGATTGTAATAATTTCGTATCACATAAAGTTTTTCTTGGTAGAAACAATAAGGTTTGTGAAAATATACCCAAGAAACTTCAAGATGCAGTTTTTAGCACCTGAAAATGGTCGTTAATTCTAGACGTCAGCGAGTCCGCTATATCAGGTAACGTTGTGGTGAAAAATTTGAAGACTTTGTCTCGAAATTCATGCTTATCAGCGAAATAACGGTTATTTCGAACCTGTTCATTCATGACCTTCCATAATCGCTCTATCGGGTTTAAATTTGGGCTGTATGGAGGAAGGTAATGTAACTCAATATTGCTAACATAAGCCCACTCCTTCACAAGATGAGCTTTGTTGTAACCCGCCCCCCATCCA
>NZ_NMQR01000034.1 GCF_003545805.1 Photorhabdus sp. CRCIA-P01 | reverse complement strand
AAACAAAGGGACAAAAGTTAGGGTTGATATTATGGCTAAAGATAGAGATGGATCTATCAAGTGCATAGAATGTAAAAGCTCTCAAACTGCACCATTAACAAAGAATCAAAAGACAGGTTTTCCAGAACTCAAAGAGGGCGGAGGTACAGTTGTTGGGAAAGGTAGGCCGGGATTTGAAAGTGGAACTAAGATACCACCGACAGAAGTTGAAATAGTAAGGCCAAAAGCAAAGGATGATTAAGGAGGCTATATGTCTGTAGAAGATATAAATAAAATTGATTTAATTACAATGACCCAAGAGGATATAGCTTCCCAGCAGGTAATCTTGGTTATAACTGATCATTTGCAATGGTCATCTTGTATTAATGAACACCTCTTTAAATTGCAAGAAAAAATTAATAGATATATTGCATTTGTTGAAAGCGGAGAAATGTACGAAAAACTCCCAGATGCTCAGGGTAGAAATATAACGTTTAAAGTGTTTTTCCAGTACAGGATTCCTCAGGAATGTATTGATTTTATGGAGAGAGTAAACGAAATATTATCTTCCATTAACATAGAATTAACTTATGAGGAAAGTGAGGTCATTTAAAAAATTAATTATATGTCTCAATGACCAAATTAGCGCAGAGGGCTTGCTCACTGCGCTAATTTCGATCCTTTTTAACTTTCCAGCTGCAAACTCAGTCTTCCGTAACAACCTGAATAACCAATTGTCCCCGTTCAACTCTCACCTGCACCGCCTGTCCGGTGGCAAAGCCCGCTTCTTCCAGCCAGTTGCCCTTAAGATGCAAGCTGGGATGCTGGCTGTAATAACGGGTCATGGAGTTGAAGGACGATTTGAGTGGATAGCGATCCCGGCCTTGTGAACCGCACCCCAAATGTTGGATAACCATCTAACTCTATTTAAGCGTTAACAAAGCACGAAAATAGTTTGGAAATTAACGATATGAATTGATTTTAATCCCAGAGCACATTAAAAACATAAAAAGAAGCACAGTTTAAATAAAATCGTAAACCAGAATGGTTTAAACAGTGTAAAGCCGTTTAATCCAGCATATTTTTCAGTTTTACTGAATAAATAAAAAATAATAACACTGCAATTAACCCGATTCGTATGCTGTTAAATCATTCATTTGAATTTTTTATGATCGATTATTTAACTGTTTTATGGCAAAGTTTATTAACCGTTGAAAATGTTATTAAAGTCGGCTCCTTTGGGAAAATAGATTATCTGATTAAATTACTCATACGATTACCTTCCATTTTTCACTGATAGCTTTATGATATACAGGTTTTAAACTACTATTAAAAGTCATGTTTTTAATCTCCGGCTTTAATCGGCATAAGGTTTTAACAGTTATTTTTGTCCTTTCCGCATTCTATTTTTACTGGCTCTGTTTTACTGGTAATCCTGAGTGTTTTTTACCTAACTATATTAAAGATACCCCTTAATGTTTTCTCGGATAAACCCTCCTTTTTCATGGCTTAAATCCTACCAAATTAACCGTTTTATCTCTTTTTTATTGCATTATTTTTATAGCTTACTTTTTAAAATGATGGTTAGAAAACGTCTAAATTTCAGTTCATTAAAAAACTTTCCCTGTCATGCTCACTTTTTTAACCTTCCCGTTAATGGTTAATGGATTTCGATTGAATGTCATTAATTTCTCTGCTAAAAATCAGTATTTATTGTTTTAAATCAATATTTTATATAAAATTTTAATTTCTCTACATTCGTATTTTTAAATGGTTATAGCAGTAAATAGGCTGCTTTTAGTCACTCTGTAGCTTTTAAAAAGCTGTCATTAATGGGGTATCTGTTTTTTACCCCTTAGCTGACTAATCACCGATAAAAAGGATTTTACGATCGCTAGAAAATATTTAATGAATGGTATTTACGTTTTATAGCCCCTATTTACCCTCCCCATTCTCATTAAATTGGCATTCAGTTTTTTCGTTTTTCTTTTTCCTGTATTTTATTTTTTAGGTTTAAAATCAAAGAAGGTAATAAATTAGCTAATGGTATTAAGATTAAAGCACATTTTTTAAATCATTTTCAAAACCCCGTTAATCCTGTTAAATGTTTTGAATCAGTTCAGGGGTATGTAAACACTAAGGCTTTTCAGAAGTTAGCTGATGATGGTGAAAATCATTTTAAAAATAGGGTAAAACTGTTTCAATCGGATTACATACTCTATTCACTAAACTTTCACCTTCCAAGGCATATTCAATATTATCTATTTTCTGATTACCGATGATCCTGGGAATTCTATTCGAGTTATATCGACTAAGACATACTTTTTCAATATTATCAAACAAATAAAAAGATTCATTATAAAGTTTTGATATATTTTTCATAAATTCGCATTTTTCCTCAAGGGCCGACTGACTCTTTACAAGTGAATGCTCATTGATAAAAATCGTTTTATTATGAATATCAACATTAACTATTGAAGCAAGTATTTCCTTAATCCCTTTTTCCAAAAACATTTTGGATTTACTATCAGCAGAATGCGCTGGAATTCGAGCATCTATTAACACCAGAGGATGTAATAAATTTTTATTAACAGTGATAAAATCATGAAAGATATAATCAGCTTTAAAGTATCTTTCATTAAAAGAGATCTCAGCATGATTTAATAGTTCTTTTATTTTTTGTATAATCAAGTTCTGAATATAATTTTTACTATTTCGAGATCCTTTCATGAATCGCATAAATTTTTTCTTATAGTATTCATTGGCATTGATATTATCTGTGGTATGAAAGTTATTCTCTTTAGTTCTAAATAACAATTGAATTTCTTCTGTATTGAATGAATCCACTTTTTTTCAATTCTAAAGACCTTTCTATGTAAATTTATGACTAACTCTTTTTGACAAAAGAAATGAAAACGTGGATAAAAATCATCAATTATATTACCTCGTTGCTCTGCTGATAAATAAATTCGTGAATTATAAAAAACAGGTTCTATTTCATAATTCTCTTCAAGCTCTTTAAGAAAAGTTCATTAAATATAATCGCTCCAACATTATCTTTCCGGCAACTGAGAGCACCTCTGGAACAAAATCTTCAAAAAAACTTTTAAATAAAGCTGAGTTTCTAGCTATTTGTTATTTTAAAATTACAACAGAGACTCCAAGAAACAAGATGAAAATAGCCATTATCTTGTTCATGGAATATTTTTAAAACCTAAATACTTCTTAGATTAATAACTAAGTTATCGATGTATAAATTGCCGATAAAAAATCATAGCGCCTGTAAATTAAATGATTTTATTTACCTCACACTTTAATAAATCAGGAAATCTAAACGTCTATACTTCTGCACATCTAAAATAAAACTAATATATTCCTTTTGGCTATATATGGTTGCTATTCATTCTTTCAAACAAATACATATACAGAGTTATCCTCCATAACTATCTGAATACAACGGATTATCTGGATATGATATGACCACATCACGCTCTGTTCTCGATATGATTGGCAATACCCCATTGCTGGAGCTAACGCATCTGAATACCGGCCCATGTCAATTATTTATTAAGCTGGAGAATCAAAATCCCGGTGGCTCTATTAAAGATCGCGTTGCTCTTTCCATGATCGAGCAGGCGGAAGAACAAGGGCTACTTCAACCTGGTGGTACTATTATCGAAGCCACGGCTGGTAATACCGGCATCGGATTGGCATTAGTTGCCGCCTTGAAAGGCTATAAATTGATTCTGGTTGTTCCAGATAAGATGAGCCGGGAGAAGGTGTTTCATCTGCGTGCACTGGGTACCGATGTACGTCTGACCCGTTCTGATGTCAGTAAAGGCCATCCAGAGTACTATCAAGATTATGCCCTACGTCTGGCGCAAGAGATCACCGGTGCTTATTATATCGATCAGTTCAATAATCCGGCTAATTCAGCAGCGCACACTACTACTACCGGGCCGGAAATCTGGCAGCAAATGGACCACAATGTCGATGCAGTGGTGATCGGTGTCGGGTCCGGTGGCACGCTTGGCGGCTTGAGTCACTATTTCGCTCAAGTTTCGCCGGAAACTGAGTTTGTTCTGGCAGACCCAAATGGTTCTATCCTGGTGGACTATATCGAACACGGCAAATATGGTGAGGCCGGGAGCTGGCAGGTGGAAGGCATCGGCGAAGATTTTGTCCCTCCTCTGGGTAATTTTAGTCGAGTGCATCATGCATACCGCGTCAGTGATACAGAAGCTTTTTCCAGTGCCCGTGATCTGTTGCTAAAGGAAGGTGTACTGGCGGGCTCTTCCAGCGGAACCTTGCTCGCCGCCGCACTGCGCTACTGCCGTGCGCAAACCACCCCCAAACGTGTGGTTACGCTAGCGTGTGACAGTGGAAACAAGTATCTGTCAAAAATGTTTAATGATTATTGGATGCTAGAACAGGGATTCCAATCACGTGTGCTACAACACGATCTCAGCGATTATATTACTTACCGCTATCAGGATGGTGCTACGGTTTTTATATCGCCAGAGGATACGTTGAAAACCGCTCATACCCGCATGCGCTTGTATGAGATTTCTCAATTACCGGTGCTGGAAGGAGAGCAAGTGGTCGGCATTATTGATGAGTGGGATTTGATGCACACCGTGCAGGCTGATCCACGCAATTTTAGCCTGCCCGCTAGTCACGCCATGACTCATCAGGTGAAAACGTTGGATAAGAACGCTTCTCTACAACAATTGATGGCAACTTTCGACGCCGGACATGTGGCGCTGATCGTCGATAATAGCCGCTTTCTTGGGCTGGTAACTCGCACAGATGTGCTGAACGCATGGCGTCAGCAACTTAATTGATTTTTAGGAATGACTTTATGACCAAGTTCGATACTAAAACTGTTCACGCCGGCTACACACCGGATCACACTGGCGCGGTAATGCCGGCAATTTATGCAACATCGACTTACGCCCAATCAGCCCCCGGCCAGCACACGGGTTATGAATATTCCCGCAGTGGCAATCCGACACGTGATGCTCTGGAAAGCGCGATAGCCGAACTGGAAAACGGTAGCCGAGGCTACGCTTTTAGTTCAGGGCTGGCTGCCAGTTCCACAGTGCTAGAACTCTTGGATAAAGATAGCCATTTGGTGGCAGTCGATGATCTGTACGGTGGCACCTACCGGCTACTCGAAAAAGTACGTCGCCGCAGCGCCGGTTTGCGTGTCACTTATGTAGAAGCCAATGATACTACCGGCCTTGAAGCAGCCATTCGTCCCGACACAAAAATGATTTGGGTGGAGACACCCACCAATCCCTTGCTGAAACTGGCCGATCTGACGGCTATCGCACAAATAGCGCAACGCCACGGTATTATTAGTGTTTCAGATAACACTTTCGCCTCACCATATCTCCAACGCCCACTTGATTTGGGATTTGATATCGTCGTGCACTCCGCCACTAAATATTTAAACGGCCACTCTGATGTGATCGCAGGGCTGGCAGTCGTCGGAAAAAATGCAGAACTGGCAGAAAAACTTGGTTTTCTGCAAAACTCTGTCGGTGGCGTACTCGATCCATTCAGTAGTTTCCTGGTGCTGCGCGGAATGCGGACACTTGCTCTGCGTATGCAGCGCCACATTGACAGTGCATCAAAGATCGCATACTGGCTGGAGCAACAGCCTCAGATCGAAACCGTCTTCTATCCCGGCCTCACTTCCCATCCACAGCATGAGCTGGCGAAACGTCAAATGAAAGGTTTTGGTGGTATGATTTCTGTTCACTTAAAAGGTGATGATGATTATGCCCGCCGGCTGATTCAAGAGCTAAAACTATTTACACTGGCAGAAAGCCTAGGCGGGGTGGAGAGTCTGATCAGCCAACCATTTAGTATGACTCACGCGTCTATTCCATTAGAAAAACGCCTTGCTTCCGGGATCACACCACAGTTGATACGTATTTCCGTGGGTATAGAGGATGCAGAGGATCTTATCGCCGATTTAGCTCAAGCGTTGGAAAAAGCCACTCAATAAAAGAGCAATGCCAGCCAATTCTTTCAACTGGCTGGCATTAAATAAAAAACGATTCTTTTTATGCAATCAAGAGTAAATGCAAAACCGGAATTATTTATCACCCAACAAAACGGATTCCAGTGCAATTTCAATCATTTCATTGAAAGTCGTCTGGCGTTCCTCGGCAGTCAGTTTTTCATGAGTACGGATGTGGTCAGAGACGGTACAGATAGTCAGTGCTTTTGCGCCATATTCAGCCGCAACACCGTAAAAACCCGCAGCCTCCATTTCCACACCCAGAATGCCATATTTTTCCATTATATCAAACAGTTGTGGATCTGGCGTATAGAATAATTCAACCGAGAAGATGTTACCTACACGCACATTGATGTTTTTTGCTTTAGCCGCATCAACGGCGTTACGGACCAGATCGAAATCAGCAATCGCCGCAAAATCGTGATCTTTAAAACGTATACGGTTAACTTTGGAATCCGTACATGCCCCCATGCCAATAATCACATCACGCAATTGAACATCTTGACGTACTGAACCACAGGAACCTACACGGATAAGGACTTTAGCGCCAAAATCGGTGATCAGCTCTTTGGCATAGATAGAGCAGGATGGAATACCCATACCATGCCCCATCACAGAAATCGGGCGGCCTTTATAAGTACCGGTAAACCCCAACATACCGCGTACATCGTTTACCTGCCGCACATTTTCCAGAAAAGTTTCAGCAATATATTTCGCACGTAATGGATCGCCAGGCATCAGAACAACGTCTGCAAAATCACCCATCTCAGCATTAATATGGGGAGTAGCCATAATTAAGTTCCTTATATTTTTTTATTTACTGGTTATTTTAGTGATATATGGCTGCCCAAAAGCAGCCAATCCAATAAGTAGGTCAGAGCATTGATTTGCCATATTCCATTGGCGACAGTTCAAAATATTTAGCGACTGTCTGTCCAATATCAGCAAAAGTTTCACGGTGACCCAATGAACCAGGTTGTACTTTTGGTCCATAAATCAGCACCGGAATGTGCTCACGAGTGTGGTCAGTACCAGACCATGTAGGGTCACAACCGTGGTCGGCGGTCAGGATTAAAATGTCATCATCTTTCACCAGTTTCAGCATTTCAGGCAGACGACGGTCAAACAGTTCCAATGCCGCCGCATAACCCGGAACATCACGACGATGACCATAAGAAGAGTCGAAATCGACAAAGTTAGTGAATACGATAGTGTTGTCACCCGCTTTTTCCATTGCCACCAGCGTTGCATCAAACAATGCATCAATGCCGGTCGCTTTTACTTTTTGCGTAATGCCGACGTTTGCATAGATATCGGCAATTTTACCGATAGAAACGACTTCGCCATTTTTCTCATCGACCAATTTTTTCAGCACGGTAGGAGCAGGTGGCTCTACAGCTAAGTCGTGACGATTACCGGTACGCTGGAAATTACCCGCCTTGTCTCCAACAAATGGACGCGCAATAACCCGGCCAATATTGTAATCGCCATCAGTCAATTCTTCACGGGCGATTTCACACAACTCGTACAGACGATCTAAACCGAAAGTCTCTTCGTGGCAAGCAATCTGGAATACCGAGTCAGCAGAGGTATAGAAAATCGGTTTACCCGTTTTCATATGCTCTTCACCCAATTTATCCAGAATAACCGTACCAGAAGAGTGGCAGTTACCGAGATAACCCGGTAGATTTGCACGCTCTACCAGTTTATCCAACAATGCCTGCGGAAAGCTGTTTTCTTCATCGTTGAAATAACCCCAGTCAAACAGCACCGGGACACCGGCAATTTCCCAATGACCTGATGGTGTATCTTTACCGGAAGAGAGTTCACTGGCATAAGCGTAAGCACCAATAATATCTGCGTCTTTATCCAAACCGACAGGGAAAGTTCCACAGGACTCCTCAGTCGCTTTACCTAAACCTAAGCGGCTTAAATGCGGCAAATGTAGAGGCCCTTTGCGACCAACATCAGCATCACCACGGGCACACGCTTCTGCAATGTGCCCCAAAGTGTTAGATCCTTTATCACCAAATTCTTCGGCATCTTTACTGGCGCCAATGCCAAAAGAATCCAATACCATGATGAATGTACGTTTCATAAATTTTCTCCTGCGTCAAATCACACTATACCCACACTATAATCAATGCTATCTGTTGCCTTACGGCGCCCTCCACCAAGGGAAACTACAGACATCCCTATAGCACGGGTATCCATTTCATTCAGTGGATATCCATCACGTTTTTTACGGATAATTTCCTGTGCCAGAAACAAAGTATTCTCCAATTGTGATTAAAATCGGGAAAAATTCAGTGGTTACACACTGACTGATGCGATACTCGATTATCAATAATTGCTGCTTTGCTCTTGATTCTGATGCCCCAGAGTGCCTAGCAAACTGCCCAACAAGCTGGAAGCCCCAAAACGAAAATGACGGGCATCAGCCCATTTGTCACCCATGATATGGTCAGCTAATGCCAGATATTGTGCAGCCTCTTCAGCGGTGCGCACGCCACCAGCGGGTTTGAAACCAACCGTTTCACCCACGCCCATCTCATGAATCACCTTTATCATGATTTCAGCACTTGCCAATGTCGCGTTAACCGGTACTTTACCCGTAGACGTTTTGATAAAATCAGCGCCAGCGTTGATTGAAATTTCAGACGCCTTACGGATCAGAGATGGCTCTTTCAGTTCACCGGTTTCAATAATAACTTTTAGCAGCACTCCCGCTTCCGCACAGGCGGTTTTACACGCTTTTACCATGTCAAAACCGACTTGCTCATTACCGGCCATCAATGCACGGTATGGGAAAACCACGTCAACCTCATCAGCCCCATAAGCAATAGCCGCTCGAGTTTCAGCTACGGCGATGTCAATATCGTCATTACCGTGTGGGAAGTTTGTCACTGTTGCAATGCGGATTTTAGGTGTGCCCTGTTCACGTAATACCTTACGTGCCAGAGGAATAAAACGAGGGTAGATACAGATAGCCGCAGTATTACCCGCCGGGCTTTTCGCCTGATGACAAAGTGCCGTCACTTTTTCATCTGTATCGTTATCATTGAGTGTCGTTAAATCCATCAAACTCAGCGCCCGTTGCGCCGCTGCGGTTAAATCGGTCATAAAACTCTCCAACGTTATTATCGCGGCTAGCTTCTGCTAGAGCCACACATTCTGTTAAACGATTGTTTGTTGGCGAGCGGACTTGGTTCCTTAAAGATGTCGCGATGGTATGCCTACAGCGACTATTGAACTCCCTTTCACCGCATTATGCTCTCTTCGGCTTATGGTCCTTAATGCGAGCCTCGCCTTGATCCTTGAAATATTGGCATATCTTATATTTGAACATTTCAAGGTTCAAAAAATTGTGCCAAAAATCACACTAATTACATGTAATTTGCAAGAAAATAATTTCAAATGTGATTTTTATCACATAAAACTATATTTATCATGGGATTTACCGGCAAACCCAACTTGCTTATCACCAGATAATACACGACAAAAAATATAACTCACGTCTAGCAAACACAGAGTATGAAGATAAACCGGTAGGAAAATAGATTGCAGGCGGGATTATCCCACCTGCCTATTTCAACAACGTTACAGAGCCAAGAAGAAACCGGCAATCGTTGCACTCATTAAGTTGGATAGTGTACCCGCTATAACCGCTTTCATCCCCAAACGAGCAACATCACCGCGACGATTCGGTGCCATACCGCCCAAGCCACCTAACAGAATAGCAACGGAAGAAAGGTTAGCGAAACCACACAGTGCGAAGGAGATAATCGCTTTGGTGTGCTCTGACAGCACCGGCAAGCCCGCCGCCATCACCACATCATCCGGTTTTAAATAGGCGCCGAAGTTCATAAAGGCAACGAATTCGTTCACAACCAGTTTTTGACCGATGAAAGAACCCGCCACTGTAGCTTCACTCCACGGAACACCAATCAGGTAAGCAATCGGCGCACAAACCCATCCCAACACCAGTTCAAGAGAAAGTTGTGGATAATTAAACCAACCACCGATACCACCGAGAATACCATTCAACAATGCAATCAGGGCCACAAACGCCAATAACATTGCACCGACGTTCAACGCTAATTGCATACCAGAAGCGGCACCAGAGGCGGCTGCATCAATGATGTTAGCAGGGCGTTCCTCTTCAGCGACCAGTGACATAGCATCAACAGTGTCATGTGGCTTTTCAGTTTCAGGCACCATCAATTTAGCGAACAACAGGCCACCTGGCGCCGCCATAAAGGAAGCCGCAATCAGATACTCCAAAGGTACGCCCATTGATGCATAACCGGCCAATACCGAACCCGCAACGGATGCCAAGCCACCACACATTACCGCAAACAGTTCAGATTGAGTCATGGTAGCAATGTAAGGGCGAACAACCAGTGGCGCCTCAGTTTGGCCCACGAAAATATTCGCTGTCGCAGACAAAGATTCTGTACGTGAAGTTCCGAGAATTTTTTGCAAGCCACCACCCAATATTTTGATAACGAGCTGCATAACACCAATGTAGTACAACACAGCAATCAATGAAGAGAAGAAAACAATAATAGGCAGTACACGCAGGGCGAAAACAAATCCACCACTACCAAACAGTTCAAACATTTTGGTGGAAACTAATCCACCAAAAATAAAATCCATTCCTTGTTGACCAAACTGGATGACACTGGAAACTCCCTCAGACATACCCATTAATATTTTCTTGCCTGCGGAAACATAAAGTACAAAAGCACCGATAGCGATCTGAATCAAAAAGGCGCCAAGGACAGTACGAAGTTTAATAGCGCGATAATTACTGGAAAAGAGTACTGCGATCAAGATCAGCACTACCATCCCGACCAGGCTCATAAAGAGTTGCATTGGAAGAATCCCTGTTCACTTAATAATAAATTAAATATGTCAGTTGAACGTAAATCGTTCACTGACGCTAAGTCGGCGCTGATTATACTCAGTCATCGGAATGAACAAGCTATTGACATCACAAATATCTACTGAAAAAAGCAATAAAAAAATGATAAATGTGATGTAAATCACACAAACTTGAGGAAATAATCTGCAATAGATAATCTAATCTCGGAATGGCAAAATAATCAACAATTAAGAAATAATTATCAGGTAAGCGCAATTAAAGTATGGTAGTTATGATCCGCAGACAACAACTCTGCCATATATATTCACATCTATAGATAAGCAGACGAAGCAATGTTTCAAAAATAAATCTAAGGAAATAAGCCCATGTCTAAATGACGAGTCATTCCTCCATGGAGACAACAATTCATTTTCGAATAACAATTAAACAATCGTATAAAAACAATTAACTCTATAGTATCCAACCTATAACGGTTAATAAACTTCTATTAACGACTTAAATACTAATATTTATACCCTTCATCTTTCAAGCTGCTGCTTTGTTGGCTGCTTTCACTCACCCCAGTCACATCGTTATCTATGCTCCTGGGGATTCGTTCACTTGCCGCCTCGCTGCAACTCGAAATCTATTAGGTATAGTTATTTTTCTTCTGCATTTTAGCTATATAAAATGGACAAGAATTATGATGCTCAAAGTCAAAACAGAAAATATAAAACATATTATATGCTTAAGCAGGTGAAATATAATGAAAGCCAATATGCTAGAAGAACGTTTGAAAGAATTCTTAAAACATCGACTCGTACACTCTAATGATAACGCTCATGATATTAGTCATCTGGTTCGTGTTGCAAATAACGCGAAAAGAATCATGGAAGTAGTTAAAATCACTCTGTAAATCATATAACCAATCCAAATAACTCAATACTGTTATGATAAAGTTGACGAGCTATTTCATCAGGAGATTCACGACGGAGCTCACATAACGAAGCAAAAACTCCGGCAATTTTTTCCGGCCGGTTAGGTTCTCCCTGAAAACCGAAAAGCGGCATATCCGGAGCATCGGTTTCCAGCACCAGAGACGTTAACGGGAGTTCAGCCATTACGCGACGTGTTTTCCGCGCTCTTTCATAAGTCATGGTTCCCCCTACCCCAATGTAATATCCCAAACCGATAAAAGTCTCCGCCTGTGATAAGCTACCCGCAAATCCGTGTACTACACCGGTACGGGGAAGGTTGATTCTTCTTAGGATCGCTGCCAGTTGATCATGGCTTTTTCGAGAATGAAGGATAACCGGCAATTCATACTGTTTTGCTAACCGCAATTGAGTGCCCAATAACATTTTCTGTTTTTCAAATTGGGGTTCAGTCATATAGAGATCGAGCCCAATCTCCCCAACCGCCACCAACTTTGCATGTTTCTGTTTTAGACATTGTTCCAGATCCGCAAGATGCGCTTCCTGATGTTGATCGATATAAAGAGGATGCAAACCCAATGCAGCATAAATCGCAGGATAAGAACAAGCCAATTCAGATACCTGTTGCAAATTCGCGCTACTAATAGCAGGGACAATCATTCTATCCACGCCAGCCTGTGCCGCCCGTTGCAGGCTCTGCTGTTCATCATCACGAAACGGAGGAAAATCAAAATGGCAGTGGGTATCAATAAACATGAAACTATCCGTTATTAATCTGTTCTGACGATGCGGCTAAGGTGGCCGACAACGTAACCAACGTGCTATTTTCTTCGCTCTGGTACAAGGCGTTACGGTTTAAACTCTCTTTGTTGTCCTTAGCAAGATTAAACTTATTACCAACAAACAGATGACCCACCGTCGCCAGGAAATAGCGGCCACAACGACGCCCAAGATGATAATCCCGGCTAAGTGCTGGCAAACGGCTACCTAATGCACTGGTAGTTAATGGTGCAGGTGGATAGATCTCAAAAATCTGTACATCATCAGGTGGATTTTCAATAAATTTCTGGGTGCGGTGATAGCTTTTAGCGTGTTGTTGTAGCATCCGTACCATCTTTTGCAAGCTGCTATCCCCCAACCGGCGTTTCATCCGTTGTACCCAATCAGGCGTGTAATAGAGCTGTGAAGGGACCGTGCGGATCACCACGATGGTATCAGCACCTCGCCGATACGCCTCTTCCACCGGAATAGCATCACTGATACCGCCATCATAATAAACAACATCATCGATTGTCACACCATTGCGATAAAACCCAGGAATAGCGCTTGATGCCTTAATCACTTCCAGCCAACTCTTTTCATTAGGATGGAAATAAGTAGGTTCAAAATTATCTGAACGACATGCACACACATAAAATTCACATCCAGCCTCAAATTTGCGTAAAGCTGTCGGAATATCCAATGGTAGTTCTTGATAGGCGGTCTGCATAAACCAATCTAAATCAACTAAATGACCACCCCGGACAAAACGCAAAGGATTAAAGAAGGTAGGATTGGTTGTATAGCGGTTGATAGCTCGCCGGGCATATCCACGCTGTCCACAAATATAAGCTGAAAGGTTCTGAGCACCTGCCGAAGTACCCAGCAGTAGATCAAACGGGTTGAATTCGACACGCATAAATTCATCCAGCACACCTGCGGTAAAAATGCCGCGTTGTCCTCCACCTTCACAAACAAGTGCAACCTTTCCAGATTTAATAGACGACTTATATTTATAGGATAATAGATCAATATTTCCCAACGTTATCGGTATACGTTTCCCCACACAACCCCCAAAAAAATAAATGACGGATAGAGAGCATAACTTGGAAAGTTATTATCCGTCATTATATTATGGTGCTACGTAGTCAATATTCTGATAAAAGTACCCCTGGTGAGGGCGCATATCCGGTTAGTGCAAAGTCAATCATTTGAATGGAAAACAACCACTCAATTAATAAAATATATTATTTTTTTATGGTCAGACCGTTTTGAATCGACTTGACCCCTTTCACTTTAGAGATAATCTCTACAATTTCTCTGGATTGTTTCTCGCTTTTCACAAAACCAGAAATATAAACGACTCTCTCCTCTGTTTTTACAGAAATATCACTACTGTTGATCCCTTTTGCCGCCAACAACTCACTTTTAATCTTCGCTGTGGTAGCACTATCACCCATATAACCATCGATGTTTTTCATTGAATCATCGATTTTCTGACCAGCACTATCGAGTGCTTGTGTCGCTTTATTTTTAAAAGACTCCTCCGCCAGTACACTATTGCTAACTAAAGTGGTACCCAAGGCAATAGCCACTAACCAGTGAGCCAATTTAACATTCTTCATTCTATACCTTCCTTATTGTCGGTTAGATTTCTGAATCTATAAAGCCGTTCAATACTGTCTTTACACCACGTAATCCCAGCAGAATCACAATCCGTATTAGAATTAAAAACAGGTTATCATTTCCAGTAAATTGGAAAATAAGAACATCAATACAGTAAAGACCAAGGAAATAATAACAGGAAAATAAAGCAAAGCGCTATAAAATAAGACGAATCTTACCGACTAAATTATAAATTATTCTTGTGTTACATATATTTTTGTAAAGAAAAAGGCTAACTTATTGTTAGCCTTAAAAATATTAATGTTCCCGTGTCTTACGGAAATTGATGTCAGGATAACGTTCACGGGTCAAATTTAGGTTAACCATCGTTGGAGCAATATAGGTCAGATTATCACCACCATCGAACGCCAGGTTTTGCTCACTCTTACGCTTAAACTCTTCCAGCTTCTTAGCGTCATGACACTCAACCCAGCGAGCCGTTGAGACGTTTACCGGCTCATATAAAGCTTCAACGTTGTATTCACTTTTTAAACGGGCAACAACCACATCAAACTGGAGAATACCAACGGCTCCCACAATCAAATCGTTATTTGCCAGTGGACGGAATACCTGTACAGCACCTTCCTCGGATAATTGAACCAATCCTTTCAGCAGTTGCTTCTGTTTCAAAGGATCACGCAAGCGAATACGACGGAACAATTCTGGAGCAAAGTTAGGAATACCGGTAAATTTCAGATTTTCCCCTTGAGTAAAGGTATCACCAATCTGAATGGTCCCGTGGTTA
Organism: Photorhabdus sp. CRCIA-P01; assembly: GCF_003545805.1. Taxonomy (GTDB): domain Bacteria; phylum Pseudomonadota; class Gammaproteobacteria; order Enterobacterales; family Enterobacteriaceae; genus Photorhabdus; species Photorhabdus antumapuensis. The sequence continues at coordinate 32,804 of NZ_NMQR01000034.1, read as the reverse complement.
TGCAAACCGATAATATCTCCCGGATAGGCATGATCCACATGAGTGCGATCACCCGCCATAAATGTCAGCGCATCAGAAATCACCACATCTTTCTTAATTCTTACCTGATGCAGCTTCATGCCTTTTTCATATTTACCTGACACAACACGTAAGAAAGCCACACGGTCACGGTGTTTAGGGTCCATATTGGCCTGAATCTTAAAGATAAACCCGGTAAATTTATCTTCCTGAGCAGAAACTTCGCGAGCATCTGTTTGACGCGGCATCGGCGCTGGCGCCCATTTAACCAAACCATCCAGCATGTGATTAACGCCGAAGTTACCCAGTGCAGTACCGAAAAATACCGGTGTCAGTTCACCTTGCAAAAATGCCTGATGATCAAACTCATGAGAAGCCCCCTGCACCAATTCCAGTTCCTGACGCAATTGTTCAGCCAGATCTTCACCAATCGCGGCATCCAGTTCAGGATTATTCAGCCCCTTAATTGCGCGGACTTCCTGAATAGTGTGCCCCTTTCCGGTCTGATACAGGTAAATTTCATCAAGATAGAGGTGATAAACCCCTTTAAAAGACTTACCGCACCCAATCGGCCAGGTGATCGGGCAACAAGCGATATTCAACTCATTTTCCACTTCATCCATCAGTTCCATCGGATCACGGATATCGCGGTCAAGCTTGTTCATGAACGTTAGAATCGGAGTATCGCGCAGACGGGTCACTTCCATCAATTTACGTGTCCGATCCTCAACCCCTTTAGCGGCATCAATGACCATCAAGCAACAGTCAACCGCCGTCAATGTACGATAAGTATCTTCGGAGAAATCTTCATGCCCTGGCGTATCCAACAGGTTAACCAAGCAATCTTGATAAGGAAACTGCATCACGGAAGTGGTAATGGAAATACCACGCTGTTTCTCCATTTCCATCCAGTCGGATTTCGCGTGCTGATTTGAACCACGACCTTTCACCGTACCGGCTTTCTGAATCGCCTGTCCAAACAGCAATACTTTTTCAGTAATCGTCGTTTTCCCTGCGTCAGGGTGAGAAATGATAGCAAAAGTTCGCCGTTTAGCGACTTCCTGCTGAAAAGGGGAATTTGACATCAATAACAATCTTCTGCTTTATATACGGGCTTGTACTCAACATCAGACGCTTCCCCTCAAGGAGAACAGTTGCCAAACCCGTGGGTGAATGAAAAATTGGCGCTCATTTTCGCTGAAATTGGTGTTATAAACAATCAATCAATTTCATAACACGATTACGCAAACAGCGGTAATGCCATGATGATGGCATCTTCTTTACCTGTCGCAGTAGGATAGTAATGCTGACGAACAGAGACTTGGTTAAACCCTGATTGTTCATACAACCTAATAGCAGAATGATTCGATTGTCTGACTTCAAGCCATAAGGTATTCACGCCTTTACCCGGCAAAATTGATATTAAATACGCTAATAATGCCTTACCATAACCCTTACCTTGGTAGTCAGGATGAATCGCAATATTAAATAGGGTTGCTTCATCTAATACCAATTGGGTTATGGCAAAGCCAATAAGTTGTTCATTAATCGCTATTTTATAATTCAAATACCGCTCCCCTTGATTGCCAAAAAATGTTTTTTCACTCCACGGGAACGCGTGGCTGGCTTTCTCAACCAGAAAAGCGGACGGGAGATCAGCGGGAGTTAATAGAGAAATGTTGTTCATGTTGAAAAATCTGTTGCCAAAGAGAACGTTTTGCCTGTCCATCACAATATAAATCATTTAATGCCGGGCTTCTCAAAGAAATTCCCGGCCATGATAGTGTAATATCCACACCCAGCAACCAATATGGGCACTTAACCTGTTCCGGTAACATCGCAACATTATTTGTTGTAATGCAGTAAACAGAGGATTTATCCAACCCCATAGCGGTGAAAATATCTATTAATAATGAATTAGTTAAATCAATGTGGTCATTGGTAATAATCAGCAGACGGGTGGTGTCAGGTAAGTGAACAGCTAATTCACCTTGCAAAACCGCAGGGTTACGTAAGGTCCATTGGGTAATCCCCAATTGAGCTAATAACCTATCGCGCCGGGTTACCATATCTATTCACCTGCTGTAAAAAATAATCGGTAACATGTTATCAGAGGCCACGATCTGCGCCAATATTGGGTTGAAATTTATCACCATCTGATACTTGAGCACAGAACATAAGGAGCTTATAGACAAATGTCTGCGTTAACCCCCGCCAGTGAAGTTATTTTGCGTCACCGTGAGCAATTTAGCTCTCATCACCTGCTCTTCGCCGGTGATATTCAGGATACACTGGCAACCCAAATTGATGCTGCCAGTGTGCGAGTGCACACTAACCAATATCATCACTGGCAATCACTGATCCGCACTCTGGGTGATCATGCCTGGTTTGGCTTGGTAGCCGAAAAAGCATTTACTCAGGGTTGTGACACCCTGATCTACTACTGGCCTAAAAGTAAGCAGGAAGCTCGTTTTCAATTACGCAGCCTGTTCTCTGTTTTGCCAAAAGGTATCAATATTTTCATTGTCGGTGAAAATCGTAGCGGAGTACGTAGTGTAGACAAACTGATGGACGGCATGGCAACGTTTCAAAAAATCGATAGTGCCCGTCGTTGCAGCCTGTTCTACGGCCAGCTGGAACATGAAGTGCAGTTCGAACAAGATAACTGGTGGAACAGTTATCAGGTGGAAAACGTCATAGTGAATACGTTACCGGGTGTATTCAGCCAGGATGAACTGGATGTTGGCAGCCGGTTACTACTTTCCACTTTTGACAAACCGCTCTCCGGCAGCTTACTGGATATCGCATGCGGGGCGGGTGTTCTGGCCGCCGTGCTGGGTAAGAAAAACCCTGAGTTAGCACTGACTCTCAGTGATGTTAATGCAGCAGCGATTGCCTCCAGTAAAGCAACCTTAAAAGCCAATAAACTGGAAGGTAACGTGGTTGTCAGTAACGTTTATTCCAATCTTGAAGATAAATTCAATTGGATTATCTCTAATCCCCCCTTCCATGACGGGCTAAAAACCAATTTACAAGCAGCAGATGACCTGATCCGCCAAGCGCCTAATTACCTTAAACCCGGCGGCAAACTGCGGATTGTTGCCAACGCTTTCCTGCCTTATCCCGATTTACTGGATAAAACTTTTGGCAATCATGAAGTCATTGCTCAGACAGGTAAATTTAAAGTTTATCAAGCAACGAAAAAATTCTAATTTACTCAGCCTGTCCTTGGTTCAAGGACAGGCTATCTTTGAAATAATAGAAGGATGATGATTTTTACGGCAATCATACAGCGCTATACCCTATGGATTTCAAGATGCATCGCGACGGCAAGGGAGTGAATCCCCGGGAGCATAGAGAACTATGTGACCGGGGGGAGCGAGTGCAGCCAACAAAGAGGCAACTTGAAAGATGACGGGTATATAATAAATAATGATTGACGTAGGCTAAAAAACCTCTAGAATTCGCCTCCATGCTATCAATCGACATATTGATAGTGTCTGAATTTGCGAGGGTGGCGGAATTGGTAGACGCGCTAGCTTCAGGTGTTAGTGTCCTTACGGACGTGGGGGTTCAAGTCCCCCCCTTCGCACCAAATCAGACAGCCGCTGATTAAATTCTAAATTCGGCAATAAAAAAATCAAATGACAGTACCTGCGAGGGTGGCGGAATTGGTAGACGCGCTAGCTTCAGGTGTTAGTGTCCTTACGGACGTGAGGGTTCAAGTCCCTCCTTTCGCACCAATCTGTTCATTTTCTCTATCGCGCTTCCTGACTATTTTCTCTTGTATAAAACATCAGAAACAACCAAATCCATGTATTCCAGCCAATAAGGCACATAACACAGCAAACCCTGATGGTATTAACAAGAAATGGCGTGACTTCTGGTTTAGCAGCATAAATAGTGTCAGCAGCATCGCTAATACCACACCAATTTTGAACTGCTCGATGCCGGGATTGACGATGACGAATAGCATGCCCGCCAGGCTAGATAAACCGATTCCCCACAAACTGGTGATACCCTGCCAGAAAAGGGATCTCTCTCTGTCTTTCATCCTAATCATAACTTGCACCCAGACAAATGATAATGATTACCAATATCATATACAAAAAAGTGTGAAGTACAAGTCAGTTGCAATTGCTAATCTGGCAGATCAAATCAATATCTTGTAACAGTTCAAACTATTCCAATTCAACATACTGGCAGAGTTGAAACATTGTGGTTTGAGAATATTACAAAGCACTAACTCAAGCACTTAATAATGGGATGGTAGTTACACAGAATTACGAACTAAGGCCGCTTAATGCAACTAATCCCCCTTTCTCTTAAATCCAACTTTGGATATTCCAAACGACTGTGGGTAAGACCAGCTCTTATCATCATCTGTAGATAACCCAATGCAACTGCCGTAGGATCAATTACTTGAATCGGCATTCCTACGGCCTTCATTTCTTTGGATAAGTACTTTGCCATCCCCATCATGCCGGTACAACCTAATACTATGGCAGTTACCCGCTCTTCCTTGATCATATTCTTAACTTGAGTAAGGAGAGCATTTTCTAGCTGTCCCGGTGTTTCATGCAACTCCTTGCCAGATCGATAACTTCCCATTCAATATCAGAATATTGATTAAGCAAGTGAGATAACGTTTTAGCCGGTGTAATATAAGGTGAGAAAAACATGCCAAGCGCCGCAGACTCACCGATAAAACATACCCTTTTCACACCTTTCGTTTTACTCACCGTCAGTTGCTGCTGTGAACTCTCCCAAAAAATGGAATCAGATTGTTCGCGTCTTACAAAAACCACCTCATCATCAATTTTCGTTGGATGCCATGTACCGATAGCAGTATATCCATCAACACTTTCATTGCATGAAGGGATATTATTGTAAAATACCGTATCATTACTGTTTTGCTCTTCACTCATCAAATAGATTTGAGCCAACCGCATAACTTCCAAAGCATTTTCTTGATTATCTGAAAGAAACTCCGCTAATTTTTCAGTATTAACGTTAGATTGATTCATATTATTTTTTCCTAAAAACGTAAGTTTATTCTAGATAAAGGTATAGATGGCTTCTATAGATTGCCCTGTAAATAGATCTTGTGGTGGTTGAATAAAACTAAACTCTATTTCCGCCATCTTAGAAAATGCTTCCGGAAGCATCGTTCTCTCAATAATAAAATCTTCCAATACTAAAACATCAATTCCTGAATTCCCAAAACACCTTACCGCATCAAGTGGAGTACAAACGATTGGTTCCCCCCTCACATTGAATGAAGTATTCACCAATATTGGGCAATTCGTCGCGTTATAAAACGCCTTCAGTAAAGAATGAAACTTTGGATTAGTATCAGCAGTAACTGTTTGTGGTCGGCAAGAGCCATCAACATGTGTGACTGCGGGTAAACTGAGATTTGAAGTTACCTGACAAGTTTCAAGCATAAATGGTGTTGGAATTGATAATTCAATATGATTTGCGGCTTCCTCTTCCAAAAGAGCTGGCGCAAATGGCCTAAATCCTTCTCTCTTTTTAACCAATGCATTTAGCCGATCTCGCATAGAAGGATCTCTTGGATCCGGAATCTCCAGCAGCAGGAGGAATAAAGATATTATTAAATAGTCCAGTTTTACGGATGGCATGTGTCGCAACACAGTTTAGAGCTACACCTCCTGACAGACATAAGTTTATTGAATCTACATTTTCCCGCAAATCATGAATTTGCTTGATGAGAATCTCTTCCAACACCACTTGCAAACTTTTCGCTAAATCCATGTGATGTTGTAGCATCACAGATTCTTGCTCTCTTGGGGGAAAACCAATCAAGTCGATAAAAACATCCGTGTACATTCTATTTATCTGGCTAAAATCAAAGAACTTCATGTTTAGCTTAAAACTGAACTTTTTCGCCATACTGAACATTTCTCGCAACTTATTGGTATATATTGGTTTACCATAAGGTGCTAATCCCATGACTTTATATTCACCACTGAGTACTCTGAATCCTAAATAGTTAGTAATAGTGCTATAAAAAAGACCAACTGAATTTGGATATTCAATTTTCTCGAACAAATTGATGTTATCGCCTTGTGCATAACCAAAAGTAGAGGTTTCCCATTCTCCTACACCATCAGAAGTTAATATAGCCGAGTCAGTAAAACCAGAAAATAGATAGCTTCCGGCGGCATGTGCCATGTGATGATCGTAGAATCTGATCTCTTTCTCATACCCTAATACTTCAGTAATATCACGAAATGGCTTGTGGCAGTCCAACCAATGAAGACCGTTAGTAGCAGAAAAGTTGAAATTGGAGGCAAGCTGCCTAGACAACTTCTTATAAGGGTTTTCATAATAAGCGATACAGTCGATGTCTGTAATATTAACGCATCCTTCCTCTAAACAATATCTAAAGGCTCTAATTGGTAGTCGAGAATCATTTTTGAATCTGGAAAATCGCTCTTCTGAAACAGCAGCTATTAATTTTCCATCGCTGATCAGTGCACAAGAAGAATCATGAAAATTTGCAGAGATACCAATTATATTCATAGCATCACACCCTATTTTTTCAGGTTTAAGAATAAATACTAGCTCTAACTGATTTATTTTAAGCGAAGTTATATATCTTATTTTCATTTATCACCTAACTCCTATTAATATTCAACTCCTAAGATGCGGACAATAGCAAAATCAGCAAATATTCAAAGAGTGTTAACAGTTAAATAATCAGAGACATCTACAGTACATAAGTTAAAAAGGAGAATATTTTTTATCCCAACTAGCATCACCTGAGTTGCCTTTTCTATTTTAATTATCTGGGTGAATGATAAACCCCATTTCTTCCATCAAAGGAATCATTTGCCATTCAAATATCTCAACGCCAGAAAAATCTAATGCTCTCACGTCTATATTAGATATTTCCGCGTTCCTTAAATCAGCTTTAAATATTGATAATCCATCATACCGTGATGGAGAAAAAATAGTATTAGTTAGATTTGAACCTTCAAGGTTTACTCCTGACAATACAACTGAAACTAAATTGCTTTCTGATAAATCGCACTTTTCAAGATATACTCCTTCAAAATCTGAATATTTAAAGTTTGATTTTATTAATGTCGCTGAGCTGAATATAACTTTTCTACTGACTACTTTTGTAAAGTCGGCAAGCTCAAAATGACATCCTTGCGCCTGACACCTATCAATTGTTATATCAAATAGCTCAGCACGATAAAAATTACTTGTTGAAATATCACAGCAAACAAACTTTGAACTACGTAAGTCTGCACTATGAAAATCACAACCTTTTTGACTATCTTTATTATAAAATAATGTATTTTCAAATTCACCATTTGAAATATTGGCTTCACTAAAGTCACAGTTAAATACTTGACAATTTATTAAACGTAAGCCATTTAAATTTGCACCTGAAAATTTCGAATCAGTGATAACACAGCCTTTAAACACTAAATCTGGTTGATGTTCATTAATCCAGTCCAAATTATTAAATTTTCTATCTTCAATTATACCTGTTTCTTCTGAAATATCTAAACTAGATTCAAACATATTAAAGTTTCTCACAATACGATGATTCATACGGGCTATCACGCTATCTAAACCATAAATTGTATGATAGAAACGAATTTCGGCCAATGATTTTCCAATGAAATCTTCAATTTTGATTACTGAAAATATACTAGCAAGTTGTTTTTTTAGCTATTATATAGAATTTTACAAAAACAATATTAATATTAAAGGACATCGTTCAATGGAACATTTTATACCCGTTATCCTTCAAGTTGCCTCTTTGTTGGCTGCGCTCACTCACCCCAGTCACATCGTTATCTATGCTCCTGGGGATTCGTTCATTTGCCGCCGCGCTGCAACTCGAAATCTATTAGGTATATATAGTTATCCTCAATGGTAATTTTACTTTCAATTCTATATCCAATTTCCTGCTTATGGGCATTATTAGGAAAAAGTTTACATTTTGCGCATATGCAAAGTAGTTATATACAGCCTAATTATTTTTTTAAAATCGCATCACTAACTTTAATGGCTTTTTCCATATCACTACTTTATTCATCAAATTTAGAGTATATCTCTAAATAACTTTATTTAGTTAAAAACCGTATTTTCCCTACTGGTATGATTAGAGAAAAATATACACTAAAAAGAAGAAAAAAATTAAGACCGGATTCTATCCGGCCTTAACTCTTTATTCCTCAACCACGCAAAGCATCACCTGACACAATCATTTTAACTCCATCGCATCACGTATCGTGAAGAACAGATCTGTCTGGTCAGTCAGACCTACAACATTGGCTGCCTGAGGACCATAAGCAGCCACTCGTAGCTGAGTACCCGTATGTTCCTGTTCCTTACCCTCAGAAGTACCATAGCTAACCGCCATCACCGAACCATCTTTCGTGATTAATGCCTGAGTCAGCCCCAGAGATTTGATATCAGCTTCAATAATCTGGCTGGAGTGAGCATGATCAGCAGTGACAATCACTAATGTATCGCCATGCTCACGCGCATATTTCAAACCAACTTGCACCGCTTCATCCAATACGACGGTTTCACCAATCTGCCCACAAGGGTTAGCTTTGTGATCCTGCTTATCAATAGAAGCACTCTCCACTTGCAGGAAGAAACCATTCTTATTTTCTTTTAACAGATCAATGGCTTTCTCCGTCATCTGTGCCAACGTCGGCGCATCAGGATTCCGTTTCGAGTTGGCTTTACACGTCACCGGAGGATTATCAATATTACCGTGATAAACCGCCTTAGGTCCTTCCCAGGCAATGTCCATATTGCCTTCATGGAACAGGCCCAACAGCGGTTTTTTCTGATTCGCTTCGGTAACAGATGCCAGTGACTTAGCATCCCTGACCAACTGATAACCCTGTTCCTGTATCTGCTGTTCCAACGTTTTATCCTTGCCAGCAGCAGCAACCGATTTCTGGGCGAAAATCTTGGCGCCTCCACCTAATGTGACATCAGCACGAGCCGCTAGTAATTGCTCCGTGATCGAACCACGCCCGCCATTTTCTAACGCATTAGTTGGACATTTTTCCGTCGTCTCTTGCGGGCCATAACAATCACGGTTAGTGATATGCGCATACTGTGCCGCCGGTGTGGCATCCTGCACTCTAGCCGTTGTGACGTTACCTGTCGCTTTACCATTCGCTTTTGCCAGCTCAAGCAGAGTTTGGTGATCTTTACCAAACACATCAACACCCAATGCGCCATTATAGGTTTTTACACCTGAAGCCCAGGCGGTGGCAGAAGCCGCTGAGTCAGTCGCATAGTTGGGTTTACGACTCTTTTTATCCAGAGAATAGTGAGTGTATTGGCCGGTAAATGGCAAGGCATCAATTCCTTTGAAAAATCCACCCGCACCCTCCGCATAGTTACGGGCAATAGTAATCTCAGAATCCCCCATACCATCACCAATAAACAAAATAACGTTCTTAGCCTTATGGTTATTTATCGCTGCTTTTAATGCCTCAGTCTGGTTCCGAGTCATACGGCGAGCACCACCAAATTCCGTAATATCACCTTTTACCGCCCGATCTTCCGCCATAATTTGATTAGCATTTTGATCATCAGCCGCCGATACCGGTAAGCTGATACCTGAAATTAAGGCTGAGACCATGACTGCAACCAAACTTTTCTTATACTTGTTTGACATTAAGGTTTCCTTATTAAAATGCAATCGGAGTAAAAATTACCGTTATCTGATAAAGGGATACTAAATAAACTATGTGACAGTTATGTGAAGAAAATAGAATTAATTCACCATTCCGCTACTAACGACCGTGTTACATGGTACAAAGTTTCACACCACGAAATATAATTGTGACCACTAGAAACTTCACTGGATTCAACTGGATAACCCTGCTGTAATAACGTCTCTTTCATGCGACGATTATTATATAAAATGCCTTCCAATTCCCCCACATGGGTTTCAAACAATCCCGCCTGTAAATAGAAACGCAGTGGTTTTTTCTCCACTTTGGCAAATTCACGGATCAACCATTATCTTCAATCAACGGCGCCCCGTTGCGAGTTATTTCCCGCCAGAAGGCACGAGTACCTTTTCCTTGTACGACTTCAATTTGGAGTTGTTTCAGGCGCGGGCTCTCTAGCTGCTGCCTATAATCATTATCCCTGGGGATATAAGGTGGAAATGACAAGGTAAGCTGCCACGGTTCCCCTGCTTTGCCCTTGGCTGCCAACCGATATTTTCCTGCCTGAGGAACAGTAAAGCCAATTGACTGACGGGCATCCACCGGGTTATCAGTAAACAGCGTGCGAATATGTTGTTGATTCCCCTTCCGCACCACCAATTTCTGCATACCCTGTGCCGATCCCTGTATATAATGTTCAGGCTGAATTTTAAACTCAATACATGCAACTCCTTGAGAATTAAAATTTCCGGCTATTGCTTGCTGATCTTGCTGAAATTTTATTTGGTGACACTGAGAGGCAAAGACATTAAAGGAAGCCGTAAGATCACATATCATTATGTTTATTTTCATTTTTTTCTCTTTTTTAATTGTTGATTATTGGTATTCAATTTTTTGACACGGCAAATCATGCACTAAGTCCTTATTTAAGAATAAGAACAATTACTATTATTAATAGTATAAATTGTGTATTAACTTCCATTAACAATATATAAATATACCCTTCATCTTTCAAGCTGCTGCTTTGTTGGCTGCTTTCACTCACCCCAGTCACATCGTTATCTATGCTCCTGGGGATTTGTTCACTTGCCGCCGCACTGCAACTCGAAATCTATTAGGTATATGTTAAAGCCTTTCAGAGAAATAATTCTCTAACATGATGAAATAATTTACGGATGGATATATAAATAATTCAACATACTGAGATGATATTGGTCAATATCATCTCATCTTTTAAAAGATTAAATAACAAAAAAACGGGATATAATCTATCCCGCCCCTTCAAATTTGATAAAAATAAAATAAGCTAGTTGCATCTGAATTAAATACAGAACTCAACTAACATCAATAGAATCTAAAATCCCTCGGCTCATATTCTTAGCAAAATCCCAATCATATTCGTCATAAAGACGAGATAAAGCAATATGATGCGCTCCTGAATAGAACATCTCATATTGAGTATGACGTGATGCAAACTCAGAACCGATAGCATCCCACACCAATTTCAGTAATTTCACGCGTTCAATGGGTGCCAGTAGGGTTGAATATTGTATTTTTTCTATTAAGTCACGGATTTCTGGGTTTGCTAAGTCAGTATAATTTGACGGTAACATAATCACACCACCACCTGAAAGATTTCTGATGCTTTCTATCACCTTTGGGTAAGTTGACTGCAATGCAACCTGGCAAGCATATAGTTGTAATCGATTGGGAATATAGTACTCATTATGCCGATCAGGATTACTAATCAAACCACGAAAGAGCCCTTCAATATTAGTAGCATAGCAAGCAAGTTCAGCTAATGACTCACGGACGGCAGGAAACTCATTGACACCTGTAGCTTCGGTAAGCTGATGAGCCAAACCCGTTAAGAAATGCAGCTTAACGGCATACCTAGCCATACCCTGAACATCCATTAAAACGTCAGCGCCAGTTGCCTGAAATTGTCGGCGGCACATATCCGTATTTCTATAAATAAAAACTCTTTCCCACGGAACAAAAACATCGTCGAAATAAACGACCGCATCATTCTCGTCAAACTGATGCGCTAAAGGAGAATCAAATTTATTACTGCCTATTTCATAGGATTTTCTGGAGAGAATTTTTATTCCCTTAGTATTCAACGGTAATGCAAAAGACAGAGCATATTTATCATCAACGCCCTCTTTGAGCGGATTAAACACGCCAACAACAACTTCTTCCGCAAGGACGGCTGCTGTTCCTAACATCTTTGCCCCGCGAACAATTATTCCTTGCGGTTTTTCCTCCAATACACCAAGAGTATGAAATACGTTTTTTATATGTTCACTGGGCGTTTTGGATCGATCACCTTGTGGATTGACTAACGTAAAAGCCAAATAAATATCTTTATCACGGGCATATGAATAGTAATTTTTTAACGCCTCGGCCCTATCCTTGGAATATTCCTCAAATACTTCCAGGTAAGTCATCATTCCGGCAAGAGCGGCAGAAACATGATCTGGGCTTCTACCTAACCAACCACAACTCTGCATTGCCCAAGCATACGCAGCCTCACCTCTGGCAATTAATTTCTCTCGGGTAGTAGGAAGTTCCCAATATAAACCAACGCGCTTACCACCAGGCGCTTCGAACGTCATCCGATCAGCATGTGCTGCCTGATAATCATAAAGTGAAGCTACGGTTCTAATTACATTCCGAAAAGCAGGGTGATCCACGTGATTAGTGATCTTTTCTCCATTCAGAAAAATAGTTCTTCCATCACGCAGGCTTTCAATATATTCCTCACCGGTCCTAGACATTAACAATTTCCTCCGAAATAGAATTGATTTTAAATAAATCGATCTTCAAAAGCATGGCAATTCCCCGCCCTATTGTTGGGCATTGCCATTTAAATTTTCCTATCTATTATTTTCTACATATTCAGTATAGATTGAATAACCATGATTCGATAAAAGATTTCAGTAAATTTACCTGATTATCTGTGATCTCTATCTTAATTTGATACCTAAGCATGCAATTCATCTTCCCACTGCATCAACGCATTAAGGACCCGCTGCCGGCTCCGGTATCATAATCCCCCGCTGTACCGCGGGCCTTAAAGCAATACGATCATGCCAGGCACTTAAATATTCATGATGACTAAAATCAAAGTCAATAATTCTGGCGATATGGGTCCAGCCAAAATTGGCAATATCAGCAATCGAGTATTCATCTCCGGCGAAAAAGGGGCGATCACTAAGCCGTTTATTCAGCGTAGAGAAAGCCTCTTCCGTTAAGCGATGATATCGTTGTATGGCCATATGATTTTTTTCAGTTGCAAATAATTCAAAATGAACCCGTTGTCCCAATATCGGCCCGACGCTGGAAGAATGAAATGTTAGCCACGTAATCGCTTCCCAACGGCTTTTAAAATCCTCAGGCAACAGTTGCTGAGTTTTCGATGCCAGATAAAGCAGAATCGCCGACGATTCAAAAAGAGTCGTATCAGTACTTTCATCAACAAGCACAGGTATACGCCCGTGAGGGTTTAACTGTAAAAACTCAGGCTCCCTATTTTCACCCTGTTCAATTCGTACATGCTTTAATATGTATGGCAATCCCAACTCTTCCAAAGCAATTGTAATCTTATATCCATTTGGAGAACTATCAGTGTATAAGTAGATCATCTCTCTATATCTCCGCTCAAGAAAAACGCGTAATAATTTAACGGCTAAAATATCACTCGCATTTAAAATATTGCTCTGCTATAGAGAACCAGCATTCAATTTCTCTCATTTCTCTCTATACCGCTAAGTAAATGAAAGTACCATTAATTTTCAGAAATTGGAAATGAATATCACGGTGTTCGTTTCTACACGCATAAATTAAATTTATTGATTTATTGTGTTGTCGGTAAAGAGTGCGAACATCAAAGTACGCAAGAAAGCTATTTATCTTCTTGTGGATCAATTAATAGTGAAAAACCGCAATTACATATCACAATGACTCAGCTTGGTTCCAAGCCAATGAACATTCTTCCTCGCAATCGTCAGACAAATCAGACTGCTCAACAAGCCAATCAATAATATTAACAATTTCAGGTCGGAATAGAGTTTCTGGCAATGTCACCGCATAATAAGCAAATCGGGAAGGCCATTTTTTTTCTAGTGCAACTTTAAGCCGACCAGAAAGTAGCTCCTCTTCAACGCAAAATTCTGGCACCAATGCTAAACCCTGACCGGTTAAAGCGGCGCGAGCCAGTAAAAAATCATCTTCAAAACTGGAGCCCTGTCTTGCTTTCGTCTCTTCATTAATTCCGTGTGCTTTTAACCACAAGTGCCAATCAGATCTATCTGAATCCTGTAACAAAGGATAATTCAGACAATCTTCAACATGTTTTATCGGCGGTCCTGATCCTAAAAGTTCCGGCGTACCCACGGGAATTAATACCGGCGCAATTAACCTGGTGGATATTAAACTTGGGTAATTACCAAGCCCATGCCGCACCGCAATGTCTGTAGAACTTCTTTTTAGGTCTACCAATTCATTGGAAGCTTCTATATTAACTTCAATATTAGGATATTTCTCATTGAAATCTTTTAGTCTGGGAATCAGCCACGATGCGGCGAATGACGAAGTGGTATTTATAGAGACCTTATGTTCGAACTGCATTGCTTTAAGAGACTTAATAGATTTATCGATATTATCAAACGAAAGTAATAACGTCTCATAAACCCGATCTGCTTTAGCAGTAAGCTTTATACCTTTAGATGTTCTTAAAAACAGCGCAAAACCAATTCTATCCTCCAAAATACGAATCTGTTGACTGACCGCCCCAGGTGATACACCCATTGCAGCCGCTGCGGCTTTAACACTTCCCCGCCGACCAACTTCAGTAAAAGCTCTGAGAGCTAACAGAGGCAAAATAGAGCTCATATTTTTATTCTCCAGTGTACACTGTATGTCCTCTATATGACAAAGATACTACCATGCTAACTACAGATATCAATATACCCGTTATCTTTCAAGTTGCCTCTTTGTTGGCTGCACTCGCTCACCCCGGTCACATAGTTCGCTATGCTACCGGGGATTCTCTCCCTTGCCGTCGCGATGCACCTTGAAATCCATAAGGTATATATAAAACTGAACTTCAACACCCATACAGAAAAACGGTAAATGTAAACAGAAATAAGACATGCAAATTTAGAAAAACTACAGCTGTCGTTTAAATAATATAGCTTTAATTCACTTACTTTTAATGCTAGTTTCTCAATAATTATTAATAACTGAAATAATTATTCAAGTCAGCTAAAAGTTAAAATAGCATTGAGGATTTATTATGTTCAATTATTCAAAGCATAAGACATATACCAATTTATTCAAGGAGAACAAAATCAGCATCGGCATGTTTTTACCTCTCAAAGCGTTAAATCAAGAAGCTGATATTAAACCTGAAATCGATCTCATTCGTGAAATAGAAAAACAAAACTTTTCCGCAATTTGGCTGAGAGATATTCCGCTGTTCGATCCCAATTTTAGCGATATAGGTCAGGGCTTCGATCCATTTGTCTATGCTGCCTGGCTAGCCGCATTAACCAACAAAATCGCCATCGGTTTCGGCAGTGCCATATTTACACTGCGACACCCAATCGATTTAGCCAAGAAAGCGACGTCTATCGATCAATTATCAAATGGCCGCTTAATACTGGGTGTCGCCGCAGGAGACAGAATGTCAGAATTTCCTGCCTATAACATACCTTATAATGAAAAAGGAATGCGATTTGTCGAATCAATCAATATGTTCAGGGCACTATTAGATAACAAACATCGCACCATTAACAGTCCATTAGGTTATATCGATGGGAATTTACGCCTAATACCTAAAGCGGTTAATGATTTTATCCCCCTGATAGTCACTGGGCGTGGGCAACAAGATATCAAATGGATCGCGGAAAATTCAGATGGATGGTTTACCTATCCTATTCAAACTCATAATAAAGAGGGCGTCGCCAGACTCGGTAAGAATATTAGCGAATTTAGAAAAAATATCCCTGGAAATATATTCAAACCACACTTAACTAATGAATGGATTGATTTAGTTGAGGATAAATATTATCCCAGAACACCCACGAATGGCGGGTTTACCCTGAAAACCGGGCGCCTGGGATTAATTGAATTATTGGAAGAGTGGCAAGAAGTCGGTGTTAATCACGCGGCTCTTGGCATTCAGTATGGCAAAAGGTCCCCTAAAGAGGTTATTCAAGAAATCGGCGAAGAAGTATTACCTGCTTTTATCTAAAAAAATAAAAAAATTATTACTAATAAAAATTTAAATATTTAAGGAATTTTACATGAACCAGGTGGAATACGATATCATAGGCGTAGGATTTGGGCCATCCAATATTTCATTGGCTATCACACTGGAGGAAGAATTACCCCATAAAAAAGTGCTGTTCTTTGAAAAAGAGCCATCATGCGAATGGCAAGCCGGGCTGTTATTAGCAAACTCTGATATCCAAAACCACCCTTTACGGGATCTTGCGACGCCAAGAAACCCCAAAAGCCACTATTCATTTATCAATTACCTGTTTGAAAATAACAGGTTATTTGAGCATTTAAACTTAGGATTATATTTTCCATATCGTTATGAATACCGTGACTATATCAAATGGGCGGCAAAACATTTTGATAAATCCGTTCGCTATTCAACATTGATAATATCCGTTAAAATTATTGATAATTATCATGGTAAAAATACAATCATTGAAGTCAAAACAAACGGAGGAGAAACCTATCAATGTAAAAACCTGATAGTCGGAACAGGAAGAACACCCTATATTCCTTTATCCCTGCGACAACTTGGCCATAACCATTTAATTCACGGTGCAGAATTCAACAAAATTATCGGTGATATTTCCAGTGGAAAAATAAAAAGTATTGCTGTAGTCGGTGGCAGTCAATCTGCCATAGAAATAATGATATTTTTAGCCAATAAGTTTCCTCGCCTTGAAATTCACGGTGTATCAAGGAAATTTGGCTACCGACTAAAAGATACCTCGCCATTTACAGGCGAAGTTTATTTTCCTGAATTCGTAGATACCTTCTTCAACAGTAAAGAGGAGCATAAAGCGAGATTAAAAAGAGATTTAAATCTGACAAACTACTCTGCCTCCGATGGTGATGTTCTCGACGAACTTTATCGAACTATCTATAGAGATAAATATTTTGGTCAGCATAAAATCAAAATTCATAACTCTGCGGATATTGTTGAATCTAGCGTGAAAGATTCCATTGTTTCATTACAGATAGTAAAAAATCACGGGTTAGAAGAAACCTATCAAATAGATGTCGATATGGTTATCTCCGCCACAGGTTTTAAAGATATTGGTATGGAAGAATATCAGGAAATTTGTCCACCTCTTCTTGCCGAACTCTATCCATTAATGAGTAAAAATAGCCATAACGGAATCATAATAAGCAGGGATTACAAGATAGATCTGATTAATTCTACCGATATAGGCATTTATCTAAACGGATTATGTGAATCTTCACACGGCTTAGGTGATGCCGGCTCATTGAGTTTAGTTTCTATCAGATCCAAACACATTATTGATTCTATCGAAAAAAATATAAAAATTAAAAAATCTATTCATAATAAAAATAAAATCGAGGCTTAAAATGAATAAGGTTAATATTCACACCACAATACCAGGCCCCTTTTCAAAAATCGCATTAGCAAAACAGCTAGAGCAAGAATCAAGTGCCGTGTCATACCCTAAAAGGATTCAAGTTTCACTAGAAAAAGGCGATGGCTGTTATGTTCAGGATATCGACGGTAATGTATTTATCGATTTTTTATCCGGCGCCGGCTCTTTGCCTTTGGGACACTCTCATCCTGAATTAATTGCCGAAGTGAATGCACAAGTATCAAAACTCTGTCTGGGCTTGGATTTTCCTACGCCTGCCAAAGAACTTTTTACCGAGGCGCATTTAAGTATGCTACCTGAAAGCCTGCGCAACAAATACAAAATACATTTTTGTGGGCCAACAGGTGCGGATGCCATTGAAGCCGCCATTAAGCTGGCAAAAATAGCGACCGGGGCGGAAGAAATTATTAGTTTCAGAGGTGGCTATCATGGATGTACCAATGGCGCTATTGCCGTTACTGGCAATAGAAGTATGAAGAAAAATATTCTGGGAAAAATGCCGGGCGTCCATTTCTTCCCCTATGGCTCAGAATCTCAATCCTCAGAAAGTTGGGTGCTCAATTCAGCTCATCTTGATGCTGGACTATATCTTGAATCCGCCTTAAATGATGCAAACTCTGGGCTAGGAAATATTGCCGCAATTATTCTGGAGCTTATTCAAGGTGAAGGTGGCGTTTATCCCGCACAGAAATCATTCGTGGACAGTGTTATTCGTGTCTCAAAAGCCCATTCTATTCCGGTTATTATTGACGAGATCCAAACCGGTTGCGGCAGGACCGGAACCTGGTATGCTTTTGAACAATACGGTATCGAGCCTGATATATTTGTTACCTCCAAAGGCACCAGTGGAATAGGATTACCCTCTTCCCTTATGTTCTATAAGAAAGATTTCAATAATTGGACGCCGGGTATTCATATTGGCACCTTTAGAGGAAATCAATTGGCATTCGCCTCAGGTACAAAAGCCATTGAAATAATAAAGCGTGACAATTTACTGGAGAACGTTAAACAGAAATCAATACAAATTAAAAACCATCTCGCTGAATTTAAAAATGATTTTAACATCATTGGTGAAGTTCGTGGTAAAGGCTTGATGCTCGGTATTGAAATTCTTAACGCCAGAACGGGTAAAGCGTGTGAAATAACGGCAAAACATATTCAAAAAATAGCATTAAATAAAGGATTAATAACAGAATTAGGTGGGAGAAACGATACAGTATTACGCCTTTTTCCACCACTCAATATTAGTAGTGATACCATTGAAGAAGCCATAGAGATTCTTCGAAATACATTTTTAGCTTATATGAATGAATTTCAACTCTTAGAGGAAGGTGTATGATGAATATTATTCGTAAAATGGATTGGGATTCAATGGTTCATGAATATGATCTGGACGGTTCAAGGCTTTTACCATGGGAGGGGCTAAATGCGCCATTTGGTGGTGCATGGTGTATTGTACGTCCAGAAACTAAAAGTTTCCGCCATTCCCACAATGAATATGAATTATTTATTGTTATCCAAGGTAATGCCATTATAAGAACAAATGACGAAGATTTTCCTGTCACCAAAGGGGATTTAATTCTTATTCCATTAGACTCTGAGCATCATGTAATAAACAACAATCAGGAAGATTTCCACTTTTATACCATATGGTGGGACAAGGAAAGTACATTGAACTTTCTTACCAAGTTAGAGCAGGCTTAATAATGAATAAATATCTTGTCACCATCACGCCACCAACACCAAATGGCGATCTGCACGTTGGTCATATAGCCGGGCCATTTTTAAGCGCAGATATATTTACTCGCACTCAACGTTTAAAGGGTGAAAAGTGTTATTTGATATCCTATTCAGATGATTATCAATCTTATTTACAACGCAAAGCAGAAGAAACGGGCATAAGTGCACCGGTACTGGCAAAAGAGAATTCGAAAAAAATACAGGAATCATTGAGCTTAATTGATATAAAACTGGATCATTGGCTAGAGTCATACGATAACCGCTATTTTGAAGATGCCGTCAAGATGCTCTATCACTCTTGTTTAGATAAAGGCATTATTGCACCAAAGGTGAGTTTAGAACCTTATTGCGAAAAATGTGAAAAATGGGGCTATGAAGCCTTTGCCAGAGGTGAATGTAATCATTGTGGTGAAAGCTCAGATCCAAGCCAATGTGAATCTTGTGCAATGGCACCGGACGCATTTGAAATGAAAAATTTGCGTTGTATTTTGTGCAATGAAAAAGTTGTTTATAAACATGTTGAGCGCAATTTTCTATTACTACCGGTGATTGCCGAGAAATTAAAAGAGAAAATTCTTAGTTCTCCTATGAGGCCACAATTAACAGCATGGGTCGAGGAAGTTTTTGCGCATGGTATAAAAGAGTGGGGCGTGACTCGCCCCGATGAATCAGGGCTGAAACTCTATTCTGATGAAAATCACCGTATTCATACCTGGTTTATGGGGCTAGCCGGATATTTAGCAACACTGAAAGAACTTTCTAAAAAAAACACCGATGCAGATAGTCCTTACGACCTTATTTACGATGATAATACTTGCATGGTCAATTTTTTAGGTATGGATTGTTCTTACAGCCATATTCTTGCGTACCCGGCTCAAATATTATTGAACGACGAATTACGCTTTAAACATGCTTTCTATACCAACTTTTTCTTAAAATTGGATGGAAAAGATTTTTCAACCAGCCGTAATCATGCGATTTGGGTGAAAGATATCGTCAAAAATGCCTGTTCTGATAGTGTCAGGCTCTATGTCTCTCTGATATCGCCAGAACACTCTTCTGAAAACTTTGTCGTAGAAGAGTTCTGGACATGGCGGAATCATATCTTTAATTATCTGCTGCCAAAAATATCTGATAATTTGGAAAAAATGAATTCTGATAATATCACTAACCCTATCGTATTGTCAGAATCAGAAACAAAAATTGTCGAAAGATGGCAAACCTATTCCAGATACGATAATTTCTCGATTAAGGAAATTGCGGCTGAATTAATGGAGATGTTAGATTTATTAAACGCAAAATTAAATTACAATATTTTGGACAAAAATCTTGCTATTTTATTTTCAATTTTGTCTGAACCAATAATACCAAAAACATCCAAAAAATTAAAAGAATATATTACTCACCACGATATAGAGGCTTTCTGTTCATTGTTAAATTTGTCAAGACCAGGTATTTGATTATGCAAACAGATAAAACCACACAAATTACCGTTATCGGAGGGGGAATAATTGGCGCAACAGTTGCTGCCAACTTGGCATTGAAAGGACTCAATGTCTCCCTCATTGAGCAAGAGACGATTGGCGGTAATGGAGCGACTAAATTCTCCGGTGCATTATTCCGCGTACATGATCCTGATCATGAAATTGCCAGACTCACACGAAGAAGTGTTAAGCTAATGCAAGAGAGTCAGGTAGGAAAAATATTTAAAAAAACGCTCAAACAGACAGGTATTATTTATGCCGCCGAACTCAATCAAAACAACATTGAATTAGTCAAAGCAAGTATCAGAGATTATAGCGATAGTCTTTATCCTTTGGAGATCATATCCGCCGAAAAAGCTTTCGAATTAACCAATGGTTGTTATTCCAAACATAACAACCGAATTATCCTTTTTGAGCCAAAAGGCGGATTTGGCTATATTAGAAATGCCGCCTCAAACTTAGCACAAGTTGTTAGAGATACGGGGAATCTAGTATTAGAAAATACCAAAGTACATGCCATAACAACCGAAAATGGCAAAGCCATCGTTCAACTTGCTCACTCAACCATTGAAGCGGACTATATTGTTTTAGCCATCGGTGCATGGACAAAAACACTGGCGTATAAGCTGCCAGTTAATGCTAAAAGTATTCCTCTGGCAAATATTCGTACCTCCTACAGTACCAATATGCCAATTATAGATACTGAAACCGGCACACATATCGTGCCACTCACTGAATATTTCTATCAAGCTGGATCTAAGATTAGAAACGCTGCCGAGATACCAGAAGATATAGAATATAATGATAATATTATTGAAAACGACATCAGCGAAAGGCTCCTAAAATCAAAATTTAAACATGATCCAACCAATATTCTCTCTATAATTAAAGGATATGATTCATATACGCCAGATGAACGCCCTATTCTTGACTTTATAGATGAAGAAAAGAGATGTTTTGCTGCGGCAGGCTTCTGTGGCATAGGATATAAAATTGCTTTAGCGGTGTCTGAAATTATTACATTAAATCTATTGCCAACCGAGCTTTCGACTGATTTTCTCAAACAAAAAAATCAGGTTTTCTCCTATTCACGATTCACTGATTAAGATAAATAAAATGAATAGCAAGCTTATTTGTGGCATTTCCGCCATTTTAGATCCTAAGAGATCAATACATGCGTTAACTGTCATGCGTGCTATTGAGATATTTAAAGATCTACATAACAATAGCACATTGAAATTTATCCTCAGTGAAGATTATGGCTCAATTGAAGGAGGCACTAAAGCAGCGAAATATAATATTGAGAACAATGTCGATATGGTCATAGGTCACTTCTCAAGTAACGCGGCAATAGGTGCGGCGGAAGTCTACTCACATCATAACATTCCTGTTCTGTTACCTACTGCAACTGAAACCACCTTGACCATAAGAAATAGCAATATATTCAGAATTTGCTTCAATAATAAAAATATTGCCCATGCACTTACTGCATTAACAAAAGAAGATGGAGATCGCTATTATGAAATAAAAACCGATGGCTCAAAATATAGTGATAATCTGGCAGAGGATATTCGCAGAATGTTGGGCAAAAACGATACTGCGGTAAAACCCAATGACAATACCGATAAAATTATTTTTATTGGTACCATCGGTAAAAGTGAAAAATTTCTTCATAATTATTTCTCTGAAAAGAGAAATGGAAAAATTATCCTGACGGATGATGCTGCATGCAAACAACTTAATTTGCCAGAAAATGTGGAAAATGGACAAATTACCGGTATCGGGTTTGCTCCAGTCGAATTCATTAACCCATTGGAATCCTGTATCCAACGCTATATCCAACAATATGACCAATTTCCTAACATCTTCTTTCTTGAAACCTTTGCAGCATTGGAGATTGCTCATCAATTAACGGTTCCCAATAACTTATTACATCGTTTGCAAAAAGAGACATTCCAGACAATCCTCGGCCATATTAAGTTCATTAAAGGGGAATGCTCAGCCGCTAAATTATGTTTATGGATGAATGAGAATTCCACGATGAAGCCACGCTATATTTTACCCATTAATTCGAGAGCTTAACAATGAATACCAATAATGAAAAATTTATAGATGTACTCAGCATTGGCTTTGGACCCGCTAGTCTCGCATTAGCGTGTATATTTGATGAGAAAAAAATCGAACATCAGCATCAATTGCAAAATAATTTCTTAGCACTTGAAAAAGCAGATTCTTGCGCCTGGCATCCTAATTTATTATTACCAGGCACAGATATTAATCATCATGTTTATCGGGATTTAGTGACCCCGAGAAACCCACAAAGTCCTTATAGTTTTGCCATGTATTTGAAAGAAAAAAATCGCCTGTTTAAATTTGGCTTATTAGGTCGTCCAGCAAGTCGCTTTGAATGGTCAGATTACATGATCTGGGTTGGACAAAAACTGGAAAGTTATGTGCAATACAAAAAAAACGTGACTCATATATATCCGGTTATCAACAGTGGATTACTGAATGGCTTTAGCGTCTCTGGGGAAGATTTTGAGTATGTGACTAATACGCTCATATTATCAAGCGGATCAACACCATTTACGCCAAAAATGTTTGATAACTTTCTGGGTGATCATGTTTTTCATACCTCTGCATATTTAGAAAGAATAAATAATTTCCAGAATAATATACCTAGAAGATGGATGGTTATTGGTTCTGGTCAAAGTGCCGGTGAAGTCATTGCTGATTTAATCAATAAAAAGGACGATATTGAAATTCTCTCGCTGCATCGTTCAATCGGCTTTAAGATCGCGCAACTAGGTCAATTTCCCAATCTGGTGTTTTTACCAGAAAACATCGAATACTTTAAATCTTTAAGCCCGGAAAACAAAAAAGTATTTTTTGAACATGTTAAAAGTACAAACTATTCAGGTATTGATGTTGATGAGAGCCAATCGCTATTTTCAATTATGTATGAAGATGAAGTGATTGGCAAAGAGCGTCTTCGCATGATGGTCAATTCAGAGATAATGACTATTGACCACTCTCACGAAGAATACCAGATTGTTATTAAAGACACATTTACTGGTGAAGAGACTAACCATATTTTTGACGCTATCGTGTTAGGTACGGGATATTATCAAAACCCTCTACCTGATCTACTGGCAAAATTCGATCAATTTTTGGTAAAAGATTTTGAAGGTGGACTGACCATCGATAGTGACTATAAAGTGAAATTAAAAAACTATGGTGACGCCCATCTTTATGTCAATGGCCTTTCAGAACGAACTCATGGCATTAGCGATGCTCAATCTTTTTCTGCGGTCGCGATAAGGGCAGAAAGAATATATGAGTCCATTAAAGCGAATACCGGAACAACTGATGATTACGCTATTTAATCTTTACAGGGGAAAATTAAATGATAGGTACAAATGACAAATGGGATATCAGCCAGGAAATAATCTCTTCACTATTTCCTGACATCGATCAACGTAATGACATAATTGAGTTATTAAAAAACTCGATTAATAAACATATTGCTGAATTACCCACAATGGGGGTTAACCCTTCACTTTCCAAAGCCGATATTTCCCACGCTTTATCAAAATATACCTTTGATGGCAATTTTTCACCAACAGAGGTTTTAAATGATGTATTACACCTTATGGGAAAAGGTATTGTTCATGTCACCAGCCCGCATTATTTTGGGCTATTTAATCCATCATCAACTTTCTGGGGCGTGATTTCGGACTTCATCACTGCGCTATATAATCCACAATTAGCGGTCTGGAGTCATGCACCGACCTGTGTTGAAATAGAGGAAAAATTAATTAAATATTTTGGCGGACTAGCAGGGTTTAACTCTGATAATAGCGGAGGTACATTTACTACCGGTGGTGCCGAAGCAAATTGTACTGCACTTATTTGTGCCCTGACAAAACATTTTCCCGATTATGCCCAACAGGGTTTACAGTCAATAAAGGGACAACCTATTTTTTATATCTCTTCCGATAGCCATCTTGCCTGGTTAAAAATAGCATTACAATCTGGCTTAGGACACAGTGCAGTAAGATTAATCGCGGTTGATGATACAGGAAAAATGAATATTTCAGGTCTAACCCAAGCTATTGATAATGATATAGCGAACGGCAATAAACCTTTCATGATTGTTGGAACCGCCGGAACGACAAATGCCGGTATTATCGATCCGCTGCCAGAACTTGCCACTGTAGCAAATAAATATCATCTGTTCTTCCACATTGATGCAGCATGGGCAGGCGCAATCCTGTTAAGTGATCAATATTCCCATCATCTCAAGGGGATTGAACAAGCTGATTCCATTACCATTGATGCTCATAAATGGCTTTCTGCCCCAATGGGTACTGGCATGTTTATATGTGCGGATAAACATATTCTGACAACACCTTTTGCTGTCTCTACCAATTATATGCCGGTCAGTGATGATATTAATTCTGATCCTTACATTCACTCTATTCAGTGGTCACGACGTTTTAACGGATTAAAATTATTTATGCCACTGGCTATCCTTGGCCGCAATGGATTTAGCAATATGATCGATTATCAGATCAATCTTGCTGATTATTTAAGATCGCAACTGGCGAAAAATGATTGGCAGATATTGAATCCCTCAGTTTTACCTGTTATTTGTATCCGTGATAATGGGAATTTTGATGTTAATAAAATTTTAGAAAAAGTATTAGAGATTAATCAATGCTGGATCTCGATAACTACCTTTGCCAATACAAAAGCCCTGCGCCTTTGTATATCCAGCTTTAGATCCAGCAAATCAGATATTGATCAGCTTGTCGATACTTTAAATATAGCGAGAAATTCTGTACCAATGTAAATATCTATTGCACTCATATCACCACCGGCTCTTGAATGAAGATCGGTGGTTTTTATTTAACAATAAACAAGTGTTATTCGTATCTTATTGTTTTTCCATCTAGCTTTCCTATTAACTGACTAAACATCAGCAAGGTACTGAGCAACAAATAGCGCTGCTCAGAAGTCAAACGTAAATAACGACGACTGGCCGGTAATCGGCTAACAACCTCGGAAGCGGCAAAATGTTCCACCTCGAATTGCCATTGCCCCTGATGAATATTCAAAACAAGATCCCGAAAATCCAGTTCCGCTAACGTTTCACCAATTAATGGATACTGATTAAGTAAATCAATAATCCGTTGCCCAAACTCTGCACCATGACAACAGTAATAAGTCACGGTTTTTCGCCGAAATATCCCCTTTACCTTGGCTTTAATAACGATTCTTTCCTTGAGTGAAGTGATTCCCTGCAAACGAAAACAACAACTAACAATATAGGCCAGAAATAATGTCTTCGGCTTTTCACAAACTTCAATATGCAATCCATTAGGTAACGTTACTTGCAAACTTTCTGCTGATAAACGCTCACAATAGTAAGGTGACAAATTCTGTTCCAGCCGGTTTAGCGTTATGCCTGCCTGATAGCCAGCAGGATAGCGCGGTTTATTCAACCGCCGCCAAATAACATTAATTAAGGGAACGAAGTGGCTCAAGTTGCACCCCCGGCAATTCACCCTTAGCGAAAGTATGTGAAAGTACCTGCTCAACGGGTACGGGTTTAAACGGATTTACCCGTTGTACACAGAGCGTCCAAAACAGGGCATAGCTGGCGGTCAGACCCAACATAATGGCAAATGGAATATACACATCACCGGGATTCATTCCCGGAGGTGTAATGTGAATAATCGCCAAAATAATGCCTACACTGGAGATAATTTGAGGTAATGGGAAAAACGGTGATTTATAAGCACGATGCAAATCAGGTCTACGAATACGCAGTAATATCACAGAACATGTCACCAGCAAATAAGCAACACACCAGGCACATACTGCTGCTAATACTAAAGGCATAATCCGGTTCAAATCACCTTGAATAATAAAGGTATGCAAACAGGGGATCATTACCGCAACCAAAATCCCAAAGATTGGCGTTTTAAACCGTGGATGTAGATAAGTAAAAATACGCGGCAATGCGCCATCCAACGCCATACCATAGAGAATACGCGGTACCGCCGCCATTAGAGTATTAATCGTGGCCGCTCCCGCCAATAATAAGCCGATACCGATCCAATACTTACCAAAATCCCCCATCACCTGGCCGGCAAAAGCAGGAATGGCCATTGGCGTTTCCAGCAAGCGAACATTATTTTCTACATCCACCAGCACATTTTCTACCTGATGACTGATTGACGCTCCATATAGACCCATACAGACAACCACCCCACACAGGCCCGTCATCATTGCTCGCGGCAAAACTTTGGCTGAATTTTTAATTTCCGGCGCCATTGGTGTCACCAATTCACAGCCAACAAACATAAACATTGCCATACCGACCAAACTCAGCACCGCCAAGGGGTCGCTTAAATTAAGTCCCTCACCAAACCAACTCTCCAGCGGCACCGCAAACGGCATTAACAATCCGCAAATACTGAAAATAACCAAGGTACTCCACATGCAGAATGTCAGCACAATTTCGACTTTACCGAACGCTTCAATACCCAACGCATTAAGTAATCCGAATGTAATAACGAGCCCAACGCCGACCATCCATGAAGCGTTATGACTTTCCACCATCGTATTAAGGCTGTCAAAATTCACTAATGCCATAATACCGGAGAGGATCGTTTCTGCTGTACCCGCAAAAATATGAACAATCAAATAAGCCGAAAGTGCGCCAGTAATTGCCCAGAACCGCCCCATGCCACAAGAGATATAGTCATAAACAGAGCCGGAAGTAGGCAAAATAGCCGCTGCCTCGGCAAACGTCGTCACTTGGGCCTGCATCATGATAAAACTGATCAACATTGCCAGTACGAAAGTGTCACCACCCATCCCAAAGCCACTGGTCACGGTCAGAATAACCGGGCTTGCCATGATCACCCCAACGGAACTTGCCAATGTGGTAGGAAACCCCACCACTCCCTTTTCAATATGTGAAGTCAGTCGTGTTGACATCTTCATTCATTTTCCCTCTTACTTCTGGCCGTAAAAATAACGCTCACAGCGATTCATTTGTGAATTTTTTGTAAACTTTATTGAGGATAAATACACTATAGAAAGTGAAACGGAATACCGACTATCGTCCTTAAGAACGATACCTAAAGGGGGATTCATAGCCGAAAAGGTGTGACGAAAAATACCAGAAAACAACAAAAAGCAAAAATAATCACTTAAATATCAATCAATAAAAAACAGATCACTTAATCAATGCATTAAGAAATTATTTCAGATATATACCAAAACCTCTATTCTTAACAGGTGATCATCACGGTGAGAAATTTCATTTATTGCAATCGATATCACGTTATTAATATGTTTATTTTGTGTTGATTATAGATTTTAATTAGCATTTGATTAATCGTCAGTATTGATTTATCCAGTTAGACATTATTCTAAAAGGAGAACTTTCTTGTCTACTGTACTACCGAATAGCCGTGAAAATGCTTTAATCCACAGTTGTTTAAACACCATTGCACATCTGGTTCCCATCTCAGCTGCGGCATTCTATCTGGTGGATAATGAATTACGCCCTGAGAATTACATTCTATATGATATTTCAGACGAAACTCACCAGAATTATCTGGCTCATTTTCAGCATTTAGATCCATTAAAACCGGATAATTATCAACAAAATGATATTAATATAATTAGCATAGATCAAAAGACACTTACCAAATATAATAAGTATTACCATGAATTTATGCTGCCAAATAATATACAGGACATTGCAGAAATATTTATCCGTCAACACAACCGAATTATTGCCGGCGTCTCTTTATTACGGAACACTCCATTTACACCAAGAGACTTTAACCGCCTCAGTACTATTTTGCCATTAATCGAATTAGCGGTCAGAGACTTACTTCCTGAAACATCAACTATTCTGACCGCTAAAGAGCAAGAAATTATTAATTTGATAAGAGAAGGATCAAGTAACAAACGTATTGCACAGATACTTAATATTTCCCTATCTACTGTTAAAACTCACTTGCGTAATATCTTTGCCAAAACCAAAGTGACTAATCGCACCGAACTGGTTTCCAATGGGTTTATTACTCGTTATTTGTGATTGGTAAAAATTCGCCCAATGTTGGTAAAGATACAAGGCGAAAAGCTCAGATTGAGTCAAATAACATGACTATTCGCCTCATTTGGTGAGTAGAATAGAAGCCTTATTTGACTCACGGGTGACGCAAATGTGGAGCCATTGATGTGGTTCAGTATTTAACATGGTTTATAAAATCTGCAATTTGCGGCGGTTATTGCTGTGTATTTTCATTTTTATAAACCTTTGTGTTGCTTTTGAAGGAAATTGCCGTGTATTTTCGTTTTTATAAACCGCTGCTTTCAATTTGGCACGAAAACGATTTAGCGTTGACAATGGCCCCTTTCAATCAAGGGGCCTTCCTTATTTTGATCCGAATATCAAATCAGTAACGAACCATCACGGATTTCAATTCAGTATAGTGCTCAATAAAAGCGCTACCGAATTCACGACCGATACCTGAGGATTTGGTACCACCGAATGGTAATGCCGGATCGAGGAATGTATGCATATTGACCCAAACGATCCCCGCTTCGATACGCGGGATCATGCGCATGGCTTTGCTGAGATCATTGGTCCACAAACTCGCCGCTAAACCAAATGGCGTGCTGTTCATCAATCCAATCAGCTCTTCCTCATCGTTATAGCTGAGGAAAGTCCCCACAGGGCCAAATGTCTCTTCCTTCATCAATGAATCTTCTGGGCTGTTAGCACGAATCACCGTTGGCGCCACAAAGAAACCCGGTCCGGCCAGAGCATGACCACCGTAAACAATCTCACTACTTTCCTGACGGGCTTGCTCAAACAGGGACAGAATCTTGTTATAGTGCGCTTTGTTTGCCAGCGGCCCCATTTCTGTTGATTCATCCAGAGGCGAGCCAATTTTCATTGCCGCAAGTCTTTCAGACAACAGTTTCAGCACATCATCCATATGGCTTGCAGGAATGTAGAAACGTTCCGCCGCCGTGCCAATGATATCAATCCGCATTATTACTTCCGGCATATCTTTACGGAATTACCCAAACGTGCTCCTGAAGAAAGTGTTGATGATCTGATGCCGTGGAATGCTGTGATCTCCACTAAGGAGTTATAAGAGTTCACTACTTTATAAGCGCTTACGCTGGATCAAAGCACTAGCTTCTCACTTCTGGTTTTTGAATGAAATATTGATCATTTTCACTTCCATAGCCCAATTCAGTATATTATCCACCCTAAATTTTAAAATGAGAATTGCTGGAAAAAGGTTAATTTACTTGACCTTAAGGAATCGAATGTCTAATCTCGCCGCCTCTTAACAGAAATTGGTGGGGTTTTGGTTTTTGTTATGATGATAAATTTATTATGAATCATAAAGATAGAAAAATAATGACTAATTATGGGCACTCTGGGAGCCGCAACCTAGTACGGTAGCTTTAATTAAATACTGCCTAAATATATTCGATAAAACTTCCTTTCTAAATTTCGGTATCAAATCAATCCAAGAACTCACTGAAAAATCAAAAATGAAAATATTAGTTACTGGTGGAACAGGTTTCACCGGCTTTACATTAATTCAGCACATTCTCAAAAATACTAGCAATAGCGTCATTAACGTCGATAAATTCACTTGCGTAAGCAACTTAGAATCACTTATCGAGGTTAGCAATCACCCTCGTTACTCTTTTGAAAACTCAGATATCTGTCATCATGATACGATTGATAGTATCTTAGCAAAGTATCAACCTGATGCGATTATGCATTTAGCTGCTGAAAGCCATATAGACCGCTCAATCAATAGCCCAAGTGATTTCATTCAAACCAATATTATTAGTACGTATACTCTGCTAGAAGCCGCTAAAAATTATTGGCGACAACTTGTAGAAGATAAAAAAAGCGGCTTTATTTTTCACCATATTTCAACTGATGAAGTATATGGTGATTTAACTCACCCAGATCAATTCCCAAAGAATTATCCCCTTCCTTTATTTACCGAAAAAACCACTCATGCTCCAAGTAGCCTATATTCGGCATCAAAAGCATCCAGCGACCATGTAGATTAGAGCATGGCATAGGACTTATAGATTACCAACGATAATCACTAATCGTTCTAACAATTATGAACCTTATCATTTTCCAGAAAAATTAGGAGATGTTGACGTTTTGTGCAGGAAATTTGAGTAGCATGATAATTTGGTATAATCACTTTCTTCAAACACTGTAGAAGCATTGTTATTTCGGACATCTCTAAATAAGGTTTCATAATTTCGCTACACGTGGTTTTATTCAACCCATTGTTATACATATGGTTTTTAGTAGATAAGGTGTAGCACCATTTTGGAAAGTTATTTAGTAACCATTTACCAGTCATCTATTGACTAGCCAGAAGTCAGATTAAATACATCCGGGTACGATTGTTTTTGTGTCACAGCCGTGACGATATCAATAATAACATGCAGGGCAGATAATCTCCGCTTCCTACAAGTTTCCACAACCAACAGCAGCTGGAAGCAGTATCGCTCTCCACGATGAGAACTCATTCCAAAGCAAATTTTCCGCATGATCACACTGCCACACAAACAACGCTCAGCCTCATTTGTTGGTCAACGGTACATCGTGATGATTAAGGAATAGGAATACCCATAAGCCGGTTTCGTGTTTGAGAAGATAGGTACACCTGCCTGAATATCGTGATATCGGTCCCTATTCACTTTTTTCAGCCACACCACCAAATTTTTCCTCAGCCTTGCCATCCGGCTGTACCAGTGGAATCCGTCACCACTGTAATCAGCCATCTGTTGCAGATTGCGGGTGACATAGGCCCAGCAGAACTGATGCAAGGAAGGCTCCAGCCAGTCATAGATAGCACACTGAGCAGTGATGATAACGCACCGACTTTTGTTTCTCCCAGCAGAGACTTAGCGGTTTCTGCATTACAGTAGGCGCGGATTTTCTGATAAACCGTATTACTTCCATTAAGCAACCAAACCCAACAGGTCGCCGCTTCTCCGTTACGTTGGTGGAGTATTTCATCAATATGGATAACTGCGGATTGTTTTACGTGATACCCCAATACCTGGTGTAATGGCCTCAGCATCGTACTGACCTTCCCTTGTGCTTCGGAGATAGGCTCCGTTGAGAAATATGAGCTATAACTCTCCCGGAGCAAGCGATGTATCTTACTGATGCTCAGATGATACTGCCCCGATAAGACAGCAATGTGGCTCATCAAACGTGCCCCCATTGCCCTGAAGGGGCATCGGTTGGAAGCGCTGCCAATGTACAGCGATGACGACTCTGGCACTGGCCGTGGAACAGCTGATATTCCGTGATAACCAGCGCAATTTTAGGCAGTTCGAAAACCTGAAGCTGGTGAATTGTTACCGAAATGTCGGCTATATTATTATTTAACTTAAATTGGCTAAAAGATTATAAAATGCACACTGGAAAAATTATCAAAATATTATTATATTCAACTTTGATCTTTTCTCAGAAAACCTTGGCAATATCTGGGAATATTAGTCCCTTAGAACAAAATATTATTAATCAAAAACAAAAGGATATATTACAAGAAATACAAAAACAAGAAAATTTAGGAAATAATATAGATATTATTCATAATGATGAATTTCCATCTGAATCTAATCATAATATTGATCCATCTTGTCACTTTGTTAATAATATTCAGTTTAAAGATTCTTTCTACCTATCTAAATCAGAAAAAATTTCCTTAGTAAAATCTTACATGCCTAAATGCCTATCAATTAAAGATATTAACTTGTTAACTAAGAAGATATCTAATTATTACATAGAAAAAGGGTATATTACCAGGGCAAGAGCATGAATGTTCATTTCTTGCCCAATGTCTGAAAACCTGCAATTAAAACTTTATCCAAATACTCACTGCTCATATTGGCCATGTTTGCTTTGCGTCGCATGCTGGCTTTTACACTGGTTTCTGCACGTAGCATATTAAGCGAGAAGTGCCGCATACCCGCTAATATCTCGGCAGCATTGCCGCGACGAATGGCACACGCATCTTCATTCATTGATACGTCAAGCACCCAATGGACGCGATTTTCAATACCCCAATGACCCCGTACCGCCTCCCTAAAACGGTCTGATC
>NZ_NMQR01000033.1 GCF_003545805.1 Photorhabdus sp. CRCIA-P01 | reverse complement strand
CATTACATATTGGTAATAATATTATTGATATAAATCAATTAATCTACTTATAGAAATTTTTTAATTTATGCCTTCATTTTAGTTGTCATACAATCAATTAAATATTCTATAGTTATCTTATCTTCTTTCTCGAATGCAGATTTTACTATTTCCCACATTTTCTGGCTGAGATTATACTCTGCTTGGCAAAGATTATAATGAGAAGTGAATTTTATAGTACCCTTATTATCTACTTCCTTTATTGTCAGCACAGAAGAATAGAGTAAGAGTGATACCCCATTTGGGGTTTTAGCCAGAGCATATTGTACCAGGTTAGATTTTTTTTCTTTTTGATCGGCATATGATAAGGCGGTATTAATCAACGCTTTCAAATAAGTTTTAATGGTGATTTTATCCTGGGGAGATAGTCCTCTAAAGGACTCGACAAAAGAATCGATCAAGACATTGGTATCATGACTTTGTTGAGCAATCGTACTTGTGTCTTTCCGTAGTAAAGAGAGAAAGGGAACTTTCGCTATTTCTGTTGTGAATGCAATGAATTTCTGCGCATTGCCATTACCTTCTGGTTCCAATGGGTCATAGCCTGATGCTACTCGACATAAATTGATGATAGTTTGTAGACCTTCAGTGACGCTGACTGGGTATTTATTTGATGTGGCAGATTTCTTGGCGAATATTGTGTATCCATTTGTTGCTGCTATACTGGCTGGACTTTGTATATCAGAAAGATTCTCCGTTTCTAAGAAATGAGTAAAAATGTTATCTGAATGTTGCTGCGTATTAGAATATTTTTCTCTTCTGTGTTTAATATATTCTATCCACTCTTGAACATCTTTAATTTTATGATCAGAATTTGTTAATATATCTTTCATGGCTGTTTTCCTTTATGGATTTATTAGCTAAGTGATTGATTTTTATTTTTTTACTAAATATGAATTACAGATTAAGAAATTATAATTTATTTTATATTAATAATATAGGATTTTATTTATGTAATAAACATATGTTCCTGAAAACCGAGAATATCTTAATTAATAGGTGAAAATATATATCTAATCTTTTAATTATAGTATAAAAATGTAGTATGTAAAGTCAATTATGGAAAAATTTGTGCTTTCTGTTATTTTAATAGAGTAGTCTTACATTATATTATCTGGTAATTTATTTTTTTTATTTCCTAATGATACATTTTATTATTAATTATTTGTCGATTTGTTTTGGTTGATATTTATTGAAAATTAATTATTACAAATGAAAATTACGATCAATTATATTAACTTCTTGGTTGAAATATCTTTATTGGGTGGTTTTGTTTTTTCTATCAATTATAAAAATAGTTGTCAATTTAAGTTGTAAGAATGTTCAATTATTATTTTTCTAAGCTAGACTATGACTGAAGTAAATTATGGTGAATGATTTTCACGGTAGTTAAATATGTTATTCATAAAATAAAAAATCCACGTAATTACGTGGATTTTAATGGATTTCTCAGACTCAATGAAACATCCTGAGATGCCTTAAAACAACAGAAACGATTTAGACATTAAACAAAAAGTTCATCACATCGCCATCTTTAACGACATAGTCTTTACCTTCTGAACGCATCTTGCCGGCCTCTTTTGCTCCTTGTTCACCTTTGTAAGTGATGAAATCTTCAAAAGAGATAGTTTGTGCGCGGATAAAACCTTTTTCGAAATCAGTATGGATCTTACCGGCAGCTTGTGGTGCGGTTGCGCCAACAGGGATGGTCCATGCCCGGACCTCTTTTACGCCGGCAGTGAAGTAAGTTTGCAAATTCAGTAACTGATAGCCCGCGCGAATAACGCGATTTAAGCCGGGTTCTTCCAGCCCAAGTTCAGCCATAAACTCTGCGCGTTCATCATCTTCCAGCTCGGCGATATCCGCTTCTACCGCCGCACAAACCGGTACCACCACGGAACCCTCTTTTTCCGCGATCGCGCGAACCGCATCCAGATGTGGGTTGTTTTCTAAACCCTCTTCGTTGACGTTAGCGATGTACATGGTGGGTTTCAGCGTCAGGAAACTCAAATAGCGGATAGCCGCTTTCTCTTCGGTACTGAGATCCAACGCCCGCAACATACCCGCTTGTTCCAGATGAGGCAGACATTTTTCCAGTACTGCCAGTTCTGCTTTGGCATCTTTATCGCCACCTTTGGCTTTTTTCTGGACACGATGAATGGCTCGTTCGCAGGTGTCCAAGTCGGAAAGGGCGAGTTCGATATTGATGATCTCAATATCAGCAGCAGGGTCAACTTGGCCGGAAACGTGAATGATATTGTCATTGACAAAGCAGCGCACAACATGGCCGATAGCTTCTGTTTCACGAATGTTAGTCAAAAACTGGTTGCCCAAGCCTTCACCTTTTGATGCCCCTTTCACCAGACCCGCAATATCGACGAATTCCATTGTGGTAGGCAAAATACGTTGCGGTTTCACAATTTCAGCCAGTTGTTCAAGCCGTGGATCTGGCATAGGGACTACACCAGTATTGGGTTCAATGGTGCAGAACGGGAAGTTTGCTGCTTCGATACCTGCTTTAGTCAGCGCATTGAATAATGTTGATTTTCCGACGTTAGGCAGGCCAACGATACCGCATTTGAATCCCATGATTTTCACCTTAATTTACTTATAAATCAAAAGGCTGTGTTAGCCTGTTCGATGAGTCAAAAAAAATTGGCGCCATTATACACGGAATGGCGGGCTATCACGATCTTACAGACAAGATTTATCGACTTCATGTCATCAAGCGTTGGCTTTGAAGCTATGTAAGCGGTTGATCGCTTTATCCATATTTTGTTTCATCAGGATATCAGTACAACGCAGTGCTTCATCAATTGCATCATCAATCAGCTTTTGTTCACTGGCTGGTGGTTTGCCTAGCACAAAGCCCACAACTTTATTTTTGTCGCCGGGATGGCCGATACCAATGCGTAAGCGGTGAAAATTAGGGTTATTGCCAAATTTGTTCTGAATATCTTTCAAGCCATTATGACCGCCATGACTGCCACCCAACTTCATTTTTGCCACCCCTGGCGGTAAATCGAGTTCATCATGGGCCACCAGAATCTCATCCGGCTGGATACGGTAAAAAGAGGCGAGGGCAGCGACAGATTTACCACTGAGATTCATAAATGTCGTTGGGACTAACAGACGAATATCATGACCGTACATATTAATCCGGGCGGTGTAACCGAAAAATTTACTCTCTTCTTTCAGTGATTGATTGTGGCTCCGAGCGAGTAGATCAACATACCAGGCTCCGGCGTTGTGTCTGGTTTGGGCATATTCAGCACCGGGATTAGCCAGACCGACGATTAATTTTATGTTACTCACTATTTTTCTTCACTTTTGGCAATAAAACAAAAAGAAGAATAGTTTACCTGTCGGGGGCTACAAGTACAAAGTTCAGTTTGAAAGTCAGGAAATATTGTTACGAGAATTTTTGCGAGGAAATTGGAAGGAGAAAAGTTATTTACAGATATTAAGCACAAATAGTTTTGATATCTGTCTGGTTTGAAAATATTGAATCTTTTATTATTGTCAGTGGTACAAAAATAGTTAACTACTTAAGTCATAATAAAGTTTTATTATTGTTTTTCCGAGATAAGCTATAATTGAAATAAATTATGTGGAACGATTTTTACGATAATTCAATATGTTGATTATAAAATAATGTTTTTTTAGTTTGAGGAGGATATATGAGTAAAAAAAATGATTTTAAAGCTTTTTCTATTAGTAGTAATGCCAATGTAGTGAGTCAAGAAGGATATGAAGAAAGCCGGAGTTTAAAAACAGGGTTTCCACCCGAGAATATTACTACTCATTTGCTCAATAAGGTATTACGTCAATCGTCGACAATAACATCTGTTGTGGCTAATTTTATCGCGACATATTCTAGCGATGATGTTCTGGATGATGGGGATATAGCTAAACTTATTGTCCAATTAAATAGAGCGCTGGAACAAAAAATTGCAATAGAAGTACCAAGTGCTTCATTAACACAAAAAGGTGTTACTCAGCTTACAGATAAAATAGGTAATAGTAATACCCTCGCGGTAACGCAGAAACTTGTTTCTGATGTAAATGATAATGCTAATAATCGGTTGGCAAAAAATCAAAATGGCGCAGACATTCCTGATAAAAACACGTTTGTGAAAAACCTCGGCTTATCGGAAA
This sequence comes from Photorhabdus sp. CRCIA-P01, assembly GCF_003545805.1. Taxonomy (GTDB): domain Bacteria; phylum Pseudomonadota; class Gammaproteobacteria; order Enterobacterales; family Enterobacteriaceae; genus Photorhabdus; species Photorhabdus antumapuensis. The sequence goes on along the minus strand of NZ_NMQR01000033.1, from coordinate 46,104 downwards.
CAGTGGAATTGGCGAAAAATGCGGTATCGGCCAATGGTGGAAATTATCCACAGTATTTTAGGTTTAAACAGGTTGAAACACTGCCCACTGAACGTAATGCGACTATGTTAGTTTCTTTGCAGGGAGCCAAACCGACAAGTGAGATAGTCGGGTTTACGCTTTACAATTGGTATGACAATTATATTAAAACAGGTATTGTGCGTGGCGGTAGCGTCGATACCTACGGATATACGATAGATATTAATGGCAAACGGGTTTTTTCTGTTTCTCCCGCAGGGCAAATTGAAGCCGCGTCAGCGAATATAAAAGGGAATGCCGGAGTTTTTAATATAACTCATGATACGGGTAGACATGCATATTGTCAGTTTATTGAAGGAGCAAAAAGAACGGCTTACGTTGGATTTCCAAGTGACGGGTCACCGGATTTTGATATTTGTAACGAAAAAAAATCGGGCAAATTAACAATCGGTGGTGAGTTGGCTGCATATATTAATAACAACCGGGTTTTTTCTGTTTCTCCTGAGGGGCGGATTGATGCTGGATCGGCAAATTTAAAGGGGGCCGGAGGCGTTTTTAATATAATATATGACACGGATAGACACGCATATTTCCAGTTTGTTGAGGGAGGAAAAAGAACCGCCTACATTGGGGTTCCTGGTGACGGGTCATCGGATTTTGATATTTGCAACGAAAAAAAATATGGCAGGCTGACAGTTGGCGAGAAGCTGAAATATAACGGTAATCCTATTGCAGTTTTTAATGATAACTGCATTGCCGATACTAACGGCAATCTCAAAGTATCCAGCCCCATAGTGAGTATTCATCCAGACGGAACTTATGAGCTAACTCGTGAAGCGGAGGGTATGACCGTCGAACAGATAGAGACAGGGAAATATCGCATCAGCGGTTGCAACGGTTTTGCTAAAGATGGGGCATGGGGAATTCATGGTGGTACTATCGTCCCGGCGGATAGCAACGGGTTAAATTTGATTTGGGTTTGTGAATCAGTAGATCCATTTAGCGGCGATATAACCATCGAATGCTATCATCGTCAAAATAAAGATGCGCCGATATTTGCTCAAAATAAGCGCGTCAAGAGTGTTAATAGTGATGGGGAAGTCATTCATTATAGTGATGGTGAGCTATGTGATATCCCCGATGGACGAGTGATTAATATTCGAGTTCAACTGCCGGAAAAACTATAATAACCATAATAACTGAGTGAGAACTCAGTAATCATAAATAAACAGCAAACCCGTTGGAATACTTGTACAACGGGTTTGCTGTTTATATTTTGATGAAAATTATGTAAATACTTAATACTGAGTTAGGAAAGGATTTACGACGATTTTTGTTTTGCTGAGTGATTACTAATGGTTATCGACTGATAATTTATTTTCATTATACAAAGTCATGGAAAGTAATTTATTGTGCTTAGTAGCTATAAACCCAATATATACCTAATAGATTTCGAGTTGCAGCGAGGCGGCAAGTGAACGAATCCCCAGGAGCATAGATAACTATGTGACTGGGGTGAGTGAAAGCAGCTAACAAAGCAGCAGCTTGAAAGATGAAGGGTATAACGGCAATAACTTTATGGTATTACTAATGAGCATAAATCGTACTTTTCGTAATGTAATAAATTGTAAGATAAATAAGTGTGTGCTAATCGTCTGTTTTCTATTTGCAGCGTTTATGCTACTAAAAAGTTATCCTGCTTTATCTGAACCAGGGAAGTTTCTGGTTGGTGTTGAAAATTGCCAGGAATATCCAGAAGCAGTTATCAAGCATGATATTGATAGCAAAAAACAGATAACCAGAAAGGCTAGCAAGAAATTACACGATAACGTTACTTATAAAGAGAAAAAGCGATCAGGCCAGAGGCGGTGTGGTGATTTTTTATCAAAGAGAAGTTCGGTAGAAAAAAACGATAGCGGTGAAAAACCCAAAATACCCCAGTTATATGAAAATAGTCATAAAGATGATAATCAAAATACGCCTCCTTTAATCCTATCTCGTGGCACAGAACTCCTGGGGTTATTAAATTCAGATCCAAAAAAATTAGCCCAAGATTATATTGTCAACAAATTAAATAGTCAGATAACAAATAATACTCAGAAATGGTTATCACAGTTTGGTACAGCCAAAATTAATCTAAATGTTGATCATCGTGGGCACCTGGATGAAAGTTCTGTAGACTTACTGGTTCCTTTCTATGATGATAAAGATCATTGGCTTGTTTATACTCAATATGGATACCGTCATAAAGATAGCCGTGACACCGTGAATTTAGGCATTGGAACCCGTTTATTCATAAATGACTGGATGTATGGGGCGAACACTTTTTACGATAATGATTTAACTGGTAATAATAGCCGATTCGGTCTGGGTGGTGAACTGTGGACTAACTACCTAAAAATGTCTGCTAATGCATATTTTCGCCTGAGTAATTGGCATAACTCCCGTGATTTAATCAATTATTACGAGCGCCCTGCAAATGGTTATGACCTTATTGCCGACATGTATTTACCTTCGATGCCGTCACTCGGCGCCAAAATAAAATATGAACAATATTTTGGTGATAATGTTGCATTATTCGGAACTAACAATAGACAAAAAGATCCATATGCAGCAACTATTGGGGTAAATTATACGCCAATTCCACTGATCACAGCAGGAATTGACTATAAATTGGGGAAAGCGGGAAAAAGTGATGGTATATTTTCATTCAATGTGAATTACCGATTTGGTATTCCATTATCAGAACAACTTTCACCGGAAAATGTTTCTTCACTACGAAGTTTGGCAGGAAGTCGTTACGACTTAGTTGAAAGAAATAATAATATTATTTTGAATTACCTGAAAAAACAGCAACATCTTAGATTAGTGGTCCCTGTATTAGAAATTAGTGGTTACGGTGGTGAAGTTAAACCAATACAAATTCAATCAGACACGCCATTCAAAAATATTATTTGGGATATGCCTGAATTATTCCAGAAGAATGGCGGAGTTATAAATATAGAAAGCACTCATGGTTATACGATTCAGTTACCAGAATATCAGCCTGATGGAAAAAATGACTACACCATAACAGGTACAAGTAAAGATAATCAGCAGAAGGTGCAGATACAAACTCATGTATTACAACGTAATATTTCTTTGAGTGTTAATACAACAGATCCTTTAATTGCTGATGGAAATGCGAAATATGTTTATACAGCTACTCTGCTTGGCGTTGATAAAAAAACGCCGATAGAAAATGCTAAATTGATTTGGGATACGAATCAAAAAGACCCTGGATTGAAATTAAAACCTGATTCAGAGGCAACAGATAAAAATGGGCAACAGACCGCAACATTAACAAGTACAACACCATTATCCGATATACAAGTCAGCGTCAGTATTAATGGCGAACGTGTTACTACGAATAAAAAAGTCAGCTTTACTGAATCCAGCAGCAGCTATCGAGTCAGCCGCGTGACGGTGGACAAAGACGGCGGACTCTACAATAACGGCACTGACACTTATACCTTCACGGCGACGGTGGAAGATGCGTATGGCAAGCCGGTAGCGGATAAACCGATCGACATTGAGTGGCAGACAGAGCCAACGGAGGCCGGGTTAAAACTGACGAAACAGAGCAATCCGGTGAGTAACGCGCAGGGGCAGGTGACCGCGACCTTAACCAGTACAGCGGCGGTGGAGAATGTGCAGGTATCGGCGAAAACAGCCAGCCAGCAAACGGCGGTAAATGCGGATAGAAAAGTCAGCTTTGTGGAGCTTAGTACCAGTTATCGTGTTACCGGCGTAACGGTGGATGTGGATAAAGACAAGAAGCGCTACAACAACGGCGCCGACAGTTATACCTTCACGGCGACAGTGGTGGATGCATATGGCAAACCGGTAGCGGGTAAACCGATCGACATTGAGTGGCAGACAGAGCCAACGGAGGCCGGGTTAAAACTGACGAAACAGAGCAGTCCGGTGAGCAATGCGCAGGGACAGGTCACGGCGACGTTAAGCAGCACGGCGGCGGTGACTGATGTACAGGTATCGGCGAAAACGGCCACTCAGTCGGCGGCGGTGAAAGCCAACCGGGCGGTCAGCTTTGCGGAGCTCAGCACCAGCTATCAGGTTACCCATGTCACGGTGGACAAAGACGGCGGACTCTACAATAACGGCACTGACACTTATACCTTCACGGCGACGGTGGAAGATGCGTATGGCAAGCCGGTGGCGGATAAACCGATCGATATTGACTGGCAGATGGATAAAACGGTGGCCGGATTAACCCTGACGAAACAGAGCAGTCCGGTGAGCAATGCGCAGGGACAGGTCACGGCGACGTTAAGCAGCACGGCGGCGGTGACTGATGTACAGGTATCGGCGAAAACGGCCACTCAGTCGGCGGCGGTAAACGCTAACAGGGCGGTCAGCTTTGCGGAGCTCAGTACCAGCTATCAGGTTACCCATGTCACGGTGGACAAAGACGGCGGACTCTACAATAACGGCACTGACACTTATACCTTCACGGCGACGGTGGAAGATGCGTATGGCAAGCCGGTGGCGGATAAACTGGTTGATATCGACTGGCAGATGGATAAAACGGTGGCCGGATTAACCCTGACGAAACAGAGCAGTCCGGTGAGTAACGCGCAGGGACAGGTCACGGCGACGTTAAGCAGCACGGCGGCGGTGACTGATGTACAGGTGTCGGCGAAAACGGCCACTCAGTCGGCGGCGGTAAACGCTAACAGGGCGGTCAGCTTTGCGGAGCTCAGCACCAGCTATCAGGTTACCCATGTCACGGTGGACAAAGACGGCGGACTCTACAATAACGGCACTGACACTTATACCTTCACGGCGACGGTGGAAGATGCGTATGGCAAGCCGGTGGCGGATAAACCGATCGATATCGACTGGCAGACAGACCCAACGGTTGATGGATTAATCCTGACGAAACAAAGCAGCCCAGTGAGCAATGCGCAGGGACAGGTCACGGCGACGTTAAGCAGCACGGCGGCGGTGACTGATGTACAGGTGTCGGCGAAAACGGCCAGTCAGTCGGCGGCGGTGAAAGCCAACCGGGCGGTCAGCTTTGCGGAGCTCAGCACCAGCTATCAGGTTACCCATGTCACGGTGGACAAAGACGGCGGACTTTACAATAACGGCACTGACACTTATACCTTCACGGCGACGGTGGAAGATGCGTATGGCAAGCCGGTGGCGGATAAACTGGTTGATATCGACTGGCAGATGGATAAACCGGTGGCCGGGTTGAAATTGACGAAACAAAGCAGCCCAGTGAGCAATGCACAGGGACAGGTCACGGCGACGTTAAGCAGCACGGCGGCGGTGACGGATGTACAGGTATCGGCGAAAACGGCCAGTCAGTCGGCGGCGGTAAACGCTAACAGGGCGGTCAGCTTTGCGGAGCTCAGCACCAGCTATCAGGTTACCCATGTCACGGTGGACAAAGACGGCGGACTCTACAATAACGGTACTGACACTTATACCTTCACGGCGACGGTGGAAGATGCGTATGGCAATCTGGTAGTGGATAAACCGATCGATATCGACTGGCAGACAGACCCAACGGTTGACGGGTTAACCCTGACGAAACAAAGCAATTCGGTGAGTAACGCACAGGGACAGGTCACCGCGACGCTAAGCAGTACCGTGGTAGCGATTGATGTACAAGTGTCTGCTAAAACGGCTACTCAGCAGGTGCCGGTGAAGGTGGATAAAAAAATCAGTTTTATCAGCCCTGATGAGCTTGCTTCTCTGACTGTTAGTCCAGATCACGTAACAGAAGGAGAAGGCGCGGAGCATACTTACACCTTTACTGCCACAGTAAAAGATTTTTCCGGGCAGGCGAAAAGTGGTGTTACAGTGGCTTGGAGGGCAACAAATAGTGAGGGAGTTACCATTACTGACAAAAACCTGGTTACTCAGGTAGTGGGTGATGGTAAAACAGATGCTGATGGGAAAGCGCAATATCAGGTATATAGCAAAAGCGGCGGGTTTGTTGCTGTTATGGTAACGGCCAAAGTGAATGATTCATCTGTTGGCTCTAAGAATAAAACGGTAGAAATTAAGGCTAATGAGCAGGATGTTACTAGCTTCTTTATATTGGATTATCACGCTCAAGATAGAAAACCGCTCGAGCATTCAGTACCAAAGGAAAGAATGAACTTTGGCTGGAAAGGAATGAAGTTTAAACCCGAGTATTTGCCTGGAAAATTACATATAGATGGTTATTCTGGAGTATATGATTCAAGTAATAAGAGCGTAGTTGATGTTGGGGTGACACAAGGTGATTTTAGCGTTAAAAAAACAGGAACGGCTACATTAACTGCGATGTTTACACACTCAATATCTGGTCGGTATTTAAAATATGTTATTCCTGATGTGAAAATTGATCACTTTGTAATTATTGATGATTCTAGTTTGACAGGTCCGGGGGTTGGTTACGTTTCCTCGCCGGAGAATCGTGTTGACACGAGGCAACCTTTACCTCGTTGTACAATAGGAAATAGGATAAAGGAGAGTGATCTTGGTGATTCAATTGATTATTTGGTTAATGATTTGAAGTTGAATCTTATTGAGAAGGGTTTATTAGGCCGGAGGTTCCCTGCTAACGGAGCAACAATGGGGGGGCTACAAGTAAATGATGAAAAGATTCAGATTCATTGGTTGAATGGGAAAATGCCAGACGTAACGACTTATGTGGTTTTATGTGAGAAGTAGGGAGGGAATAGTAGGTAGTAAGCATTATTGTGGAAGCGCATTATCTTGATAGAAAATTAGGTGTTTGTTACTTATTGGCGTTTAATTTTAATATGAGATTTAATATGTTGACACTGACAGCAGATATAGTTTCAGGAATAACGGTTTTAGCAGAGAGTCCAGTTGTCATTACTGTGACTTATAGTGAAAACGTAGCCATGTTATCTTCTCGTTATTTTAACCGATTCAGTCCCTAATGAGCGATCACAGAGGTTTCTCATACATTAGCTGTAGCTAGAATTTTTACTCACCAAGGTTATTTAGAACTTGGACAGCTAGGTAAAATCAATTACTTAATTGTTCACTGAAATCAATGTAGATGATATTATTAATGTAAGTGTTTACGCTGATGGTATTGTGTGATAGGAGTTAGATTAAGTAATTATTACTATTGCTCCTTATACATTTACCAACGAAGATATGGAGGTTGGAGTCAGTGTTATTCAGCTTAGTTAGGCGTTTTTTCATATGTGGACTCATATGCTGGTAGTTTCTGACTTAGTTTCTTGAATATGAGGAGGAAGCACTGTATCCCATTTCATGATACCTTTTGGATAGAAAATACATTGCGATTACAGTAATAGCTAAAGTAAATAGTTTATTTATGTGAGAAATAGGGAGGATATAATAGGTAGTCAGCATCATTGTAGAATAACATTATTTTGATAGAAATTAGGTGGTTGTTACTTGTTGGTGTTTAACTTTAATATGAGGTTTAATATGTCGACACTTACAGCAGATATAATTTCAGGAATAACGGTTTTAGAAGAGTGCCCGGTTGTTATCATGGTGACTTATTCAGGCGATGATACTCACAAAGTAACGGATTCGACTGACATAGTGTACGATAACCCGAAAAATACCCGTTTTGATAAGATCCCTCGTATTTCAAGAGATGTTGAGAAAAATACCTGTACTGCGAAATTTGTTGTTACTGCTAATTCCGGCGCCGGTGATTTCACCATAACATTTTCAATGGATCAGGCTACGGACCCCGATGCTAAATTGGAAATTACATTTCATTCTATTGATAAAAATGGTTTTTCATATGCAGCGTTTGAACCTATAGTTATTGGCGATTCGTTGATAAAAGACTTATCTCCGGCAGTAGATAATAAGCAACCTTCTGAATTTAATGGCAGCCTCCTTATTAATATCTATGCGTTGAGTAAAACAAATGATCCGTTACCCTATTTTCAAATTCCTCTGGTAACGAATAAGCCAGTGCGTATTTTTGGGTATGATGGAGAAAATATTACGGCAGAAGTATTGCCTTTTGTTCGAAAATTCGATAGTAATAAATACTATATTAATACGAATAATAAAGGTTTTGTTGCTTTAAGGGTTTTCCCCAGTCAGAAAGAGAATGGTAACTATGTAGTTGATATGTCAGCAGAATTACCGGATTTCTCAAAGAAATCTTCATCAAATATTCTGTTTATTACAGAAGACATTGCTCCAACTCTTGCGGCGCCAGATATTGAAGAAATGAATGGTAATAAATTAATGCCATCAGTAGGATATAGCAGTACAGGTTTTCATGTGAGTATCCCATTTTATGAAGATGTTAGACCGAAAGATAGAATTTTCTTAATGATCAGAGAAGGTAATTACGAAACGCCAAGTGCGTCTGCCATAATTACTGATCTGCATCAGTTAAATAATCCGTTTATTTTAGTTCCATATGCCAGCGTTCCAAATATTGGTGGTAATGAGTTATACTATTATATCGCTGATACAACGGAAAATATCACTATGTCATCTGCTCTCTATTTTAATTTAACGAGGTCAGTGCCAAATGTACCACCAGAGGTTCCGCGTGTATTAGCGAGACCTGTAATTTTGAATCATAGAACGCAATCGGAATTTAGCTGGCCAGGTACAATTAATCTTAACGGTATCTTAGGAGGGGGATTGGATGCCTATATTGCTGTGGGTAAAAACAACGGAATAGAGGTAAATGATGTCATTAATGTACATATTTACGTTAATGGTATTATCAATGATAATCCATCTTCGAAACTTTATTCTGTTGATCCTCATACGGTAACTGCCGAAGAAGTGGCGGCTGGAGGGGCTATTATTCTGCTTGGCCAAGGGCCTTTTACTAATGTAGATTCATATCGTGATGGTACGACAGGCTCAGTTTATATCACTTACAGCGTAGGCCAAAAGGAATCGAAGATTTGGTTTGGATACATTGATACTGTTCCAGCAAGATAATAAATTTAACGGATTGAGCTTTTACCTATTTTATGGAAAATGCATAAGCGTTTTCCATTTTTCCGGACATGTTTCTTATTGGTGAACTGGCGATATCTTTATTACCGAGCTATAATGTTTATTAGGTGTTGTCATTTTATCTTCAACAATAAATCATGGAATTAATGGTGACAGTATGAATAATGGCAGGCATGGCGAAAAGTGATTTAACAATTGTCGTAATCTTAACCTGTAACTATATAGGGTATATTTTGATATAAAGCTTATGCTGCGAATGATGGATTTATTACTATTACAGTAATGGCTAAAATAATTTATTTATGAGAAAAAACAGGAAGGAGGTAATAGAGAGTAAGCATCGTTGTATAAACTCATTATTTTGATAGAAAATTAAGTGTTTTTTACTGATTGGTGTTTAACTTTAATATGAGGTTTAATATGTCGACACTTACAGCAGATATCGTTTCAGGAATAACGGTTTTAGAAGAATGTCCAGTTGTCATTACTATGACTTATTCAGGTGATGATATTCATAAAGTAACGGAAGCGACTGACATAGTTCACAATACCCCAGAAAATACCCGTTTTGATAAGACCCCTCGTATTTCAAGAGATGTCGAGAATAATACCTGCACTGCAAAATTTGTTGTTACTGCTACCTCTGGCGCCGGTGATTTCACCATAACATTTTCAACGGATAAGGCTACGGACCCCGATGCTAAATTGGAGAGAGTATTTCATTCTATTGATAAAAATGGTTTTTCGCATGCAGCATTTGAACCTATCATTATTGGTGATTCGTTGATAAAAGACTTATCTCCGGCAGCAGATAATGAGGAGCCTTCTGAATTTAATGGCAGCCTGCTTATTAATATCTATGCGTTGAATAAAACAAGTGAGCCGTTGCCCTATTTTCAAATTCCTCTGGTAACGAATAAGCCAGTGCGTATTTTTGGGTATGATGGAGAAAACATTACGGAAGAAATATTGCCTTTTATTCGAAAATTCGATAGTAATAAATACTATATTAATACGAATGATGAAGGTTTTGTTGCTTTAAGAGTTTTCCCCAGTCAGAAAGAGAATAGTAACTATGTAGTTGATATGTCCGCAGAGTTACCAGATTTTTCAAAGAAATGTTCATCAAATATTCTGTTTATTACAGAGGACATTAATCCAACCCTTGTAATGCCAGATATTGAAGAGTTGGACGGTGATAGATTAACACCATCAGTAGGAAATAGTAGTACAGGTTTTCATGTGAGTATCCCGTTTTATGAAAGTGTTAAACCGAGAGATAGAATTTTCTTAATGATCAGAGAAGATGATGATGAAACGCCAAGTGCGTCTGCTGTTATTACTGATCTGAATCAATTGAATAATCCGTTTATTTCAGTTCCATATGCCAGTGTTCCAAATATTGGCGATAATGAGTTATATTATTATATCGCTGATACAACGGGAAATATAACTATGTCATCTGCTCTCTATTTTAATTTAACGAGATCAGTACCGAGTCAACCACCAAATATTAGGCGTACATTAGCAGCACCTAGAATTTTCACTCATAAAGATCAGAGCGAACTTGGACAGCGAGGTAGGATCAATCTTGTAAAAATTTTAGGGGGAGGGCTAGATGCGCGTATTGCTGTGGGTAAAAAAAATGGAATAGATGTGAATAGTGTTATCAATGTACGTATTTACGTTAATGGTGTTATCAATGATATTCCATCTTCAAAAATTTATTCTCTTGAACCTCATACGGTAACTGCCGACGAAGTAGCGGCTGGAGAGGCGATTATTCTGCTTGGTCAGGCACCTTTTACGGGTGTAGATTCGTATGATGATGGACCAGGATTAGTTTATGTCACTTACAGTGTAAGAATAAAGGATTCCAAGATTTGGTTTGGACTCATTGATACGGTTCCACCTGGACCATAAATTTAACTGATTGAATTTTTATTTATTGGAAAATGCCTAAGCGTTTTCCATTTTCCCGAATATGTTTCTTAGTTTGTAAACTGGCTATTTCTTTATTAGCGAGCTATAATATTTTATTAATTATTGTCATTTTATTTCTAACTAATGAGTCATGGAATTAATGGTGGCATTATGAATAGTGACAAACATGGCGAAAAGTGATTTAACAATTACCGTCATCTTAACCCCAGAGATATTATGACTATATAGGGTATAGTTGGATATAAATCTTATGCTTCGAGTAGGAATTTATTTTCATTACATTAACCGCTAAAGTAAATAAATAATTTATTCATGTGAGAAGTAGGAAGTCAGCATTATTGTGGAAGCGTATTATTTTGATAAGAAAATTAGACGTTTGTTATTTATTGGTGTTTAACTTTAATATGAGGTTTATATGTCGATACTTACAGCAGATATCGTTTCAGGAATAATAATTTTAGAAGAATGCCCAGTTGTCATTACTGTGACTTATTCAGGTGATGATACCCATAAAGTAACGGAAACGACTGACATAGTGTGCAGTTACCCACAAGATCGTAATTTTGGTGAGATTCCTCGTATTTCAAGAGATGTTGAGAAAAATATCTGTACTGCAAAATTTGTTGTTACCGCTGATTCTAGCGCTAGTGATTTCACCATAACATTCTCAATGGATAAGGTTACGGACCCTGATGCTAAATTGGAGATTGTGTTTCATCCTATTGATGAAAATGGTTTTTCATACGAAGGATTTACCCCTATAATTATTGGCGATTCGTGGGTAAAAGATTTCTCTCCGGCAGCAGATAATGAGAGACCTTCATCATTTAATGGCAGTCTGCTCATTAATATGTATGCGTTGAATAAAACGAATGATCCGCTTCCTTATTTTCAAATTCCTCTGGTAACTGATAGAGCAGTACGTATTTTTGGGTATGATGGAGAAGGCATTACGGAAGAAGTATTACCTTTTATTAGTGAAAAAGATAATTGTCAATATTATATTAATACGGATAGTCATGGTTTTGTTGCTTTAAAAGTTTTCCCTAAGAAATCTGAGGGAAGTTACTTGGTGAATATGTTGACAAAACTGCCATATATTTTAAAAAACGCTTCATCAAGCATTTTGATGATCACAGAGAATATTCACCCAACGCTTCCGGCACCAAATATTGCAGAACTGATTGGTGATAAATTAACACCACCGCCAGGAAATAGGAGAACGGGTTTTAATGTGATTATCCCATTCTATGAAGATGCTGAACCAATGGATCAAATTTTCCTAATAATTAGAGAAGATGATAAGGAAACAAAAAGCCAGTCTGCGGTAATTACTGAATTGTGCCAGTTGGATAAGCCGTTTATTTTAGTTCCATATGCCAGTATTCCAAGTGTTGGCGATAATCAGTTATATTATTATGTAATTGATAAAACGGGGAAAACAACTAAGTCGTCTGTCCGCTATTTTAATTTGACAAAGGCAGTACTGAATGTGCCACTTGAAATTGAGCGTACATTAGCGGTACCCAGAATTTTCACTCATGGAGATCAGGAGGAGCTTGGACAGAAAGGCAGGATCAATCTTGCAACTATTTTAGGAGGGGGATTGGATGCGCATATTACTGTGGGTAAAAATCATGGAATAGCGGTGAATAGTGTTATCAAGGTATGTATTTACGTTAACGGCATTGTAAGTGAGAATCCATCTTCGGAACTTTATTCTCTTGATCCTCATACGGTAACTGCCGACGAAGTGGCGGCTGGGGAGGCTATTATTCCGCTTGGTCAGGCACCTTTTACTAATGTAGATTCGTATAGTGATGGTACGCCAGGTTCGGTTTATATCACTTATAGTGTAGGTATGAAGTACAGTGAAAGCACAAAGGACTCTAAGATTTGGTATGGACTCATTGATACGGTTCTTCCTGGACAGTAAATTTAACTGATTGAGCTTTTCCTTGTTTGTGAATTGGCGGTTTATTTATTGCTTAACTATAATATTTTATTAAGCGTTATAATTTTATTTTCAATTAATAAATCATGGAGTTAATGGTGACAATATGAATAACGGCATATCAAGTGTGATTATCACAGAAAACGCGGCGAAAAGTGATTTAACCGATTACCCTAATCTTAATCCCAAAAATATTGTGACTATATATGGTCTACCTGGGTATAAATTCTATGCTACGACATCTATCGGTGCTTTTATTGTAGACGATAACGTTGATGTAGATCAGATCACATTGACGTTAGATGAGACTGGAAAAGGGCATTTTTATGTTCGTTCTCCGTTTAAACATAAAAATATTGAAAATAGCGAAGAATTTTCGGCTTTTTTGATGATTTACCCACAAGAGGATGTCAATAAGGTCGTATCTTTTCCGCTTATTTTTGGTAATTATCGTCAGTCTGATGAAGCTATAGTATTTACCGCCTACAATTATACTACAGGCGCTCCGGCAGATGGGAAGACGCCTTGTTCGATATATCTTTTTATTGATCGTGAAAATAATGATGATATTAATCAAATCCGTATAAAAGTTAATAATAATGCACTTATCGATGGTTATAATAAAGACTGGGCAGATATTCCATTAAAGGAGGATGGCAGTGCGACAGTGAATGTGATTAGCAACACAGTAGGTAAAGTTAATGTTTGGCTAACCGCACCTGATTCAAATTCAGGGGATAAAGTCAATTTTGTTTTATCGTTCAGACCGATTCCAATGGGAGATGAAATATGATTGTCAATAACGACAATAAATTTATTCCTTTATCGTCGCCAGAGTTGCCGCAAGCAGATAACGATGGCCTGATTGACGTTTCTGTTCAACAGAACCAAGATTTAATTATCAAAGTACCCTATCATAAGAAATTAAAAATCTGGGATGTGATAGTAGTAAGTGTTGGAGGAATCCTTTCTCGACCATATTATGTTCAGAATGTTAATACTATTTTTTTTACTATAGCTATGCCGTTCTCTGAAATACCTGATGGTTGCTATAATGTGACTTATACATCAGCTGATGATTTCGAGAATGAAAATTTCTCTGAACCGACTGTGATTAAAGTTATTAATTCTCCATCGATAAAATTATTACCATCAATTTATCCAGATTCAACATCTGGCGTTATTCACTATTCACCTCTTATACAACATCGTGGGTTAAATGTGCATATCAGTTATCAGCAGATGCAGAAAGGCGATAGCGTCATATTCCACTGGCAAGGACATAATTTTAACTATGATCCCATTGTGAGGGCGGCCTGGGATGCACAACCCATAACAGTCAGTGATGAGGATATTAAGCAGGATTATGTTTCTTTAGTGGTGCCGATGGAATACGTGCTTTGTTTGGGTCAAGAGGGAGTGGGAACAGGGTATTATGAGGTTGGTAATACTCTTTCTGCTCCAGGTTCAGTGATCTTGTCATTAATGGATATGTCATCTGTCATCATGTCAATTAGTGAAGGTGCGCCGATATTATCTAATGAATATCCCAGAATAAACCCGAAAAATTTGGTTGCGGTTTATGGGCCGCCAGGAAAGAGATTATTGGCTAGTGTTGAGTCGGGTAATATTGTTGAAGGGAATGGTGCAAAATATCAGTTTGCTCCCAATAGTTTTGGGTTGGCTTATTTCCATTTGCAATCTGAGACAACGGGTAGTTTTCGCTGTACTGTTTCTGCGGAGGGCGGGTCTGTAATATCGGGTGTAGGTCAGGCAATATTTAGTGAGTGGAGAGATGGCGGAGATATTATCAAAGCTTATGCATTTACCTCTGAAGTCCCTGCTGATGGCGTGAGTGTGTGTAGTGGTTATGTTATTGTGGACCGCACTGTCTATTCTGGCAAAAGATTACTTGTTCGTACTGACGGTTCAGCGATAATTTCAGGTTTTGGTGATAACGAGAGAGCGTTGCAGGTTGCAATTAGTAAGGATGGTTGTACAACTTTCCATATAACTAATACCAAAGCAGAAAAAAATAATGTGATAATAAGTTTACCCGATATTGATCAGTCGATTCAATTTGCTATTAATTTTAAACATTTTCCTTCTATTTAACGTAAGGAATATTGTTAATTAGCATAATGTTATCAAGTGGAAATCATTTTGTTTTTTAACTTTAAATCGATGATAACATATATACCTAATAGATTTCGAGTTGCAGCGAGGCGGCAAGTGAATGAATCCCCAGGAGCATAGATAACTATGTGACTGGGGTGAGTGAAAGCAGCCAACAAAGCAGCAGCTTGAAAGATGAAGGGTATATAAATATACATGATAGTGATAAATTAGGAGAATGAAATGGATAACGAACAGGTACTAGAAAATTCTAAGACATTAAATTGGGTATCGAGTGAAAGAACCGAGACTGTGGATAAGTCTATACATATCGGTATCAAAGTAATTCAAGATAATTATTTATTGCATGAAACGAATGTAATTTTTACGTTAGATAATGAATCTATGGCATTTAAAGAGAATAATGATCGTAAAATTATAAAAAGTACCGGAGTAATGGGTAAGATATCAGTTGAAATAATCTCTATTGGTTCAACTCCGTGTCAAGGGAATGTATATGCTTGTTTGGAAGATGATACTCAAATAAAATCCCCTCCTCTCCAGATCGAGTTTACTGCTATTCCTGTGGCAACTCTTAATCTTGACTTAGAAAAGAATGAGGCATGGGCTAATAGTACCGATGAGAATAGAGTAGTTGCAACTGCGTATGATAAGTTTGGTAACGGAATTAAAAACCAAAAAATAACCTTCAATGTAGGTGATTGGGCAACGGTATTTCCGTCTTCGGGTATAACAGATAAAGAGGGTAAAATAACGGTTTCAATACAATCTAATAGTGCTGGGGCGGTGAGACTAGTAGCACAAACGGAAGATATTGCAGAGGTTGCCATTATGCGTTTCACGGATAATCCATATCGGTTAGAGATCACAAAATTTCCGGATGTGTTATCTTCATTTTCGGGCGGTATTATAGCTGGATATTTATATAAGAATGGCATAGGTGAGCCTAATGTAACCATAAAAGTATCTATGGGATCTTATCTGTTCCTGAGTGATAAAGACAAAAATATGACTACCGATAAAAATGGATATTTTAGCTTTGGCATTTATTCTACTTATTCTCAAGGGTATTCTCCTCGTCATATACCTGCTGTGAGTAGATCTTCATCGGTTGGTATAAGTTGTATTATTGGACGGATATATAGTCAAAGGTGGATAGTATTAACTCCAGGGCTATATTAGGTGCTGGATATTTTTAGGGATACTAATTGCATGATTACTCATTGAAAAATTAGAGAAGTTCACTATTTTTAGCCGTTATCATGCAGTTTGAAAATAAGATGATTTTTATTATATCGGTAGGGATCATTGAATAAAAATATATATACCTAATAGATTTCGAGTTGCAGCGCGGCGGCAAGTGAATGAATCCCCAGGAGCATAGATAACGATGTGACTGGGGTGAGTGAAAGCAGCCAACAAAGCAGCAGCTTGAAAGATGAAGGGTATAAATTGGATGGAATTTTACAACTGTCATTGTTATACATCAATATTTAGTTAAAAACCTGAACTTCTCTTTAAGTGGAGTTCAGGCTACCTAACTCATTATTTCTTCATGTCATTTCTCACAATGATTAAGGAATTGTTATTAAATCTCCTTTAGTTGTGATCGCGTCCGCAATGACCTTTTGTGAAATAGGGCTATACTATAAATAGGCTATATAGTTATATAGAGTCAATTAACGTTAGCTTTTGAATTTTTCGGTTCTTAGTGTTCACGAAGAGTGTGTATCCACGAAGAGTGTTGGAGGTAACAAATGAAACGTCAAAGTGCCTTCATAGTCGGCAATGTATTGATGGGTGTCGGTATGTTTACCATAGTGAGTAGCCTGGCTTATACATTATTGCCTCACATCTTCGGTTTTGGCTGGCCTGAGTTTTTATCTGAAGCAGCGCTATTGGGAGTTTTTATTGGCGCGCTTGTTTGGTTGGCTGGTGCCGGTGTGGGAGGCCGGGAAGGCGTGGCAGATCGTTACTGGTGGTTAAGAAACTATGATGAACGTTATCGTCGTGGTGATCATCGGTATCCATAACAAAAATAGGGTTAGTCATAGTTTGTGCTAATGGAGAAGTATTATTATTCCAGATAAGCAGAAAACCCGTTGAAGCTTTTGTACAACGGGTTTTTTCTTAAATAGCGATATATGAGTACAACTTATTTATTAGTGCTCAAACATTGCAGAAATTGATTCTTCATTACTGATACGCCGGATTGCTTCAGCTAACATGCCGGACAGAGTGAGAGTACGAACCTTATTGAGCGCCTTGATCTCAGCGGATAATGGGATAGTGTCACAGACAACCACTTCATCAATCACCGAGTTTTTAATGTTGTCCACCGCATTGCCGGAGAAAATCGGGTGAGTGGCATAGGCAAAGACACGTTTTGCTCCGCGTTCTTTTAATGCTTCAGCCGCTTTGCATAAGGTGCCGCCGGTATCGATCATGTCATCGACCAGCACGCAGTCGCGGCCAGCGACATCACCGATAATATGCATCACCTGAGAAACGTTAGCGCGTGGGCGGCGTTTATCGATGATTGCCATATCGGTATCATTCAGCAGCTTAGCAATAGCACGTGCGCGGACAACCCCGCCAATATCCGGGGAAACAACGATAGGGTTTTCTAACTCTTTCTGTAGCATATCTTCCAGCAAAATTGGGCTGCCAAATACGTTATCAACTGGAACATCAAAGAAACCTTGGATCTGCTCAGCATGCAGATCAACAGTCAGTACGCGGTCTACACCGACACTGGACAGGAAGTCTGCAACCACTTTGGCGGTAATTGGCACACGGGCGGAACGGACTCGACGGTCCTGACGGGCATAACCGAAATAAGGGATTACTGCGGTAATACGTCCTGCGGAAGCACGACGCAGTGCATCAACCATAACGACTAATTCCATCAGGTTGTCGTTAGTCGGTGCACAAGTGGACTGGATGATGAAAATATCACCACCACGCACATTTTCGTTAACTTGCACGCTGACTTCACCATCGCTGAAACGGCCGACAGCAGCATCTCCAAGATTAGTGTATAGGCGGTTGGCAACACGTTGTGCTAGTTCCGGGATAGCGTTACCAGCAAAAAGCTTCATATCGGGCACGAGAAAAACCTCAGGCTTGCGTCCAGAGAGATATTGTTGACCAATGATAAATAACATATTTATTCATTGGTTCAATAACACGGGTATCCCAGAGCGAAAACTGTGCAAAGGTGAATTGTTAACGCCACGCGTAACAAAACCCTGCAACCACTCAGGGGCTTGATTTAACACCTTACGGGCCGATGCTTCTGATTCAAACTCACCGAATACACATGCACCGGTTCCGGTCAGGCGTGACGGCGCGTATTCTAGCAGCCATGAAAGAAGCTGTTCAACCTTACGGAAACGTTTTCTTACAAGAGATTCACAATCATTCACGTACGGAGCCTTTAATAATGCGGCCAGAGGGCGAATTGGCGTATTACGTTTTAATTCTGGATCTGTGAAGACGCGCAGAGTTGAGATTTCAATACCAGGATGCGCAACCAGATACCACTTTTCTTCCGGCTCTGCTATGTGCAGGATTTCACCAATACCTTCTGCGAATGCGGCATGCCCTTTGACAAAGATAGGCACATCAGCACCAAGATTCACGCCGAGGGCCGCCAGTGTTTCGTCTGTGAAACCGGTTTGCCAGTGATAATTCAGAGCAATGAGTACGGTAGCGGCATTGGATGAGCCTCCGCCTAACCCGCCGCCCATTGGCAGACGTTTGTTGATATGAATATCAGCACCTTTATGAGCAATACCCGTATGGTGTTTGTCGCTGTAGGATTGCAAGAGGCGTGCTGCGCGAACAATCAGGTTGTTATCGTGTTCCACACCCTCTACCGGTGTCAGTAAACGGATTTCATTATCCTGACGAGGGGTAATCGTAATTTCATCACCATAATTAAGAAATTGAAATAGCGTTTGTAACTGGTGGTAACCATCAGCGCGACGACCGGTGATATAGAGAAATAGGTTAAGTTTTGCCGGTGAGGGCCAAGTTAATGTCATTATTTTGTGGTCCAGTTATCCATTTTCAGTTTGATGCGGCGATCACCCTGAATCAGTTCCAGACGGTTGGGAAGAGCGGGGGTTGTCGAGGTCTCGTAGGATTGATAATTAACCTGCCACGTCGCGCCATTTTGTTGATAATTGACGGTTTTCAATAGATAGCTAGCATCCAGTTTAAAGTTTTTGGCATCACCGGGAAGACCCGTGATCCAATGCCGCAGATTATCCAGTGGAATATCCATATTGGTGAACTGATAAATTATCTCTTCGGGGTTATCACTAAAATATTTTTTACCTTGGCTATCGGTTAATTGCGTTATGTTTGGTTGAACGATCAGCTCTAATTCAGTGCTGCCTAGTGGGTTAGTCAGTAATAAACGGTAGCGTTCAGGATGATATTGTTGCCAGAAAAAGCGGGCATAAACTTTTTTCTCATTAGATAGATAGGCAAAAGATCCACGTGTTTGATATTGATTTAATTGCTGTAGCTGTTGGGTACGTGCTCGCCATTGGGGAGAATCCGCCGAACCTGTTCCGCCAGGTTGCGTTAATGTACAGGCGGTCAATAGTACACAAGAGAGTGGCAATAGACGGAATAGTGATAATTTTTGTATTGGCTTCATCGGTAATCCCTGTTTAATAACGTGAAAATTTTTACTTCACTTAATAATGAAGAATGAAGTATTAATCCAGTTAAATTTCAAAAAAATGTTCTGAATAATGATATCGGACACTGCTGATTGTCTTTTATTGATCTGAGGTATCAAGTAGAATGCACAGCTTATAAGAGTCCTTATTAAGGGTGATGATTTCATCAAAACAAGATGTTTTTTACGATGAACGGTCTCTCTGCTGATAACTCAATGAAGTTGATATGACTTTGTTAGCACTTGGTATTAACCATAAAACGGCTCCTGTATCCTTGCGTGAACGGGTGACTTTTTCTCCGAGCACGATTGGTGAAGCGCTTGATAACCTCCTCCAGCATCCCCTGGTGAAAGGGGGGGTTGTGTTGTCAACGTGTAATCGTACGGAGCTTTATCTCAGCGTGGAACAGCAAGATAATCTGTATGAGCAGTTAATTGGCTGGTTGTGTGAATACCATCAACTCAATCCCAGAGAGCTAAAATCCAGTATTTACTGGCATTGTGATAATGAAGCTGTTAGCCACTTGATGAGAGTGGCGAGTGGGTTGGATTCGTTGGTACTTGGAGAACCTCAGATTCTTGGGCAAGTGAAGAAAGCATTTGCCGAGTCGCAGCACAGCCACTCTTTATCGAGTGAACTGGAGCGATTGTTTCAGAAATCATTTTCTGTTGCCAAGCGTATCAGAACGGAAACGGAGATTGGTTCGAATGCGGTTTCTGTTGCATTTGCCGCTTGTACCCTGGCGCGGCAGATTTTTGAATCACTTTCTGAACTGAATATTTTGCTGGTAGGTGCCGGAGAAACCATTGAGCTAGCTGCTCGTCATTTGAAAGAGCATCGTGTGCACCATATGATGATTGCTAACAGGACGAAAGAGAAGGCACAGGTATTGGCTGATGAAGTTCAGGCGGAAGTGATCACCTTGCCTGAAATTGACATACGTTTAGCTGAAGCGGATATTGTTATCAGTTCGACGGCCAGCCCTTTGCCTATTATTGGTAAAGGAATGGTTGAACGTGCATTAAAGTCACGCCGTAACCAACCAATGTTGCTCATTGACATTGCGGTTCCTCGTGATATAGAGCCTGATGTGGAAAAACTCAATAATGTCTATCTCTACAGTGTTGATGATTTGCAGGCAATTATTCAGCAGAATCTTGCGCAGCGCAAAGCAGCGGCGGTTCAGGCTGAATGTATTGTTCAGCAGGAAAGCCGTTATTTCATGGACTGGTTGCGTTCGCAGGGCGCGGTAAATTCAATCCGTGAGTATCGTAATCAGGCGGAACAGGTGCGGGCTGAGATGGCAGCTAGGGCACTGACTGCTATCAATCAGGGAGCTGACGTAGAACAGGCAATCAATCAATTGACTTATCAATTGATGAACCGCCTGATACATGCTCCTACCAAATCACTCCAGCAAGCAGCCAGCAATGGTGACCTGGAGCGTCTTAATTTATTACGTGACAGCCTGGGGCTGGAACATAATTAACCATATCTCGGAAATAGGGTCTGAAACCAAGAATGAAGCCTTCTATTGTTGCTAAATTGGAAGCATTGCAAGAACGTCACGAGGAAGTTTTGGCTCATCTCGGTGATGCCGATGTGATTGCTGATCAAGAACGTTTTCGTGCTTTGTCGCGGGAATATGCTCAACTGACTGATGTGACGAGCTGTTTTAAGGTCTGGCGTGCTGTTCAGGATGATCTTAAAGCCGCCGAAATCATGCTTGATGACCCTGAAATGCGGGAGATGGCACAGGAAGAGATCAGGGACGCCAAGGTCCGCAATGAAGAATTAGAGCAGCAGCTACAATTGTTGCTGTTGCCGAAAGATCCTGATGATGAGCGTAACTGTTTTCTTGAAGTCCGCGCGGGAACCGGTGGTGATGAAGCGGCTATTTTCGCCGGGGATCTGTTTCGTATGTACAGCCGTTATGCTGAATCCCGTCGTTGGAAAGTTGAAGTCATCAGTGCTAACGATGGTGAGCATGGTGGCTATAAGGAAATTATTGCTAAAGTTTCCGGTGAGCAGGTTTATGGTCATTTAAAATTTGAATCGGGTGGTCATCGAGTTCAACGTGTACCGGAAACCGAATCGCAAGGGCGTATTCACACATCTGCTTGTACTGTGGCGGTTTTGCCGGAGGTCCCGGAAGCCGAGTTGCCCGACATCAGCCCAAATGATTTGCGTATTGATACGTTTCGTTCGTCTGGTGCGGGTGGTCAGCACGTCAATACCACGGATTCCGCCATCCGTATCACGCATATTCCAACCGGTATTGTGGTTGAGTGTCAGGATGAGCGCTCTCAGCATAAAAACAAAGCCAAAGCGATGTCCGTATTGGCAGCGCGTATTCACGCCGCTGAAGTTCGTAAGCGTCGAGAAGCCGAGGCTTCCGAGCGTCGTAACTTATTAGGCTCCGGTGACCGTTCAGATCGCAACCGCACTTACAATTTTCCACAAGGGCGAGTGACGGATCACCGTATTAACTTGACGTTATACCGCCTTGATGAAGTGATGGAAGGCAAATTGGATATGCTTGTTCAGCCGATCGTTAATGAGTATCAGGCTGATCTATTATCAGCTTTGTCAGAGCAGGATTGATGGATTATCAATCTTGGCTTAAACAAGCCACAATACAGTTATTGGCAAGTGACAGTCCTAAACGAGATGCGGAAATTTTGTTGGGGTTTGTCACTCACCATTCCCGAACTTACATACTGGCATTCGGTGAAACTCAGCTAGCTTCGGAGCAGTTCAGCCAGCTTGAGGCTTTACTCGCTCGCCGGGTGAAAGGTGAACCTATTGCTTACATCACGGGTGAGCGTGAATTTTGGTCGTTGCCATTAAATGTTTCTCCCGCTACGTTAATCCCGCGTCCTGACACAGAATGTCTGGTAGAAAAAGCGCTTGAACGGCTATCGCTGACACCTTGCCGCATTCTGGATTTGGGAACGGGAACCGGCGCAATTGCATTGGCAATCGCGAGTGAGCGCCCTGATTGCCAGGTTACCGGGGTTGATATCAATCCTGATGCGGTCATGCTGGCACTGGGCAATGCGGAAAAACTCAAAATACAAAATGTGGATTTTTTGTTAAGCAATTGGTTCTCTTCGTTGAATAATCAACAGTTTGGTATGATTATCAGTAATCCGCCTTACATAGATGAAAATGATCCACATCTATCTCAGGGCGATGTTCGATTTGAGCCGGATAGTGCATTAATTGCGGCAAAACAGGGAATTGCTGATCTGAATACCATTATTGATCTATCCCGCCATTTTTTGTTACCTGGTGGATGGTTGTTATTGGAACATGGTTGGAAACAGGGAAATGTTGTAAGAAGCCTGTTTTCTGAAAGTGGTTATCGGCAGGTGGCTACTTTTCAGGATTATGGCGGTAATGAGCGAATAACACTGGGTCAGTGGAAAAGTGATGAAAGCCATAGCTGATTATGAATTTAATAATGCATCGTTAAGTAGCGGTATCCTGTTAATTTCCAGAACCTTGCGTTCTGATTTTCCTCGGCATTCAGTGGAAATGCAGCTTCAAGCATTGATTGATGAAGCCAGACGCGAAATATCTCCGCAGCTAAATATAGAAGAACGGTTGGAAAAATTACTGAGGCTTTTTTATCAAAGCTGGAAATTCGGCGGTGCCAGTGGTGTTTATTGTCTGTCAGATACATTATGGCTAGATAAAGTACTGCAAACCCGTCAAGGTTCCTCTGCTGTTTTGGGGGTAATTCTTATCCATATTGCTCAGGCTTTAGAACTGTCATTTATGCCGGTTGTTTTTCCAACACAGTTGATTTTGCGTGTTGATTATCCAGATAACACGGCGAAGTTTATTAATCCACTGAATGGCGAAGCGTTAAGTGAATATGTGCTTGATGTGTGGCTTAAAGGTAATATTAGCCAGACAGCTAAATTAGCAGCCGATGATTTGCAAGCAGCTGATAACGCCAGCATTGTACGTAAGGTACTGGATACAATAAAAGTCGCGTTAATGGAAGAAGGGCAAATGGAGCTGGCACTGAAAACGAGTGAAGCCGTGCTGATGTTTGATCCCGATAACCCCTATGAAATACGTGATAGAGGGCTGATTTATGCGGAACTTGATTGTAATCATGTTGCGGTTTCTGATTTAAATTATTTTGTGGAGCACTGCCCGGAGGACCCGGTGGCAGAAATGATCAGAATGCAGATATACGCTATTAAACAGCAATGCTTTGTTTTGCATTGAAATACTGTTTTACATTGAAATACTGTTTTGCACTAAATAGTGCACTGCACTGATTTATCGCATTAATTTATTGGTCCCTAACGGAAGGTATAAGTATGCAACAGAAAGTGGTTCATATTGGTGATATCAAGGTCGCGAATGATCTCCCGTTTGTTCTCTTTGGTGGTATGAATGTCCTTGAGTCACGGGATTTGGCCATGAGTATTTGTGAGCACTATGTGACAGTGACACAAAAATTGGGCATTCCTTATGTTTTCAAAGCCTCCTTTGATAAAGCAAACCGATCATCAATTCACTCTTACCGTGGCCCCGGTCTGGAAGAGGGGATGAAGATTTTTCAGGAGCTGAAACAAACTTTCGGTGTGAGAATTATCACGGATGTGCATGAACCGGCACAGGCGCAACCGGTGGCGGAAGTGGTTGATGTCATCCAACTGCCAGCATTTCTGGCGCGTCAAACTGATTTAGTTGAGGCGATGGCGCGTACCGGCGCGGTGATTAACGTTAAAAAACCCCAGTTTATCAGCCCAGGGCAGATGGGGAATATTGTGGAAAAATTCAAGGAAGGCGGCAACGATCAGGTGATCTTGTGTGACCGTGGCAGCAACTTTGGTTATGACAATTTGGTGGTGGATATGTTGGGCTTCAATGTTATGGCCCAGGCAACAGGAGGACATCCGGTAATTTTTGATGTCACTCATTCACTCCAATGCCGCGATCCATTTGGTGCTGCGTCTGGTGGTCGTCGTGCTCAGGTTGCTGAACTGGCGCGTGCGGGAATGGCAGTCGGTATTGCTGGCCTGTTCCTTGAAGCGCATCCTGATCCTGCGAATGCGAGGTGTGATGGCCCATCAGCCTTGCCGTTGGCAAAACTTGAGCCATTCTTGAGCCAGCTGAAAGCGATTGATGATGTGGTGAAAAACTTCCCTCAACTGGATACCAGTAAATGATGTCATGACATCGAATGATGAAGAGATTTGGCGCTGGTTTACAGCGCCATTAATTATGAGAAAAAAGTTATTGGAAACAGAGCGAGCAAGCTTTTGTCTGGCAATTTTAGCTATCCATTTTGCCATTGAAATTTAACTCTTCCATGGCTCGTGGCAATGTCGCATGGAAGCTAAGGTGATTTTCAACCAATGGGATTCTGGCTCTGGCCAATGTTTTTAAAGGCTGAAAGGGAATATCACAAACAGCAATATATTTATCCTTACCCACTTCATCAATAAAACGTTGGAAAGCGTGCAGCCCACCGGCATCCAGCACGGGAACGGCATCCCATTGCATGAGGATGGTCTGATAACTGGCGCTTTCTTGTTTTAATTCCGTGAAAATGCGTTCAGCGGCGGCAAAGAATAGCGGGCCATTGATACGGACAACCAGCAGAGCTTGAGCGACATTTGTTTGTGGCAATTGACTGATGCGAGTCATATTGGCTATGCGACGCATAAACAGCAGTGAAGCTAATACGATACCAATCGTAATGGCGATAACCATATCAAACAGTACGGTGAGCGACATACAAAGCACCAGCACAATGATGTCATCCCTTGGTGCACGGCGTATCAGATCGATAACTTTATGTATTTCGCTCATATTCCAGGCGACCATGAGCAACAGGGCAGACATGGCAGCGAGAGGAAGATAGGAGAGCATGGGTGCCAATGCCAGTAAAGTTAATAAAACGAGCAGAGAGTGAACAATGGCTGAAACTGGTGATGTTGCGCCGGCCCTGATATTTGCGGCTGAGCGGGCGATTGCGGCGGTAGCTGTAATACCACCGAAGAATGGTGCGGCAATATTTCCCAATCCTTGACCAATCAATTCACTGTTTGAGTGATGCTTTTTACCGGTCATACCATCCAAAACCACGGCACAAAGCAGTGATTCAATGGCGCCTAACATAGCCATTGAAAAGGCGGCGGGTAATAGAGCTGAAACCGTTGACCAACTTATATCAACCTGATGAGCATCCATATCAGGTAAATGCCACGGTAAAACAAATTGCGGTAGGATGGGTGGGATACCTTGCCCTTGTGTACCGTCATTCAATATATAACTAAATTCAGAACCAATGGTAGCAACATGTTGATCGAATAAGTTCATGATCCCCATCACAGCCGTTCCTGCAATTAAAGCGGGAAGATGCCCTGGTAATTTCAGCCCGAGCTTAGGCCAGTAAATTAGAACGGCAAGTGTCGTCAAGCCAATCAGCGTATCACTCAAACACAGTGTTGGCAGTGCTTGAAACAGAGCAGCAACCTTATTGA
The DNA here is from genome assembly GCF_003545805.1 of Photorhabdus sp. CRCIA-P01. Taxonomy (GTDB): domain Bacteria; phylum Pseudomonadota; class Gammaproteobacteria; order Enterobacterales; family Enterobacteriaceae; genus Photorhabdus; species Photorhabdus antumapuensis. The sequence goes on along the minus strand of NZ_NMQR01000033.1, from coordinate 19,828 downwards.
TATAATTCTCTGGCATATGTTCCAATTGCAGACCAAAAAAATCTTTTATTTGCATAGTTGCGATAGTTATCGCGATTCCAGAAGTAAAACCGAGTGTTACGGGTAGAGGAATATATTCGATCAATTTACCAATACGGGCTAATCCCATCACCAGCAAAATAATGCCTGACATTAATGTTGCAATGAGCAAACCACTCAGACCAAATTGTTGAGAGACCGGATAAAGAATGACAACGAAAGCGGCGGTAGGGCCGGAAACACTATAGCGTGAGCCGCCGGTTATCGCGATAACCATCCCGGCGATAGCGGCGGTATAAAGCCCATATTGTGGCGCGACACCACTCCCGATTGCTAGCGCCATAGCGAGCGGAATGGCGATAATACCGATAGTAATACCCGCGATAATATCTTTAGTTAAACGAGCAAAAGAGTAGGGTTCTTTCCAACAAGCCTCAATTACAGCACTAAACGGCCGTATGCCGTTCATTCTACGAGTTTTCATCTGTGCATAAACCAAAAATATAGAGGGAAAAAGTAATAAGGTCGTTATAGCCAAATTGCAAGACTAAACTACAAGACCTAATTACAAGAATAGTGCTTTTAGTTCAAAACGATAGCGCCATAGATCAAACTTAATGTTAATAGCTTAACGGCAGGAAAGTGAAAAGTAAAAGGGAGAATAGCGTTCTTATCATTGGAAAATATACTGAAATCGATTCTATTAAGTATCTATTCTTATTGGTGAATATTATTAAATTAACTCCGCAAACAATCTAATTAATATTTTCAAACTTGTAGATATATATTTGTTCTATTGATTATAGAATTATAATATTTTATTTTTATAATGAATTAACAGAGTTGATTACAATTTTCAATTGTTATTGTTAGAAAGTTAAATGATTAATTATGCATTCACCACATGTATTGATTATGACTGGATTAAATTAGCTGTATTGAATTTTTTTCCGCATGATGTTTTTTATTTAATTTTTGGATGTAATTTAATCAATGCTTTGATATCGCTTAAATATTAGATTAATAATTTGACATATATAATAACTCACCCTATCATTTAGGATGACTCATAGAACTAGATGGAACAAATGAGTTGAAAATAGGTAAGTTAAAAATATATACCTAATAGATTTCGAGTTGCAGCGAGGCGGCAAGTGAATGAATCCCCAGGAGCATAGATAACTATGTGACTGGGGTGAGTGAAAGCAGCCAACAAAGCAGCAGCTTGAAAGATGAAGGGTATATCCGTTGATAATATATAAATTAATAATATATAAGTTAAAAATGTTTTCTTGTTTAGATGATATTTATTCTGAATGCTTTATTTAAAGTGGGGATTACTGTTGGAAAATAACTTTTATACCCTATAGATTTCAAAATGCATCGCGACGGCAAGGGAGCGAATCCCTGGGAGCATAGATAACTATGTGACCGGGGTGAGTGAGTACAGCCAACAAAGAGGCAACTTGAAAGATAACGGGTATAGATAAGGTAGGAATATTTAAATGCATAAATATGACAGTAATATGCTTATTATTGGTTCATCAAGTGAAATTGGGAATGCAATTTGCCGGCATGCGGTTGCAAGTGGTTATGAAGTATTAGGTACTTCACGTAAACCGCGTAATGAGGAAATTTATTTAGATGTTATGTCGGATGACAGTGTTAGAGAAGCCATTGACATTGCGATTGAAAAGATGAAATGTATTGACGCGGTTATCTATACGCCAGCAATGTCATTGGATGGTTTATTGCATGCTCAGGATATTGAGGGTTGGCATGATGTTTTCAATGTCAACTTATTTGGTGCGGCAAGAGTAGCAAAATATTTGTTGCCACATTTTATGAAGAATCGTAATGGCGTGATGCAATTTATTTCTTCTACAGCAAGTTTACGTGGAGAGACAGGCGCCACTGCTTATTCTTGTTCGAAAGCAGCCATGAATGCATTGGTAAAAAACATCTCTAATGACTACGGCCGTTTTAATGTCAGGGCCTACACGGTAATGCCGGGATATGTTGATGGTGGTATGTTGCGTCATATTTCTCCAGGAAAGAAGATGGAATTCGCTAGAAGCACCGCATTAAAACGAATGGCGGAGGTTGATGAAATTGCCAGTTTTTGTGTGGGGACGTTGAGTACATCAACCTATATCACAGGAACATCTCTTTGCATTGATGGGGGATTAAGTGGTTAATAATAGCTATACCAAATAGATTTCGAGTTGCAGCCAACAAAGAGGTAACTTGAAAGATAACGGGTATAAAAATAATGCAGTTGGTTTCGGTGGTAATAATGATATTACTTTGTTTGGCGAGATGACTTGGTTCCACTTAATACAAAATGGGCTATCAGTATAAAGCGTATAGTTTAATTTTCATGAAAGAAAAATAACAATTTGGAGGTGAAGAAAATGGTTATATTAGGTATCAGTGGCCTTCCTAATGCTCAACGTTTTCTGCGAGAGAATAATCCAGAGGTGAGTAAATTAGACGAACGTATTTGCCAGGGAGTCGATAGTGCGGCCTGTTTGATTATTGATGGAAAAATTGTTGCGGCGGCGGCGGAAGAGCGCTTTACGGGAGAGAAAGGAACAGGGCGGTTTCCTGCCAATGCTATTAACTATTGTTTAGCGGAAGCAGGTCTTACGCAAGATGATATACAGGTTATTGCCCACGGTTTTAATTATGATAATTATCGCCGATTTTTCATGTCGAATGAAGAATTATTCGAGGAGGTTTTTAGTGGAAAAACCGTGATTAATGCATTAGCTGCTGAGGGATGGCAAAATATTGAATCACGTTTTCAAGGGGTAGATCATCATTTGGCTCATGCGGCATCTGCTTTTTATCCCAGTGGCTTCCCGTCTGCATTGTGTATTATTTCAGACGGTATGGGTGAGACAGAATCCTTAAGTGTTTATCTTGCTAAAGACCAGCAATTCCAGAAATTGTACAGTCAGCCAATTAGTTCTTCATTAGGAATATTTTATGCTATCTGTACCCGGTTCCTTGGCTTTGTATTTAACCGTGATGAATATAAAGTCATGGGACTTGCCGCGTATGGTAATCCTGAACGATACCGCGATATTTTTAATGAATTAGCGCAATTCGATGCAGAGAGCGGAACGATACAGATAAACTGGTTACCGCAAGCATTTGACAATGCGGAATATGGTTTTCCCAGTGCAATGGTACAACTTAGCGATATGTTTGGTTTTACGCCAAGAAGAGAGGATGACACTTTGCTAGATGTTCATCAGGATTTTGCTGCCGGATTACAGGAAAAATTTACACTGCTGCTGAAACAGTTAGTGACCTATTGGTTGCGAAAAACGGGTGAAACATCACTTTGCCTTGCTGGAGGATCGTTCTTAAACTGCAAAGCAAACCAAGTCCTTTGTCAGCTTGATGGTGTGGAAAACGTCTTTATTCAACCGGCATCGGGGGATGATGGTTCGGCTTTGGGCGCTGCGCTTTTTGTGGCTGGTGGATACCACAATGGCACGGATCCTTACTTTAATCCTTACCTCGGTCCTCGTTTCTCCACCGATGAAGTCCGTAATGTATTATTCCGACATGGCGGTAATGCGGGAATGAAATGGCGTTATTTGGGATTGAATGATAATTATTTTATTTCTGCGGCTAAAGATATCGCAGAAGATAAAATCATTGCTTGGTTCCATGATCGAATGGAATTTGGCCCAAGGGCACTTGGTAACCGTTCGATTTTAGCTCTGCCAGCAGGTGAAAGAATAAAGGATAGAATTAATAGTACAGTGAAATTCCGAGAGGCTTTCCGTCCATTTGCCCCAGCAATTTTGGATGAGGATTGCGACACTATTTTTGAGACACGTAATTTAATGCCGACTCGATATATGCTTTGCACCGCCAAAGTAAAACCAGAAATGATGAAGCCGGTGTCAGGTATTATCCATGCTGATGGAACGGCGCGTATTCAGCGTGTTGAACGTACTATTAACGCCACTTTTTGGCGATTGCTAAAAGAGGTACAACAGATAACCGGTTATGGTTGTCTGGTAAATACTTCATTTAACGTTAGGGGATAGCCGCTTATTATGTCACCTGAGATTGCGATAGAGACGTTTTTGAAAACTTCACTGGACAAGCTTTATATTGAGGGATTTGTCGTATGGAAAGAATAATGCTGATGGCATCTTGATAAAAAAGTCAGTTAATTGATTTTTGGATCAAATGTGTTTCTTTGTCGTCAGAGGAGAATATCTGGAGATGATATTTGATGACATAGGAACACAATAAGGACACGCCTACCGGAATCAGCGCCGGAACGCCGGGACAGAAACCTCGACCGGCGCTAATAGTCGCTGTATCCCTACTGATCACGCGGTGATTGTGGTCTACGGCACCTTGCAGAAAACCTATCAAATTTATCCTGGCGAATTTCTTATCCAGACAACAGACACCGATTTTGAACCGACGGGCCTTGCTTACGACACGAAATTTGACCCCTCTCTGCATCGGAGGTGTATACAAGTAAAAAGTCTAGGTATTTTGAGCTTGAGCTCTTTCTTCTGGAAATCCAGCGGTGAAAAGCGGCATTGCCATTCATGTATTTTGTCGGTATTTATGAAATAGCGCTCAGGTATCTTGAATAATATAAACAAATTAATAATTTACATAAGTATTATCACGTATAATAAGATCGTGATTCTTTTAATTTAAACTTTTCATTAACAAATCTTGTTGATATGAAAATTTTACTTTGCTATTTTAACAGGTATTAAAACCAGAGCAGAAATTATATTGACGATCCACTCATTCACATTAACAGCCTTGAGCAGAAAATTCATATTATTATCATAATTCTAACGAAATTTACAGCTCAGGAATCCGGTAGTCAGAATCTGAATTTTATGGATATTTTGTTACTTACATTATCTTAATATAAAAATACAAGAAGTAAGAGTTGGTACGACCAGTTTGCAAGATGGTTAAACAACAATTTAAGTTGAAATTACCTTATTAAATGGAGGGGAAATATGACTAAAAAAATTTCATTCATTATTAACGGCCAGGTTGAAATCTTTCCCGAAAGTGATGATTTAGTGCAATCCATTAATTTTGGTGATAATAGTGTTTACCTACCAATATTGAATGACTCTCATGTAAAAAACATTATTGATTATAATGATAATAATAAATTACGGTTGCATAACATTATCAATTTTCTCTATACGGTAGGGCAAAGATGGAAAAATGAAGAATATTCAAGACGCAGGACATACATTCGTGACTTAAAAAAATATATGGGATATTCAGAAGAAATGGCCAAGTTAGAGGCCAATTGGATATCTATGATTTTATGTTCTAAAGGTGGCCTTTATGATGTTGTGGAAAATGAACTTGGTTCTCGCCATATCATGGATGAATGGCTACCTCAGGATGAAAGTTACATTAGGGCTTTCCCAAAAGGTAAGTCTGTACATCTGTTGGCAGGTAATGTTCCATTATCTGGGATCATGTCTATACTACGCGCAATTTTAACCAAGAATCAGTGCATTATAAGAACATCATCAACCGATCCTTTTACAGCTAATGCATTAGCGTTAAGTTTTATCGATGTGGACCCTAATCATCCGATAACGCGCTCTTTGTCTGTCGTATATTGGCAACATCAAGGGGATACGTCACTCGCAAAAGAAATTATGCAACATGCGGATGTTATTGTCGCTTGGGGAAGGGAAGATGCGATTAATTGGGCTGTGGAACATGCACCACCTTATGTTGACGTGATTAAATTTGGTCCTAAGAAGAGTTTTTGCATTATTGATAACCCAGTTGATTTGCTGTCAGCAGCTACAGGTGCGGCTCATGATATTTGTTTTTACGATCAGCGAGCTTGTTTTTCCACCCAAAACATATACTACATGGGAAGCCATTATGAAGAATTTAAGCTAGTGTTGATAGAAAAACTTAATCTATATGCGCATATATTACCAAACACCAAAAAAGATTTTGATGAAAAGGCGGCCTATTCTTTGGTCCAAAAAGAAAGCTTGTTTGCTGGATTAAAAGTAGAGGCTGATATTCATCAGAGCTGGATGATTATTGAGTCAAATGCAGGTGTGGAACTTAATCAACCACTTGGCCGATGTGTGTACCTTCATCACGTCGATAATATTGAGCAAATATTGCCTTATGTTCAGAAAAATAAGACGCAAACCATATCTATTTTTCCTTGGGAGTCAGCATTTAAATATCGAGACTTATTAGCATTAAGAGGTGCGGAAAGGATTGTGGAAGCAGGAATGAATAACATATTTCGCGTTGGTGGATCTCATGACGGCATGAGACCGTTACAACGATTAGTGACATATATTGCTCATGAAAGGCCATCTAACTATACTGCTAAGGATGTTGCGGTTGAAATAGAACAAACTCGATTCCTGGAAGAAGATAAGTTCCTTGTATTTGTCCCGTAATAGGTAAAAAGTATGGAAAATGCATCCAGATATAAAACCATCGACCATGTTCTTTGTGTTGAAGAAAATAAAAAAATTCATGTTTGGGAAACGCTGCCAGAAGAAAACAGCCCAAAGAGAAAGAATACTATCATTATTGCATCGGGCTTTGCCCGAAGGATGGATCATTTTGCTGGTCTGGCGGAATATTTGTCGCGGAATGGATTTCATGTGATCCGTTATGATTCTCTTCACCATGTTGGATTGAGTTCAGGGACAATTGATGAATTTACAATGTCTATAGGAAAACAGAGTTTATTAGCAGTGGTTGATTGGTTAAATACACGAAAAATAAATAACCGTGGTATTTTGGCTTCAAGCTTATCTGCACGGATAGTTTATGCAAGTCTATCTGAAATTAATGTTTCGTTTTTAATCACTGCGGTCGGTGTTGTTAATTTAAGATATACCTTAGAAAGAGCTTTAGGATTTGATTATCTCAGTTTACCGATTGATGAATTGCCAAGTAATTTAGATTTTGAAGGCCATGAATTGGGCGCTGAAGTCTTTGCGAGAGATTGCCTTGATTTTGGTTGGGAAGATTTAACCTCTACAATCAATAGCATGACGCATCTTGATATTCCATTTATTGCTTTTACCGCCAATAACGACAATTGGGTAAAGCAAGATGAAGTCATCACATTGTTATCAAGTATTCGTAGTAATCGATGCAAGATATATTCTTTGCTAGGAAGCTCGCATGATTTGGGTGAGAACTTAGTGGTCCTACGGAATTTTTATCAATCGGTTACGAAAGCCGCTATCGCGATGGATGATGGTAGTCTGGATATTGATATCAATATCACTGAGCCATCATTTGAACATCTAACCATTGCGACAGTCAATGAACGCCGAATGAAAATTGAGATTGAGAATCAAACAATTTTGTTGTCTTAACTCTATCACTTAGATAGAAACATAAGGACTCTCTATGAAATTTGGAAACTTTTTGCTTACATACCAACCTCCTCAATTTTCCCAAACCGAGGTCATAAAACGTTTGGTTAAATTAGGTCGTATCTCTGAGGAGTGTGGTTTTGATACTGTATGGTTACTAGAGCATCATTTCACGGAGTTTGGTTTGCTTGGTAATCCTTATGTCGCTGCTGCGTATTTACTTGGTGCAACCAAAAAATTGAATGTAGGGACTGCTGCTATTGTTCTTCCCACCGCTCATCCAGTGCGCCAACTTGAAGATGTGAATTTATTGGATCAAATGTCAAAAGGACGATTTAGGTTTGGTATTTGTCGGGGGCTTTACAACAAAGATTTTCGCGTATTTGGCACAGATATGAATAACAGTCGCGCTTTGACGGAGTGTTGGTACGGGTTGATAAAAAATGGAATGACAGAGGGATATGTGGAAGCTGACAATGAACATATCAAGTTCCATAAGGTAAAAGTAAACCCGACAGCATACAGTAAAGGTGGAGCACCTGTTTATGTGGTGGCTGAATCAGCCTCGACCACTGAGTGGGCCGCTCAATTTGGTTTACCGATGATATTAAGTTGGATTATCAATACTAACGAAAAGAAAGCACAACTTGAGCTCTATAACGAGGTGGCTCAAGAATATGGTCACGATATTCATAATATCGACCATTGCTTATCATATATAACATCTGTAGATCATGACTCAAATAAAGCGAAAGAAATTTGCCGGAATTTTCTAGGGCATTGGTATGATTCTTATGTGAATGCCACGACCATTTTCGATGATTCAGACCAAACAAGAGGTTATGATTTCAATAAAGGGCAGTGGCGTGACTTTGTATTGAAAGGACATAAAAATACTAATCGCCGTATTGATTACAGTTACGAAATCAATCCCGTCGGCACCCCGCGGGAATGCATTAACATAATTCAAAAAGACATTGACGCCACAGGAATATCAAATATTTGTTGTGGATTTGAAGCTAATGGAACAGTAGATGAAATTATTGCTTCCATGAAGCTTTTCCAGTCTGATGTCATGCCATTTCTTAAAGAAAAACAACGTTCGCTATTATATTAGCTAAGGAAAAAGAAATGAAATTTGGATTGTTCTTCCTTAACTTCATCAATTCAAAAACTGTTCAAGAACAAAGTATAGTTCGCATGCGGGAAATAACGGAGTATGTCGATAAATTGAATTTTGAACAGATTTTGGTATATGAAAATCATTTTTCAGGTAATGGTGTTGTCGGTGCTCCCCTGACTGTTTCTAGTTTTTTGCTCGGTTTAACGGAGAAAATTAAAGTTGGTTCATTGAATCACATCATTACAACACATCATCCTGTCCGAATAGCGGAGGAAGCTTGCTTATTGGATCAGTTAAGCGAAGGGAGATTTATTTTAGGGCTTAGTGATTGCGAAAAAAAAGATGAAATGCATTTTTTTAATCGCCCTGTTGAATATCAACAGCAACTATTTGAAGAGTGTTATGGAATCATTAACGATGCTTTAACAACGGGCTATTGTAATCCAGATAGCGACTTTTATAGTTTTCCCAAAATATCTGTAAACCCTCATGCTTATACGCCAGGTGGGCCTCGGAAATATGTCACGGCAACAAGCCATCGTATTGTAGAATGGGCTGCTAAAAAAGGCATTCCTCTCATCTTTAAGTGGGATGACTCCAATGATGTTAGACATGAATATGCTGAAAGGTATAAAGCCATTGCTGATAAATATGGCGTTGATCTGTCAGCGATAGACCATCAGTTAATGATATTAGTTAACTATAACGAAGATAGTAAGAAAGCCAAACAAGAGACGCGTGCATTTATAAGTGATTATGTTCTTGAAATGCACCCTAATGAAAATTTTGAAAATAAACTTGAACAGATAATTTCAGAAAATGCTGTCGGAGATTATACGGAATGTATAACTGCGGCTAAGCGGGCAATTGAAAAATGCGATGCAAAAAGTGTATTGCTATCCTTTGAACCAATGAATGACTTGATGCACCAAAAAAATGTAATTAATATTGTTAATGATAATATTAAGAAGTACCACATGGAATATACCTAATAGATTTCGAGTTGCAGCGCGGCGGCAAGTGAACGAATCCCCAGGAGCATAGATAACGATGTGACTGGGGTGAGTGAAAGCAGCCAACAAAGCAGCAGCTTGAAAGATGAAGGGTATAAAAGAGTATGACGGCAGTGCTGCCATACTCTCTAATATTATTTTGAGGGGTAAAACAGGTATGACTTCATGTGTTGATAAACAAGAAATCACAGCAAGTTCAGAAATTGATGATTTGATTTTTTCGAGCGATCCATTAGCTTGGTCTTACGATGAACAGGAAAAAATCAGAAAGAAACTTGTGCTTGATGCATTTCGTAATCACTATAAACATTGTCAAGAATACCGTCACTATTGTCAGGCACACAAAGTAGATGACAATATTACGGAAATTGATGACATACCTGTATTCCCAACATCAGTTTTTAAGTTTACTCGCTTATTAACTTCTCAGGAGAACGAGATTGAAAGTTGGTTTACCAGTAGCGGTACGAATGGTTTAAAAAGTGAGGTGGCGCGTGACAGACTAAGTATTGAGAGACTCTTAGGCTCTGTGAGTTATGGTATGAAATATGTTGGTAGCTGGTTTGATCATCAAATGGAGTTGGTCAACTTGGGACCAGATAGATTTAATGCTCATAACATTTGGTTTAAATATGTTATGAGCTTGGTGGAATTGTTATATCCCACGACATTTACCGTAACAGAAGAACGAATAGATTTTGTTAAGACATTGAATAGCCTTGAACGAATAAAAAATCAAGGGAAAGATATTTGTCTTATCGGTTCGCCATACTTTATTTATTTGCTCTGCCATTATATGAAAGATAAAAATATCTCATTTTATGGGGATAAAAGCCTTTATATCATAACGGGTGGCGGCTGGAAAAATCACGAAAAAGAATCCCTGAAACGTGATGACTTCAATCATCTTTTATTTGACACTTTCAACCTCAGTGATATTGGTCAGATCCGAGATATATTTAATCAAGTTGAACTCAACACGTGTTTCTTTGAAGATGAAATGCAGCGTAAACATGTTCCGCCGTGGGTGTATGCGCGAGCACTTGATCCTGAAACGTTGAAACCTGTACCTGATGGAACGCCGGGGTTGATGAGTTATATGGATGCGTCAGCAACCAGTTATCCAGCATTTATTGTTACCGATGATGTCGGGATAATTAGCAGAGAATATGGTAAGTATCCTGGTGTACTCGTTGAGATTTTACGTCGCGTCAATACGAGGGCACAGAAAGGGTGTGCTTTAAGTTTAACCGAAGCATTTGGTAGTTAATGTCCTTTGCCCAATTGTAAGTGGAATGCTTGTGTTATATAAATCTGAATGACATCTACACTTTACAAAATTCTCCAAAACATCCACATTTGGGTGCTTGATAGAAGTTTGTGGGGTTGGTTTAACACTGTTCTCATTGGCTCAAAGCAAAAGGAGATAATATGAAAAAATTGGCAGTTATGCTTGCATTGGGAATGATTAGCTTTGGTGCAATGGCAGTTGATGGGTATAAAGATGCAAAGTTTGGCATGACAGAAGAAGAGTTTCTTTCGAAGAGATTATGTGATTTTGAAAAATTTGAGGGAGATTCTCAAATAGAAGAAGTATCACTTTATTCATGTTCTGACTTTTCGTTTGCTAACAAAAAGCGTGAAGCAATGGCATTTTTTTTAAATGGAGAATTTAAAAGATTAGAGATTAGTATTGGCCGCCTCGTGAAGCCAGTAAGCAAATCGTTAACGAAAAAGTACGGAGATGAATCATCGTATCCATCACAAGAAGCATTTGGTAACGCGCTAAAATACAATGGAACTATGTCTATAGGTTATGATAATAATACGGTATTAGTTGATATACATGTAATATGTGGTAAAGAAGGCATAGAAACCAGTCAACTTATTTATACGAGTCCAGATGTTTATACGCTCCCAGATTTCGAAAAAAACGTCCAGGAATTAAAGGGATTAAAGGAATTCCAAGAATTACTGGAATTAGATCGTGAAAAACTGGATGAAGATGTTTGAGACGACAATAGCCACCTTCGGGTGGTTTTTTATATCTACCAAGAATTAATAAAATATGTTGAAAGTATGAGTTTTGAAAAATATTTTGATAAATATTGGCGTAAAGATAATTTTCTTATAAATATAAAATGTATTAGCTTGGACTTAACCTGACAATATGCTCTGGCAGTACACGATCAAATCAGATAGTTGGCTTTGGGCGAAGAGCAGACATAACTTTGTGGTATGCTAATTTACAGGAAGCAGGTTAGGGGCATTAATGCCCCATTTATAATCAGTTTCACCTTGGCATTATAAATGCTCTTGGAACAATCACAAACTTTGCTTTAATGGTACTTCTATTGGCATGTAGATACCATTTTTTGGGCTCCTGCGCTCTTCAAAATGAATAGCTAATGATAAATAAATTATTGAGTTGCGAGCTAAGCCAATGAGTTGCATAATTCTTGATTCAAATTGGCTTATTGGTATTAAAAGAGAGTGAGAGGATAGTTTTTCTTTTTCATAGATCTAAGATTATTATGCGCATGAATATTTTCATCTTTTACGCCAGCTAATAACGCGTCAAGGTTATATTCTTTTGCTTTGACAGGAATAATAACTATTTTTCCATCTTCTACAGAAATATTGACGGTATCATCAGCACTTAAAGGCGCCATTTTCATAACAGCTATGGGCAGCCTTACTAATGGGCTATTTCCCCACTTTTTAATCGTCGCCTGAGACATGATTTATTCTCTCCATAAGTTAGAGGTTAATCCATCCAGCCCTATGATAGTGAATAGAGGCTAATTTGAGTTCTAATGAACATCCAAAAAATTGCACCCCTATGTATGACTTGGTGTCTAACATTTGGGGTGCAGTTCAGTAAACCTGAACTCAGGTTGTTGATTTTTAGGTATGAGATAAATGGACAGGTTTAAATAACGGAGTCAGTTTGGAAATATCAACTGTCTTTTCTGCTTTATCAAGGCTATAAGTTTCTTGCAGTTTTAGCCACAACCGTGGAGAGCTACCAAGTACTTTTGATAGTTTTATTGCCATCTCTGGTGTGACTGCTGCTTTACACGACACTAGACGTTGAGCTGTAGATGGAGCAACATTCAATGCTCGTGCTAGATCACGAATTCCTAAACCTAGTTCTTCCAAAGAGTCAGCAATAATTTCGCCTGGGTGAGGCGGGTTAAACATTTTCATTAGTGATAATCCTCGTAGTTAACGATGTACGCATCACCATCGATAAATTCGAATGTTACACGCCAATTTCCTGAAATGGTAATTGCCCACTGTCCTTGTCTGTTTCCCGTTAAAGGATGTAGATTGTATCCGGGAAGATTGATTTCCCCTATATCCTCAGCTTCGTTAATAACAGCGAGTCGTTGGCGGAGTTTGTTTGCATGTTGAGGGTTAATTCCAACAGAAACACCTTTTTCAAAAAATTGGCGCAGTCCTTTATGCTTGAAACTCTTTATCATTCCTTATCGCTCCGTGTTGCGCTACAAGAAATCTTATAGCAAAGTGTTCCTTGTTACGCAACATTATTTGAACTAAGGTGTGACGGAGAGGGAGGGATTCGCTGCGCTCACCCTGCGGGCCGCCTTTGGCGGTCCAAAACGGCAGGCCGTTTTGTCGAACCCTGTTCGAGGGTTCTCGACCCTCCCTGCATCGGGGGTATATACAAGTAAAAAAGCCCAGGTGGTAAACCTGAGCTTTCTTTCGAATCTGGCGGTGAGGGAGGGATTGATTCGCTGCGCTCACCCTGCGGGCCGCCTTTGGCGGTCCAAAACGGCAGGCCGTTTTGTCGAACCCTGTTCGAGGGTTCTCGACCCTCCCTGCATCGGGGATATATACAAGTAAAAAGCCCAGGTATTTAACCTGAGCTTCTTTTCAATTCTGGCGGTGAGGGAGGGATTCGAACCCTCGATACGTTTTCACGTATACACACTTTCCAGGCGTGCTCCTTCAGCCTCTCGGACACCTCACCGTCTTTTTTTCATTCCAGCAACTTTGTTTAATATCATCGCTGCAACGGGGCGCTACTATAGGGAAAAGCGTTATAAGCGTCAACACTCTTCTGATATTTTTCTTTGGTTTTTTGATTGGTTAGCCAAATAAGAGTCAATTCGGTGAATTGATATCCACCTGATGCTGCTGAAATAGAAAATGTACAAGTCCTTTGATAAGAAAAAAATGAATTCGTTAACTACTTAACATTCTCAAAATTTTCGTAATGATGATCAACAAAGGGTCTTGCAACCTACTGTCAATCAGATAACCCTGTATGAAAAAATAAGATGAGGATAAATAGTCATGGAGATTATCTTTTACCACCCCTTTTTTGATGCTGCTCAGTGGATTCAAGGTATGCGGCAACGATTGCCTAATATCAATATCCGCCAATGGAAACGCGGCGATAATAGGCATGCGGATTATGCAATGGTTTGGGCTCCCCCCTATGAGATGTTGGCGCATCGTTCTGGATTGAAGGGGATTTTTATTTTAGGAGCAGGAGTAGAGGCGATTTTAAAGCAGGAACAGCAAAAACCAGGGATGTTACCCACAGGTGTGCCGTTAATGCGGCTTGAAGATGCTGGTATGGGGCTGCAAATGCAGGAGTATGTAGTAGCAACGGTTTTACATTATTTGCGGCGCATGGATCAGTATAAGCTGCAACAAGGGCTGAGGATGTGGAAACAACTCGAACCTCATGATCGCAAAGATTTTGTTGTGGGCGTGTTGGGCGCCGGTGTTCTGGGGCGCAGTGTTGCACAGACGTTAGTTGAATCGGGCTTTATTGTGCGTTGTTGGAGCCGTACGCCAAAACAGGTTAATAATGTAGTTAGTTTTCACGGTGAAGATCAATTGGGCGATTTTCTTTCCGCGAGTAAAGTTTTGATCAATTTGCTGCCTGATACACCAAAAACCCGTGGTATTCTGAATTTATCGCTGTTTAGCCAGCTAAAACCAAAGTCATATCTGATTAATATCGCGCGAGGTGCCCATTTAGTAGAACATGATCTGTTGGTGGCGATTGATAAAGGTTATATCGCCGGGGCTTCATTGGATGTGTTTGTTGAGGAACCATTACCAGAGATGCACCCGTTTTGGACTCACCCCCGTATAACGGTGACGCCACATATTGCGGCTATTACTATTCCTGATATTGCTATGGATACGATTAGTGAAAATATTCGACGAATTGAAAAAGGGGAATTACCAACCAGCGTTGTGGATATAAAACTAGGATATTAATAACATCTCTTTACAGTAGGGGCTGCTATTGGAGACAATAATGGCAAAATTGCTATTTATTTGGAAACTGAGATGAATGAATTTTCAATAGTCTGCCGTATTTTAGGGACTTTATTTAATCGTCAACCGCAAGACCCGATTCTGAAACCACTTCTGACGATGATTGTAGAAGGTAAATTGAAGCAATCATGGCCATTGGAGCAAGATGTGTTGTTGGATCGTTTGCAACAAAACTGCGACCTATCCGCAATGCAAGCTGATTATATGACACTGTTTTATGGAGATAATGCTAGTGTCCCAGGCCGCCGTTCTGACTATACCGGGGAGAGTGAAAACGATATTCGTCAATTTCTGACTGAACGAGGAATGCCATTGTCAGATGGGCCAGTCGATCAGTTTGGTTCTCTGCTATTAGGTGCTTCATGGCTGGAAGATCAGGCAGCAGAAGATGAGGTTCAGGGGCAAATTGTGCTGTTTGATGAATATTTGCTGCCGTGGTGTGGGCAATTTTTGGGGAAAGTGGAAGCCCATGCAATAACCGGTTTCTACCGGACATTAGCAATGATTACCCGTGAAGCGTTACAGGCGTTAAGAGAAGAACTGGATTCTTAATTTTTAAATGATAAAAAGGCAAATAATTTCGAATTATTTGCCTTTTTGCTATATCTTGATGAAAATTATTTATCGGTTAGCATAATAACTAATTTGCCAGGTTTCACTGCTAACTTTTTTGCTAATGTTTTAGCTGCGGCTTCAGTTTTACTGTGATCTGCCTTTATTACATAAACAGGATGAATATCAAAGAAAGCGCTGAGTGATTTATTCAGATAAGGGACTAATGTGTTAATCGGTTTTTCCATTTTTTCCGGTGTGATTTGGTAATCGACGATTGCCAACTCTTTCAGAAAAATAGCGCCTTTTTCCTGATCAAAAACAGGTTGTGCTTTCAGGGTGAGTTTCATGTCGGCTTTCGCCGGGCCAAGCAGGGAGGTAATATTTACATTTGCACGGCCAGTTAACGCTATTTTGTTTGGTTCTGTTCGACCAATTTGGCTGGATAGTTCTGTCAATTCAATATCCGCATTGGCAATACCATGTAATTCGATCTGTTTCTGGTAATGGACGTGTTTTGCTAGATAACCATTAATTAACTCTTCGCTGATACTGATATCTTTGAACTGATCGCAGCCACTGATTAACCCCGCTAGCAGCAATACTGCCCCCAAGAAAAATTTTCTCATATCGACTCCTTTATTTTGGAGGGCAGATTTTACCTCATTAATTGCCACTCAGCATGGCAGATTCAATTTTACGTTGGTTAAATTGACGGTGTAGGGCATACAGCGTTATCAAGCCAATAATCCCAAGCAGAAACCAGGGCAATTGCGGAATATTCAGCGTATGGCCGGTATCATATAACCAGCCACCGCCGGTATAACCCAAGGCGCCACCCAATGCCAGACCAAGGCGGCTGAATCCCATATAACTACCACGCGCACGTGGATCAGCTAATGAAGCACTTAATGTCTCACGGGCAGGTTCAGCGGTGATGGTACCGAGGTAGAACAGGCAGATAAGGCCAAACAAAGTATTTATTTCACCAATCAAACCGACTGGGAACATACTCAGGCTCATCAGGAAAAGCCCAGCCATTAGACGCTGTTCTAGCCGGAATCGTTTTTCGCTCCAACGGGCGATTGGATACAGTAAAGTGAGCGATAGGGTTGCTTCAATTGCGTACATCCATTTTACCGCAGCGGGTGTTCCGGCGATTTCATTGACGATAATCGGGAACATCAACATCACCTGGACAGATAGCATGAAGTAGCCGGTCAACGTCAATACATAGGTGAAGAAGCGACGATCTTTAATAACGCGCTCCATCCCTTCCCAGATGGGAGTGCGAGTAGTAGAAATCCGATAGGCAGGGAGGAATAAGGCATTCCAGATGGCGGCCAGAACGAAAACACCGGCACCTGTCCAGCAGACAAGTTGGAAATCATATTGCAGCAGCCAGCTACCAATCAGTGCGCCGATAACCGCACCGGCGCTGTCCTGCATCAACAGCAGCGAGAAGAAACGGCCACGCTCGTGCGGTCGGGTTAGTTTGATGACCAGTGCGGTCCGGGGAGGATCAAATAAGGTCCCCCCCAGTGCGGATAATATGCAGGCAAGCCACAATATCCACGGTTCGGTGGCTAAGGCGATTAAAGCAAAGCCAAGGGCGCGTAATAGCATGCCGGTGACGATCATCGGCTTCGCGCCAAAACGGTCTGCAATTGCGCCACCGAAAATGCCTAAACCCTGTTGTACAAACTGACGTAAACCAAGCGCAAAACCGACAACCAGCGCGGCCCAACCCAGTTGCTCAACAAAATGTATTGATATTAAAGGAAATACGACGAAGAAACCCAGAACGACCAGCAAGTTATCGAATAACAGGAAGTACTTACCCAGGCTACGTGCTTGTGAAACCAGTGACATTGCTCACCATTGGAGTAGTAAGAAGAGAGGACAATATATACCCTTCATCTTTCAAGCTGCTGCTTTGTTGGCTGCTTTCACTCACCCCAGTCACATAGTTATCTATGCTCCTGGGGATTCGTTCACTTGCCGCCTCGCTGCAACTCGAAATCTATTAGGTATAGTTCCTTTATATTCTGTACTTAATTTGAACATTAGGATAGTGAATTATGGATAATATTTTTTTGTCGTAAAGTAATGACTGGAAGCTGTTTTTTACAGATAAATAGCTTAAATTCTTAACGGATAAATTAATATAGTTAGGGAGAAATAATGTTTGGTTATCGTTCCACTTTACCGAAAGTTCGTTTGATCACGGAACGAATGGTGGTGCGTTTGGTGTACGAGAGGGATGCTTATCGTTTGGCTGAGTACTATTCAGAAAATCACGAGTTTCTTAAACCTTGGGAGCCGACCAGAGATAAAAGTCATTGCCAGCCTTCCGGTTGGATAAACCGATTGAATTTAATCATAGAAATGCAAAGACAGAGTGCGGCTTTTCATTTTCTGCTGCTTGATCCAAATGAGAGTGAAGTTATTGGTGTTGCTAATTTCAGTAATATTCTGCATGGTGCTTTTCATGCCTGTTATTTGGGATATTCGCTTGGTGAAAAGTGGCAGGGAAAAGGGTTGATGTATGAAGCTTTACAGCCCGCTATCCGTTATATGCAACGCCAACAGGGGATGCATCGGATTATGGCTAATTATATGCCGGATAATTATCGTAGTGGGAAGTTGTTGGAACGATTGGGTTTTGAGCGTGAAGGCTATGCCAAGAAATACCTGATGATCAATGGAGTCTGGCAGGATCACGTATTAACCGCATTGACAGATGAAAAATGGAGTGGAAAAAGTTGATTATTACGCTGTACTGTCACCAAATAAAGTAAAGCAAGTTAGTAATGATGAATTAAATCACCGTTAAAAATCTGCTTTCTCCACACCTTATTTTTGACCCTTTTTTAAGGACTGATTTTAATTTATTGATTTTTAATAAAATATTATTTATCTTGAAAAAAGGGTTTTTTCATTGTTTTATTAATATATGCTTTAACTGTCAGCAGGTTAAAGTTAATATGTAACAAAGTTCACTGCCGTATAGGCAGCTTAGAAAATTGTCGAATACAAGTTCACTGCCGTACAGGCAGCTTAGAAAAGAACGCTGACTAACAATACACTTAACTGTTAGTTCACTGCCGTACAGGCAGCTTAGAAATCAAGATGTGATTTTAGAAAAGTCTGATGGAAGTTCACTGCCGTACAGGCAGCTTTATATTAACGGAGGCAACCATGAGTCATACCCGTTACGAAACTGATGTGGTCGCTTGGGCGAATGAGCAAGCAGCATTATTGCGTGCAGGTAAATTCTCTGAGATCGATATAGTTAATATTGCCGAGGAAATTGAGGACGTGGGCAAGAGTGAAAAACGTGAACTAGCAAGTCGCATGGCAGTTTTGTTGTCCCATCTTTTAAAATGGCAATATCAACCTGAGCGTCGTGGTTCAAGTTGGCAACGAACTATCAGGGAACAGAGAAAAGCACTGGCATTGCATATAAAAGAGACACCTAGCTTGAAAAGCACAATTGCTGATGAAAACTGGTTTGCGAAAGTTTGGGCTGATGCAGTTTCTTCCGCTGTCGATGAAACAGGACTGGATATGTTCCCGGATGAATGTATCTGGAATATAAATCAGATCTTTTCTCAAGAGTTCTATCCTGAATAAACTTCAATAAGTTGACTTATTCGGCGCATTGACTTCGGTTGGTGCGCTTTTTAAAGTGGCTATTCGAGCTTTTTGTAGTAAGGTTAGTTGCAAGGTGCTACTAGAGAGAATTCTGAATCTGTAACGTTATCAGTTAAGACAAGCGCCAAATTTTGCTTTTTCTTATGGTAAATAACAGTTAAGAGCTTATTATTTTTGGAATTATAATGAGTGGTAGATTCACATAATAAGTGCAATATCGTTACTTCGTAAGTAAATATATCCGTATTCCTTTAAATAATTCATTGGACATTTTATTATTATTTCCTAATTGTCATGAAAATAATTTGAATAGTTTCCTTAATCTATAAAAATAGGTATTATTCTGATTTAGTAATTTAATAAATGCCAACTTCGATTTTATATTTCCTGGATAATAGCAATTGAATTGAAAAAAATAGATAAATAAAGAGTGAGTGAAAATAGATACTTATATAATTTGAGTCTGTACATAATTTTGTGTTGAATAATAATCTGTTGATTATAAAGAAATATTATTTATCTTAAAAAAGGTTTTTTTATTGTTTTATCAATATATACCCGTAATCATTGAAGATGCTTGATTTTATCCGAAATGGAGATCATTATCCTCGCTATGAAAATATTTATTACATCAGAACAAAAAATCAAACTTGAGCGTCTTCACGACACCACTCGCGATGGTCAAGTACGAGACAGAATAAAAGCTATCCTTCTGGCTTCTGAAGGGTGGAGTTCTGTGA